>NZ_VLKN01000003.1 GCF_007830035.1 Luteimonas cucumeris | reverse complement strand
TGACCCTGCGCGATGACCTGGACATCAGCCGCGGCGATGTCGTGGCCGCGGCCCACCACGCCCCGGCCGTGGCCGACCAGTTCGCCGTGCACCTGCTGTGGCTGGACCGCGCCGCGCTGCTGCCGGGCCGTCCGTACCGGCTGCAGCTGGGCACCACCGCGGCCATCGCCCAGGTCACCGAGATCAAGTACCGGGTCGACATCAACACCCAGGAGCCGCTGGCGGCCAAGCGGCTGGAACTCAACGAGGTGGCCTACTGCAACCTCAACCTGGACCGCGCCATCGCGTTCGAGGCCTACCGCGACGACCGCACCCTGGGCGGCTTCATCCTGGTGGATCGGCAAAGCCAGGCCACGGTGGCCTGCGGCACGATCGATTTTGCGCTGCGCCGCGCGCACAACGTGCACTGGCAGCACCTGGCGCTGGACCGCCGTGCCCGCGCCCTGGCCAAGGGCCAGTCGCCGCGCTGCCTGTGGTTCACCGGCCTGTCCGGCGCCGGCAAGTCGACCATCGCCAACCGGGTCGATCAACGCCTGCACGCGCTGGGGTATCACACCTACGTGCTGGACGGCGACAACCTGCGCCATGGCCTGAACAAGGACCTGGGCTTCACCGACGAGGACCGGGTGGAGAACATCCGCCGGGTGGCGGAAGTGGCGCGGCTGATGACCGATGCCGGGCTGATCGTGCTGGTCAGCTTCATCTCCCCGTTCCGCGCCGAACGCGACATGGCGCGCGCCCTCTTCGGCGAAGGCGAGTTCGTCGAGATCCACGTCGACACGCCGCTGGCCATCGCCGAACAACGTGATCCGAAGGGCCTGTACGCCAAGGCCCGCGCCGGCCAGCTGCGCAACTTCACCGGCATCGACTCGCCGTACGAGCCGCCGCTGGCAGCGGAAATGCAGCTGTCCACGGCCCAGGAAAGTCCCGAGGTCCTGGCCGATCGCGTGGTCGACTATCTGCGCGAACATTGACGACGGATCGACGGTCCGCCGCAGGCGTTGACGCAATTTCGAGTGCCCGAAAACGAAAAAGCCGACTGGCGTCGGCTTTCGTGATCCTGGTGGGCGGTGCAGGGTTCGAACCTGCGACCCTTGCCGTGTGAAGGCAATGCTCTACCGCTGAGCTAACCGCCCGGGGCCGCGTAGTTTAAGGGCTCGGCGCAGGACGGACAAGCAGGGGCGCCGCTATTCCAGCTGTTCCCGTGCATAAGCGGCATCCAGCGCTTCCATCGCATCCCGTGGCTTGAGCCGGGCGGCTTTTTCGTAGGCCGCGGCCGCGGCGTCTTCCTTCTTGTCGCCGTACAGCAGCATCAGCACGTTGCCGTGTTCGACATGGGCGATGGGAGAGTCGGGCGTCAGCTTGAGCGCGGCCTTGATGTGCGACTCGGCTTCAGAGGCTTTCGCACCGTAGGTCAGGCCGCCGATCATCGCGCCGATCTTGCCGATGATCTCGGCGTGGTACAGCGCGAGCGCGGTGTGCGCCTCGGCGTGTTTGGGCGCCAGTTCCAGCGCGGCGTCCAACGATTCACGCACCTTGCCGGCAATGCCTTGCTTGAGTGCCTTGGCGATGCTCAGGCCCTGACTGTAACGGCCCAGTGCGAAGGCATGGCGATAGTGGCTGTTGGCCTCGTCGGGCAGCGCCTTGACCGCAGCTTCGGCCAGCTTGGCCGCATGTTCGAAGCGCTTCAGTTTTTCCGCATCGTCATCGACCAGATAGGTGGCGTGGATGCCGATTGCCTTGACCGCGACGGATGCGCCGAGCGGACCCAGTGCCTCGCCGGCATCGAAAGCTGCCTTGAAGTCGCCACGGTGGAAGGCGCGCCAGGCGTCCTGCAAGTCTGTCGACAATGTTTCGGCCTGGGCCTTCTTCGCCGCTTTGCCGGCCGCGTCGATCAGTGCCTCCGCATGCCTGGCGTCCGGGTACGGCTCGACATCGCCGGCATGCAGTTTCGACCATGCTTTGCCGAGTGCATCGCCAGCATAGGCGTAGCCCTTGGCATCATGCGGGAACGGCGCCCAGACGGACTTGGCGGCCATGCTCGATCCTCTGTATGTGGCAGAGCGGCAAGCATCACGCGATGCATGGCGGCTGGCAAGGGTAGGCCGCGCCGATCGCGCCGCTACCTTCGACGCGCGTGCAACTGGCCGCAAACCAGGTATTAACCCTTGGCAAGCAGATCGCAGGTCCGCCCGGAATCGGGTTGGACCGCTGCAGTGAAGGAAACGCCCTGCGATGCGGGGCGTTTTGGTGTTTGCTTGCTGCCCATGGCCGGAAGAATCAATCCGTGCGTCGCCAAACGACTTCATCGGAAGCACCATCGCCGCTGGTAGGTACTGGCACGCTGTAGGTCAGTACATCATTCGCCAGTGTAAATTTCCGGTCCTGCGTGGTGCCCTCCCAATTGGGGAACAGGGCGTGCTGGATGTGGAAACTGACCAGTCCTGCAGCCGTGTCCACGGCATATTCGCCGAAATGGGCGTTCACGCCCTGCGTCGCAGCTTTGTATTCCTCGGCGGTACCGTTGCTTTTCTTGCCTGAGGCAAACCGTGGACGTTGTGCACGCATGATCTGCGATGCGTAGCGGCCTTGGCCATCGAAGATCAGAACGCCCTTGGGTTCCGACCCATACAGCGCAACACGGCTGCCATCGGCCTTGATGCTGTCCACGCTCACCAGCGTCCACGTCCCCAGCAACGGATTCGGCGTGGTCTGCTCCGCCGCGTTCGCTGGCGGCAAAAGCGTCAGCAGGCAAAGCCAAGACATCGCCACCAGAGCAGTTTTCCTGAATCCCAACATGTGCCTAGCCTCTTCGAGTTGAACCGTGGACGTCATGCTAGAGGCCTAATGTCATATTGAATATGCATGGATGTATATTTCAGTCATTGAAAATATTAATGGTTGATCGATGAAATCACTCGACCTGGAAGCCATCCAGGCTTTCGTGCTGGTTGCCGAACTGCGCAGCTTCACGCGCGCCGCGGAGGCGATGGACAGGACGCAGTCGGCGATAAGCCTCAAGCTCAAACGGCTGGAAGATCGTCTAGGAAAACGCCTGATCGAACGCACGCCGCGGCGGGTAAGTCTGTCGATGGAAGGCCTGGCCTTTCTGGATGCGGCCAAGGATCTGCTGTCGTCGCATGAGCGTGCATTGGGTGCATTCGTCGCCGAAAAACGACGGTTGATCATCGGCATCAGCCATCTGGTCGTGGGTTCGTCGCTGCCCGGCCTGCTGACCCGGCTTTACGAGCATGATCCGAGCCTGATCATCGAGTTGCGCGTCGCCGGTTCACGCGAATTGCTGGCTGCGTTCGACTCCGGTGCGCTGGATGCGGTGATCGTCATTCGCACAGACGAGCATCGCCGCCATGGCGAAGTGCTGTACCGCGAGCGTTTTGGTTGGATCGCCAAGCCTGATTGGGAGCGCAAGCACGGCGCTGCGCTTGCACTTGCCACGCAGGGCGAGGGTTGCAGCGTGCGCGCGTCAGCTGCGCGCGCGCTCGATGAAGCGGGAATCGCGTGGAGCGAAGTATTCATCGGCAAGGGCGCGGCCGTAGTCGGCGCCGCTGCCGCCGCGGGCCTGGCGGTTGCCTTGATGGCGTACCGGTCTGCGCCCGCGGGAACGGTGGATATCGGGCCGGCCTTGTCCTTGCCGGTATTGCCCTCGGCCGAAGTGGCACTCTATACGACGGTATCCGACGCGCGCGGACGCAGTGCGCTGAAGATACTGGCCGCTGCGTTCAAAATGACTCAATGACTGATGGCGGCGGCGGCTGTGCTGCTCAGTCCAGATATGCCCGCGTCAGCTGGTTGAGGTGCACGCGCTCGGCGTCTCGCAGGAAGGGCGCCAGCAGCATCATCACTTGCACGATCCCGGCGCGGATCGCGGCCTGCTCGTCTTTTTCGCCGCGCACCGCGGCGTAGTTGAGCCAGAAGGTTGCGATCACCAGGATGTTGGTGGCGGCCGCATCGAGTTCCGTGGCCGATGCGCGCATCACGCCGCCCTGGGTCAGGCCGCGCATCACCTGGTGGGCGCTGTCGTCGGCACGCTTGAGAATGCGCGCGAAGCGGATGCGCAGGCGCCGGTTGCGGCTGAGGATGTCGACGAGATCACGATACAGGAAGCGATAGTCCCAGATGCACTCGAACACCAGGTGCAGCTGCAGCCAGATGTCCTCCAGGTTGGGAAGCCGGTCCGGCGGCGCGCCGAGCGCGGTATCGATGCGCTGCTCATAGCCGCCGAACAACTGCTCGATGATGTCGTCCTTGTTGCGGAAGTGGTAGTACAGGTTGCCCGGGCTGATCTCCAGCTCGTCGGCGATATGGTTGGTGGTGACGTTGGGTTCGCCCTGCGTGTTGAACATCGCGAGCGAGCAGTCGAGGATGCGTTGCCGGGTTTCGCGGGCCATCGGGCGTTACTTGTTGCCGTCAGCCGCGCGCACGGAAAGCGCTCAATTCGTCAGCTTCTTGACCAGGTCCACGTACTTCTTCATTGCGTCGTCCTGCGAGGAGCCCTTGAGCTTGGACCAGGCCTCGTACTTGGCGGTGCCGACGAAATCGAAGAAGCCGGGCTTGTCGCCGCTGACGTCGCCTTCCGAGCCCTGTTTGTAGAGTGCGTACAGGCGCAGCAGCGTGTCGTTGTCGGGTCGGTCCGGCAGGTTCTGGATGTCCCTGGCGGCTTGCTCGAATCGCTTCTGCAGATCAGACATGGGTCATCCTCCCGATGAGAGCGGCATGACAGCACGCACCGGCGGGGTGGTCAATACGCCGGGGAATTGTCGGCGGCGCCGGGCTCTGGCAACTTAGGCGCGATGGCCGCCCGTGGCGGCCCTACTTCCGAACGGGAGAGGTCATGGGCTATTTCGTCACCGGTGCCACCGGATTCATCGGCCGTTATCTCGTCAGCAACCTGCTCAAGCGCAAGGGCAGCGTGCACGTGCTGGTGCGCAAGGATTCGCAGAAGAAGCTGGAAGCCATCGGCAGGAAGATGGGCTGGGACATGAAGCGCATCGTGGTCGTGCATGGCGACATGACGACGGCAAGATGCGGCGTGACGCCTGCACAGTTGCGTGCGCTGTCGGGCAAGGTGAAGCACTTCTTCCATCTCGCCGCGATCTATGACCTGTCCGCGAGTGCGGAAAACCAGCGCGCGGCCAATGTCGATGGTACGCAGCACGCGCTCGACCTGGCGGCGATGCTCGGCGTGGGTTGCTTCCACCACGCCAGTTCGATCGCCGCCGCTGGCCTGTATCCGGGCGTGTTCCGCGAGGACATGTTCGAAGAGGCCGAGGGCCTGGACGATCCCTACCTGCGCACCAAGCACGAGGCCGAAGGCCTGGTGCGCGCGGAAAAACGCATCAAGTGGCGCATCTATCGCCCCGGCATGGTGGTGGGCCATTCGCAGACCGGCGAGATCGACAAGATCGATGGTCCGTACTATTTCTTCACCTTCATAAAGAAACTGCGCGAGATGCTGCCGCAGTGGATGCCGACGCTCGGCATCGAAGGCGGTCGCGTGAACATCATCCCCGTCGACTTCGTGGTCGATGCGATGGACCACATCGCGCACAAGCCCAAGCTCGATGGTCACTGCTTCCACCTGACCGATCCCGAGCCGCAGCGCGTCGGCGAAGTGCTCAACACCTTCGCCCGTGCCGGCCACGCGCCGGAAATGACGATGCGAATCGATGCGCGGATGTTCGCCTTCGTGCCGTCCAGCATCCGTGGCGCGGTGACCAACCTGCCCCCGGTGCGCCGCTTCATCGGCATGCTGCTGCGCGACTTCCGCATCCCGAAGGAAGCCTTGAAGTACATCACCTATCCGACGCGCTTCGACAACCGCGAGACCGAGCGTGCGCTGCGCGGCAGCGGCATCGCGGTGCCGCGCCTGGACGACTACGCCTGGCGGCTGTGGGACTACTGGGAACGCCATCTCGACCCGGACCTGTTCGTCGACCGCACCCTGAAGGGCAAGGTGCGCAACAAGGTGGTGGTGATCACCGGCGGCTCGTCGGGCATCGGCCTGTCGACCGCGCAGCGCGTGGCCGAGGCGGGCGCCGTCACGATCATCGTGGCGCGCGGCGAGGAAGAACTGTTCAAGGCGCGCGACGAAATGAAGAAGGCCGGCGGCAAGATCTTCGCCTATACCGCGGATCTTGCCGACATGGCCGATTGCGACCGGCTGGTCGAGAAGGTGCTGAAGGAACATGGCCACGTCGACATCCTCATCAACAATGCTGGCCGGTCGATCCGCCGCTCGATCGAGCTGAGCTACGACCGCTTCCACGATTTCGAGCGCACGATGCAGCTGAACTATTTCGGCAGCCTGCGCCTGATCATGGGCTTCATGCCGACGATGACGCATCGCCGCAAGGGCCACATCATCAACATCAGCTCGATCGGCGTGCTGGCGAACTCACCGCGGTTCTCGGCCTACGTCGCCTCGAAAGCGGCGCTGGATGCGTTCAGCCGCTGCGCACAGGGCGAACTGTCGGGCAAGGGCATTTCGTTCACCACGATCAACATGCCGTTGGTGAAGACGCCGATGATCGCGCCGACCCGGATGTACGACAGCGTGCCTACGCTGAGTCCGGAGGAAGCCGCGGACCTGCTGGTGCGGGCGATCATCGAGAAGCCGAGCCGCATCGCCACGCGTCTGGGCATCTTCGCCGCGCTGCTCAATGCCGTGGCGCCTAAGGCCTACGAGGTGGTGATGAACACCGCCTTCGAACTGTTCCCGGATTCGGCCGCGGCCAAGGGCGACAAGAAAGCCTTGAAGGGCGAGGTGCAACCCAGCAGCGAGCAGATCGCGTTTGCCGCACTGATGCGCGGCGTGCATTGGTGACGTCAAACAAGTTTATGTCGCGCAGGACGGAGCTTGCTCCGCTCCACGAGGCTTCGCCTTGCGTCAGTAGGAATGGCATTGCTTGAACCGCACCGGCGTGGTGCTGCCGGCCGGCGGATTGAGCTGCACACGCGTCGCACGCAGTTCGTCGTAGCGGCTGATGATGCCGCAGATGCCGGCCCATACATTGCGATCGTCGCTGACGAACAGCGACAGCGTGGATTGCGTCGACCAGTGTGCCTGCTCGATGCCGGGCAGGGCGGCGATCGCACGGGCGACATCGGCACGGCGCTTGGCGATTTCCTCCGGCGACAACGCTCCCACCGGTCGGGCCATGGTCGTGGACGTGGCGGTTTTCGCTACAGCAGCGGTGGAAGTGGCGGCCACCGATGCTGCCGTTGCCGGCTCGACAGAATTGCCGGGCCACAGCAAACCGGCCATCACGCCGACCGCCACGGCTAACAGCCAGCTGAAGCCGATGCTGCGGCGGGCGCTGGCCACGGCGTCTGCCTGCAGCCGTGCGCGCAGTGCTTCAGGCAATAGTGGTGCGATTTCCGGCCATAGCGTCTTGCCGTCGATCAGTTCGACCTGCAATGACGAAGCGCGTTCGTAGGCTTCGGCCGCGAAACTGCCTGGCGTCACCATGATGCCGCCGTTCGCATCGTTCATGCGGATGCTGTCGGCGAATTCGCCTACCGCCTGGCTGCCGAGCCGATAGGCCGAACCGTGTTTGCACGACAACGCACAGAGGCCCGAGCCGTGGCGGAGGAGGATGTCGGAATGATCGCCGCTGCCGAGAGGATGCTGCTCGATCGCGGTGTATCCGCGGCGGTACAGCATTTCCAGGACCAGGCCGGCGAACTCGCGCCAGTGCATGGCGTTGAGGCTGTCCACGCCCGCGGACGATTCGAGTTGGCGGCGACGCACGCCCCAGAGATAGAGCGTCATCGCGACGCCGACGACCAGAGCACAAAGCAGCCCGAACGCTGAAGCAGTCATCGGCGATCCCCATTTCGCTTGGATGCACTATAGCGCGTGAAGCGGAGCGCCCGGCGGCCGAGACGGGAAGCCCGCCAGTCCGAAGCCGTGAGGGGGGAGGGGAGCCTACGAACTTCGCATGGACTGGCGGGCTGAACTTGCCCTGGATCGTAACGCCGGCTTATTGCGCTTTCTTTCGGACCGGCGCCTTGCGGACGGGTGCCTTGCGTACTGCGGTCTTGCGCACCGCCGGCTTGGCGGCCTGCTTGCGCGGCGCGGCGCGCGGGGTGCTGCCATTGGCCTTGCGCAGCTGCGCGTTGAGTTCATCGACGCGATCGATCAGGGCATTGAGGTCGTCGCGACCCGGCACGCCAAGTCGGGTGAGCGCCCGTTGCACGCGGTCCTCGAACACTTTTTCCAGCTTGTCCCAAGTGTCGGCAGCGCGTTCGCGGGCGTGGCCGACGCGGTTTTCCATCGCGTCGCGAACGGCCTCGGCGCGGCCGCCGGCAAACTTGCGTGCGGTCTGTTCGAATGAAAGTCCTTCCTTGACCAGCGCTTCGAACAGCTTGGTGCCTTCGGCCTGCGCACGTCCGAACGCGCCGACGCCGGCCAGCCAGATCTGCTGCGCCGATTCGCTCAACGTGCCCGACAGGCGCTCGGCTTGTGCCTGTGCGCTGGCACTGCCTGTGGCGGTCTTCTTCTTCGACGCTTTCTTGAACTTGGCCATGGTTTCCTCTTGCGGATGCAGGTTGGAATGCACTTGAGTCTGGCCGCGCGATCTAGAGCATTCACACCAGCCATGACGGTGGTTGTTGCATCAGCGGCGTGTGCGGCGCGTGTTTGGAGAAGCGACCATCTGGGCGACGTCATCGAGCGCGCGATGCAGGCGCGCGGTGGCATCGGTCATCCGGGGCGGCTCGTCGAGACCATCGAGGATCGAGCGCTGCGGATCGTTGACGATCTCCTCGCGCAGCTGGATGCCGTGCGCGGCCAGCAGCGGGCGCAGGGTATCGGCGCGCCTGCGCAGGTCGGCCAGGGTGTTGCGGTAGGCGAGCTGGCAGACCTGATGGCGCGACGAGAAGCTGAAAAGGTTGGTGTAGAACATCTCGCCATCATCGGCGTTCGGCTCGAACACCAGCTGGTCCACGTCCGGATACTGTTGCGCGTACTTGGCCAGGCCGATTTCCATGCGCGATTGCAGCATGGTGCGGAAGGTCTGCGACAACACCGCCGGCAAGCCACCGCCGGCAAGTCCCCGCGGATCGCACGCGGCCCCGTGTTGCGGCGTCAGGCTGGCATCGAACGGCACCAGCGGATTGACGCCGAGCAGCAGGTCAATGCCCTGGTCCAGCACCACCGACGCGTGCATGGTGCGACGCAGGGCGCCATCGACGAAATGGCGGTTGCGGATCTGCACGGGCGGATACAGGCCGGGCAATGCCGCGCTGGCCTGGATGGCATGCGAGATCGGCACGTCTTCCCAGCCGGGGCTGCCGAAACGCACCGCTTCGCCGCTGTCCAGGTCGACTGCGACGACGTACAGCGGCCGCCCGAGTTCGCGGAAATCGTTGCTGCGGCCGCGGCGTTCGAACACCTCGCGCAGGAAGCGCTCGACCTCGCTGTTGTCGAACAGTCCGGTCGGCACGAGTCCACCGAAACGGGTGATGAGGTCTGCCCAGCGCGCCTCGCCGGGCGCGAACAACAGTTCGCGCCACCAATCCGCGACCAGCCGCGGCAGGTTGGAGGCGCGGCGCAGGTATTCGAGGATGGCCGGGCGCAGGAAGGTTTCCGGCCGGAATTCCACGTCGTCGCTGGTGCCGGTGATGAAGATCCGGCACATCTGCGCGGTGCTCATGCGATTGACCAGGCCCGCGGCGAGGAATGCGCCGGAACTGACGCCGACATAGCAATCCAGGCGGGTCAGGTCGAGACCATCGAGCGCTTCGTCGAGCGCGCGCAGCGCACCGAGCTCATACATGCCGCCGATCGGGCCGCCGCCGGCGACTGCCAGTCCGATCTTCGGCGCTTGCGTGCCCGAACGCGCCGTGGCGGAAGTCCTGGGCCGGTTGCGGGCCTGGTGGAGTAGCAGCATCGACGATCGCGCGGCGGAAGTGCAGCGAGTGTAGCCGATAGCCGCCGACGGACATGCCGGCGCCATCGCGTGCTCACCGTCGGTCCGCATGTCCGTCGTTCCGCCATCCCGAACGCATGGCGACTTGCCATGCGCCACACATGGCAGCGTGTTCACCATGCCATCCGCTAAAGTGCGGCCATGCCCCGGTCACGATCCGTCGTCCCGCGCCTGCAGCGCCGCTTGGCCTGCCACCAGGCGCTATACGATCCGCACCGCGAACCCCGCAACAATTCGCGTTGGCTGCCGGAGTTGCGGCGCTGGCAGGCGCAGCGGCTGGAGTCGAGCTTCGCCGGATTCCTCGGCGATCCGCGCAGCGCGCCGGCCGCGCACTTCTTCCTCACCGATGTTTATGGCGAGCACGATTTCAGCCGCCGCGATGCCGACATCGCCAAGGTGTTGCCGATGATGCAGCGCCTGCTGCCCGAAGCCCTGTTGCGGACAGTCGCCGATGGCATCGAGCTCGGTGCGCTGACCCAGGCCTTCGACCTGCGCATGGCGGAGGTACTGGAGCGGCTGGCGCCGACACGCAGGCGACTGGATGAGTCGCTGTATGCGCGCGCCTATCGCGAGGTGGGGCTGCCGCGGTTGCGCCGGCGCCAGGTCGAACTCATCGGGCGTGTCGGGCACGGGCTGTCCGGCGCGCTGCGGATGCCGGGGGTGGCGACCCTGCTCAGGCTGTCGCGCGGCCCGGCCAAGGCCGCCGGGCTGGGCCAGCTGCAGGGATTCCTGGAGCGCGGTTTCGAGGCTTTCGCGGCGCTGGGCGATGCCCATGAATTCCTCGGGCGGATCGATCGCAACGAACGCGAAGTGTCGCGACGCCTGTTCGCCGGGGAGAGTGAACCGTTCCGCGAGGTTTCCTGACGCGCCTTGGCGCGTATCCGGTCTGGTCGCGCGCAGGTCCGTCGGCTACTTGAAGCGCTCGTCCAGCACGCGCCGGATTTCGCTTTCGATCGGCCCTTTCAGCGCCGACAGCAGGAAGCCCAGTTCGGCGCTGACATGGAGCTGCTTGGGGAGCAGGGCGATCTTGCCGTCGACGCCCGAACGCATGAAGTTGAGCGTGTCCTCGTCCCAGCTGTAGTCGACGCCGAAACGCTCGGCCAGCTTCTGTGCGACTTCCTCGACCGCCTTGCGCGCCTTGGGCATCGGCAGCGAGTGCGGGTGATGGATATCGATGCTGGACATGCGGCCGCTCCGGTTGGCTTTGTCGGCATTGTGGGGCTTGCCCCAGCGCGATCCAAGCGCGCGGCATGCAAGAATACGCGGCGTGAATGATCTGAGACTGCGATTTCCGAGCCACGACCATCCCGACATCCCGATCGGCATGGGCGTGCATGGCATTGGCCGCGATCCCGACCATGACCGGGCGATCGGCATCGTCGACTCGCCGCAGGATGCGCTGGTGCAGTTCTGCATCGACCGCCGCGGTGTGTGGCTTGCAGTGGCCGACGGCATCCGCGGCGTGCACGTCAACGGCCGTCCGGTGCTGCGCATGACCATGCTGCGGCTTGGCGACAGCGTGCATGTCGAAGGCATCGAGATGGTGCTGGCCGGCGCCGGCGTGGCCGAAGGCTTGCCGCGCGAACTGGTCAACGCCCCGGCCGACGGCAACGGCAACCTGCGCATCGTGCTGCGCGGCGTCGGTGGCCAATACCATGGCCGCTGCTTCACGCTCGACCGGCCACGGGTGGTCGGGCGGCTGGAACAATCCGACATCCGCATCGACGATCCGGCCTTCGCCGACCGCCATGCCCGCATCGAGCTGCACGGCGAGCAGGTGGTCCTGCGCGACCTGGGTTCGTACGACGGAAGTGTGGTCAACGGCGAGCGTGTGCGCGATGCCGTGCTGATGGCGGGCGACCAGGTCGTGTTCGATGCGCACCACCGTTTCGTGGTTGAAGCGCCGGCACGCGCAACCCCCGCGGCGACGCCGGGTCATCAGGATCGACCGGTTGCCACGGATGGCGCCGATGAGGCGCCGCGTGCCGGCTCCGCGTGGCGGCTGCCCTGGCTGCTGGTGGCCGCGGCGCTGCTGGCCACGGCGCTGGCGGCGTTGTTCTGGTTCGCTCCCAAGTAGGGCGTCAAGGCCGGGGATTGGTTCCAGCCGAAACCGTCGGCGATCGTGCTGCACTGCGGCATACTAGGGTCGTCCCCATCCACGGAAGCCCACGATGTCGCGCGCCTTCAACTTCAGTGCCGGTCCTGCCACCCTGCCCGAACCGGTGCTACTCCAGGCCCAGTCCGAAATGCTGGACTGGCACGGCGTCGGCGCGTCGATCGTCGAGCTGAGCCATCGCGGACCGGAGTTCATGGGCATCGCCGCCGAAGCCGAGGCGGACCTGCGCAGGCTGGTCGGCATCCCGGACGACTACGCGGTGCTGTTCATGCAGGGCGGTGCGACCACGCAGCAGGCGCTGATCGCACTGAACTTCGCCAATCCCAGGCAGGTGGCCGACTACGTCATCAGCGGGCACTGGGGCAAGACCGCGATCAAGCAGGTCAAGCCTTATCTCGATGCACGCGTCGCGGCGACCGGCGAAGCCGGCGGCTTCCGCGGCATCCCGGCGCGCGCCTCCTGGCAGCTGTCCGACGATGCCGCCTACGTGCACGTCACCGCCAACGAGACCATCCACGGCGTCGAGTTCCGCGACGTGCCCGATGTTGGCGCCGTGCCGCTGTTTGCGGACTTCAGTTCCAGCATCGCTTCCGAGCCGATCGACGTGTCGAAGTACGGGCTGATCTACGCCGGTGCGCAGAAGAACCTCGGCCCGGTCGGCATCAGCGTCGTCATCGTCCGTCGCGACCTGCTCGATCGCGCCGGCCAGCCGCGCGCCGACATCTTCGACTATCGCTCGCACCTCAAGGGCGAGTCGATGCTCAACACGCCGCCGACCTGGAACTGGTACCTGGCCGGACTGGTGTTCAAGTGGATGCTGGCAGAAGGCGGCGTGCAGGAATTCGCCGTGCGCAATGCACGGAAATCCGCGCTGCTGTATTCGACCATCGACGGTTCCGGCGGCTTTTACCGCAACGAAGTCGATCCCGCCGTGCGCTCGCGCATGAACGTGCCGTTCTTCCTGCACGACGAGGCGCTGGACAAGCCATTCCTGAAGGAAGCTGCGGCTGCGCAACTGATCTCGCTGAAGGGACATCGTGCGCTGGGCGGCATGCGTGCTTCCATCTACAACGCGATGCCGGTCGAGGGCGTGCAGGCGCTCACCGCTTTCATGCAGGATTTCCAGAATCGCCATGGCTAAGCGCAAATCACCCGATGCCAGGACCAGGCAGGCCAAGCCGGCAACGGCCGGCAAGCCGGCGGCCCCCGCGAAGGCGGCGGGGAAACCCGACCTCGACGAAGTGCGCGCGCAGATCGACGGTCTCGACCGCCAGATCCAGCAGCTGATCGTCGAGCGTGCGCAGTGGGCGCACCAGGTCGGCAAGGCCAAGGGCAAGCTTGCCGCGGCCGTGGACTACTACCGGCCGGAACGCGAGGCGCAGGTGTTGCGCCGCGTGGTCGACCGCAATGAAGGGCCGCTCGGCGACGAAACGCTGGTCCGGCTGTTCCGCGAGATCATGTCGGCCTGCCTCGCCCAGCAGGAGCCGCTGAAGATCGGCTTCCTCGGACCGGAGGGCACGTTCTCGCAGCAGGCGGTGCACAAGCACTTCGGCCATTCGGCCAAGGGCCTGCCGCTGGCGAGCATCGAGGAAGTGTTCCAGGAAGTGGCGGCCCGCAACGCCGACTTCGGCGTGGTGCCGGTCGAGAACTCGGGGCAGGGCACCATCCAGTCGACGCTGGACATGTTCCTGACTTCGCCGCTGATGATCTGCGGCGAAGTCGAGTTGCGCGTGCACCAGCACCTGCTGTCGCGCACCGGGCGCATCGAGGACATCGAACGCGTCTATTCGCACCCGATGTCGCTGGCGCAGTGCGGTGGCTGGCTGCGGCAGAACCTGCCGAAGGCGGAGAAGATCCCCGTTTCCAGCAATGCCGAAGCGGCGCGGCGCGCGCGCAATTCCGACGATGCCGCCGCCATTGCCGGCGAAACGGCCGCGCACGTCTACGGGCTGAAGACGATCGCCGGGCCGATCGAGGACCGTTCCGACAACACCACGCGTTTCCTGGTGCTGGGCCGCGAACTGTTCCCGCCGTCGGGGCACGACCGCACCTCGCTGCTGGTATTCATCCGCGACCGTCCCGGCGCCCTGTATGGCGTGCTGGAGCCATTGGCGCGGCGCGGCATCAGCATGAACCGGATCGAATCGCGGCCGGCGCATGGTGGCCTGTGGCAGTACGCGTTCTTCATCGATGTCGCAGGTCACGTGCACGAGTCGCCGTTGCGCGATGCCTTGGCCGAGGTCGGTGAGAGCGCCGGCGACGTGCGCGTGCTCGGTTCGTACCCCGTCGCCGTGCTGTGAGTGCGCGTTCGTGAGCCTGGACGCTATCGATTTCGAGCGACTCGCCAGCGACGGCATTCGCGGCCTGCGGGCCTATGATCCGGGCCATGACCTGGTCGCGCTGCGGCATCGCTTCGGCGCGCAAGGCCTGCTGGAACTGGGATCGAACGAGAATCCGTACGGCCCGAGCCCGCGCGTGCGCGACGTCGTGCTGGCTGCGCTCGACAGCCTCCACATTTATCCGGACCCGCTCGGCGGTGAACTGAAACGTGCATTGGCGACGAAGCATGGCGTCGCAATGGATTGCATCCTGCTCGGCAATGGTTCGCATGAGTTGCTGATGCAGTTCGCGCAGGTGTTCTCGGGACCGGGAAGCGACGTGGTAGCCGCGCAGTATGGTTTCTCCGTCTACGCGCTCGCGGCGCAGGCAGCTGGTGCGCGGTTCGTCGCCGCGCCAGCGCTTCCGCGCGACCACGCCATGCCGCGTGGTCACGATCTCGATGCGATCGCTGCGGCGATCGCACCGTCGACGCGACTGGTCTATCTGGCCAATCCGAACAATCCGACTGGAACCTGGTTCGATCGCGATGCGCTGGCGGGATTTCTGCAGCGCACGCCGGCCGACGTGCTGGTCGTGATCGACGAGGCCTACGCGGAACTCGCCGATGCGCCGGATTACGCGTCCGCATTGTCCATGCTCGATCGCCACCCGAACCTGATCATCACCCGTACCTTCAGCAAGGCCTACGCGCTGGCAGGGCTGCGCATCGGCTACGCCGTCGCGCATCCCGGACTCGTGGCAGTGATGGAGCGCGTGCGTGAAAGCTTCAACGTCAATTCCGTCGGCTTGGCCGCCGCAGCGGCTGCGCTGGCCGACGAGGCTTACCTGCAGGCGACGAGCGCGTACAACGCCAGGGAGCGCGATGCGCTCGCCGACGCACTGCGCCAGCGTGGGATTTTCGTGTACCCGTCGCAGACCAATTTCCTGTTGGCCGAATTCGGCCCACGCAGCATCGAACTGGAGCGCGAACTTGTCGTCCGCGGCGTGGTGTTGCGTCCGATGGCCGGCTACGGACTTGCCGAATGCCTGCGCATCAGCGTCGGCGACGCCGCTGGCAATAAGCGACTGCTGCAAGCACTGGATGAGGTGTTGTAAGTGACGGTATCGATTTTCAGTGCCCCGGCTGTCGATTCCAGGGAAAACGCATGAGCATGGACTGGATCGCCGGCCCCGGAACTGCATTGCACGGCACGCTCGAAGTTCCGGGCGACAAGTCGGTCTCGCATCGGGCGATCATGCTGGCGGCGATCGCAGACGGCGTCTCGCGCATCGAAGGCTTTCTCGAAGGCGAGGATACGCGTGCCACCGCGGCGGTTTTCCAGCAACTGGGCGTGGGCATCGAAGCCCCGGACCAGGGCGTGCGCATCGTCCACGGCGTCGGCATCGACGGTCTGCGCGCACCTGTCGCGCCGCTCGATTGCGGCAATGCGGGTACTGCCATGCGACTGCTGGCGGGATTGTTGTGCGGGCAGGATTTCGATTGCGAACTGGTAGGTGACGTGTCGCTGTCGAAACGGCCGATGCGCCGCGTCATCGAACCGCTGGAACGGATGAATGCAAGGATCAGTGCCGCGGAAGGCGGAGTGCCGCCGCTGCAGATCCACGGTGGCAGCCAGTTGACCGCCATCGACTACACCTGCGAGGTACCCAGCGCACAGGTCAAGTCGGCGTTGCTGCTGGCCGGCCTGCGTGCGCGGGGCGAAACCATCGTGCGCGAACCGCAGCCGACGCGCGACTACAGCGAGCGGATGCTGGCCGCATTCGGCTGGCCGATCCAGTTCGCGCCTGGCATCGCGAGGCTCCCGGGCGGCCACCGCCTGCGGGCGACGGATGTCGTGGTGCCGGCCGATTTCTCCTCGGCGGCGTTCTTCATCGTTGCGGCGACACTGGTGCCGGGCTCCTTGCTCACCTTGAAAGGTGTTGGCCTCAATCCGCGCCGTACCGGACTGCTGCACGTGCTGCGCGCCATGGGCGCCGACATCGTCGAACACAACCGCAGCGAATGCGGCGGTGAACCGGTGGCGGACCTGGTCGTGCGCCACGCCGCGCTGCGCGGCATCGAGGTGCCGGTTGCGCACGTTGCCGACATGATCGACGAGTTCCCGATCCTGTTCATCGCCGCGGCCTGCGCGCAGGGCACGACCCGCGTACGCGGCGCGGCGGAATTGCGGGTCAAGGAATCGGATCGGATCGCGACCATGGCCGCCGGCCTGGCGCAGCTCGGCGTGCGCATCGTCGAGACGCCGGACGGCGCCGACATCCAGGGCGGCCCCGTGTCCGGCGGCCAGATCGACAGCCATGGCGATCATCGAGTGGCGATGGCCTTTGCGGTCGCCGCGCAACTGAGCCGGGAGAAGGTGCGGATCACGGATGTCGCCAATGTGGCGACCTCGTTTCCTGGTTTCGTGGCGCGGGCCCAAGCGGTCGGGCTGCAGGTGGCGCCAGCTGGCGCGGCTTGAGCCGGACGGCGCCTTGTTTATACTCGCCCGGTCATCGGCTTCGAACATTCGGAACGCCTTGTGCCGGGTGGAGCGCGATGTGAACGCCAGTGTCGGTTCGCCATCGTCTTCGCGCGGACACGCAGTTGGCACCTCGTGCACTCCCGGGATAGACAAGTGGTCCGCGTAAACGTGATCGGGTGGAACAATGGCGTAGGCCTGGTGCGCGACATGCGCCTGCTGGCCGATGCGCTGCTGTGCACCGGTGCGATGCCGTGGCGTTGGATGCTGAGCCCATGAACGAGCTGATACAGCCAAGCCGCAGCTTCCTGAAAGCGGTGATCGCGTGCCTGCCTGCAAGCGCTGGACTCATGGCGATCGGACGGCAGGCGCGAAGCTGGTACGAAGACAACGATCGGGCCTTCCGCGATGCGGTCGTTCTCGTTGTTCCTGCCGCGCACTGATGCTGTCGTGACGATGGCAGCAACGATCCCGGTGACGGACACTTCGACCATTTCCATCCGACTGCGATGCCTGGCGCTGGCGGCCTTGTGCTTCCATGCCTTCTTCGCGATGACCGGCTTCGGTGGGCAGCTGAAGCCTGAATACGGTGCGATGCTGGCGCTATTGCTGATGCTGGCCAGCGGTGCCACGCCCTGGCGGGAACTGGCGAAGCAGCCGGCCGCGCGCTTGCTGGCGGTATCCACGCTGTTCGTGGTCGTGCACGCGGGCTATGCCACGCAGGTATTCCCTTCGATCGGCTATTCGAAGCAATTGTCGGCCGCCGCTGAGCTGGTGCGGCTAGGCGTGTTCAGTTGCGTGATCGGCTGGTGGCTCTCACTGATGCCGCGTGCGATTCCGGTCCTGCTTGGCCTGATGGTCGCCGGCCTGCTGATCGCCATCGCCACGCGGATGCCGTGGGCCGACCTGCCGCTGATCTGGAGCGGGCAGTACCGGCCAAAATTCGGCCTGCCGGAAAATCTCAGCGGCCAACTCGCCGCGCTGGCCAGCTGGCTGTCGTTCTGCCTGCTGCTGGTGGTATGGGACGCGCGTAGCCGCGTTCGTTGGCGAGGTGCGCTGTTGGCCGCATGTCTGCTGGGTTATGCGGGCAGTTTCAGCGCATTGCTGTTCTCGCAATCGCGCGGAGCATGGCTGGCGTTTGTCGCGATGCTGCCGCTGACCGCGGTGGCGCTTGGATACGCGCGTCGGCGCAACCGCAAAACTGCAATGCCGTGGGCGCCGTGGGCGCCGTTGGCGTCGGTGGTGGCGTTGTCTCTGTTGCTGACGCTGGGCGCAAACGGCATTGTTGCCAAGCGCTTCGCGGGCGCGCAGGAATTGTTGCCGGATATCGCTACGACTGATGAGGGCACTGCGGAAACGGAAGCCCCACTTTCCAAGCCGGCGGCCAAAAGCGCTCCTACAGATCCAGCGCCGAAGCCGACGGATGCGACGAACAAGGCCAAGGAAATCAACAACACCGCGGTCAGCGTGCGCATGGAGCTTTACGATCTGGGTGTCGAGCGCTGGCAGCAGCGCCCGTTGCTGGGCTGGGGCTTGCGCAGCACCTCGGCGCTGATCGCTGGATCTGGACTCGATCTGAGCGGCCAGCGGCATGCCCATCTGCACAGCGCCTATCTGGATGCGCTGGTAGGGATGGGTGCGATCGGCGCAGTGCTGTTTGGCCTGTTGTTTGTACTGCTGCTGCGCGAACTGATACTGGCATGGCGCAGCGGCACCGTATCGGATGCCGGGTTCTGGACATTGGCCGGCAGCATCGGCATCGTGCTGGTTGCCAATGGCTTCGATTCGCTGTTGTGGCGCCATGCACATGCGCGCGCGCCGCTGGAGATCATCTTTGGGTGCTGCGTAGCCTATGGCCTGATCCGGCGCAGGCGTGCTGCAGTCGATTGAAGCGTACGTTTACCGTTGCTTTTGCTTTTCGCCTGGACCTCTACTCTACGTAATCAATCCGGCGGCAGCACGAAGTCGACCGGCACATTGACGCGGCTGGCGACCGCCTTGCCGTTGCGTCGCGCAGGTGAGAATTGCCATTTGCGCACGGCATTCATGGCGGCGCGATCCAGTTCGGCAGATCCACTGCGCTGCACGAAGTCGACGTTGCTGGTGGTGCCATCGGCTGCCACGTCGACCCGCAGCAGCACGTGTCCACTTTGGCCGCGACGCAGGGCTTCGCGCGGGTATTCGGGGCGGGGGTTGCGGCTGGCGATCGGGCGGGCTTCCGTGATGCGTGGCGTCGCTGGTTTTTCGGCCTTGCGCGGCTTGTCCCGCGCCGCTGCGGCCTTCTTTCGCGCTTCTTCGGCGACGGTCGCTTCACTGGCGGCGGTGGTCGCAGGCTGTTCCGCGGTGGCTTCGGGCAGGGGTTCCGGCACCGCGTCGCCTACGCTGCGCTGGGTGAACCACCACCAGCCCAGCAGCAGCAGCGCGACCAGCAACAGCAGCCATAACAACGAGCCACCACGTTTGGGCGGTTCCGCACCGCCGTCGCTGGTATAGCTGGCTTCGCCGCTGCGGTCGCGATCAACCGGTGCCGGCCTCTCGCCAGGCGAATTCGGGGGTGTGCTCATGGTCACTCACTCTCACTTCGCGACGGAACGACGAAACGAGTTTTGCACGGCACTTTGTCCATGCCTTGTGAGCGCGACGTGAACCCGATGTTCAGGTTCGTTCGCGATCCTCAACGGCGTGCGGCGAATTCGATTGGCACCACGACGCTGCCCGCCACCGGCTGGCCATCGACTTGGCCCGGACGGAACCGCCAGCGACGCACGGCATCGAGCGCGGCCTTGTCCAGCGCCCGTGTGCCGCTACCCTGTACGACAGCAACCTCGGTCGGTATGCCATCGGTACCCACGTCGGCGCGGATGCGCACGGTGCCGCCCACGCCGCGTCGTTCCGCCTGGGCGGGGTAGCGTGGTGCAGGCATTTCGATCGGGACCGGCGTGGCGGCAGGAGTTGCGGTGCCGACACGCGGGGCGACCGGTACAGGCGGCGGTGGAAGCGGAGCGGGCGCTTGCTCCAGGATTCTCGCCGTTTCGGTATCCGCCTCCGCCTTCGCGTTGGAATCCGCGGTCGCTTGTGCGGAGTGGCCGCCCGCATCCGCGGGCAGCGGCGCGGGCAATGGCTCGTATTCCACGCCGGTCCCGGTGCTGGTAGCCGGAGCGACACGGAAGAAGTCGTTGTCACGCTTGCCTGACCACAGCAGCAGGAACAGCAGCAGTCCGATCGCAAAGGCGCCGCCGACCAGCAGCCAGGTGCGTCGCGACAACTGCCAGAAAGGTGGGTTTCCCGGGCTTGCGGAGGCCGGCGGAACGGGTGGCTGGGAGGTGCTCATCGATGCGGGGGCTTTGATGGGTTCACCTGCATTTTTGCACAGGGCCTGCCGTTCGATTGCGGCATTGGCCGGCGCAACACGCGATAATCGTGCTCCACGATCCATTCCAAGCCTGCCGATGCTAGATCCCCAACTGCTCCGCCACCAGCCCGGCGAACTCGCCGCGCGCCTGCGCCAATCGCGCGGCTTCGATCTCGATGCCACCACGCTTGAACGGCTCGAAGGGGAGCGCAAACAGCTCCAGGTCCGGACCCAGGAACTGCAGAATCTGCGCAATACGCGCAGCAAGGCGATCGGGCAAGCCAAGGCAAAGGGTGAGGACGTAGCCGCGCTGATGGCAGAGGTGGCCGGCTTCGGCGACGAACTGAAGGCCAGCGAGGTGCGGCTGGAGTCGATCCGGGGCGAAATCGAAGCGATCGCGCTCGGCCTGCCCAACCTGCCGGACGACAGCGTGCCGGCAGGCAACGACGAAAGCGGCAACGTGGAACAGCACCGCTGGGGCACGCCGCGCACGTTCGATTTCGCGGTAAGAGACCACGTCGAACTTGGAACGCGCCATGGCTGGCTCGACGGCGACACTGCCGCCAAGCTCAGTGGCGCGCGTTTCACTGTGCTGCGCGGCCAGCTGGCGCGGCTGCATCGCGCGCTGGCGCAGTTCATGCTGGACCTGCATGCCGGCGAGCACGGCTACGAAGAAACCAACGTGCCGCTGCTGGTCAATGCCGATTCGATGCGCGGCACCGGGCAACTGCCGAAATTCGAGGACGATCTGTTCGCCACCACGGTCGGCGATGGCGATGCGGCGCACAAGCGCTACCTGATCCCTACCTCGGAAGTCCCGCTCACCAACATCGTCCGCGACGAGATCCTCGACGACGCGCGGCTGCCGCTGCGAATGACCGCGCACTCGATGTGCTTCCGCGCCGAGGCCGGCAGCCATGGACGCGACACTCGCGGCATGATCCGCCAGCATCAGTTCGAGAAGGTCGAACTGGTTTCGGTCGCCCGGCCGGAAGAAAGCGATGCCGAGCACGAACGCATGACGCGCTGCGCGGAAGTGGTGCTGGAAAAGCTGGGCCTACCGTACCGCCGCATGCTGTTGTGCAGCGGCGACATGGGCTTCGCCGCACGCCGGACCTACGATCTGGAAGTCTGGTTGCCGTCGCAGGACACCTGGCGCGAGATTTCGTCCTGCTCCAACTGCGGTGACTTCCAGGCGCGGCGCATGCAGGCGCGCTGGCGCAACCCCGCTACCGGCAAGCCCGAACTGGTACACACGCTCAACGGCTCCGGCGTTGCAGTCGGCCGCGCTCTGATCGCGGTGATGGAGAACTACCAGAATGCGGACGGCTCCATCGACGTGCCGGAGGCCCTGCGATCCTACATGGGCGGCGCCGACAGGATCGCCTGAGGCATTCCTGTAGAGCTGAAGCCGGGCGCCGTCGCGTTACCTTACCGATTTGCCGCCTCAGGCGGCGATCGGCATCGGGATCGCAGCATGTGCCGCGGCCAGCGCATCGGCGCGGTGCTGCGGCGACAGGCCGACGCCTTCGGCGCGCACGAATTCGACCTGTCCGATGCCGATGAAACCGAACAGGTAGCGCAGGTAGGGCTCCTGGAAATCGCTCGGCGCGTTGTCGCCGTGCGCGCTGCCGCGACCGGTGGCGATGATCACGCGCTTGTCGCCGGCCAGGCCTTCGGGCCCGTTTTCGGTATAGCGGAAAGTCTTGCCGCGGACCGTGATGCGGTCCAGCCACGCCTTCAAGGTCGAAGGAATGGCGAAGTTGTACATCGGCGCGCCGATCACCACCGTGTCCGCTTCCAGGAACTGCTGCACCAACTCGTCCTCTTTCTCATTGCAGGTCGCGTCAGTGCGGGCCAGCGTACGGCCGGTCAGGTGCGGGATCGGCTTGGCATCGAGGTCGAGGTACTCCACGGTGAGGCCGGGAAGCGCCTCCTGCCAGCGTGCGACGATGGCGGCGCTGAGCTCGCGGGTGACGGAATTCGCGCCCAGGGCGCTGGAATCGATGTGCAACAGCTTCATGGTTAGGTGTCCGTGTTCGGCGCAGCGCCGGTCAGGGCCAAACTATGGGTTGTTGCCATTATGGGATAAAGATGGTGAAATATCACTTAGTGTTCCGATGATGGAATTATCGCCATGCAGGATCTCAACGACCTTTATTACTTCTCCGCTGTCGTCGACCACGGCGGTTTCGCCGCCGCCGAGCGCGCGCTGGGCATTCCCAAATCACGGCTGAGCCGCCGCATCAGCCAGCTGGAAAACGATCTGGGCGTGCGCCTGCTGCAGCGTTCGACGCGCCGTTTCGCGGTGACGGACGTCGGCCAGAGCGTGCATCGCCACGCGCAGTCGATGCTGGCCGAGGCCCAGGCCGCGCGCGAGGTCGTCGACCGCCTCAGCGCGGAACCGCGCGGCGTCGTGCGGGTCAGCATCCCGGTCGGCCTGGCGCAGCAGCAGATGCCGATGCTGCTGCCGGAGTTCCTCGCCAAGTACCCGCAGGTGCGCGTGCAGCTGCACGTCAGCAACCGCCGTGTCGACGTGATCAACGAAGGTTTCGATATCGCCGTGCGCGTGCGTACCAAGCTCGACGACGACGGCAGCCTGGTGATGCGCAGCTTCGGCCAGATCCAGGAGCTGCTGGTTGCCAGCCCGAAATACCTCGATCGGGCCGGGCGCCCGAACACACCGGAAGAGCTGCACGATCACGTCACGCTGACCATGAGCGAAGACGAGGCGCGGCAGCGCTGGGAGTTGCAGGGACGCGACGGCGAAATCCGCAAGATCGAGCTCAAGCCGCGCGTGTCCGGTTTCGATTTCCCGATGCTGATGGCCTTGGCCAAGAGCGGCCTGGGCATCACCATGCTGCCGGAAACCCTGTGCGCCGACGCGGTGCGCAATGGTGACCTGGAAGTGGTGCTGCCGGAATGGCGCCTGCCACAGGGCATTGCCCACGCGGTATTCGCGTCGCGCCGCGGCCTGCTGCCGGCGGTGCGGGTATTCATCGATTTCCTGGCCGAGAAACTGCCGCCGTTGATCGAATCCTCGCGCCTGGATTGCCAGAACTGCCCGAAGGGCAGGGCCGAAAAACCGGTCAGGCAGGGCAGGCCGGTTGCCGGTGATCATCCACCGCATGCGACAATCACCTAGCGGTAGCGCTGGTCATTCTGGCGCCATCCGCGATCGCCGACCGCGTGGATGCCGGTCGGCGTCGATCGATCCGGAGAGATGGCCGAGCGGTTTAAGGCAGCAGTCTTGAAAACTGCCGTGGGTTTACGCCCACCGTGGGTTCGAATCCCACTCTCTCCGCCAGTTCCGCCATTCGTGCGCGACGGCTGCCCTGAGTTCAGCGCGCCGCGAACAAGGCATTGATATCCGGATAGCGCATCGCCTGCTCGGACAGTGGTGCCGATGCGCCGTTGCCAAGGAAACCGCCAGCGAGCGTCGCGGCTCTGGCGAAGATGGATTCCGCGATGGCGGAACCGGCGCTCAGCCGGCGGACGCCGAGGCCTTCCAGCTCCGCGGCCGGCGGCAGCGTCGGCCGCGCCATGATGTTCAGCGGCAACGCCGTGCCCTCGGCGATCGCACGGATCTCGTTGCGGTCCGTCAGCCCCGGCACGAACAGGCCGTCGGCACCGGCATCGCGATAACGCTGCGCGCGCGCCAATGTCTCCTCGACACGACGCGGTTCCGGCGCCAGGCCGGCGAGGAAGACGTCGGTGCGGGCGTTGATGAACAGGTTCACGCCCATTCGCGCGCTGCTGCGCTTGATCTGTTCGAGCTTGGCGCAGAGCAATGCCGGATCGTCACTGCCATCCTCGAGATTGATGCCAACGGCGCCGGCATCGATCAGGCGTGCGATGTTGTCTGCGACGATCGCGGGGTTGTCCGAATAGCCGGACTCGCTGTCGACCGTCAGCGGCACGTGCAGTACGCGCGACATGCTGGCCACGGCATCAATGAGTTTCTCGATCGGCAGTGCGTCGCCGTCGCGGTAGCCGAGCGACCAGGCCACGCCGGCGCTGGTCGTCGCGATCGCCTTGGCGCCCAGGCTTTCCACCAGCCGAGCGCTGCCGGCATCCCAGACATTGGCGAGCAGCAGCATTCCATGCGAGTGCAGCTCACGGAAAGCGGCTGCAGGGTCGAGTTCGGACATCTGTTCCATTCCTCCAGTCTGTAAAGACCGCCGATGCTGTCATGACGGCAGGCAGTGCGCTCGCCATTTCCGGACATCGACGTGCGCGTTGCCTACTGCGTCACGGCATCCCAGCGCCGCAGTGCATCCTCGACGGCATCCACGCCGCGTGCCGCCTGTGTCGCGTCGACCTGCGCCATCGTGTCGGCATCGCTGTGGATCACCTGCATCACCTTCGCCGGCGTCTCGACTTTCTGGCGCGCGAAGGCGGCGAGGATGTTCGGGATTTCGTCGCTTCCGACCAGCGAATAGGAGACTGCCGGCCAGCCCGCCTTGTGGAAAGCGAGATGATCGGTCGGCGGATACTTGTCGCCGGGCGAGAACGTGATGCCGGCGGAACGGGTCGCGTCGCGGCTTGCCGATACCAGCGGATGTGACGGTTCCGGCGTCATCATCCACAACGCATCGCCCCAGCCGAACACGTCGAAGTTGACGTACATCGCCGGCTTCGCGCCGCCATCGGCGATATACGCGTGCGCGCCAATGAGGCCCAGTTCCTCCTTGTCCCAGAACGCGACCGCGACCCGATGGTTCTGCAGCGGAGCCTGCTTGAGACGCTGCGCGAGCGCCAACACCACCGCGCTGCCGGACGCGTTGTCGGTCGCACCACGGCCGACCTCGACCCTGTCGGAGTGCGCACCGATCAGCAGCAACGGCGCATCCGCCGGGCCGGAAATGTCGGCGAGCAGGTTGGTGCCTTGATGCTTGCCGAAAACGAACGGCACCTGGGTGACGGCGATGCCCGATGCCTTCAAGGCGTGTTCGATGGCCGCGCGTCGCCCGGCGTTGTCGTCGGCGGCGGCGATCGCGGTCACATCGGCGAGCCAGGCCTCGGCGACGGTGCTGGCCTGCGGCTGTGGCTCGGCAGGCGCGGACGATGCCGTCGGCGTCGGCGACGCGCAGCCAACGAGCATCAGCGAACAGGCCAGGAAAGGAGTGACGAAACGGGTGGCAGGACGCATTGAGGACCCCTGGGTGGAAAACGCTAGTGTGCACGAACGCAGCGGCGCCCCGACCGTGCCTGCAGTCCCAGTGGCTACCCTGGCTGGCGCCGATGTGGTCAGATTGGGCTCATGCACAGCCCATCGCTGCCGCCAGCCGCCACGTTCCGCCGCTTGCTCGGTGTCGGCATCCTGCTGCTGGGCTTGTTCGCGATGCTGCAGGGGCTTTGGCAGCACCTGCGCACGGACTACCCGGCGCCGGTATTCAACGCGTTCCTCGGCGGCTCGATGGCGGCGATCGCGACGGCATTGGGCGCGTTGCCGGTGCTGTTCTCGCAGCGCCTGTCCGATCGCGTGCAGGACAGCCTGTTCGGTTTCGGTGCTGGCGTGATGCTGGCGGCGTGTTCGTTCTCGTTGATCGTGCCCGCCATCAGTGCCGCTGAAGCTGGCGGTGCGGGCAACTGGGGCGCGGGCATGATCGTCGGCGGCGGCATCATCCTGGGTGCGGCGCTGCTGCTGTTGATGGAGCGCTATCTGCCGCACGAGCATTTCATCAAGGGCGTGGAAGGCCACGCCGCGATCGCGTTGCGGCGTACCTGGCTGTTCGTGTTCGCGATCGTGCTGCACAATCTGCCCGAAGGCCTGGCCATTGGCGTCGGTTATGCCGGCACCGATCCGGTGCGCGCTGGCGCACTCGCCACGGGCATCGCGATCCAGGACGTTCCGGAAGGACTGGTGGTGGCCGTTGCGCTGGTGACCGCGGGCTATCGCCGCGTGATCGCGGTACTGATCGGGATGGCGTCGGGACTGGTCGAGCCGGTGGGCGCCGTCATCGGTGCGGCGGTGATCGGACTGTCGGCCGCGTTGCTGCCGTGGGGACTGGCATTTGCGGCTGGCGCGATGCTGTTCGTGATCAGCCACGAGATCATCCCCGAATCGCATCGCAAGGGTCACGAGGCATTCGCCACCGGCGGCCTGATCTTGGGCTTCGTGCTGATGATGATGCTCGACACTTCGCTGGGCTGAGCATTGCAGGTAATCGTTTCCAGTCGACCTGTCGGATCGAATCCATGGCTCCGAGCCTTGCCACGGCCCCGTCCAGCCACCTACGCTGTCGGCTGGAGCAATAGGGGAGTACAGGGATGACGATTCGTGTTTTTCTGGTCGATGACCATGCCTTGGTGCGCGCCGGGATGAAGATGATCCTCGGTGGCGAAGTCGACGTCGAAGTGATCGGCGAAGCCGAGAGCGGCGAGCAGGCGCTGCCGTTGATCCGCAAGCTGAAGCCCGACGTGGTGCTGTGCGACCTGCACCTGCCTGGTGTCAGCGGCCTGGAAGTCACCGAACGCGTGGTCAAGGGTGACTACGGCACGCGCGTGATCGTGGTGTCGGTACTCGAGGATGGGCCCATGCCCAAGCGCCTGCTCGAAGCGGGTGCTTCCGGTTATGTCGGAAAGGCCGGTGACAGCGCCGAACTGTTGCGCGCGGTGCGCACCGTCGCCCGCGGCAAGCGCTATCTGGCCAGCGGTGTGGCGCAGAACCTGGCGTTGTCCGGATTGCAGGGCGAAGTGACGCCGTTCGATGCGTTGTCGCCGCGGGAGATGGAGATTGCGCTGCTGTTGACCCAGGGTTTGCGCCAGGAAGAAATCGCCCGGCGCCTGAGCCTCAGCGCCAAGACTATCAACACGCACAAGACCCGGCTGTTCGAGAAGCTCGGCGTGGGCGATGGCATCGCACTCGCGCGCCTGGCCAGCCAGCACGGCATCACCGATCCCGCGCACGCCCTGTAAGCGTGCGCGGGGTCCTGGTCATCGATCAGGCGCCGCGCTCGTTGTCGTGAGACGCGTCATTGGCCTGGTCCTGCGACGGCTGCCGGGCAGCAACCTGCGCCGCGGCTTCTTCCGCCGGTGCCGCTGCCGGTTCGTCGAACAGGCCCGGCGTGCGCGGCATGCCGGCGTCCTCGAAGCCCGTCGCGGCGATTGATTCCTGCGCCGGCTGTTCCGCTTGCTGCGCTGGTGCCGCGGGCGCGACTGGTTCGACGCCCGCTTCAGCGCTCGCCGGTTCCGGTGCTGCCTTGATCGTCGGTCGGTAGGCCGTTTCGGCCAGCGATACCGCGATCGCCGCGGACAACGGCAGGGCATGGATCATTTCGCCCTGTGGCGCGGCTGCAGCGCGCGACGCGGACCGCGACGGCGCAGCGGCACTTTCCTTCGACACCGGCTTCGATGCCTTCTTTGCCTCATCGGCAATGACAGCTTCCTCTGCCCGTTCGCCTGCCGGCGAGATGACAGCTTCCGTGACAGCCGAAGCCGCGGCTTCGGCCGGGGCAGGCGCGTCGGTGACCGCAGCCACGGACTCGGCAGCGTCGGCTCCAGCGATTTCAACCGCTGCCACGGCAGTTGCAGGCGTCGGCGCAGTCACTGTTTCGATGGCGGCAGGTGCCGTGGGCTGCGCGATGACAGGAGCTGGCGCCCGCGGTTGCGGTACGGCCCTGGCTCCTGGCGCGGTAACTTCCGCTTCGGCCGCTTCGGCCGCATCGGCCATCTGGTTCCCGTCGGCGGCGGCAAGCGGAGCGGCCTGCGGTTGCAGTTCGTCGAAATCGAATTCCGGCTGCGAGCGCTGCGCGGCGACAGTGTCGTCATCGTGCGGCATGTCGACGGCATTCGACTCGTCGCCGGCCGTGCCCTCGGCACCGCCGCGACGACGACGGCGACCACCGCGACGGCCGCGACGACGCCGAGCGCCTTCGCCACCTTCGGTTGCATGGGTTGCGGCGTCGGCAGCTTCGGTTGCGGGCGATGTGGCGCGGTCGACCTGCGCCGCCGTCACCGCCTGTTCGGTCGCTGCCTGGGTCACGACCGGCGTGGCGACCGCGGCCGCCACGGTGGCCGTTGTGGTTGCATCGATCTGTGCGGGCTTGATCGTCTCGACCGACGCTGCAGACTGCGCGGCGTCCGCGCGTTCCGGCCGCGGCGCGCGCGGTTCGCGATTCGGCTGCTCCTGCCTGGGCTGCTTCTGCCCTTGCTTGGGCGGATTCTGCTTCTGTGGTTGCTGCTGCTTGGGCGGCTTGTTCTGCGGGTTCGCCTGCTGCGACGGCTGTTGCGGTTGGGCGCGCCTGGAATCGTCGCGCTTCTGTTCGTCGCGACGCTCACGGCCCTGCGGCTTGCCACCGCCATTGCGGCCATCGCGGCGCTGGCCATTGCGCTCGTTGCGCCCGCGATCGCCGCCGTGCTGTATCGGCGAGACCGCCGGCGACGGCGTGCTGCTGCCGGCCTGGTCGCCGCCGAAGAATTGCATCACCCGCGCGAACAGCCCGGCTTTCGCCTTCGGTGCGACGTGGATCGGTGCCGGCTCGGGGGCAGGGCGCTCGTCGCGCGGTTCGTCACGCGTCGGCGCCGGCTGCAGCGGCTTGACGTTGGTCACCGCCGGCGCCGGCGGGATGTTCAGGTGCGCCTTGGTCAGCGCATGCGTGGCCAGCTTGCGCGGGGTGCCACGCTGGTAGCTGGGCTTGCTGGTCTCCTCGCCGAGCTCGTTCTCGCGGATCCGCGTCACTTCGTAGTGCGGCGTTTCCAGCTGTTCGTCGGCGACGATCACGATCGGCGCGTCGTGGCGCTGTTCGATTTCGCGCAACGCGCTGCGCTTCTCGTTGAGCAGATAGTTGGCGATCTCGGTCGGCGCCTGCACCAGCACCTGCCCGGTGTTCTCCTTCATCGCGTGCTCTTCGGCGACGCGGATGATCGACAGCGACAGCGACTCGACGCCGCGCATGCGGCCATGGCCGTCGCAACGCGGGCACACCATCTGGCTGGCCTCGCCCAGGCTGGGGCGCAGACGCTGGCGGCTCATTTCGAGCAGGCCGAAGCGCGAGATGCGGCCGATCTGCACGCGCGCACGGTCGTACTTGAGCGTGTTCTGCAGGCGGTTCTCGACCTCGCGCTGGTGCTTGTTCGACGACATGTCGATGAAGTCGATCACTACCAGGCCACCGAGGTCGCGCAGGCGCAGCTGGCGTGCGACTTCTTCCGCGGCTTCGAGGTTGGTGTGGAACGCGGTCTCCTCGATGTCGCCGCCCTTGGTGGCGCGCGCCGAGTTGACGTCGACCGCGGTCAGCGCCTCGGTCTGGTCGATCACCAGCGCGCCGCCCGAGGGCAGGCGCACGGTGCGTTCATACGCGTTCTCGATCTGCGATTCGATCTGGAAGCGGTTGAACAGCGGCGTGTCGTCGGTGTAGTGCTTGAGCTTGCGCAGGTTGTGCGGCATCACCTGCTGCACGAACTCGCGCGCCTCGTTGTACATCTCGTCGGTGTCGACCAGGATCTCGCCGATGTCGGCGCGCATGTAATCGCGCAGGGCGCGGATGATCAGCCGCGACTCCTGGTAGATGAGGAACGGCGCCGGCTTTGCGAGTGCGGCCTCGGCCACCGAGCGCCACACCTGCAACAGGTAGTCCAGGTCCCACTGCAGTTCTTCGGCATCACGGCCGACGCCAGCGGTACGGATGATCACGCCCATGTCGTCGGGGATCTGCAGCTTGTCCATCGCCTCTTTCAGCGCGGCGCGGTCGTCGCCTTCGATCCGGCGCGAGACGCCGCCGGCGGTCGGCGAGTTCGGCATCAGCACCATGTAGCGGCCGGCCAGCGAGATGAACGTGGTCAGGGCGGCGCCCTTGTTGCCGCGCTCCTCCTTGTCGACCTGGACCACCACTTCCTGGCCTTCGCGCAGCAACTCCTTGAGGCCGGCCTTGTTGTGGTCGACGCCGGCCTGGAAGTAGTCGCGGGAGATTTCCTTCAGAGGCAGGAAGCCGTGGCGCTCGCCGCCGTATTCGACGAAGGCCGCTTCCAGCGAAGGCTCGAGCCGGGTGATGCGGCCCTTGTAGATGTTGGACTTCTTCTGTTCCTTCGACGGTTGCTCGATGTCGATGTCGTACAGGGTCTGGCCGTCGACGATGGCGACGCGCAGTTCTTCTGCCTGCGTCGCATTGATCAGCATGCGTTTCATGTTTGCGTTCCTCGCGCGCTCTCGCACGCGGAACGCCGGGGCGTTTCGCCTGGATACTGCTGGGCGCCGGCCGCGCAAGCGCAGCGGCGTCCTGGGTTTCCAGCGCTTCGACACCACGGCATGCCGCGGGAGCGCTTGTCTCAAAATAACTGTTGCGGGCCGGCGGCTGCTTCGGCTCCAGGCCTGCGCGCCGCTCGGGTCGTTGTTCAGCGCCGATGTCTGACGCATCGGGCGATGTCCGGGCCTGCCGTGTAGCCGCTAACATGGCCGTCCCGTGGACGGTGGTTGCGCACTGCATCGGGAATCGCGGAAGGGCGGGCTTTCGGCCCGGGGTAACTTCCAGCGAAATCAAACCCTTATCTCGCTTCGCGAGTGTAACAGACCAAGAGTGCAGATGCCCCCTTCCGATGCTCCAGCCCGTCCTGCCAGCGCCGCCCACACGGTCCGTATCGCCGAGGACCGCGACGGGCAGCGGCTCGACAACTTCCTGCTGGGCTACCTCAAGGGGGCCCCGCGCAGCCTGATCTACAAGCTGCTGCGCTCCGGGCAGGTGCGCGTCAATGGCGGGCGCTGCAAGCCGGAGCGGCGGCTGGAGGGCGGCGACGAGGTCCGCATTCCGCCGATCCGCCTGGACGATCCGGCCGACAAGGGCACCCCCGCCAAGGGCTTGCTGGAGGCGATGGAGGCCAGCATCGTTTTCGAGGATGCGCGCCTGCTGGCGATCAGCAAGCCGTCCGGCGTGGCCAGCCATGGCGGCAGCGGGATCAGCTTCGGCGTGATCGAGACCTTGCGCGCGCTGCGGCCGAGGGAGTCGCTGGAACTGGTGCACCGGCTCGACCGCGACACCTCGGGCCTGATGGTCATCGCCAAAAAGCGCTCGGCCCTGATCGAGTTGCAGGCGTTGATGAGGGAGGAGGGCGGCATCAACAAGCGCTATCTGGCCCTGCTGACCGGGCGCATGCCGGACGGAGTGATGAGCGTCGACGCGCCGCTGCACGTCGGCCTGCGCCAGGGCGGCGAGCGCCACGTGCAGGTCGTCACCTCCGCCAGCAGCAGTGCCGGCAAGGCCTCGCTGAGCCATTTCCGCGTGCTGGAGCGTCGCGGCGGGCAATCCTATTGCGAGGTGCGCATCGAGACCGGCCGCACCCATCAGATCCGCGTCCACGCGCAGCACATCGGCCATCCCGTGGCCGGTGACGACAAGTATGGCGACGAGGCGGTCAACAAGCGCCTGCGTGAACAGGTCGGCCTGAAGCGCCTGTTCCTGCACGCGGCATCGCTGGAGTTCGCCTTGGATGGCGGCAAGACGCCCTATGTGTTGAATGCGCCGCTGGCGGCGGAGCTGGTCGACGTGCTGGATCGGTTGGCGTGAGCCTGATGGCGTGCGCTGCGCGCGTGATTTGACCCCACCAACACTGGTGCGGTCCGCACGGAGCGCAGATCGTGCGCATAGCGCACGCTACGAAGTGTGGGATCTATTTTCGAACGTACTCCCGCACCGAACCTTTCTCGGCGGGCTGGCCGTTGTCGATGATCGTCAACGTCATTTCATCCTTCCCTTGCCAGCGCAGCCTGGCAGTCGAGGATGATCCCTCGGCAGTTTCGCTGAGCACGTCGCCTTGCAGCTTCCAGCGGCAGGCGATCGAGGCGCCTGGATTCTGCGGCAGCCGATAGGCGCAGCTGCCATCGTCGCGGGCCTGCCAGATGACCTCGGTCGGCTTGCCCGCGAGCGGCAGCACGGTATGCCAGGTGCCAACTATCGTCCGCGCCGGGTCTGTCGCGGGTGCCTTGCTCTCGGCAGCATCGCCCGGGCTGCACGCGGCCAGCAGCATGAGGAGGATGGAGAGGCCGGCATTTTTCGTCATCGGCATGCGCTGCGTTCCTTCGAATCGTCCTGAAGCTGGTCGCATGTCAAGGCATCACCCGTACAGGATGTCGGCCTTGGCCGCGCAGATGAAGTCGTTTTCGCTGAGGCCACCGACGTCGTGGGTCGAATAGCGCACCACGCAGCGGTCGTAGTGCACGCCCAGGTCCGGATGGTGATCCTCGCGGTTGGCCATGTGCGCCAGTGCGTTCACGAACGACATCGTGCGGTAGTAGTTCTTGAAACTGAAGGTACGGTTCAGGGCATGACCGTCCTCAGTCAGCTCCCAACCCGGCACTTCCGGCAGCAGTTCGCGTATGCGCGCTTCGCTGAGCTTGTGTTCGCTGCCCTTGCGGGGCAGGCAATGGGCCTGGGCGAGGGGAATGAGATCGGACATGGGCTACTCCTAACGAATGGCAAACGCAGTTCATGCTCTGCTGGACGGCATGGAAACGGCGTGACGCGAGGCCGGTAGAATACGCCCATGATCCGGCCATCTGGATCCCGTGCATCGCATGCGCAGCCGATCGAAGCGTTCCGATCCACACAACGAATCCGCCATACATCTGCGCAGGCCGGTCCAGCGCGAGGCCATGACATCCATGATCCAGATTTCAGAATCCGCACAGACGCACTTCCGCAAGCTGATCGAACGCGAGGACCTGCCAGGCCTAGGCGTGCGGCTGTCGGCGACCAATCCCGGCACGCCGACGGCCGACGTGCGGCTGGAGTTCGCCGAGCCCGGTGATCTGCACGGCGACGAATGGGCCATCGATTGCGAAGGTTTCACGCTGTGGCTGGATGCGGGCAGCGTGCAGTACCTGGACGGTGCCGAGATCGATTACGCCACGCTCGCAACGGGCGGCCAGCTGCAGATCCGTGCGCCGAAGATCAAGGGCGAGGCACCGGCCGAATCGGCATCGCTGGTCGAGCGCGTGCGCTGGATCGTGCAGCACGAGATCAATCCGCAGCTCGCCCAGCACAAGGGTCACGTATCGGTGCAGGAAGTCTCCGCCGATGGCGTGGTGGTGCTGAACTTCGGCGGCGGCTGCCATGGTTGTGGCATGGCCGATGTCACATTGAAGCAGGGCATCGAGAAGACCCTGTTGAGCAAGGTGCCGGGCGTGACCGCGGTGCGTGACGCCACCGACCACGACACCGGGCAGGCTCCGTACATTTCGCGCGACGCCGCGGCGTAACCGGCTCCGGCACGAGTGTTCTCCTCGGCCGATCTCATCGAAGCGCTGCGCAGGCGCATGCGCAAGTCGCTGCGCCCGGAACGCCCGCCGGGCGAATTTCCGGCAGGATGGAGTGCGTGGTTCGCGTCGATGTCGGCCAGGATGGATGCGGTCACTGGCGCCACGGCCGAAGCGATCATCGACATCTTCCTGCAACGCGAGCCGGCACTGCCGGCGCCCGCGGTCGCGGAACTCGGCCGCTGGCGGTCTTTCAGCACGCTGTGGCGGCAGCAATGGCAGCCCGCCGGCAAGGACGAACGCCTGGTGCGCTTCATCGCGCTGGCGATCACGCTGCTGGTGCATGCGGTGCTGCTGGTGTTACTGGCGTGGCTGGCGTATGCGAAATTCGTCGAGCAGCCCGGTGAGTCCAGCGATGTCGCGATCCGCGTGCAGTTCATCGGCGAAGGGGCTATAGAGGACGAAGGCGGCGGGCCGCCATCGCCAAGGCCGGACCCGGTGGTCGCGCCATCGACGGCACAGTCGCCGCCACAGCCACAGCCACAGCGGCCCGAGCTGAGTCAGGTGCAGGCACCGCCGAGCAGCGTCGAGCCGCTGCCGCAGGAAGCGCCGCAACGCGAGCAACCGCAACTGACCGAGGAAACCGTCGTCCCGGCCGCTGAGCAGACCCTGCAGGTAACCGAAACGGCGACCGTCGACGAGGCCCGCTTCCGGTTGCCGCCGCCGCAGCCGCGTCCGGTGACCACGCAGGTCGCGCCGAGCGTCGAGGTGCCGACGTTGCGCAGCGAAGTCGAAGCGATCCCGCTGCCGCGCGCACCGGCACCGGTTCGGCCGATCGATCGCGACGTGGCGCAGCGGCAGATCAGCGTGCCGCAGATCGCCGAACAGCCGACGCTCATCGAAGTGCCGCAGCCGCTGCCTGCCGTGCGCGCACGTGAACTGCCGTCGCAGGCGAGCGCGGCCGCGCAGGTGGAGGTACCCACCAGCAGCGCCGAACCGCAATCGCTGCCGATGCCGCCCGGTGCGACCGCCGCGGCGGAAACGGACAGCACCGCCGCCACGCAGGCTTCCGGCGCGCCGACCACGTCGCCAGCGCCGGCCAGCGGCACGCAACCCGCAGCCGCGGCCACCGGCGCCGCGGTCGGCACGCAGCCGGGCAGCGTGCCGACGCCGGTCAAGGGCGACGACTGGGGCGATGCCAAACGCAATGTCGCTGGCCAGTCGCAGGGCGGACAGCAACCCGGTGCGAAAGCCGGCCTGTACAACGCCGACGGCAGCCTGCGTCTGCCGCCGGGCACGTCGGGCGAAGGGCCGACGCCCTATGGCAATCCGCCGGGTTCGGAGGAACAGCACGTCGCCGATCTGGACAGGGCGGGCAAGTGGCTGGACCGGCCGCGACTGGGATACGAGCCCACCCGTTTCGAAAAGTACTGGGTACCGCACGAGACGTTGCTGCAGGAGTGGGTGCGCAAGGGCATCAAGAAACTGTCGATTCCGATACCGGGAACGTCGAAGCGGATCGAATGCCTGGTGTCGCTGCTGCAGGTGGGCGGCGGTTGCGGAGTCACTGACAGCGAGAAGCTGTTCGACCAGCCTGCGGTCGCCCGCCCACCGCCCGACATCCCCTTCAAGCGCGAACTGCAGGAAGACCAGGGCAGCCTGCAGCAGCCGTAAGGCGGAACCCGCGAAGCGGGTTCCGCCAGACCAGGGAATCGTCGTTGGCTGGTTGGGCGGAATTGCCTGTCGCGGTTCCCGCCCGACCATGCGGCATTTCCTGCATCGAGGTTTTTATCTGGACCGTCGACGACGAGAACCGTCGGCGGGTCGGTGGAATCGTCGTCGGAGTACTGAAACGGTTCTTCGAGGTCGACAAGAGGGACGGCGAGATCGGAAAGAACGTCCGTCGAGGTCGCAGGTGCCGTTGTCCGCACAAAGAAAAAGGGGCCTTGCGGCCCCTTTTCCTGTCGATGCTTCTTGCTGGCCGCGCTCAGTGCGCGCCGTGGAGATCGCGCAGCAGGCTTGGACGCGAGGAGAAGTAGGCGGCCAAGTCGGCGATCTCCTGGTCGTCAAGCTCCTGGGCCTGAGCGGACATCAGCGGATGCTGGCGGTCGCCGTCGCGGTACATCTGCAGCGAGTGCGCGAGGTAGTCGGCGTACTGGCCACCCAGCTTGGGATAGGTCGGGTCCAGCGGCACGTTGCCATCCTTGCCGTGGCAGTCGATGCAGGTCTGGCCGGTGGCCTGGCTCTTGACCAGGGCGCGCTTGGCACCGGCCTCGGCGTGGCCTTCCGGAAGACCGGCTGAGGATGAGGTGTGGCCTTCGCTGCGGTCGGCGCTGGAGTGCTCGGCCGGGGTCTCGCCGGACGGCGAGCAGGCCGCGACGGCGAGCGTGGCGAGCAGGGCGAAGGCGAGTCGGGAGGAGGTCAGGACGCGGCTCACGGCTTCAGCTCCGAAAGGAAGGCGGCGATGTCGGCGATGTCCTGGTCCGAGAAGCTTTGCGCCTGGGCCTGCATCGTCGGGTGCTTGCGCGAGCCGTCGCGGTATTCGCTCAATGCAAGACGCAGGTATTCCTTCGACTGTCCACCGATGCGTGGCACGTGGTAGTTCGGATATGCGTTCTTGTAACCATCGATGCCGTGGCATCCCTGGCAGGTATAGGTAAGCATGTGGCCTTGCTTGGCGTCGCCGACCAGCGGCTTGGCCGGATCGGCGGCAAGGGCGGGAGCGGCGATGATGGCTAGCGCGAGGCAGGCGATCGGCAACGGTCGCATCAATGTCTTCTCGGTGGGCTGGCAGAATTTCGCGCCGGTCATCGGCGCGCAGTCAGCAAAGTATAACTTGCGCGTCGCGGTCAGCCCAACGTTGCATGTTGCATGCGTGCAACCGAACTCCCCACTGGCCGCATCTCGTCACTATTACCTTCGGCTCATGGGTGCGTATGTGTCGAGGTGATATATCTAGCTACAACACCTCTCGAGAGCCTGTTCCAATGCCCTTTTTGACTCCTGCCAGCGGTTTCGTCCGGATGCGGTCCGCTCGCCACGCGAGCGCTTTGTTGTTCGCACTGCTGCTTGCGTGCGGCCTTTCCGCCTGCAAGGGCGACGGCGAGGGCGAGGCGCAGGCCAAGTCGAAGGACGGCAAGGCCGACGCGATTCCGGTCGAGGTGGAACGTGCCGTGCGGCGACCGATCGCTGCCAGTTACGCCGGCACCGCGGCGCTGGAGGCGCGCGCCGAGTCGCAGGTCGTCGCCAAGACCTCCGGCGTCGCGTTGCAGGTGCTGGTGGAGGAAGGCCAGCGGGTCGAGGCCGGGCAGGCGCTGGTACGTCTGGATCCGGATCGCGCGCGGCTGGCACTGGCGCAGGCCGAGGCGCAGCTGCACAAGCTGGAGAACAGCTACCAGCGTTCGCAGCAGTTGGTCTCGCAGCAGATGATCAGCGTCGACGATGTCGACAAGATCAAGTACGACCTCGAGAACATCCGCGCCCAGCACCGCATGGCCGTGCTGGAACTGTCCTACACCACGGTGACCGCGCCGATCTCCGGGGTGATCGCCAAGCGCGACATCAAGCCGGGCAACTTCGTGCAGATCAACTCGCCGATCTTCCGCATCGTCGACGACTCGCGCCTGGAAGCCACGCTCAACGTGCCCGAGCGCGAACTGGCCACGATGAAGGCCGGCCAGCCGGTGCACCTGCAGGTCGATGCCCTGCCGGGCCGCAGCTTCAAGGGCGTGGTCGACCGCGTCTCGCCGGTAGTGGACGCGGGCAGCGGCACCTTCCGCGTCGTCAGCGCCTTCGCCGGCGACGACGTGCTGCAGCCGGGCATGTTCGGGCGCCTGCGCATCGATTACGACCAGCGTTCCGATGCGCTGGTGGTGCCGCGCGTGGCCCTGCTCGAGGATGGCGACGAACCGGCCGTGTTCGTGGTGCGCGATGGCAAGGTGCAGCGTACCGGCCTCAAGCTCGGATACGACGACGACGGCTGGATCGAAGTGCGCGAGGGCCTGCGCCAGGGCGATGCAGTGGTGGTGGCCGGCAAGGCCGCGCTGCGTGAAGGCAGCGCCGTGCAGGTGCTGGACCGCGATGGCCCACGCGCCGCGGTTGCCACGCCTGCCGCGAAGCCCGCGGCGAAGGTCGCGCGCTGATGACGCCGCACGAGCCGCCTGCCGGCGGAGGCAGGTTCGACCTGATCGAGTTCGCCACCCGGCGCCGGGTCACCATCGCGATGATGACCCTGACCCTGGTGCTGTTCGGGCTGATCGCCCTGTCCAGCCTCAAGGTCGAACTGCTGCCTGACCTGAGTTATCCGACGCTGACCGTACGCACCGATCTGGAAGGCGCGGCGCCGAGCGAGGTCGAAACCCTGGTCTCGCAGCCGGCCGAGGAAGCGCTGGGCACGGTCAAGGGCCTGCGCAAGCTCAAGTCGATCTCGCGCACCGGGCAGAGCGACGTAGTGCTGGAATTTGCCTGGGGCACGGACATGCAGCAGGCCGGGCTGGACGTGCGCGACAAGATGGAAACGCTGCAGCTGCCGCTGGAGGCCAAGCCGCCGGTACTGCTGCGCTTCAACCCCTCGACCCAGCCGATCATGCGGCTGGCCCTGTCCTCGAAGCAGGAGGGCGGCAGCGAAGCCGACGCGGTGCGGCGACTGATGGAACTGCGCCGCTACGCCGACGAGGACCTCAAGCGCAAGCTCGAACCGGTCAGCGGCGTGGCTGCGGTCAAGGTCGGCGGTGGCCTGGAAGACGAGATCCAGGTCGAGATCGACCAGCGCAAGCTGGCGCAGCTGGGCCTGTCGCTGGACAGCGTGATCGAGCGACTGAAACAGGAGAACGTCAACCTCTCGGGCGGGCGTCTGGAGGAGGGCACCCAGCGCTACCTGGTGCGCACCGTCAACCAGTTCGCCACCATCGAGCAGATGCGGGAGATGCTGCTGAACACGGCTGGCGGTGCCAGTGCCGCCAGCGGCGATGACAACAGCCAGTTGATGCTGGCCATCCTGGGCAGCCGCGATCCGAACGTGATCGCCGCCATGGGTGGCGGCAGCGGCGCGTCAGCGACCTCGCCCGTACGGCTGAAGGACGTGGCCGCGGTGCACCAGGGCTACAGGGAGCGCGAGGCGGTGATCCGCAGTGCCGGCCACGAGGCGGTGGAACTGGCGGTGTACAAGGAAGGCGACGCGAATACCGTAGCCACCGCGGACGCCCTCGAAGAGCGGCTGAAGGTCATCCGCGAGCAGCTGCCGGACGACATCCAGCTGACGGCCGTGGAAGACCAGTCGGTGTTCATCCGCCACGCCATCGCCGACGTCAAGCTCGACGCGGTGATCGGTGGCCTGCTGTCGATCCTGATCATCTTCCTGTTCCTGCGCGATGGCTGGAGCACTTTCGTCATCTCGCTGTCGTTGCCGATTTCGATCATCACCACCTTCTTCTTCATGGGTCAGCTCGGGCTGAGCCTGAACGTGATGTCGCTGGGCGGCCTGGCGCTGGCCACCGGCCTGGTGGTGGACGATTCGATCGTGGTGCTGGAGTCCATCGCCAAGGCGCGCGAGCGCGGGCTCGATGCGCTCACGGCGGCGATCGAAGGCACCCGCGAAGTGTTCATGGCGGTCGTCGCCTCGACCCTGACCACGATCGCGGTGTTCCTGCCGCTGGTGTTCGTCGAAGGCATCGCCGGCCAGCTGTTCCGCGACCAGGCCCTGACCGTGGCTATCGCGATCGCCGTGTCGCTGGTGGTGTCGATGACCCTGATTCCGATGCTCAGCGCGCTCAAGGGGCGGCCGACATCGCAGTTCCCGGAAGAAGCGCACGGGCAGCCGTGGCAACCGCAGTCGCGCTGGCAGAAGCCGGCGGCCGTGGCCGGTCGCGGCATCGGCGCAGCATTCCGCTATGCCTTCTTCGCCGTGGTCTGGGCGGTGGTGCGCGTGTTCCGCGGCCTGGTGGCCGTGATCGGGCCGGTGATGCGCAAGGCCAGCGACCTGGCGATGGCGCCTTACCATCGCGCCGAAGCGGCCTATCTGAAACTGCTGCCACGCGTGCTGGCACGGCCGTGGCCGCTGCTGGGCGGGGCGGCGCTGGCCTTCGTGCTGACCTTGGCGGCGGTGCCGCTGCTGGGCGTCGACCTGATCCCGCAGCTGGCCCAGGACCGCTTCGAGATGACCGCCAAGCTGCCGCCGGGCACGCCGCTTGCGCGGACCGATGCGCTGGTGCGCGACGTGCAGCGTGTGCACGCCAAAGAGGACGGCGTACGCCTGTTGTACGGCGTGTCCGGCACCGGCACGCGCCTCGACGCCAGCCCGACCGAAAGCGGCGAGAACATTGGCAAGCTGACCGTGGTGATGGACGATGCCTCGCGCGAGCAGGCGTTGACCGAGCGTCTGCGCAACACCATGCAGAACTACCCGGAAGCGCAAGTGGACTTCGCCCGCCCCGAACTGTTCGCGCTGTCGCCGCCGCTGGAGATCGAGATCGAGGGCAGCGATCTGGAGCAGATCCGCATCGCCGGCAGCCGCATGGCCGCCATGCTGCGCGAGAATCCGCACTATGCCGACGTCAAGTCCAGCGTCGAGCAGGGTTTTCCCGAAATCCAGATCCTGTTCGACCAGGATCGTGCTGCTGCACTGGGCCTGAGCACGCGCCAGATCGCCGACGCGGTGGTCAACAAGGTGCGCGGCAACGTCGCCACCCGCTACAGCTTCCGCGATCGCAAGATCGACGTGCTGGTGCGCCTGCGCGAGTCCGAGCGTTCGTCGGTGGAGGACATCCGCCGGCTGGTGATCAACCCGACCGGCAACAAGCCGGTGGAACTGGGATCCGTCGCCGACGTGGTGGCTACCACCGGCCCGAGCGAGATCCATCGCACCGACCAGCGCCGCGTAGCCATCGTCTCGGCCAACCTGCGCGACATCGACCTGGGCACGGCGATCGCCGAAGTGCGGCAGATGGTCGAAGAGAACCCGCTGGGCACCGAGGTCGGCATGCACATCGGCGGGCAGGGCCAGGAACTGGGCGAATCGATCCGCTCGCTGCTGTTCGCGTTCGCGCTGGCCGTGTTCCTGGTCTACCTGGTGATGGCTTCGCAGTTCGAATCGCTGCTGCACCCGTTCGTGATCCTGTTCACCATCCCGCTGGCGTTGGTGGGCGCGGTGGCGGCATTGTTGCTGGTACGTGCACCAGTGTCGGTGGTGGTGTTCATCGGCCTGATCCTGCTGGTCGGCCTGGTGGTGAAGAACGCCATCATCCTGATCGACAAGGTCAACCAGCTGCGCGAACAGGGTCTGGCCAAGCGCGATGCGCTGGTCGAAGGTGCCCGCTCGCGACTGCGCCCGATCATGATGACCACTTTGTGCGCGGTGTTCGGCTTCCTGCCACTGGCGCTGGCGTTCGGCGAAGGTGCCGAAGTGCGCTCGCCGATGGCCATCACCGTGATCGGTGGCCTGTTGGTGTCGACGCTGTTGACGCTGGTGGTGATCCCGGTGGTGTACGACCTGCTGGATCGCAGCGCCGACGAGCGCTACGCCGAGCGCGGTCGGCGTGCCCGGCGCCAGGCCGCCCAACTCGCGCAGGCGCTTTCGCACGAGCAGGATGCTTTGGACGGCGGACTGAAGGACTGACCGGATGAACATCACCGAGCTGTCCATCCGTCGCCCGGTCACCACGATCATGCTGTTCGTGTCGATGGTGGCGATCGGCCTGATCGCATCGTTCCGCCTGCCGCTGGAGGCGGAGCCGGAAGCGACCATCCCGTTCTTCTTCATCAACCTGCCGTATCCGGGTTCGACGCCGGAAGAAGTCGAGCGCAACCTGCTGCGTCCGGTCGAGGAAGCGATCGCGACCATGCCCGGGATCCGCTCGATGACCTCGCGCGCCAATGCCGAGGGCGCGTCGATCCAAGTGGAGTTCGGCGACTGGAGCCGTGACATCGCGATCGCCGCGTCCGAGGCGCGTGAGCGCATCGACGCGGTGCGCGACCAGTTGCCCGACGATTTCCGCCGCTACTACGTGCAGCGCTGGAGTTCATCCGATCGCGAGGCGATGAGCCTGCGCCTGACCAGCGCCGAAGACCTGACCGAGCGCGCGGACCTGATCGAGCGCAGCATCAAGCAGCGCCTGGAGCGCCTGCCCGGCGTGGCGCGCGTGGAAGTGGAAGGCGTGGCCCGCCAGGAAGTACTGGTGGCGCTGGACAAGGATCGCCTCAGCGCCCACGGCGTGGCGTTGAACGAACTGGTGCAGCGCCTGCAGGCAGCCAACTTCTCGGTTTCCGCCGGGCAGATCACCGAAGCCGGCCGTCGCCTGCGTGTGCAGCCGCGCGGCGAACTGCAGGAACTGCAGGCGCTGCGCGACCTGCCGGTCAATGCGCAGGGTACGCGGCTGTCCGACATCGCCCAGGTCGATCTGCAGCCGCAGCGGATGAACTACGTGCGGCGCATGGAAGGCAAGCCCAGCGTCGGCGTGGACATCTACAAGGAGCGCGCGGCCAACCTCGTCGATCTGTCGCGCTCGGTGCGCGACGAGCTCGAAGTGCTCAAGACCGACTCCGCCATGCGCGGCATCGACATCGAGGTGACCGACGACCAGGGCCAGGCGGTGACCAGCTCGCTGCTGGCGCTGGCCGAGGCCGGTGCGATCGGCCTGCTGCTGTCGATCATGGTGCTGTACGCCTTCCTGCGCCATTGGCCGTCGACGCTGATGGTCACGTTGGCCATCCCGATCTGCTTCGCCATGACCTTGGGCTTCATGTACTTCGCCGGCATCACCCTGAACATCATCTCGATGATGGGCCTGCTGCTGGCGGTAGGCATGCTGGTGGACAACGCCGTGGTGGTGGTGGAAAGCATCTACCAGGAGCGCGAGAAATATCCGGACAACCCGTCGCTGGCGTCGATCATCGGCACCCGCCACGTCGCGATCGCGTTGTCCGCTGGCACGCTCAGCCACTGCGTGGTGTTCCTGCCCATGATGTTCGGCGAGAAGAACATCATCACCATCTACCTGACCCAGCTGGCGGTGACGATCTCGTTCTCGCTGCTGGCCTCGTGGCTGGTGGCCGTCAGCCTGATCCCGATGCTGTCGGCGCGGATGAAGACCCCGCCGGCGGTGAAGTCGCCGCTGATCGGCCGCCTGCAGGACAGCTATGCGCGCGCGCTGCGCTGGACCCTGCTGCACCGCGGCTGGAGCGTGGCCGGCATCCTGGCCATATCCGCGCTGAGCGTGTGGCCGATGATGCACACCCAGGGCGGCGGCGACGACAACGACCCGTCCGAGATCAACATCTTCTACCAGTGGCGTGGCGCCTATTCCAAGGAGGAGATGGGCAAGGAAGTCGAGCGGGTGGAAGCGTTCGTCAACGCACATCGCAAGGAATTCCACATCGAGCGGGTGTACAGCCGCTACAGCGAACAGGGCTGGGCGCAGACCCGCTTGTTCCTCGACATCGACGACCGCGAGCAGAGCAAGAAGATCGAGGAGGAAGTGCGCAAGGGCCTGCCGCAATCGGCTCGCGCCAAGCTGGGCATCGGCTGGCCGGGTGGCGACGGCGGCGGCCAGGGACAGGGCGTGAGCTTCAGCCTGATCGGCGATTCCTCCACCACGCTACAGGAGCTGGCCGACGACATCGTGCCGATACTGGCGCGCAATCCCAAGCTGCGCGACGTGCGCGTGGATACCGGCGACGCCAACACCGAGCTGGTGGTGCAGGTCGATCGCGAGCGTGCCGCGTCCTACGGTTTCAGCGCGCAACAGGTCGCGCAGTTCGTGGGCATGGCGCTGCGCGGTTCGTCGCTGCGCGACTTCCACCAGGACGAGATCGAGATCCCCGTCAACGTGCGCTTCGCCGGTTCGGATGATTATGGCGTTCAAGACCTGGCCGGCTTCATGGTGCGGGCCGCGGACGGCACCGAGGTGCCGCTGCTGGCGATGGTCAAGGTCGACTACCGGCCGGCGGCGACGTCGATCCAGCGACTGAATCGCCAGACGATGCTGAAGGTCGAGGCCGGGCTGGGCAAGGACGTGCCGGTGGACGAGGCGCGCAAGGCGATCGAGGAGACGCTCGCCGGCGTGCAGTTCCCGCCCGGCTACGGCTATACCTTCTCCGGCGCCGGGTTCGACATCAATTTCGACGGCATGGACCAGATGATGCGCGCCATCGTCATCGCGCTGGTGCTGATGTTCGTGATCATGGCCGCGGTGTTCGAGTCGCTGCTGTTCCCGGTGGCGATCATGTCCTGCGTGCTGTTCTCCATCTTCGGCGTCTACTGGCTGTTCTGGCTGACCGGTACCGAGATGAACATCATGGCGATCATCGGCATCCTGGTGCTGATGGGCGTGGTGGTGAACAACGGCATCGTGATGATCGAGCACATCAACAACCTGCGCCGGCGCGGGTTACCGCGGCTGGAGGCACTGATCGACGGCAGCCGCGAACGCCTGCGGCCGATCCTGATGACCATGGGCACCGCGATCCTGGCGATGATCCCGATCGCCCTGAACACCCAGACCGCGGACGGCATGCCGCCGTACTACCCGATGGCGCGTGCGATCGCCGGCGGCCTGGCGTTCTCGACCGTGGTCAGCCTGCTGTTCCTGCCGACCATCTACGCGATCCTCGACGACATGCGCAACGGCACCGCGCGACTGATCCGGCGCGCGCGCGGCAAGCCGGATGCGGTGTTGCCCGCCGCGACCGTGGTGGAGTAGGGCGGGCCCCGGCCCGCCATTGCGCGTTCGTCAAATCTTCCAGAAAAAGTTCCTGGACGATCGTTATTCCGGACGGCGGGCCTGGGCCCGCCCTACGTCAGCCGAACAGCTTGCCCAGCATACGTGCGCCGCCGGTCCACACGCCGATGGCGGTGCCGAGACTGGTCAGGAAGAAGTTCAGCAGCACCCGCGCCACGCGATTGCGCCACCAGCCCTTGAAGGTCTGTACGTCGTCGCGCAACGCCATGAAGTCGGCATAGGTGGGCTTGCGCACCCAGGCCTCGACCAGCGCGCTGATCGTGCCCGACGCCAGCGCCGGATGCAGCGGCGTGATCGGCGAAGCGAGGAAGGCGGCGAGGATACTGAGCGGATGGCCGCCGGCGATCGCGCAGCCCAGCGCGCCGAGGCCGCCGGTCCACAGCACCCAGTACAACATCAGGTCGGTGCCGACATCGACGCCGCCACGCCAGAACCCCCAGGCGAAACCGCCGAGCACGAACGCGGCCAATACAATCGTGAACCACGGCACCGACGATTTCTGCGGCAGCGTTTCCAGCTCGGCGACGATGCCCGCGGGCGCCGCACTTTCCTCGCGCAGGTGCCTTGCCAAACCCTGCAGGTGCCCGGCGCCGACCACTGCCAGCACTTCGCGCGCAGCAGGCGGCATCAGTCGCAGCTTCGCTGCCATGTAGCGATCACGTTCGCCGATGATGGTGTCGTACAGCTCCGGCGTCTCTTCGGCGAACTCGCTGAAGCTGGCTTCCATCAGGTCACCCTGCTTGAGCTTCTCGATGTCTTCCTCGCCGACCTTCTCGTCGAAGAAGAGTCCGGCGAACAATCCAGCGCCCAGCTTGATCCGGCGCCAGAAGCCAAGCCCGGACAGCGCGCGCTTGAAGGTCAGGCCGACGTCGCGATCGATCAGCTGCAGCGACAGGTCGCGGGCGCGCGCTTCGTCGGCTGCTGCCTTCAGTTCCGCGCCGGGCTCGATGCCGAGCTGCTCCGCCAGCCGGCGCTGGTAGGCGGCCAAGCCGAGGTTGGCGGCGAACAGCGCGGTCTTGCCTTCGCGCAGCACCTTGACCAAGTCCAGCCGCGCCAGTGCAGCGGGATCGCTCAGCGCCTGCAGGCGCTGCGGATCGAGTTCGACAGCAATGGTGTCGAAGCGGCCGCTATCGATCGCCGCGCGTACCGCCTCCACGCTTGCCTTGGACACATGCGCGGTGCCAAGCAGGGTGTAGCGCACGCCGTCGCGTTCGACGATGGCATGCGGCTGGCTGGCGAAGGGATCGGTGGACGCAGGGGATTCGTGTTCGAGGGTCATCGCGACGTTCGTGGTCTGCAGGCCGCGGCGACAGGACCACGGCCGCGCAGCATAGACGCTCGTCGGCGCCGGCGGCAAAGGCCGCCGGTCATGCGGTTCAGGCGAAGCCGTAGGGCAGGTTGGGCGATGACACCACGCGCTCGCCGACTATTTCGCCGCGCAGGAAACGCAGGGCAGCGGTGATCACGCCTTCGTCCTGCGCGATCCGGTTGTGCCCCAGGCCCTGTGTGCTGAGCAGGCGCGAATCCGGCCAGAAGCGCGCGTAACGCTCGCCCTCGGCCCACGGTACCTCGCGGTCTTCGACGTCGTGCACGATCAACGCCGGATGAGCGATGCGCGGTGCGTTGAAGTGAGCCTGGAATGCATCGAACGAAAAACCGATATGCGCCTCGAACGCCGCGATCATGCGCTGGCAAAGCCGCTGCGGCAGCCCGACCAGGCCAGCGAAGCGCATCGCGGCGTCGACGGGATCGGCCGCCGGTGCGATCAGCACCGCGCGCTCGGCAGGCACGCCGCGCGCCAGGGCCGTCGCGACTGCCGCACCACCCAGCGAATGCCCGATCAAGGCCGCCGCCGGCCCGAAGCGCAGCGCCACTGCTTCCAGCGTGTTGGCGAAATCGAGCAGGTTGGTGCGCTGGCCGGTGCTGAGTCCATGCGCCGGCTGGTCGAACGCCACCACCGCGTAGCCGGCCGCGCGCAGGCGGCCGATCCAGGGGAGGAAGCGCGTGGCGTGGCTCGACCAGCCGTGCGCAAGGAGAACGTAAGGCTGCGCTTGCGGATCGCCCCAGACGTAGGTGTGGATGCGCCGGCCATCCAGGTCGAAATTGCCTTCGACCGCGTCGCCGCAGGGCGTCTGCGCGGCGCGCACACGCGAACTGGCGAACGGCGTGCAGAACAGTTCGCCGGCGAGGTGGATGGTCGCTGGCGCATCGAACCAGCCGCCGAGCACAAAACTGGTTCGCAGGCCAGTCAGCTTCAAATAGGATCGAACGGTCGTGCTAATTCTGGACGTCGTGGCAGGCATGGCGACACCTCATGAAGGGTCAGGCGGTCGGGGAATGGGCGGCGATCCAGCGCTCGAGCGCGGTATCGCCATGGCGTCGGGCCCGCTCGTAACCGAACAGGCCGGCTTCATGGAGCATGGCCAGCGGTATTGCGTACAGCTCGAACGCGTACTGGTCGGTATCGCCATCGCGCAGATGGCCGGCGTCGATCGCAAGCTGCGCAGCGCGCTGCAGTTCGGCGCGCCAGCGGCGCTCGTTCTGCAGGACACGATCGCGGATCGGGCCAGGACGATCGTCGTATTCGCTGACCGAGCCCACCAGCACGCAGCCGCCGGTGGCCGTGCGCCCCCATTCGAACCAGTTGCGCATGATCGCGCGCAGGCGCGGCAGCCCGCGCGGCTGTGATAGCGCGCCGATCAGCACAGCCTGGCCGAACCGGAGCGCTGCCGATTCGAGCACGGCCAGTTGCAGGTCCTCGCGCGAGCCGAAATGGGCGAACACGCCGCTCTTGGACATCCCCACCGCCTGTGCCAGCGGGCCGATCGACAGGCCTTCCAGCCCCGTCTGCCGGGCTATGTCATAGGCCTGGTCGATGATGGCTTCGCGAGTGGCAGCGCCTTTTTGGGTGGCGGTGAGAATGCTCATGTGCCGAACAATAGCACGACCGTTCGTTTTTTATCTGACTGTTCGTCGGTTGCCCCGGCTGGTCTCAGGAATCATCGAGATCGATGAACTACTTCACAGGGGGTCAAGTGGCCTGCGCCTGTACGACACGCAGGCACGAACCGGGTGGCTAACGTCAGTCGCGATAGCGCCTCAACAAATCCCCGTAGGCATCGATCCGGCGATCGCGCAGGAACGGCCAGATCCGGCGCACATGTTCGCTACGACCGAGATCGACCTCGCAGGTCAGTATCTGCGGATCGCCCTGGGCTTCGGCGAGGAATTCCCCTTGCGGCCCGAGCACATGGCTGGAGCCCCAGAAATCGATGCCGGCTGCATCCAGCGGCGATGGTTCATGGCCTACGCGGTTGCAGCTGAGCACCGGCAGGCCATTGGCAACGGCGTGGCCGCGGTGGCTGAGGATCCACGCGTTGCGCTGGCGATCTTTTTCGGCCTGCTCGTCGCCGGGATCCCAACCGATAGCAGTCGGATAAAGCAGCAACTCTGCGCCGGCCAGCGCCATCAGGCGCGCGGCTTCCGGATACCACTGGTCCCAGCACACCAGCACCCCGAGGCGGCCGACGCTGGTATTGATCGGTTCGAAACCCAGGTCGCCGGGCGTGAAATAGAACTTCTCGTAGAAGCCCGGGTCGTCCGGGATGTGCATCTTGCGGTATCGGCCGGCCGTGCTGCCGTCGGCATCGAACACCACGGCGGTGTTGTGATACAGCCCGGTCGCGCGCTTCTCGAACAGCGAACTGACCAGCACCACGCCGTGCTGCCTGGCGAGCTTCGACAAACGTTCCGTACTGGGACCGGGGATAGTCTCCGCACGATCGAATTCATCCACCGACTCGTGCTGGCAGAAGTACGCGCCGTTGTGCAGTTCCTGCAGCAGTACCAGTTTCGCACCCTGCCTGGCCGCCTCGCCGACGCGCGTTTCGATGATGGCAAGATTCGCCTCGGCTTCGCCGTGGTTCTTTTCCTGGATCAATGCGACGGGGAGCGTGGTCTTCTTCATCTGCGGATTGCCGTTGCAGGCTCGGGAGTGGGACGAGGACCATGCGATGATCTTTCGAGCATGGAAGTGGTTAAGTTCCGCAGGCCGGTATCAAGGGGTGATCGCCGGCCGCGATACGCAAGTGTAAACGAGGGGTTGTATGCCTGCGAAGAATGCCACCGCGAACGCCGCGCTCGCGCTCATATTGATGCTGGCGCAGTTTCCGGCGCTGGCGGATGGATTCCTGAAGAGGGACGGCCGCCACATCGTCGACGAGTCAGGAGACAGGATCATCCTGCGCGGCATGGGGCTGGGTGGCTTCATGCTGCAGGAAGGCTACATGCTGGAACTGCCGGAATTCGGTACGCAGCAAATCATCCGATCGGAGATCGAAAAGCTGATCGGACCTGAGAAGACGCGCGAGTTCCATGCCGCATGGCTGGACAACCACACCACCAAGGCCGACATCGATGCGATGAAGGCCTGGGGGTTCAATTCGGTGCGACTGCCGATGCACTTCGGCCTCTACACTCTGCCGGTCGATCAGGAGCCGGTCGCCGGCGAACACACCTGGCTGGAGGACGGTTTCCGCCGCACCGACGCACTGTTGGCCTGGGCCAAGGCCAACGATATGTATCTGATCCTCGACCTGCATGCCGCCCCGGGCGGACAGGGCAACGACATCAACATCTCGGATCGCGATCCGAAGAAGCCGTCCTTCTGGGACGACCCGGCCAACCAGGACAAGGCCATCGCGCTGTGGGTGAAGCTGGCCCAGCGTTACAAGGACGAGCCGAACATCGGCGGCTACGACCTGATCAACGAGCCCAACTGGGGCTTCGCCGACAAGGCCGACAAGAATGGTTGCGCCGAAAAAGCCAACTCGCCGCTGCGCGAATTCCTGAAGCGTGCGACCCATGCCATCCGCGCGGTCGACAAGCGCCATATCGTCATCATCGAAGGCAACTGTTGGGGCAACAACTACGCCGGCGTCTTCGACCAGGGCGTGTGGGATGACAACCTGGTGATCAGTTTCCACCGTTACTGGAACTACACCACGCCTGAAACCATGGTCGACATGCTGGCTCTTCGCGACAAGTACGACCTTCCATTGTGGCTGGGCGAAACGGGTGAGAACTCCAACGACTGGTTCGCACGCACCGTGGCCCTGGTCGAGGCCGAAGGCATCGGCTGGGCATGGTGGCCGCTGAAGAAGATCCGCTACAACAATCCGCTGCAGATCGTGCCCAACGAAGGCTACCGGAAACTGCTGGATTACTGGAGTGGCAAGGGCAAGCGCCCGAGCCGGGAACAAGCGGAGGCGGCACTGATGCGGTTGGCGAGCCACGATGTGCGCTTCCAGAACAACGTGCAGCATCCCGATGTCGTCGACGCGTTGTTCCGTGCGGCCCACACCGACCAGACCGTGCCGTTCAAGCCGCACCGGATCGGCGCGGACGGTGGCCAGATCCGTGCCGCCGATTTCGACATGGGCAGGAACCGGCACGCGTACTACAGCCTGAAGCCGGCCAACTACCACGTCTCGGCAGGCGGCGAACGGGTGACGTGGAACACGGGTTTGCGCTACCGCAATGACGGCATCGACATCGGCACCGATCCGGATGGCGGCGCATTCGTCGCCGGAATGCAGGCCGGCGAATGGCTGAAATATACCTTCTCTGTGGAACGCGCCGGCCGCTACACGCTGCTGACGGATGCCGGCAACGACGGCCTGTCAGTCCGGATCAATGGTGCCGCGGTGGACCCTGCAGGTTTCGATCTGCATGCAGGCACCAATACGTTGGTGGTGAAGGCCGCGAAGGAGGGGGTCGATCTGCGCAGCTTACGCTTCGCGCCGTTGGGGCCTTCGCGTTAAGGAATGAAGAAACGTCATTCCAGCGAAGCGGAATCCGAGTCTTCGATAGTCGATTTGGAAAGCCCGACTCCAGCTCGCCTGGTGTGTTCCGACACCTTTTAGTGTGGCCTTCGTGCCGCCTTCCAACGAATGCGGCTTACGCCAAGGCGCCTTCCGGCAACTGCATCGTGATGCAATGCAGGCTGCCGTTCTGCCATATCAGCGGGCGGCAGGGCACCGGCACGATCTCGCGGTCCGGGAAGGCCTGTGCCAGCACCGAGGCCGCGGCCGCGTCGGCATCGTCGCCATAGGCCGGCATCAGCACCGCGCCATTGATGATGAGGAAATTGGCGTAACTGGCGGCCAGGCGACGGCCTTCGTCGATGACGGGCCTGGCCCAGGGCAGGGGAAACAGCCGATAGGGCTGGCCGTCGGGCGTGCGCAGCGCCGCGATCTCGTCTGCCATCGCCTTCAGTTCGGCGTAATGCGAATCGGTCGGATCGTCGCAGGCCTGGAACACGATGGCGTCCGGCGCCGCGAAGCGGGCGAGGGTATCGACATGCGCATCGGTATCGTCGCCCTCCAGGTAGCCATGGTCGAGCCACAGCACGCGCTGCTGGACCAGCCACTGCGAAAGTTTCGAGGTCAGTTCCTCGCGCGACGCGTTCGGGTGGCGTTCGTGCAGGCACTGCCAGGTGGTCAGCAGGGTGCCGGCGCCGTCGGTGTCGATCGCACCGCCTTCCAGTGCGAAGTCGATCGTGTGCGTGCGGGCATCGCGAAAGACATGCCGTGCATGCAGGGCTTCGATCAGCTTGTCGTCGCGGCTCGCCTCGAACTTGCCGCCCCAGCCGGTGAACCGGAAATCGAGCAACTGGAAACCACGTTGCGCCCGCAGGGCGATCGGGCCGGAATCGCGCAGCCAGGTGTCGTCGTAGGGCACGTCGACGAAAGTCACGCGGGCCATGTCGACGCGCGCCGAGGACAGGCGCGCTCGCGCATAGGCCTGCACGTCATCGTCGGCCACGCAGATCACCACGCGCTGGAAGCGCGCTATGGCAGCGACCAGGGCGATATAGGTTTCCTCGACCTCGCCCAGGCGCCGCGCCCAATCGGTACCTTCGTGGGGCCAGGCGATCAGGATCGCGGACTGGGGCTCCCATTCCGCTGGAAAACGCAACTGCGAAGTCATTCGGACAAACTCTGGCTTGGCGGCTTTTACTAATTGAATCCCCGCACATTGATGTGCGGCTCTTGCGCGGAAGACGCGCCTTACCTGATCGGCGGCTTGGGCCCGATCTCGTTCGGCGCTGCCTGGTTGGCGACGGCGTCGATCACCTTGTTCTTCTCGAAGTACACGGTGAACGCCGGATAGGTCCAGCGGTTGATGGTGGGCCACTGGCGCTTCTGGCCGCCACGCGGATCAAGCTTTTCACCAGGTGCACCGTACTGCGCCTCGACCTGCGCCATGCTCATGCCGCGCGCGGGGAGGGCGGCGCTTTCATGCTGGGCGCGCTGGATCAGCAAGGTCTCGGCCGAAGCGGTGCCGGTGGCAGCGAGCAGCACGGCAGCCAGCAAGCGGATGGGGTGGTTATGACGGTTCATGGCGCGGCTCCTTGGCTGGAAGGCGGATTGTAAGCAGAAGCCGCACGCGCATTGCCGCGACGCAGGCACCAGAAACGACGAAGGCCGCATTGCTGCGGCCCCGGTCACGTTTTGCAGCGACGCGCCTCTTGGGCGCGGCGGGTCAGCATTGGCGCCTTGAGCGCCAGCTTTTTTCAGCGCTGACGCGCCTTGAAACGTGGATTGGTTTTGCAGATCACGAAGACCTTGCCGCGGCGGCGAACCACCTTGCAGTCGCGGTGACGGGCCTTCGCCGACTTCAGGGAGGACAGGACCTTCATGACACACCTCGGCGGAAAAGTCCGACATTGTGCCGGCTTTTTTTAATCTGTTCAAGCGGTTGCATGTGATACCGCTACAATGACCCGATCCCCAGGGAGGCGAACGATGGGCAAGCAGGTTCCGGTATTGACCATCGACGGCCCTTCCGGCTCCGGCAAGGGCACCATCAGCCGCCTGGTAGCAGTGCGACTGGGCTGGCATTACTTGGATTCCGGCGCATTGTACCGCGCGGTCGGGCTGGCCGCCGCCTGGTCCGAAGTCGACCTGAGCGATGCCGAAGCCGTCGCCGCCTGCGCCCGCCGAACCGAAATCGAGTTCCGGACCGGCGAGGGCGGAGCCGAGCCGCACGTGATCGTCAACGGCAAGGACGCGACCCACCAGCTGCGCATGGAAACCGCTGGCGCGGCCGCCTCGGCCATCGCCGCCCACCCTCCGGTCCGCGACGCCCTGCTCGACCTGCAGCGCTCCTTCCGCCGGTCGCCGGGCCTGGTCGCCGACGGTCGCGACATGGGGACCGTGATCTTCCCGGACGCCGCCTACAAGGTGTTCCTGACCGCCAGTGCCCGGGAAAGAGCCGAAAGGCGCCATAAGCAGTTGAAAGACAAAGGGGTTTCCGTTACCTTGGACGGTCTGCTGCGCGAGATTCTCGCCCGCGATGCCCGCGACGCGGAGCGTGCGGTGGCACCGTTGCGACCGGCCGAAGACGCCGTTCACATCGATACCACCGGCCTCTCCATCGAAACGGTGGTCGCACGGGTACTGGCATTGGTGAACCCGTAGTCGCGTTTTTTGCGCCTACGCCCGTTTCCTTCCCCTTCAAGGGGAAGGCAAGGATGGAGATGGGTTCCCTTGTCGGTGGAACTTGCACAGCAGAGGGTCCCGCCGGAATCCTCCGTCGGGTTTTTCAATCACAACACTTGCGGCCACACGCATCCCGCGCAGGCCGATAACCGATGGATCAGGGCCGCATGCGCGCCACGATCCATGTGTTCAACCTGAGTAATCAGAAATGACAGAATCATTTGCCGAACTGTTCGAACAAAGCCAGACCCATCTGGCCAAGCTGAAGCCGGGCTCCATCGTCGTCGGCACCGTGGTCGAGGTGCGCAGCGACGTGGTGGTGATCAACGCCGGCCTGAAGTCCGAAGGCATCGTGCCGATCGAACAGTTCCGGAACGACGCCGGCGAGATCGACGTGGGCGTGGGCGACCAGGTCAAGGTCGCGCTGGACTCCATCGAGAACGGCTTCGGCGAGACCGTGCTGTCGCGCGAGAAGGCCAAGCGCGCCATGGTGTGGGACGAGCTGGAAGAAGCGCTCACCAACAACGAAACCATCACCGGCCGCATCAGCGGCAAGGTCAAGGGTGGTTTCACCGTCGACATCAAGGACGTCCGCGCGTTCCTGCCCGGCTCGCTGGTCGATGTGCGCCCCGTGCGCGACCCGGTGTACCTCGAAGGCAAGGAACTCGAGTTCAAGCTCATCAAGCTCGATCGCAAGCGTAACAACGTGGTCGTGTCGCGCCGCGCGGTGGTCGAGAGCGAGCATTCGGAAGAGCGCGAGCAACTGCTCGAGAAGCTGCAGGAAGGCGCCGTGCTCAAGGGCGTGGTCAAGAACCTCACCGATTACGGCGCGTTCGTCGACCTCGGTGGCATCGACGGCCTGCTGCACATCACCGACATGGCCTGGAAGCGCGTGCGCCATCCGTCCGAAGTCGTGGAAGTCGGCCAGGAGCTGGACGTCCGCGTGCTCAAGTACGACCGCGAGCGCAACCGCGTCAGCCTCGGCCTGAAGCAGCTGGGCGAGGATCCGTGGGACAATATTGCGCGTCGCTACCCGGCCAACACCCGCGTGTTCGGCAAGGTCTCCAACGTCACCGATTACGGCGCGTTCGTCGAGATCGAGCCGGGCGTCGAAGGCCTGGTGCACGTGTCCGAGATGGACTGGACCAACAAGAACGTCAACCCGTCCAAGATCGTGCAGGTCGGCGACGAAGTGCAGGTGATGGTGCTGGACGTCGATGAAGAGCGTCGCCGCATCTCGCTGGGCATGAAGCAGGTCTCCTCCAATCCGTGGGAAACCTTCGCCGCGATCCACAAGAAGAACGACAAGGTGTCCGGCCAGATCAAGTCGATCACCGACTTCGGCATCTTCATCGGCCTGGACGGTGGCATCGACGGCCTGATCCACCTGTCGGACATCAGCTGGAACTCGACCGGCGAGGACATCGCCCGCAACTTCAAGAAGGGCGACACGCTTGAAGCCGTGGTGCTGGCGGTCGATCCGGAGCGCGAGCGCATCAGCCTGGGCGTCAAGCAGCTGGAGCAGGATCCGTTCGGCCAGTACATGGCAGGCAACCAGAAGGGCTCGGTGGTCAAGGGTACGGTCAAGGAAGTCGACGCCAAGGGGGCGACGATCGAGCTGGCCGACGGCGTCGAAGGTTATGTCGCCGCGCGCGACATCGCCAAGGAACGCGTCGACGACGCCACCCAGCACCTCAAGGTGGGCCAGGAAATCGAGGCGAAGTTCATCGGCATGGATCGCAAGGGCCGCACCATGCAGCTCTCGATCAAGGCCAAGGACGAAGCCGAGATGCACGACACGCTGGCCGAGTACAACCGCGCGGCGGCGGATGCCTCCAGCGGCACGACCAAGCTTGGTGCGTTGCTGCGCGAGCAGCTCGGCAACAAGGCCGATTCCGAGTAAGGCCATCGAATGGGCGGTCCGGCAGTTGCCGGACCGCCCATGGCCCTGAGCCCTCCGGCCTCCATGACCAAGTCCGAACTGATCGAGATCCTCACCCTGCGCCAGGCGCACCTGAAGGCCGACGATGTCGATCTCGCGGTGAAGTCGTTGCTGGAGATGATGGGCGGTGCCCTGTCGGAAGGCGGACGCATCGAGATTCGTGGATTCGGCAGTTTTTCCCTGCATTACCGGCCGCCACGTACCGGCCGCAATCCCAAGACCGGCGACGCAGTGGCGTTGCCCGGCAAGCACGTCCCCCATTTCAAGCCCGGCAAGGAACTGCGCGAACGCGTCAGCAGCGTCGAGCCGCAGGCCGGCGAGGACTGATCGCTGTTCCCGCGCGGATCTACGACCGCGTCTTTTTTGTCCATGGCGTCGCCCCTCCGTTAAGCTAGCCCCTGTCTCCGGAGTCGAGTGAACATGCGCCTGATCCGCCTGCTTGTCGCCATCGCCTGCCTCGTGGCCGGCATCGCCGTGGGCGCGCTCAATCCGCAGTCGGTTTCGCTGGACCTTGGCTTCAGTACGTTGCACGGCAGCCTGGGCGTGACGGTGCTGCTGGCATTGCTGGTGGGCGTCATCCTTGGCGGACTCATCCTGACCGTGAGCACGATGCTGCCATTGCGGCAACGCCTGCGTCGCGCCGGCCAGAACAAGCCCGTGGTCACCCAACTCCCCGATGAAGGCCGCTGATCGATGATGGCCTTCGTCAATGAATGGTTCTGGTTCTTCCTGTTGCTGCCTGTCGCGGCGCTGACTGGCTGGATCATCGGCCGTCGCGGCGGCGAGCGGCACAGCGATACCCAGGTCAGCCGATTGTCGACGACCTACTTCCGCGGCCTGAATTACCTGCTTAACGAGCAGCCCGACAAGGCGATCGAGCTGTTCCTGCACATCGCCGAGCTGGACAAGGACACTTTCGAGACACAGGTCGCGCTGGGGCATCTGTTCCGCCGTCGCGGCGAGGTCGATCGCGCGATCCGCCTGCACCAGGGACTGGTGCAGCGCCCCGATCTCAATGACCAGCAGAAGGTGCAGGCGTTGCTGGCGCTGGGCGAGGACTACATGCGTTCGGGCCTGCTCGATCGCGCCGAGACGGTATTCAGCGACCTGGCCAAGATCGACCAGCGAGCACCGCAGGCGCTCAAGCATCTGATCGACATCTATGAAGCGGAACGCGACTGGGCCAAGGCGATCGAGAACGCAACCCGTTACGAGAACGCAACCGGCGAGCCGATGGGCAAGCTGATCGCGCAGTTCGAGTGCGAACTGGCCGACCGTCATCGCGCCAGTGGTGACATCGATGCCGCACGCCAGGCAATCGCGCGTGCCTATGCCGCCGATTCCAATGCGGTGCGGCCGGGGTTGCTGGAGGGGCGCATCGAGTCCGAGGCTGGGGACGATGCCGCGGCGATCCGTGCCTTCGAACGCGCGGCGCGCCACGATCCCGACTACCTGCCTGAAATCCTGCCGGCGTTGCTGGAATGCTATCGCCGCGTCGGCGACGTGCCGGGTGCGCGCTCGTTCCTGACCGAGATGAGCGAACACTATCGTGGCGTGGCGCCGGTGCTGGCCTTGACGCGACTGGTGGAGTCCGACGAAGGCGTCGCCGCTGCGCGCGCCTATCTCGCTCAGCAACTCAAGGATCGCCCTTCGGTACGTGGCGAGGCGGCCCTGATCGACCTGACCCTGGCCGATGGCGCTGCTCCCGAAGCAACGTTGCACGACCTCAAACACATCACCGACCAGTTGCTGGTACGCAACCCCAGCTACCGCTGCAACCGCTGCGGATTCGGCGCGCGCTCCCACCACTGGCAATGTCCCAGCTGCAAGGAGTGGGGCACGATCAAGCCGCTGTTGAACTACGCGGTGGTCTGATGCCGGTGGCCGCATGGCTGGGACTGCATTTCGTCATCGGCCTGCTTGGCACGTTCGCGGCCCGACGCTACGCGTTGCGGATCGAACTGCTCGACCAGCCGGGTGAGCGTCGCAGTCACCAGACGGCGACACCGCGAGGCGGAGGCATCGCGATCGTGCTCGCGTTGCTGGTCGCTCTCGCCTGGCTGATCGCGCACGACCGGCAACAAACGGTTCTGCTGGCCTGCATCGCTGCCGGGATTATGCTGGTCGCCGTGGTCGGTGGCATCGACGATCATCGGCCGTTGTCGCCATGGTTGCGACTGGCGGTGCATGCATTGGCATCGCTGTTGCTGGCTTATGGCTTCTTTGCGGCGCACGGCGACATCTGGCTGGCGCTGGCCGCATTCCTGCTGTCGGTCGGACTGACCAACGTCTGGAATTTCATGGACGGCATCGATGGCCTGGCTGCCAGCCAGGCGGCGCTGTTGGCCGCGGCGGCCTCGTTGTTCCTTGGAGGCTCGATGCAGGCACTGGCACTGGCGCTGTGCGCAGCCTGTAGCGGCTTCCTGCCGTTCAATTTTCCGCGCGCACGCATCTTTCTTGGTGATGTTGGCAGTGGCGCCCTCGGCTTCGCAGTGGCGGCGCTGTGTGTCGGTATTGCGGGCACCGGCACTCCCGGCTGGCCACTGCTGCTGCTGCCTTTGTCGACGTTCCTCGTAGACGCTGCGTTGACACTGGGGGAGAGGATGCTGCGCGGTGAGCGTTGGTGGACCCCGCATGTCACGCACACCTACCAGATCTGGGCCAGAACCCGAGGACGGCATTCGCCGGTCACGCTCGCCTACGCGGCCTGGACAGTGTCAGCGATCGCATTATGGTGGCTGTTCCGTAACCGCGGACCTGCATTCATTACAATGATGCTGTTGGCTTGGTATACCTTTTCGCTTTTCATCTGGCGCGGCTTGCGCTCAAGGCAGGGACCGGTGGTCGTTGACGACAAGAATCCAGGAAGTCCGGAATGATGGCCTGGCGTGATCGTCTCGGCGCCGGATTGCCCAGGCTTGCGATCGTCGCACACGATCTGGTCATGGTCTGGTTTTGCTGGGTCGGGCTGCACGTGCTGCGCTACAGCTTTGCCGCCAATCCGCCACAGCTGTCGCTGTGGTCCACAGAAATAGCGATCGTGCTGGCGGCACAAGGCTTGGTGTTCTGGCAGGCCGGCCTGTATCGCGGCCTGTGGCGATTCGCCAGCGTCCCGGATCTGTGGAATATCGTGAAGGCCAGCGTCATCGGACTGGTCGCGATCATGCTGGGCTTGTTCATCTACAACCGGATGGGGCAGGTACCGCGCGCGGTGCTGGTGGCTTACCCGTTCGCGCTGGTTGGCCTGCTCGGGACACCGCGCCTGCTGTACCGCGCCTGGAAAGACAGTAGCAGCGAGCGTAGCGGCCGCGGTTCCGTGCGTACATTGATCCTCGGTGCCGGTGAGGCAGGCGACGCCCTGGTGCGTGATCTGCGTCGATCGGGCGCTTACCAGCCCGTCGGATTCCTGGACGACGCCGCCAAGTTGCGTGGCAGCAAGTTGCATGGCGTCCCGGTGCTGGGTGCGATCGACGATGTAGTCGAGATCGCCAAGGAAACTTCGGCAAAGCTTCTGGTGATCGCGATGCCGGCGATCGATGCCGGCGAGATGCAGCGGGTGGTCGCGGCCTGCGAGCGTACCGGCTTGCCGTTCCGCACCGTGCCGCGGATCGAGGACGTGCTGGTTGGTCGTTCGTTGCCGGGCGAACTCAAGGAAGTCGCGATCGAGGACCTGCTGGGGCGCAAGCCGGTACTGCCGGACTGGAAGGCGATCCGCAGCTGGCTCGGTGGACGCTCGGTACTGGTGACGGGTGCCGGCGGCTCGATCGGTTCCGAGCTCTGTCGCCAATGCGCCCGCCACGGCGCGCAGCGCATCGCGTTGCTGGAAATCGACGAACTTGCGTTGATGACCATGGAAGCCGAGCTGCGGCGCGACTTTCCGAATCTGGAATGCGTGGCCGTCCTTGGCGATTGCGGCGATCCCGCGGTGATCGAGCATGCGTTGGCGCTGGCGGAACCCGATGCCTTGTTCCACGCCGCAGCCTACAAGCAGGTGCCGCTGCTCGAAGCGCAACTGCGCGAAGCGATCCGCAACAACGTATTGGCGACGGAAACGGTAGCTGCGGCTTGCCGCGATGCTGGCGTCGGCACTTTCGTGTTGATCTCCACCGACAAGGCCGTGGATCCCGGCAATGTGCTGGGCGCCAGCAAGCGCCTGGCAGAAATGGTCTGCCAAGCCATGGCCGTGCGGCGCAGCACGCACTACGTCACCGTGCGATTCGGCAACGTGCTGGATTCGGCAGGCAGCGTGGTGCCACTGTTCCGCGAACAGATCCGTGCAGGTGGTCCGGTGACCGTGACCGATGCGGAAGTGACGCGTTACTTCATGACCATTCCCGAGGCTTGCCAGTTGATCCTGCAGGCTGCGGCGATCGGTTCGCATGAAGCGATCTACACGCTTGACATGGGCGAACCGGTGCCGATTCGCTTGCTGGCCGAACAGATGATCCGGCTGGCAGGAAAGCAGCCAGGCAAGGACGTCGCCATCATCTACACCGGATTGCGGCCGGGCGAGAAATTGCATGAAACGCTGTTCCATGCCGACGAGAGATATCGCCAGACCGCGCATCCGAAGATCCTGCAGGCGGAGGCGCGCAGCGTGGTTGCCGAACAGGTGCTGGCCACCCTGCAGAACATGCGCGAGGCCAGTGCGCGGTACGACCAGCAAGCCTTGAGTAGCGCCCTGCGCCAAGCGGTGCCCGAATTCATGCCCGTCGATGAGGCTGCGGAACCGGCGGCGGCGACCATCGTGCGTTTCCCGGCACGCGACATACGGAGGATCTGAACTGGTGCAACGCATTCGCAAGGCGGTATTCCCGGTGGCCGGACACGGCACGCGCTTCCTCCCTGCCACCAAGACCGTGCCCAAGGAGATGCTGCCGATCATCGACCGTCCGCTGATCCAGTATGCGGTCGACGAAGCGATCGAGGCCGGTTGCGACACGCTGATATTCGTCACCAACCGCTACAAGCATGCGGTCGCCGATTATTTCGACAAGGCCTACGAGCTCGAACACAAGCTCGAGAAGGCCGGCAAGTACGAGCAGCTCGACCTGATCCGCAATGTCCTGCCCGCCGGGGTGCGTGCCGTGTTCGTTACCCAGACCGAAGCGCTGGGATTGGGTCATGCGGTGCTGTGCGCCAAACCGATCGTCGGCGACGAGCCGTTCGCGGTCCTGCTGCCGGACGACCTCATCTGGAATCGCGGACCCGGCGCGTTGAGGCAGATGGCGGATGTCGCCGAGACCAACAACGCCAGTGTGATCGCCACCCAGAACGTGCCACGGGACCAGACCGGCAGTTACGGCATCGTCGCTACCGAGAACTTCACGGGGCGCCAGGGCCGCATCAACGCCATGGTCGAAAAGCCCGCCCCCGAAGACGCGCCGAGCACGCTGGCGGTGGTCGGTCGCTACATCCTTTCCGGAAGCATCTTCGACCTGCTGGAAAACACCACGCCCGGCGCCGGTGGCGAGATCCAGCTGACCGATGCGATTTCGACGCTGCTCGCACGCGAACCGGTGCTGGCCTACCGTTTCCAGGGCACGCGCTTCGACTGCGGCACCCACTTGGGCCTGATCGAGGCCACCATCCGCTATGCGCTCGATCACGAGAAGCTGAGCGATGCCGCGCAGCAGTTGATGCAGAACGCCTTGAAGGAACTTGGCGTCATCGAACTGGAGTGATCCGGCGACATGGCCGATCCGATCTCCTGGTCAGATTTCGAGAAAGTACTGATCTGTGCCGGTACCGTGCTGCGCGTCGAGGTTTTTCCGGAGGCGCGCAAGCCGGCCTGGAAATTGTGGGTCGACTTCGGCCCGTTCGGCATCAGGAAGACCAGTGCACAGGTGAAGACGCTTTATTCGGCCGAGGATCTGACCGGTCGGCAGGTCGTGGGCGTGATCAATTTCCCGCCGAAACAGGTGGGGCCTTTCGTATCGGAATTCCTGCTGACCGGGTTTCCGACCGAGGAGGGCGTAGTGCTCACCACCATCGAGCGGCCAGTACCCAATGGAACGCGACTCGCATGATCGTTTTGCGATAGCGGTCGGTCGGGAAGGTCCTCTAAAAAAACGGACGGCGTTCGGCCGTCCGTTCTTTCCAGACTACGACCCGAGGACTCAGAGCGCCTCGAAGATTCCTGCAGCACCCATGCCAGTGCCGATGCACATCGTGACCATGCCGTACTTGAGTTGGCGACGACGCAGGCCGTGCACGATGGTCGCGGTGCGTACCGCACCGGTCGCGCCCAGCGGGTGGCCAAGTGCGATCGCACCGCCGAGCGGATTGACCTTGGACGGATCGAGGCCGCTGTCGCGGATCACCGCCAGCGCCTGCGCGGCGAAGGCTTCGTTGAGTTCGATCCAGTCGAGCTGGTTCTTGGTCAGCCCGGCCTGTTTCAGTGCTTTGGGGATCGCGGCGATCGGGCCGATGCCCATCACTTCCGGACGCACGCCGGCGACCGAGAACGATACGAAACGCGCGAGCGGCGTCAGGCCGTAGTCCTTGATCGCCTGTTCCGAAGCCAGCAGCACGCCGGCCGCGCCGTCGCTCATCTGCGACGAGTTGCCGGCGGTAACGGTGCCGCCGAACTGGCCATTGCGGAAAACGGGTCGCAGCTTCGCCAGGCCTTCGGCAGAACTGTCCGGACGCGGACCTTCGTCGTTTTCGACCAGTTGCTTGCGGAGCCGGACGACATTGCCGGCGGGGTCCGGCACGTGCGAGACGACTTCGTACGGAGTGATCTCGTTCCTGAACTCGCCGGCCTGGATCGCCGTGATCGCTTTCTGATGCGAGGCGAGGGCGAACGCATCCTGGTCCTCGCGCGAAACCTTCCACTCCTCGGCGACCTTCTCGGCGGTGATGCCCATGCCGTAGGCGATGGCGACGTGATCATCGCGGAAAACGCTAGGGCTCAACGCAACCTTGTTGCCCATCATCGGCACCATCGACATAGATTCGGTGCCACCTGCAAGCACGAGATCGGCATTGCCTAGTCGAATCTGATCGGCGGCCAGCGCCACCGCCTGCAGACCCGACGAACAGAAACGGTTGATGGTCTGCGCCGCGACGGTATCCGGCAAGCCGGCCAACAGCACGCCGATGCGTGCCACGTTCATGCCTTGCTCGCCCTCGGGCATGGCGCAGCCGATGATCGCATCGTCGATGCGGCCCAGGTCGATGCCCGGCGCCTGCGCAACCACGGCCTTCAGTACGTGCGCCAGCATGTCGTCAGGGCGGGTGTTGCGGAATACGCCCTTGGGCGCCTTTCCGACCGGGGTACGGGTGGCGGCGACGATGTAGGCGTCCTGGATTTGCTTGCTCATGGGTAGATCCTTGTGAAAGTAGTGAGCGGTGAACGGTGAGTGGTGAGCGGAAGTGACGGTCGTTTCCGCCGCTCACCGCTCACTGCCTGGCCGCTCACTAGTTCCTCAACGGCTTGCCGGTCTTCAACATGTGCGCGATGCGCTCCTGCGTCTTCGGCTGCTGCGCCAACTCGACGAAGTGCTGGCGCTCCAGTTTGAGCAGCCATTCCTCGTCGACCAGCGCGCCGCGATCGATCTCGCCGCCGCACAGCACGGTGGCGATGCGCGTGGCGATCTCGTAGTCGTATTCGCTGATAAAACGGCCTTCGAGCATGTTGACCAGCATCATCTTGAAGGTGGCAATGCCGACATCGCCGGCCACGGCAATCCGGCGCGCAGGCAGTGGCGGGCGGTAGCCGCTCTCGGCCAGCGCCAAGGCCTGCTTTTTGGCGACGTAGAGCAACTCATAAGCGTTGAACACCACCTTGTCGGTGTCGCGCAGCAGGCCCAGTTCCTGCGCTTCGACCGCGGACGTGGACACCTTGGCCATCGCCACGGTCTCGAAATAGCGCTTGAGCTCGGCGAACACGTCACCGCCGGGACCTGCGGCCTGCGACGCGCGCACCGCGATTTCCTTCAGGCCACCGCCGGCCGGCAGGAGGCCGACGCCAGCCTCGACCAGGCCGATATAGCTTTCCAGTCCGGCGACGGTCCGGGCGCTGTGCATCTGGAACTCGCAACCGCCGCCGAGGGCCAAGCCGCGCACCGCTGCAACGACCGGCACGAGCGAATACTTGATGCGCTGGCTCGTCGCCTGGAAATTGGCGACCATCGCCTCGAAGCCCTGCACGCCGCCGGCCTGCAACAGGCCGAGCGCACCGGCGAGGTCGGCGCCAGCGGAGAAAGGTTCCTTCTGCTGCCAGATCACCAGGCCCTTGAAGTCTTTTTCGGCACGCGAAACGGCTTCCTGCACACCGTTCAGTACGTGATCGGAAACGGTATTCATCTTGGTCTTGAACGAGACCACCGCAATGCCGTCGTCGTCGGTCCACATACGTACGCCGTCGTTCTCGAACACGGTGTCGCCCTGCGGGAACGCTTCGCCCAGCAGCGCATCCGGGAAGCGCTGGCGCTGGTAGACGGGCAGGGCCGAACGCGGCAGCTTGGCGTTCCTGGCTGGACTGTAGCTGCCTTCGGCCGCGTGAACGCCATCGCGTCCATCGAACACCCAGTCCGGCAGCGGCGCGCCGCTCATCGCCTTGCCGGCGACGATGTCGTCGGCGATCCATTGCGCCACCTGCTTCCAGCCGGCGGCCTGCCAGGTCTCGAACGGACCCAGCGACCAGCCGTAGCCCCAGCGGATGGCGAGGTCGACGTCGCGCGCGGTCTCGGCGATGTCGGCCAGGTGATAGGCGCTGTAATGGAACAGGTCGCGGAACACCGCCCACAGGAACTGCGCCTGCGGATGCCGGCTTTCGCGCAGCTTCGCGAACTTCTCGGCCGGGTTCCTGTTCCTGAGGATCTCGACTACCTCTGGCGCCGCGGTACCGGTGGCGACCTTGTAGTCCTGCGCCTTCAGGTCCAGCACCTGGATGTCCTTGCCGACCTTGCGAAAGATGCCGGCGCCGGTCTTCTGGCCCAGTGCGCCCTTTGCGATCAGCGCCTCAAGCCATTTCGGCGACTGGAAGTACTTGTGCCAGGGATCCTCGGGCAGGGTGTCGGCCATTGTCTTGATGACGTGCGCCATCGTGTCCAGCCCGACCACGTCGGAAGTGCGGTAGGTCGCCGACTTCGGCCGTCCGATCAACGGGCCGGTGATCGCGTCGACCTCGTCGAAACCAAGCTTGAACTCGCCGGTGTGGTGGGCCGTGGCCAGGATCGAGAACACGCCGATGCGGTTGCCGATGAAGTTCGGTGTGTCCTTGGCGTAGACCACGCCCTTGCCGAGCGTAGTGGTGAGGAAGGTTTCCAGGCCGGCCAGCACCGCCTTGTCGGTGGTCCGGGCCGGGATCAGTTCGGCCAGGTGCATATAGCGTGGCGGGTTGAAGAAATGCACGCCGCAGAAGCGGTGACGCAACTGCTCCGGCAATACTTCCGCGAGCTTGTTGATGCCGAGGCCGGAAGTGTTGCTGGCCAGCACGGCGTGGTCGGCCACAAATGGCGCGATCTTCTGATACAGGTCCTGCTTCCAGTCCATCCGTTCGGCGATGGCCTCGATGATCAGGTCGCAGCCGCGCAACTGCTCCAGGCCGCCGCCGTCATCGCTGGTGCCGTAGTTGGCCGGCACGATGGCTTCCGCCAATGCCTTGCTGGCGAGCGGGGCAGGGCTGAGCTTGCCGAGGTTGGCGATCGCCTTCAGCACGATGCCGTTCGGCGCGCCTTCTTTCGCCGGCAGGTCGAACAGCACCGTGTCGACGCCGGCGTTGGTCAGGTGTGCGGCGATCTGCGCACCCATGACGCCGGCGCCTAGGACCGCGGCACGACGCACAAGTAATTTCTCAGACATCGTTTCCATCCATTTGATTGAAAAGGATTAACAAGGCAGACAGAACGTCAGCTGCGCAGTCCCGCCGCGGCAAACCGCACCAGTTCGCGCGCCGCGCGCTGGCAGTGGGCCTGGTCGTTGCCGCCTCCCATGCGCTTGTTGTGGCCGAAATCGGCCATGGCGTAGGTCAGGGCACCGGCGATGAAGTCCAGCCGCCAGGCGAGCGTGTCGCGGGGCAGCTCGGGCAGGCATGCGGCCACCGCCTTGGAGAATTCGCGCATCACATGGCCATAGTGTTCGGAGACGAACTGGCGCAGGCGCTCATCCTTCTCGGCATAGGCGCGTGCCAGCACGCGGACGAACGCCGAGCCGCCCTGACGATCCAGGCTCAACGCCAGCGCGGGTTCGATGAAGGCGGCGAGAACAGCCTGCAGATCGCCCGGCGACTGTTCCCTGGCTGTCCTCAACGCACCCAGGCGCTGGTCGGACAGTTCGTCCAGGCGGCGCCGGAAGACCTCATTGATCAGGTTTTCCTTGCTGCCGAAATGGTAGTTGACCGCTGCGATGTTGACGTCCGCGCGGCTGGTCACTTCACGCAGCGATGTGCCGGCGAAGCCCTGCTGGGCGAACAACGACTCGGCTGCGCCGAGGATGCGGTCCTTGGTATTGAAATGGGTGCCGGCCATCGTTGTGATCCTTGCTTAAAATGGACAATTCAAACAATTGATTGAACGATGCCCGATCCTGAGTCGCCGGTCAATAGGGGGCGAAACCAGGTCGGTGGCCGGTATACGCACAGTGACGCATCCGTTAAAATTCCCTTCGAAAGTGTGTCTAACCCCGCGTCCACACGCGGATTTTCGTGATAACCTCGGGTTTGTTCAGCTGCAAGGGGCGGCTGACGGCCCACGCACCTGGAGTTCATCCAAATGGCGCTGGAGCGCACCCTGTCAATCGTCAAGCCCGATGCCGTCGCCAAGAACGTCGTCGGCGAGATCTATTCGCGTTTCGAAAAATCCGGCCTGAAGATCGCGGCCGCAAAGATGAAGCATCTCTCGCGCAAGGAGGCCGAAGGCTTCTATGCGGTGCATCGCGAGCGCCCGTTCTTCAACGCGCTGGTTGAATTCATGTCATCCGGCCCGGTGATGATCCAGGTGCTGGAGGGCGAGAATGCCGTGCTCAAGAATCGCGAGCTGATGGGTGCGACCAATCCGAAGGATGCGGCGCCAGGCACGATCCGCGCCGACTTCGCCGATTCGATCGACGCCAACGCCGTGCACGGTTCCGATGCTGCCGAAACCGCCGCGGTCGAGATCGCGTATTTCTTCCCGTCCACCGACGTGTACGCGCGCTGATCTGAAGTGAACGACGCGATCGCCAAGCAGAACCTGCTCGACCTCGATCGCGAGGGCCTGGAGCGCTTCTTCGCCGACACCCTCGGCGAAAAGCGCTTCCGTGCCCACCAGATAATGAAATGGATCCATCATCGGCACGTCACCGACTTCAACGAAATGACGGACCTGGGCAAGGCGTTGCGCGCCAAGCTCGAAGCGCATGCCGAAGTGCGCGTGCCGCAGATCCAGTTCGAGAAGCCTTCCACCGATGGCACCCACAAGTGGCTGCTCGGCATGGATGGCAAGAATGCGATCGAAGCGGTATTCATCCCCGACAAGGGCCGCGGCACGCTGTGCGTGTCTTCGCAGGTGGGCTGCGCGCTGAATTGCCAGTTCTGTTCGACCGCCACGCAGGGTTTCAACCGCAACCTGTCGACCGCTGAGATCATCGGCCAGGTCTGGGTCGCAGCCAAGCATCTCGGGAACGTGCCGCATCGCCAGCGCAAGCTCACCAACGTGGTGATGATGGGCATGGGCGAGCCGCTGATGAACTTCGACAACGTCGTGCGCGCGATGAGCATCATGCGCGATGACCTGGGCTACGGCCTTGCCAACAAGCGGGTGACGCTGTCGACCGCGGGCATGGTGCCGATGATCGACAAGCTTGCCGAACTGAGCGACGTGTCGCTGGCGGTATCGCTGCACGCACCCAACGACGAGCTGCGCAGCGAACTGGTGCCGCTCAACAAGAAATACCCGATCGCCGAGCTGATGGCTGCCTGCGAGCGCTATGCGCGACGCAAGCCGCGCGAGTCGATCACCTTCGAATACACGCTGATGAAGGGCGTCAATGACCAGCCCGTGCACGCACGGCAGCTGGCCAGGCTGATGCGCCAGTTCGACAACGCGATGCAGATGAAGGACGCGGCCAAGGTCAACCTGATTCCGTTCAATCCCTTCCCGGGCACGCGTTTCGAGCGTTCCGCGGAGGCGGACATCCGCGCCTTCCAGAAATCGCTGCTCGATGCGCACGTGCTGACCATGGTGCGGCGCACCCGCGGCGACGACATCGATGCCGCCTGCGGCCAGTTGAAGGGGCAGGTGGTCGATCGCACGCGGCGTCAGGCCGAATTCCGCAAGCAGCTGGCTGCGCAGACCGGGCAGGGCGATGGGGCGGTCGATGCGGCTGCGTGATGCCGGCCTGACCCTGATCCTGATGGCGACGGTGTTGCCGGCGTGCAGTCGCCTGACTTTCATCAAACCGGACTACAGCAAGGGCGACTACGAACCGGTCTCAGAGCCGGTAGCCGTGCGCGACAACGCCCAGGTCAAGCAGCGGCTCGCCGCCCAGGACCGGATCGCACTGGCGTCCAGCCGCCTGCAAAACGGCGATCTGGACGTCGCCGAGCGCGAAGCCAAGGCCGCGCTGCAGCAGGATCCGAAGTCGGCGCACGCCAACACAATTCTGGCGGCAGTCGCCGGCCAGCGTGGCCAGACCACGCAGGCAGGCGCCTATTACCGGCAGGCGGCGGAACTGGCGCCTGCCAGTGGGCCGGAACTCAACAATTACGGCGCGTGGCTGTGCGCCAACGGCCAGGCCGCGGCCGCGTTGCCCTGGTTCGAACGCGCCATCGCCGACCCGAGCTACGACCGCAAGGCGTCCGCGCTGGCCAACGCCGGCGCGTGCGCGCACCAGGCGGGGCAACCGGAGCGTGCCGAGCGCGACCTGCGCCAGGCATTGCAGCTCGATCCGGACAACACTGTTGCGCTTGGTGCCATGGCCGAGCTGGCTTACGCCCGCGGCGATTATTTCGAAGCCCGCGCATTCTCCGAACGCCGTCTGGCGGCTTCACCGGCGAATGCGGCGTCGCTGCAACTTGCGTCACAAATCGAAAACAAACTCGGCGACAGGGCAGCCGCCGATCGTTACGTTCGGCGGCTGAGGCAGGAGTTCCCCAAAGCCGGCGCCGCGGACGCCGTGGAAACCCGACGACCATGACCACTTCTGAACAACATCAGCTCGCTGCTTCGGCCGGTTGCGGCCTGCGTTTACGCAATGCCCGCGAAAAAGCGGGGCTGCGATTGGAAGATGTCGCGGCGCGCCTGAAAATGCCGGTGCGCGTCGTGCAGGCACTGGAAAACGACGACTGGGATCGCGCCGGCGCCGCGGTGTTCGTACGCGGACAGCTGCGCAGTTACGCCAAGCTGCTGGGCATCAACATCGACGATGCGATCGAGATGGCAGGCGTGCGGCGAATCGAGCCATCGGAAATCGTCAGCCACGTGCATACCCCGCCGCTGCAGCGCCTGTTCGAACAGACCGCGCGTCGCCTGGTGTACGTGGTGATGACCGCGGTGATCGTCGTGCCGGTATGGATGATGGCGACGCGCGGCCCGCTCGGCACGCCGAGCCAGGACAACACGGCGCGCCTCGATGCGCCAGTCACGCCGCAGGCCGCGCCCGCTTCGACCCGGTCGCCTGCGCCCGTGACCGTTCGCGAACGCGCGCCGATGGTGGCCTCGCTGACGCCGCCACTGCCGGCGCAGCCGCCCGCTTCGGCGCTGAAGCTGCGTCTGAATGGCGACAGCTGGATGGAAATCGAAGCGCCGGATGGCCGCGTCATCGAAAAGGGCCTGCTGCCCGCTGGTACCGAGCGCAGCTACGCCCGCGGCGAAGTCGCGCGTCTGGTGATCGGCAATGCCTCCGCCGTGGAAGTGCAGCAGGCAGGGCAGGTCGTCGACACCGGACCCTTCCGCCGCGCCAATGTCGCGCGCTTTACGGTATCCTCTGACGGCTCCATTGCGCCCGAATGAGTTCGTGGCACGGCCTGCGGCCGCTGCCTGATCCACCGAGCGGAGTGCTGGAGTCCGAACATCGACCCGCTTCGCGGGTCGCTCCCCAATTGAACGGCCTGCGACCCGGCGGGCGAGAGACCGCATGGCGATCGACGACCTGCTCGACGAGCACGAACAAAGCGAACGAGTCCGCAGCTGGCTGCAGAGGAACGCCCTTGGCCTGATCGGTGGCGTCGCCCTGGGCCTGGCCCTGATTGGCGGCTGGCAGTGGTGGCAGAAGCGCAACCTCGATCAACGCATGTCGCTCAGCGCGAACTATGCCGCCAGCATCAAGGCCATGGCCGGCGATGCTGCGAAGGCCAAGGCGGCCATCGCCAAGCTTCCCGCTGGCAGCGAATACGCAGCACTCGCCGCGTTGCAGCTGGCCAAGGTGCAGGTGGAAGCCAACCAGCGCGATGCCGCCATCGCCACCCTGCGCGGCATCAACACCGACAACCATGCCATCGCCAACATCGTCAAAGGACGCCTGGCGCGCCTGCTGACCGATGCCGGCAAGGCGCAGGAAGCCCTGAAGCTGCTCGCCAATGCGGATGATGCCGGCACGCTGGAAGCCAAGGGTGACGCCTACAAGGCCCTGGCGCAGATGGATGCCGCGCGCGACGCCTACAGCAAGGCGCTGGCGCGGCTCGACGCGGGCTCGCCCGAGCGCCGGCTGCTTGAACTCAAGCTGACCGATGCCGGCGGCGCACCCTCCAAACCGGGCAGCAAGACCTGAGACACTGGCGGCCACTCACGGCGCCGTCGGCGTCCGATGCAAGGAATACCGATCCGATGATCCAAGCCCAGTCATCAACAGGCGCGTTGCGCAAGCGTGCCGCCGCCATCGTCCTGATTGCCTTCACCGCGATCGCGCTTGGTGGATGCACCACCGTCAAAGGCTGGTTCGGCGGCAAGAAGGACCAGCAGGCCGAGCCGGCAGAACTCACCGATTTCACTCCCAGCGCCAGCGTCAACAAGCTGTGGTCGGTGCAGGCGGGCAAGGGCGAACAGCGTCTGGGCGTACGCCAGCGACCGGCGGTTGCGGACGGCCGCGTCTATGCCGCGGCGGTGGAAGGCGGTGTGCGGGCGTTCGATCTGCAGACCGGCGGCGCGGTGTGGCATTACGAAACCGAGTTGCCGATCAGTGGCGGTCCCGGTGCGGGCGAAGGCCTGGTCGTGGTCGGCAGCCTGGAAGGCGACGTCATCGCGCTCGATGCCGCGACCGGTGCCGAGAAGTGGAAGGCCAAGGTCAGCAACGAGGTGATCGCCGCGCCAGCCATCGGCAACGGCCTGGTATTCGTACGCGCCAACGACGGACGCATCACTGCGTTCGATGCCGGCAGCGGCGAACGCCGCTGGTTCTGGAGCAAGGAACTGCCGGTGCTGACCGTGCGTGGCAACAGCACGCCGACGTTGGGCCCAGGTTACCTGTTCGTCGGCAACGACGATGGCAGCGTCACGGCACTGTCGATGAGCGACGGCTCCGAGCTGTGGACGCAGGCGATCGCCCAACCCGAAGGCCGCAGCGAACTCGACCGCATGGCTGATGTCGATGGCCCGCCCGTGCTCGACGGAACCACCCTGTACGCGACCAGCTTCAAGCGCCAGACGATGGCGATCGATGCGCCCAGCGGGCGTCCGATGTGGAGCAAGGACAATGGTGGCGTCGGCGGCCTCGGCTTGGGCAGCGACCGCCTGGTCGTCGCCGATCCGGGCGGCACGGTCTGGGCGCTGGATCGCGCCACGGGTGCCGCGATGTGGCAGCAAGCCGGTCTGGTGCGCCGCAACCTCAGCGCGCCGGCGGTGCAGGGCGACTATGCGGTGGTCGGCGATTTCGACGGCTACCTGCACTGGCTTAAGCTGTCCGACGGCACCTTGGCTGCGCGCACGCGTATGGGCGGCAAGGCGATCCTGGCGCAGCCGGTGGTCGTGGACGGCATCCTGATCGCGCAGAACACCGACGGCGAACTGACTGCATTCCAGGTCCAGTGAAGCCGGGAATGGGAAATCGGGAATAGGGAATCGTAAAAGCAGTACGCTTCAGGCGTTTTTCAACGATTCCCGATTCCACACTCCCGTTTCCCGGATCAAGAACATGTTGCCGCTAGTTGCCCTGGTAGGTCGTCCGAACGTCGGCAAGTCGACGCTGTTCAATGCGTTGACCCGCAGTCGCGATGCGCTCGTGCACGACGAACCGGGCGTGACCCGCGATCGCCATTACGGCGTCTGCCGGTTGGATGAAGCGCGGCCGTTCGTGGTGGTCGATACCGGCGGCATCGCCGGCGTCGACGAGGGCCTGGCCGGCGCGACGGCGCGGCAGGCTCGCGCGGCGGCCGAAGAGGCCGACCTGGTGCTGTTCGTGGTCGATGGCCGCGAAGGCGCTTCTTCGCTCGACGACGACATCCTGCGCTGGCTGCGCAAGAGCGCGCGGCCGACCTTCCTGGTGGTCAACAAGACCGATGGCCTCGACGCCCGCGCGGCGCTGGCCGAATTCTCGCGCTACGGCTTCGCCGACGTGTTCGCGATCTCGTCCGCGCACCGGCATGGCATCGACGAGCTGCTGGCGAAAGTGCTGGCGCGCCTGCCCGCCGACGGCGACGCCGAAATCCTCGACGACGATCCCGAGCGTGTGCGCATCGCCTTCGTCGGCCGCCCCAATGTCGGCAAGTCGACACTGGTCAACCGCATCCTCGGCGAGGAGCGGATGATCGCCTCGGAAGTCGCCGGCACCACGCGCGATTCGATCGCGGTCGACCTGGAGCGCGACGGGCGCAAGTACCGGCTGGTCGACACCGCCGGCATCCGCCGCAAGTCCAAGGTCGAGGAGGCCGTCGAGACGTTCTCCATCATCAAGACGCTGCAGGCGATCGAGCACTGCCAGGTCGCGGTGATCATGCTCGACGCCAACGAGGGCGTCACCGACCAGGACGCCAGCGTGCTGGGTGCGGTGCTCGACGCAGGCCGCGCGCTGGTGCTGGCGGTCAACAAATGGGACGGCCTGAGCACCTACCAGCGCGAGCAGGTCGAAGGACTGCTGTCGCGCAAGCTGAGCTTCGTGACCTGGGCCGAGGCGGTGCGGATCAGCGCCATGCACGGCTCCGGCCTGCGCGAACTGTTCCGTGCGATCCATCGCGCGCATGCCTCGGCCACGCGCACCTTCAGCACTTCGGAAGTCACCAAGGCGCTGGAAATCGCCTATGAGACCAATCCACCGCCGGTGGTGCGCGGGCATGTCGCCAAGCTGCGTTTCGCACATGCCGGCGGCGAGAATCCGCCGACGTTCATCGTCCACGGCACGCGCCTGCGCACGCTGTCCGACACCTACAAGCGCTATCTGGAGAACTTTTTCCGCAAGCGCTTCAAGCTGATCGGTACGCCGGTGCGTTTCGTGTTCAAGGAAGGCGAGAATCCGTACAAGGACAAGAAGAACGTACTGACCGAGCGCCAGGTCGCGAAGAAGAAACGTCTGATCCGGCATGTCAAGCGCAACAAATAAACTGGGGCGAGGCTAGGGCCAGCGATGCCGGAACCGGACGCCATCATCCTCGGCATCCTGGCAGGCGGTCGCGCCACCCGCCTGGGCGGCATCGACAAGGCCTGGTTGCAACGCAAAGGTGAAGCGCAGGTGCACCGGCTGGCGCGGCGCTTCGCAGGCCAGGTCGGTGGCGTGCTGGTCAGTGCCAACCGCCGGCTCGCAGATTACGAAGCGTCGGGACTGCCTGCATTCCAGGATCGCACGCCCGACATCGGCCCGCTCGGCGGCCTCGACGCATTGGCGCAGGCCTGCACGACCGACTGGCTGCTCACCTTACCGGTCGACGTGGTGTCGGTGAACGACTGCCTGCTGCCCAGCCTGGCCGCCGCGGCAGGCAAGCATGGCGCTTATGCGCATGACGAAGATGGAGTGCAGCCGCTGGTCGCGCTATGGCCAGTGGCATCCCTGCGTGACGGTGCCAACGCTGCGATCGAAGCTGGCGAGCTGGCCATTCACACCCTGCAGTCGCGGCTCGGAATGATCGAAGTGCGCTTTGCCGGCGTACGCTTCGGCAACCTCAATACGCCGGACGACCTCGCCGCTGCGGGCTTCGAAATGCCATGACCGGTTTCCCGACCCGGATCGCTTTCGACGAAGCGCGCGCGATCATCCAGCGCGTCGCCGCATCGCGAAAACTGCCTGGCGAACAGATGGCCTTGTCGCGCGCCCATGGCCGCGTGCTGGCGCAGGAAGTGATCGCGGGCATCGACCTGCCGCCGTTCGACAACGCCGCAATGGATGGCTACGCGCTCCGCCATGCCGACCTGCGCGGTGATGGCGCAAGCGCCTTGCAGCTGATCGGCGAACAGTTCGCTGGACCTTCGCTGGAACTGCGCATCGACGCAGGGCAATGCATCCGCATCACCACCGGTGCGCCGCTGCCACACGGCGCGGACACCGTGGTGATGAAGGAGAACGCGCGGCTCGAAGGCGGTCGCGTGCATATCGATCCGGCGCCAAAGCCCGGCGCGCATGTGCGCCGGCAAGGAGAAGACACCCGGGTCGGTGACCGTCTGCTGCATGCAGGACAACCGCTGACCCCGTCGCGCATCGCGCTGGCGGCCGCGGTGGGTATGGCCAGCGTCGAGGTATCGCAGCGGCCGACCGTGGCGGTATTCACCACCGGCGACGAACTGGTGGAACCGGGCATGCCCTTGCAGCCGGGCCGGATCTACAACTCCAACCGCGAACTGCTGATGGGGCTGCTGCGCTCGGATGGACTGGAGCCTACCGCATGGCCGACCTTGCCCGACGATCCTGTGCGGATCGAATCGATGCTGCGCGACGCTGCGCAGGCGTTCGACGTGGTGATCACCTGTGGCGCCGTGTCGGCCGGCGAGAAGGACCACATCCCGGCGCTGCTGCAGGCACAGGGACGCGTGCATTTCTGGAAGGTGCGGATGCGTCCGGGCATGCCGTTGCTGTTCGGCGAACTGGAGCGGGCGTCGTTCCTCGGCCTGCCCGGGAATCCGGTGTCGGTGCTGGCGACCTGGCTCACGCTCGGACGCGGCCTGATCGATGTCCTGCAAGGGAGTACTGCGGCGAGGCCGCGCCTGTTCGCGCGTCTGGCCGCGCCCTGGCACAAGACGCACGACCGGCTGGAATTCCTGCGCGGACGACTGCGCCCCTGCGACGATGGCAGCCTCATGGTGCAGCCAAATCCAGCCGACGGCTCGCATCGCATGCGTGCGGCGGCCGACAGCGACGTGTTGATCGTATTGCCGGAACAGGCGATGGAACATGCCACCGGCCGCGTCGTGGAAGTATTGCCGTATTGAGGCCGTGCGCCGGCGCCCGGCAGCCTGAAAACCAAACTGGCCGGACGGGCGACGGAACAATGCGGATCGCGCCCGCTCCCTGTGACTGTGAGTCTTTGGCGCGATAATCCCTCTCCATGAGCATCACCGAAATCAGCCCGCGCGAGGCGCGCGAACGCCAGTCCCGTGGCGCCATCCTGGTCGACGTCCGCGAGGAACACGAACGCGCACCCGGCATGGCGGAAGCGGCGCAGGGCGTTGCCAGGGCCGCGCTCGAATCCGATCCGCAGGCGTACCTGCCACGCAGGGATGCGGAGATCCTGCTGATCTGCCAGTCCGGGCGGCGTTCGGCGCAGGCCGCGCAGGCGTTGCTGGCACAGGGCTATACGCGGGTCGCCTCGGTCGATGGCGGCACCAGTCGCTGGGTCGCCGACGGCCTTCCAATGACAGAGCCGCAGGATGGTTTCGACCACGATTTCCACGATCGCTATTCGCGACATCTGCGGTTGCCGGAAATCGGCATCGACGGCCAGAAGAAACTCGAAACTTCGCGCATGCTGCTGGTCGGCGCCGGTGGCCTCGGATCGCCGGCCGCGTTCTATCTGGCCGCCGCCGGCGTCGGCACCATCCGGCTCGCCGACGATGATGTCGTCGATCGCAGCAACCTGCAGCGGCAGATCCTGCACACCGAGGCACGGATCGGTATTGCCAAGGTCGAATCCGCCGCAGCCACGTTGTCGGCGCTGAACCCGCGTACTGTCATCGAAGCCGTTGCCGAACGCATCACCAGTGACAACGTCGAGCGCCTGCTCGAAGGCGTCGACGTGGTGATCGACGGCGCCGACAATTTCCCGGTGCGCTACCTGCTCAACGACGCCTGCGTGAAGCTAGGCAAGCCGCTGGTCTACGGCGCCGTGCATCGTTTCGAAGGCCAGGCCAGCGTGTTCGATGCCGGCCGGCATCGCGGCGCCGCGCCGTGTTATCGCTGTCTGTTCCCGGAGCCGCCGCCGCCGGAAGCGGCGCCCAACTGCAGCGAGGCGGGCGTGCTCGGCGTCCTGCCCGGCGTGATCGGAATGCTGCAGGCGACCGAGGCGATCAAGCTGGTGCTCGGCATCGGCGAACCGCTGCGCGGCCGGTTGCTGCATTTCGATGCGCTGGCGATGCGCTTCCGCGAGACGCGGCTGTCACCGGATCCCGATTGCGTGGTGTGCGCGCCGGGCAGGACGTTTCCCGGTTACATCGACTACGCCGCGTTCTGCAGCGGCGGGTAGGGCGGCCACACTTCGATTCCGCATTGTTTGCGACGACGGTATCGAAAAGCAGGTTCCTCACTGCGTTCGGGATGACTGCCGCAGGTCCCTCGCGTTTCACGTTCGCGATGACCGCACGGCATGTTCTTACCGCGTTCACGACGGCCACCCCGTTGTCATCCTGAGCGAAGCGAAGGACCTGCTTTCTTGCCAACGTTTGGGATGTTGAGTCCGGCAGCGTGCGGATGTTCTAGCGCATGAACGCCGACAGCGCCTCGCCGAATGCCGGATCGGCGCCCAGGTTGTTATGGTCCGCATCGGCGATCGTGACGACCTGCGGCGGGACCGGCAATGCGGCAAGCAGCCGTTCAGTGTTCGCGGCGGGCACCACCTCGTCGTGTTCGGCGCGGATCACCAGCGTTGGCTCCCGGCGTCCGGCAAGGTGTTCGGCGGAAGGGTAGCGATCCTTCAGCAGCCACTTCACCGGCAACCAGGGAAAGTGGCTTTGCGCCACCGCAGCCATGCTGTCGAAGGGTGTGATCAGCGCCAGCCGGCCCACCGGCCGTTGCGCGGCGACGTAACTGGCCACGCCGCTGCCGAGGCTGCGTCCGATCACCGACACCGGTTGCTCCGGATGCCGAGCCTGCACCGCATCGAACAGGGCCAGCGCATCGGCGCGCAGGTCGGTTTCATTAGGCTGCCCGTCGTTGGCGCCGTAGCCGCGATACGCCAGCAGGTAGACACTATGGTCGGGAAACCAGCGCGAGAAATCCTCGCGGTTGTCCTCGATGCGCTCGGCATTGCCGCCGAAATAGAGGATGGCGTGCGGCTTGCCGGGATGGAGCAGCCAGCCGCGCAGCGGCATGCCATCGCGCTCGATCGCGAAATCGGTACGGGCGGCATCGAGCCGGGTGAACTGCGGGTAGTACACCAGGTCGCGCTGCTTGAAGTACATCCAGCCGGCCAGGCCGCCATAGAGGATGGCAAGCGTGGCCAGCGGCATCCAGACCAGCCGCGGAATCATGCAGGGCCCGGTTTGGGATGCGCGCGTCGTGCCGCTTCGAACGCTGCCAGTTGCTCCGACGTGGCTTCGCTCTGGTGCTGCGACTTCCACTGCTCGAACGGCATCCCGTAGACCGCCTCGCGCGCTTCATCTTTCGTCATGGTGATGCCACGCGCCTCGGCGGCCTCGCGGTACCAGTCGGACAGGCAATTGCGGCAGAAGCCGGCGAGGATCATCAGGTCGATGTTCTGCACGTCGGCCCGTTCGTGCATCAGGTGCTGCAGCAGGCGGCGGAAGGTGGCGGCTTCCAGCAATGTGGTTTCGTGGTCGGTCATTGTTCCGGGATCTGGGATCTGGGGGCTGGGGAACTAGGATTGGAGTATCGGCGCGGAATTAAAAAAACGAAAACCGGTCGCTGGAATCGGGTGATCAGCATTCCTCCCCAGATCCCAGATCCCAGATCCCATGCCCCGGCTTTCCCCGAAATGATGGAACGGCGACAATGAAGGCTTCGCGATACCGGCCCTGGGCATCTCTCGACGCATGACCGCAAAGATCCTCGACGGCAAGCGCATCGCCGACGACCTGCTCGACAACCTCAAGGCCCGGGTCGACGCGCGCATTGCCGCCGGCAGGGCGCGGCCGGGGCTGGCGGTGGTGCTGGTGGGCAGCGATCCGGCGTCCCAGTCCTACGTGCGCAACAAGAGGCGCGCGGCGCAGAAGGTCGGCATCCAGGCGCTTGATTTCGACCTGCCGGCCGGCACCGGCGAAGCCGAACTGCTGGCCCTGATCGACCGCCTCAACCTCGACCCGGCCGTGCACGGCATCCTGGTGCAGCTGCCGCTGCCGGGCATCCCGGATGCGACCCGGCTGATCCACCGCATCGATCCGCGCAAGGATGTCGACGGCTTCCATCCCGAGAACGTTGGCCACCTGGCCCTGCGCCAGTTCGGCCTGCGCCCGTGCACGCCGCGCGGCATCACCACGCTGCTGGCTTACACCGACCGCCCCGTGCGCGGGCAGTCGGCGACCATCGTGGGCGTCAGCAACCATGTCGGACGGCCGATGGCGCTGGAACTGCTGATCGCCGGCTGTACGGTTACCAGCTGCCACAAGTTCACCCCGCCGGAAGTGCTGCGCCGCCACGTCGGCGAGGCTGACATCCTGGTGGTCGCGGTTGGCCGGCCGCGCCTGATCCCGGGCGACTGGGTGAAGCCCGGCGCGGTGGTGATCGATGTCGGCATCAACCGTCTCGACGACGGCCGCCTGGTCGGCGACGTCGGCTTCGCCGAAGCCGCGCAGCGCGCCAGCTGGATCACCCCGGTGCCCGGCGGCGTCGGGCCGATGACGGTGGCGACGCTGATGCAGAACACGCTGGAAGCGGCGGAAGCGGCCGACGACGAGCGGATCGGGCGGGATTAGCCCGTTCCGTTCATGAACACACCGGGCAGGAAGCCCGGGCGACGGGCTACGGGCCTGGGGCATCGAGTAGAAAGCTCGAATCGTCGAGTCCAACGCTCGACATGCCGAGCAGAAGGCTTCGAACACCGGGCTTCACGCTCGGGGCATCGAGCAAAAAGCTCCGACCGCCGAGCTCCGGGCTCGGGAGATCGAGCAAAAAGCTCCGGACATCGAGCTTCATGCCTCTGGCACCGGGCAAAAAGCTCCAGCCGCCGAGCTCGAAGCGCTGAGCGTCGAGCAGAAAGCCTCGAACACCGAGCTCGATGCTCGGTGCCGGACAAGCCCCGGCCGCTGGGTTCCGGCTTGAATCTCTGGCTGTCGACACTGGCAGCCGAAGCTCTGCATCGGCGTAGCCGTCCATCGCTTTCTCGGAGAGGGCGATGTCACCACTTCCGGCGTCCCAGCAGGGCCAACCCGCCCGTTGTCATTCACGCGCGCCATGGAACGCACCATCGCCCTCCACGCGTGCGTCGCGAACTTCCACTGCAAGCGGAAAGAAGCCAAAAACGCTACAATGGCGCGCTTCATCCCCACTGGCCCGCCCATGCTGCGCATCCAGGCTGAAGCGCTTACCTTCGACGACGTTTCCCTCGTCCCGGCGCATTCCACCGTCCTGCCCAAGGACGTTTCGCTTGCCACCCGACTGACCCGCGACCTGCGCCTGACCCTGCCGATCCTGTCGGCGGCGATGGACACCGTCACCGAGGCCCGCCTGGCCGTGACCATGGCGCAACTGGGCGGGATCGGCATCCTCCACAAGAACATGTCGGCCGAACGCCAGGCCGCCGAAGTCGCACGGGTCAAGAAGTTCGAGGCCGGGGTGATCAAGGAGCCGTTCACCGTCGGCCCCGAAACCACGATCGCCGAAGTGCTCAAGCTAACGCGCGCACGCAACATTTCCGGCGTGCCAGTGGTCGACGGCGGCCAGCTCGTCGGCATCGTCACCGGCCGCGACATGCGCTTCGAGACCAAGCTCGACGATCCGGTGCGCCACGTGATGACCAAGAAGGAGCGCCTGGTCACCGTGCGCGAGGGCGCCAACGACGAGGAAGTGCTGCAGCTGCTGCACAAGCACCGCATCGAGAAGGTGCTGGTGGTCAACGACGGCTTCGAGCTGCGCGGCCTGATCACGGTCAAGGACATCCAGAAGGCGCGCGACAATCCGAATGCGGCCAAGGATTCGTCCGAGCGCCTGCTGGTAGGCGCCGCGGTCGGCGTCGGTGGCGACACCGAGCAGCGCATCGAATTGCTGGCAGCGGCAGGCGTCGACGTGATCATCGTCGATACCGCGCACGGACATTCGCAGGGCGTGCTCGATCGCGTCGCCTGGGCCAAGAAGAATTTTCCGCAACTGCAGGTGATCGGCGGCAACATCGTCACCGGCGATGCCGCGCTGGCGTTGATGGATGCGGGCGCAGATGCGGTCAAGGTCGGCGTCGGCCCGGGCTCGATCTGCACCACGCGCATCGTGGCTGGCGTCGGCGTGCCGCAGATCACCGCGGTGTCGATGGTGGCCGAGGCGCTGCAGGACCGCATCCCGCTGATCGCCGATGGCGGCATCCGCTATTCCGGCGACATCGGCAAGGCGATCGTCGCCGGCGCGTCCACGGTGATGGTTGGCGGATTGTTCGCCGGCACCGAGGAATCGCCGGGCGAAACTGAACTGTTCCAGGGCCGCAGCTACAAGAGCTACCGCGGCATGGGCTCGCTCGGCGCGATGGAGCAGGGCAGCAAGGACCGTTATTTCCAGGATGCGAGCGACGCCGACAAGCTGGTGCCGGAAGGCATCGAGGGCCGCGTGCCGTATCGCGGTCCGCTCAGCGGCGTGGTGCACCAGCTCGCCGGCGGCCTGCGCGCGACGATGGGTTATGTCGGCTGCGCGACCATCGAGGAGATGCGCACCCGGCCGTCGTTCGTGAAGGTGACTGCCGCCGGCACGCGCGAAAGCCACGTGCATGACGTGCAGATCACCAAGGAACCGCCGAATTATCGCGCAGGGTGATGGAGTCATGGACGAGTTCGGTTGGCTGATGCTGCTCGCCGCTCCGTTCGTTCTTTGCGCCTCTCTGGGTCTGATGTGTCGCAAGGCGTGGCACGCGGGCCTGTTCGCCGGCGTCGGCAGTGCCGGACTCTATGCGGCTCAGCTGTATTCCATGCAGTTGGACATGGTGCGACGAGGACCACCCGCACCCGGGGCGATGCTCGCAGATCCGCTCCGGGTGGCCATGGAGGCGTTCATGGTCACGTTCCCAATCGGGCTGTGCATCGGCCTGGCTTTCCACTTCATCGCGCGTTCCATCTGGACGAAGAAAGCATGACCTCCCAGCTACAGACCGACCTCCACAGCGACAAGATCCTCATCCTCGATTTCGGCGCGCAGTACACGCAGCTGATCGCGCGTCGCATCCGCGAGATCGGTGTCTATTGCGAGATATGGGCCTGGGACCACGATCCGGCCGAGATCGCGCGGTTCGGCGCGAAGGGGATCATCCTTTCCGGCGGTCCGGAATCGACCACCGAACATGGCTCGCCGCGTGCGCCGCAACAGGTCTTCGACAGCGGCCTGCCGTTGCTGGGCATCTGCTATGGCATGCAGACCATGGCCAAGCAGCTGGGCGGCGAAACCGAATCGGCGGACTCGCGCGAATATGGCCACGCCGAGGTGTCGCTGGTCGCGGCCGACCGTCTGTTCGAAGGGCTGAAAGATCATCCCGGCTCGCCGCCGCGCCTCGACGTGTGGATGAGCCACGGCGACCACGTCTCGCAGGCGCCGCCGGATTTCATCGTCACCGCGAAGACCGACCGTGTGCCGGTGGCCGCGTTCGCCAACGACGACAAGCGCTGGTATGGCGTGCAGTTCCATCCCGAAGTCACCCACACCAAGTCGGGCCAGGAAATCCTGCGTCGGTTCGTGGTCGACATCTGCGGCTGCGAAACGCTGTGGACTGCCGCCAACATCATCGACGACCAGATCGCGCGCGTGCGCGAGCAGGTCGGTTCCGATGAAGTGATCCTGGGCCTATCCGGCGGCGTCGATTCTTCGGTCGTGGCAGCGCTGCTGCACAAGGCCGTCGGCGACAAGCTGACCTGCGTGTTCGTCGATACCGGACTGCTGCGCTGGCAGGAAGGTGACCAGGTGATGGCGATGTTCGCCGAGCACATGGGCGTCAAGGTAATCCGGGTCGATGCGCACGAACGCTATTTCGATAAATTGAAAGGCGTTGCCGATCCCGAAGCCAAGCGCAAGATCATCGGCAATTTGTTCGTCGACATCTTCGACGAGGAATCGCACAAGCTGGCCAACGCCAAATGGCTGGCGCAGGGCACGATCTATCCGGACGTGATCGAATCGGCGGGCAGCAAGACCGGCAAGGCGCACGTCATCAAGAGCCATCACAACGTCGGTGGCCTGCCCGAGACGATGAAGCTGGGCCTGGTCGAACCGCTGCGTGAACTGTTCAAGGACGAGGTGCGTCGCCTGGGCGTCGAACTCGGCCTGCCGCGCGAGATGGTCTACCGCCATCCGTTCCCCGGTCCGGGACTGGGCGTGCGAATCCTCGGCGAAGTGAAGCCGGAATACGCCGAATTGCTGGCCAAGGCCGATGCGATCTTCATCGAGGAACTGCGCAAGGCCGATCTGTACGACAAGACCTCGCAGGCCTTCGCCGTGTTCCTGCCGGTGAAGTCGGTCGGCGTGGTCGGCGATGCGCGAGCGTATGAGTGGGTGATCGCGCTGCGCGCGGTCGAGACCATCGACTTCATGACCGCGCACTGGGCGCATCTGCCGTACGACTTCCTCGGCCGGGTCTCCAACCGCATCATCAACGAGCTGCGCGGCGTATCGCGCGTGGTCTACGACATCAGCGGCAAGCCGCCGGCCACGATCGAGTGGGAGTAGGTGGTCTGATAGTTTTGTATGTAGATACAAATACTTGAGGGATATTCTTAAAACATCTGAGAACAGCGTCGAATCCACACAAGCCCGCTCGTCGTCTAGATGAGAGACGCCATTGGGGCGGGCTCAAACCAGGAGAAAGACGATGCGAGTCATGGTGTTTGTCAAAGCCGCCGAAATGGGCGACATGAGCGCTCCCACGCCCGAAGCGCTCGAGGCCTTCGCCGCGATGGACCGATTCAACGAAGAGCTGGTCAAGGCCGGCGTCTTCGTTGCCGGGGCAGGCCTGAAGAACAACGCGGAAGCCAGGCGGATCACCTACGACGGGACCGAGCTCGAGATCATCGACGGGCCGTTCACCGAGAGCAAGGAACTGGTCGCCGGCTTCGAGATCTGGCAGGTCCGGGACATGAACGAAGCCCTGGCTTGGGTGAAACGCGCGCCGCTGACGGCGGACAGCATCATGGAAATCCTGCCGTTCTACGAGGTCGAGGATCTGGCCGGATTCGTGACGCCCGAGGAGCTTTCGGCGCCGCGCGAAGGGGAACGCGGGAAGCTTGGCGTTGCCTGATTCCGGCAGATGGCGCCGGTTTTGCTTCTTCGCAACCTTGGTCGCGGGTATCCGCGTGGTCGGGCGCAGCGCGTGTAAATGGTGGTCGCCTTGCGCGCGGTTGATTTGTTCCTGCGAGCTTGGCGTTACCTGAGCGCCTGGGCGGCGTTTCCAACTACATCATCAACGAGCTGCGCAACGTATTACACGTGGTCTACGATATCAGCGGCAAGCCGTCTTGGATGATCGCGTGGGAGTAAGCCGGCGCCATTTCATGGACAGCTCCGGGGGGCAGAATGAAGAAGATCGTATTGCTGGTGATTCTCGGCGCATTGGCCTGGTGGTACTTCGACGGTAGCCGCAAGCTGACCGAGGAGCAGGTACGCGCGCACTACATGGAGCAGAACCGCATCATGACAGCACTCGAGAAGGAGAACGCCTGCGCGGGGATGGCCGACGATTACCACCTGGACGTGGTCTCGCATACACCGGGTAGGCCGGAAACCGCCGCCTTCAGCCGGGAACAAGCCTGCGACGCGGCAACGGCGGTGTTCGACATGTTCGACCACCTACGGGCACTGTCGGGTGGCCAGCTTCAACCTGGCGTGCGCCAAGAGTACAAGAGCATCACATTGTCGCCGGATCGCAAGACCGCCACCGTGGAGTACAGCAACAAACTGCTACTCGGCGATCGATTGTTAGTTAGGTCGGTTACCACTGAAACCCTGATCCGACGCACCGGCAAGATCCTTTCGCTCGGCGGGCGAACGGAAAGCTGGGGCTATCGATGATTTGCAGCATGCGAGGGCAGTTTTGATTCAGCGCATGGCGGAGCAGAGCTCACAGGATTTGCATTGGATGCGCCACGCGCTGGCGCTGGCCGAGCGTGCCGAGCGTGAGGATGACGAGATACCAATTGGCGCGGTGCTGGTCTCGGCGGAGGGCGACATCCTCGGCGAAGGCTGGAACCGCAACATCACCGAGCACGATCCGACCGCGCATGCGGAGATCGTCGCGATGCGGCAGGCGGGCAGGGCGCTGGGCAACCATCGCCTGATTGGCAGCACGCTGTACGTCACGCTGGAGCCCTGCGCGATGTGCGCGATGGCGATGGTGCACGCCCGCATCGCGCGCGTCGTCTATGGCGCCAGCGACCCGAAGACCGGCGCCGCCGGCAGCGTGTTCGACCTGCTCGCCGATCCGCGCCACAACCATCGCGTGGAAGTGCAGGGCGGGGTGCTGGGCGAAGAGGCCGGCGCGCGATTGACCGCGTACTTCCGGCGCAAGCGCGGCAAGACCGACTGACTCCCAGTTACGGCGGCCATGGCTTCCGGGGCGATCAATGGTTGCGCGGTAGCGGATGGTCGCGTGCCAGTTGTTCGTCCAATTCCATGTCCAGCATCCGCAATCCGAGCTTGGCTTCGCGGCCGAGGCAAAGCGAGGCCGCGAACATCAGCAGTACGCCGATCACCGCCAGCGCGGTCGGCAGCAGGTCAAGCCGGTAACCGAACAGCGCATCCACCGCGATGCCGATGCTGGTGCCGACGAACGCGCTGATCGATGCGTACAGCATGCGCACCGAAGCGAGCACCAGGTAGGAACGGCGTCGATGGATGACGATGCGTCCTTCCTGCGCGCTTCGCTGTGGACCCGGTGGCGTGTCGCTCAATACCGCGATGTCAGCGCGCATGCGGTCGACCACGCGCGCCAGCCGATTGTTGGACGAGATCAGCAGCGAACTGGCGGCGGTCAGGAAAAACGCCGGCGTGATCATCGCCGAGACCACGGCGTAGTGGGAGGCGTCGATCGCGGCGGGCACGGGCATGACGGTTTTCCGGCGAGGCTGTCATATGATGCTACCGGCTCTTTCCTTCGCGCGTACGCATGACGACCCACGACGACAACACCGGCAGACTGATCTGGATCGACCTGGAAATGACGGGGCTCGATACCGTCAACGATTCCATCCTCGAGATCGCCACGATCGTCACCGACTCGCAGCTCAACGTGCTGGCCGAGGGGCCGGAGCTGGCCGTCGCCCATCCGTTACCGGTGCTGGAGGCCATGGACGAGTGGAACCGTAATCAGCACGGCAAGTCGGGGTTGTGGCGGCGGGTGCTGGAGGAGGGCGTGTCGATGGCCGAGGCCGAGCAGCGCACGCTCGGGTTCCTGCGGCATTGGCTGGGGCCCAACCAGTCGCCGATGTGTGGCAACTCGATCTGCCAGGATCGCCGCTTCCTGCACCGGCAGATGCCGGCGCTGGAGAAGTTCTTCCATTACCGTAACCTGGACGTCAGCACGGTGAAGGAACTGGCGCGGCGCTGGGCGCCGCAGGTGCTGGCAGGCGTGCACAAGGATTCCGCGCATACTGCCCTGAGCGACGTGCGCGATTCGATCGCCGAGTTGCGCCATTACCGGCAGGCGATGGGACAGTTCGCCGCCTGAAGAGGAAGGACGCCATGAAACATGCGCCATCGATCCTGCTCCCGCTGCTGTTGATCGCTTCGAATGCCGGAGCGCAGCAACCAGCCACCACGCCGCAACCGGCGCAGGCGACTGCTTCCGGGATACCCGCGGGCATGAAGCAGTACTGGTTCGTGATGCTGAAGAAAGGGGTATCGCGGGACCAGACGCCGGAAGTGAGCCGGCAGCTGCAGGCCGGGCACATGGCCAACATCAACGCCTATGCCGAAGCCGGCAAGTTGCAGATCGCGGGCCCGTTCATGGACGACGGCGACTGGCGCGGCATCTTCATCCTCGACGTGCCGGATCGCGCGGCTGCCGAGAAGATGTGCGCGGACGACCCGGCCGTGAAGGCAGGGCGTCTGGCCTGCGAAATCCATCCCTGGCTGTCGGAGCCGGGCGCCACTCTCAAATAAAAGCGGTGGGCCGTGGGCCCACCTATGCCGTGCGTCAGGACGCTTTCGATTTCGCGAGGCGCAGCCAGGTATCGACCACCGTATCGGGATTCAGCGACACCGATTCGATGCCTTCCTGCATCAGCCATTCGGCGAGGTCCGGGTGATCGCTGGGGCCCTGGCCGCAGATGCCGACGTACTTGCCGTTGGCGCGCGCGGACTTGATCGCCATCGACAGCAGCTTCTTCACCGCCGGGTCGCGCTCGTCGAACAGATGCGACACGATCGCCGAATCGCGATCCAGGCCCAGGGTGAGCTGGGTCAGGTCGTTGGAGCCGATCGAGAAGCCATCGAAGATCTCGAGGAATTCGTCGGCCAGCAGCGCATTCGATGGCACCTCGCACATCATGATGATCTTGAGGTTGTCCTGGCCCTGCTTGAGGCCATTCTTCTCGAGTACTTCGACCACCTTGCGGCCTTCGTCGAGCGTGCGCACGAACGGGATCATCACCCACAGGTTGTCCAGCCCCATCTCGTTGCGCACCTTGCGCACCGCCTTGCATTCCAGCGCGAACGCATCGGCGAACGAGGCATCGACATAGCGGCTGGCGCCGCGGAAGCCGATCATCGGATTCTCTTCGTGCGGCTCGAAATTGCTGCCGCCGATCAGGTTGGCGTACTCGTTGGACTTGAAATCGGACAGGCGCACGATCACCGGGTGCGGCGCCACCGAAGCGGTCAGCGTGGCGATGCCCTCGGCCAGGCGATCGACGTAGAAGCTGACCGGATCGGCATAACCGGCGGCCTTCTCGTCGATCTTCTTTTTCGTCGCCGCGTCCTGTCTGTCGTATTGCAGCAGCGCATTGGGATGCACGCCGATATGCGCGGCGATGATCATTTCCAGCCGCGCCAGCCCGATGCCGGCATTGGGCAGCATCGCGAAGTCGAACGCGCGCTCCGGGTTGGCGACGTTCATCATGATCTTCAGCGGTGCCGGCGGCATCGATGACAGGTCGGTGGTGATGCGCTCGAACGGCAGCGAACCGGCATAGATGTAGCCGGTATCGCCTTCCGAGCAGCTGACGGTGACTTCGCTGCCATCCGCGATCAGGTCCAGAGCGTTGCCGGTGCCGACGACCGCCGGTACGCCGAGCTCGCGCGCGATGATCGCGGCATGACAGGTGCGGCCGCCGCGGTTGGTGACGATGGCGGCGGCGCGCTTCATCACCGGCTCCCAGTCGGGGTCGGTCATGTCGGCCACCAGCACGTCGCCGGGCTGCACGCGGTTCATGTCGTCCAGGCTGCGCACCACGCGCGCTACGCCGCTGCCGATCTTCTGGCCGATGGCGCGGCCTTCGGCGACCACTTCGCCGCGCTTTTCCAGATGGAAACGTTCGATCTGGGTCGCATGGCCGCGCGATTTCACCGTTTCCGGGCGCGCCTGCACGATGAAGAGTTTTCCGCTGACGCCATCCTTCGCCCACTCGATGTCCATCGGCCGCTGGTAATGCTTCTCGATCACCAGCGCCTGCTTCGCCAGCTCATGCACATCCTCGTCGCTGATCGAGAACTTGTTGCGCAGCTCGGCAGGCGTGTCCTCGTTGCGCACGCGCTCGCCGGGCTTGTCCGAATAGACCATGCGGATCTGCTTGGCGCCAAGCGAGCGGCGGAGGATGGCCGGCTTGCCCTTCAACAGCGTCGGCTTGTAGACGTAGAACTCGTCCGGGTTCACCGCGCCCTGTACGACGTTCTCGCCCAGCCCGTAGCTGGAAGTGATGAACACCACCTCGCGGAAGCCGGATTCGGTGTCCAGCGTGAACAGAACGCCGGACGAGCCGACATCCGAGCGCACCATCAGTTGCACGCCGGCGGACAGGAACACGTCCTCGTGCTTGAAACCATGGTGCACGCGATAGGCGATGGCGCGATCGTTGTAGAGGCTGGCGAAGACTTCCTTCACCTTGCGCACCACGTCGTCCTCGCTGGTGACGTTGAGGAAGGTTTCCTGCTGGCCGGCAAAGCTCGCGTCGGGAAGGTCCTCGGCGGTTGCCGAGGAACGCACCGCCACTGCGACGTCGCCGCCGCCGTTTTCCCCACTCAACTTCCTGTACGCGGCGCGGATGTCGGCATCCAGGCCCGGTTGCAGCGGCGCATCGATCACCCATCCGCGGATTTCGCCACCTGCGGCATTCAGTGCGGGCACGTCTTCCACGTCCAGCGTGGCCAACCGGTCGAAGATGCGCTGGTGCAGGTCGTTGTGCGCGATGAAATCCTTGAAAGCGTCAGCCGTGGTCGCGAAACCGCCCGGCACCGAGACCCCGAGCTTGGCGAGATTGCCGATCATCTCGCCTAGCGAGGAATTCTTGCCGCCCACCTGGGCGAGGTCGGTCAGACGCAGGTCGTGCAGCCACAGGATATTGGCGCTCAGGGTTTGATCGCTCAAAACAGCACTCCGGGTTCAGGCAAGGGGGTAGGCGAGGGCGGGCAGGGCCGGCCGAAGTTGTTATTTTAGCAACCCGACCCGCCGCGGCGCTCGTCGCAATTCAGGAAAACGTTTACGCATGGCCATGACACGCCCGGTTTTCTACGTTTCCGATGGCACCGGCATCACGGCCGAAACCATCGGCCACAGCCTGCTGACCCAGTTCACCGACCATCGCTTCGTCACCGATCGCATTCCCTTCGTCGACAGTCCGGAGCGGGCGCGCGAGATCGCCGATCGCATCCGTTCGATCGGCCTGTCGCACGGCACCCGTCCGATCGTGATCAATTCCTGCGTCGATCCCGAGTTGACGGCGCTGGTCGCCGAAAGCGGGGCGCTGATGCTGGACGTGTTCGCGCCGTTCATCGAGCCGCTGGAACGCGAACTCGGCACCCAGCGCCTGTCGCGGGTGGGGCAGGCGCATGGCATGGCCGATTTCGAGACGTATCACCGCCGCATCAATGCGATGAATTTCGCCCTCACCCACGACGACGGCATCGCGATCAATTACGACGAGGCCGACGTGGTGCTGGTGGCGGTCTCGCGCGCCGGCAAGACGCCGACCTGCGTGTACCTGGCGCTGCATTACGGCGTGCGTGCGGCCAACTACCCGTTGACCGAAGAAGACCTGGAGCACGACCGGCTGCCGCAGCGCCTGCGCGCGTATCGCCAGAAACTGTTCGGGTTGACCATCGATCCGATGCGCCTGCAGCAGATCCGCCAGGAGCGTCGCCCCGATTCACGCTATGCGCAACTGGAAACCTGCAAGCGCGAAGTCGTGGCCGCCGAGGCGCTGTTCCGCGCCGAGCGCATTCCGGTGCTGAGCACCACGCACACGTCGATCGAGGAGATTGCCAGCAAGGTGATGACCACGCTGGAAATACATCGCGAGATGTACTGAGACGCAACGGCTCGGGGACACTTCGGGTCGCGGTTTTGCCGCAAATAACCGTGCGCGGAATCCTTAAACTATTCCTGCGATGCGATTCCGTCAATGCTGACGCACGCATGATTTCGCGTGTAGCATCGAGCCATGTCCACTGCGATCGCCCGCTCCAAACGTTTCCCGCGGATCAGCCGTTTCGGTTGGTTGATGGGCCTGTACGCGGAGAACCACGGCAAGCTGACGCGGCTATTCGAGCCCGGCGATCTGCAGGCGGGCAGTTACCGCTCCAGTATCGGCGATGGACTGGACCTGCAGCTGGATGTGATCGAACAGCACCGGTTCACAGTAGAACTGCGCCTGACCTATGCGCTGTGCGATCCGCTGACCGGCGAGCCGGATCCTTCCGCGTTCGTGCGCCTGTATCGCGACACGCGCCAGGCCGAGGCCACGCATTGCTATGTCGGTCGGCGCTGGCAGGACGTGATCGGCATGTACCCGCCGCCGGCTGAAGTCATCGGCCATCGCCTGCGCATGAATACCTTCCTGGGCAAATGGCTGGACTATCTGGCCGAGCGCGGACATGGCGTGGCGACGCTGCGTCTCGCCGAAAGCCAATACCAGACGGCGTCCTGAGAAAAGCAAAAGCCCGGCCGGAGCCGGGCTTTGCGGAAGAAGTGGCGTCCCCACGGGGATTCGAACCCCGGTCGCTACCGTGAAAGGGTAATGTCCTAGGCCTCTAGACGATGGGGACGCTGTAAAACCCGAGACTGGCGGCGAGGCTTGCCGTTTGAGTCCGTTGAAACCGAAAATCTTGCCAGACCGTGGTGGAGCCAGGCGGGATCGAACCGCCGACCTCCTGCATGCCATGCAGGCGCTCTCCCAGCTGAGCTATGGCCCCACGGCTGGAAAGCGCGAAAGTTTAGCGGGGAGGGTTTCGCAGCGTCAAGCGAAACCCGCGCTTCGTTTTGTTTCGATCCGGAAAACTCCGTCGGGGAGTCTTGAACCGGGTCCGGGAAACCACGCACCGCGTCATGCGGCGCTAGAACCAGAACTGGAAACCGGCAACCCATTGGCTCTCGCTGCGACCGCCACCGGAAGCCTCCGCCATGTCCGCGGTGGCGCCGAACTGGCGCGACCACGCGTAGCCGACGTAAGGCGCGAATTCACGACGTATCTCGTAGCGCAGGCGCAGGCCGAATTCCGCATCGCTCAGGCCCTTGCCACGACCATTCGCGGGGTCGTCACGGGAATACAGGTTGACCTCCAGCTTGGGCTGCAGGATCAGCCGGTTGGTCAGCAGCAGTTCGTATTCGGCCTCCGCGCGCGCGGCCATGTGCCCGGACTCGCCCACGTAGGCCGTCGCCGCGACTTCGAACTTGTACGGCGCCAGGCCCTGCACGCCGAAGGCCAGCCAGTCGCGCGGCTTGCCTTCCCCGAAGTCGTGGCGCACGCCGATCATCGCGTCCCACCACGGGCCGGTGGCATGGCCCCACAACAGTTCGACGTCGCCGTGTTCCGTGCGACCGTCGCGGCGCTCGCCTTCGCTGCGCAGCCAGAGCCGGTTGTCGACATGGCCAAGCCAGCCAACGAGGTTCCACCCGAGGCCGGTATCGTCGCCATCGTCCTGCCACTCCAGCTGTTCGAACAGCAGCATGCCGACCAGTGGGTCGTCGTCCATGTGGTCGCGCATGTCCATGCCGTGCAGGTCCGGGAACGCTGCGGCGAGTTCCTCGGCGGTCGGCGGTGGTAGCGGTGCAGGGCTCGGCGCGGCCTGGGGCTCGTGGCTGGAGTGATCCATCTTCGAGTGATCCGTCGCTGGCATGTCGTGCTGCGAGTGATCCACGGTCGGTGGTGCCTGCTGTGGCATGACGTGGCCTTCGTGCTGCGCGAAGGCCGGCATCGCGATGAGCATCAGCAGCGACAGGACCGTAGGGCGGGCTCCAGCCCGTCGAATGCTGATCTGATGATGTGTGATTGGCGGGTTTGAGCCCGCCCCGCAATGCGCACTCATGCGTCCACCCGCACTTCGCGGAACATGCCCAGCTCCATGTGCAGCAGCATGTGGCAGTGGTAGGCCCAGCGCCCGAGCGCATCGGCGCTGACGCGGTAGCTGCGCATGTGGCCGGGCGGCACGCTGATGGTGTGCTTGCGTACCTGGAACTCGCCATCGGCGTTTTCCAGGTCGCTCCACAGGCCGTGCAGGTGGATCGGATGCTCCATCATCGTGTCGTTGACCAGCACGATGCGCACGCGCTCGCCGTAGTTCAGGCGTACCGGTTCGGCCTTCGAAAACGGGATGCCGTCGAAGCCCCAGGTGTAGCGCTCCATGTTGCCGGTCAGGTGCAGTTCGATGTCGCGCCCGGGCTCGCGGCCGTCGGGGTCGGCAAATGTGCTTTTCAGGTCGGCGTAGGTCAGCACGCGGCGGCCGTTGCCGCGCAGGCCGATGCCCGGATCGTCGAGCGTGCGCGATGGCGTCATGGTCTGCATGTCGACCGCTGGATTGTCGTCCTCACTGGCCGGGTGCCGGATCATGCCGTTGGCGGCCATGTCGTGGGCGGCGTGATCCATCTTCATGTTGGCGCCGCAGCCGCCTTCCATCCCTTTCATCTGCGACATGTCGTGGCCGGAGTGATCCATGCCGCCGTGGCCCATGTCGGCCATGGTCAGGATCGCGCGCGGGTCCAGCGCCGGCACCGGTGCCTGCAGGCCGGGACGCGGCGACAGCGTGGCGCGGGCGTAGCCGCCGCGATCCATCGCCTGGGCGAAGATCGTGTACGGCTGCTCGTCAGGCTCGACGATCACGTCCAGCGTTTCTGCAACGCCAAGACGGAACTCCTCGACGCTGACCGGGTGTACCGGTTGGCCGTCGGCGGAAACGACGGTCATCCTCAGGCCGGGAATGCGCACGTCGAAGAAGGTCATCGCCGAGCCGTTGATGAAACGCAGCCGCACTTTCTGGCCGCGCTCGAACAGCGCAGTCCAGTTGCCGTCCGGCGTGGTGCCATTGGCCAGATAGGTGTAGGTGAGCGCGGTGACGTCGGCCAGGTCGGTCGGGCTCATTCGCATCCGTCCCCAGGCCTTGCGGTCGGCGAGCGCGGCGTCGAAGCCGTCGCGACGTGCGTCGCGGACAAAGTCGCCGACGGTGCGTTTGTGCAGGTTGTAGTAGTCGGCCTGCTTGCGCAGCTTGCGCACGATCGCGTGCGGATCCTCGTCGCTCCAGTCCGACAGCAGGATCACGTGCTCGCGATCAAAGGCGACCGGATCGGGTTCCTTCGGATCGATGACGATTGCGCCGTACACGCCGACCGCTTCCTGCAGGCTGGAATGCGCGTGGTACCAGTAGGTACCCGCCTGGCGCACGTGGAAGCGGTACAGGAAGCTTTCGCTGGGACGGATGCCATGGAAACTCAGCCCCGGCACGCCATCCATGTTGGCTGGCAGCAGGATGCCGTGCCAGTGGATCGAGGTGTCCTCGCGCAGATGGTTGGCGACGCGCAGCGTGACGGTGTCGCCCTCGCGCCAGCGCAGCGTCGGCGCGGGCAGGGTGCCGTTGATGGTCTTGGCCCAGGCCTTGCGACCGGTGAAGTTGACGGGTTGCGTGCCGACGTCGAGCAAGAAATCGGTGCCGCGCAGTTCCGGTACCGCGCCATGGGATGACGCGTTGGTGGAGAACGCGGGCCAGGGCAGGGCGGTCAGCGCCAGGCTGCTGGCCAGGCCGGTGACGAATTGCCGACGGGGCAGGTCGATGGGGAGTTTGCCGAGGTGGGGTGGATAACGTTCGGTGGTCATGTTCTGCAGTAATCAAAATGATGGGCGAAGGGCGAAGCGGTAGTCATGCGGGTGGTCACGACTTGCCCAGCCGCAACGCGTTGGCGACCACCGACACCGAGCTCAGGCTCATCGCCAGCGCCGCGATCATCGGGCTCAGCAGCAGGCCGAATACCGGATACAGCACGCCGGCGGCGATCGGCACGCCGAGCGCGTTGTACAGGAAGGCGAAACCGAGGTTCTGCTTCATGTTGGCGACCGTGGCGTTGGACAGCGCGCGTGCCCGCACGATGCCGCGCAGGTCACCCTTGACCAGCGTGACCTGCGCGCTCGACATCGCCACGTCGGTGCCGGTGCCCATGGCGATGCCGACATCGGCACCGGCCAGCGCGGGCGCATCGTTGATGCCGTCGCCGGCCATCGCCACGCGCCGGCCTTCGGCGCGCAGTTTTTGCACCAGCGCGACCTTGTCCTGCGGCCGCACTTCGCCATGCACTTCATCGATGCCCAGCGCGCGTCCGACCGCCTCCGCGGTGGTGCGGCCATCACCGCTGGCCATGACGATGCGCAGGCCGGCGGCGTGCAGCTCGCGGATCGCTTCCGGCGTGGTCGCCTTGATCGGGTCGGCCACCGCCAGCAGGCCGGCGAAGCGGTCGCCGACGGCGAGGAACATGACGCTGGCACCGTCCTGGCGCAGGCGTTCGGCTTCATCGGACAGCGGCGTGGTGTCAATGCCGGCGTCGCGCATCAGCGCCGTGTTGCCGAGTTGCAGTGTCTGCGCGGCGAGTTGGCCACGCACGCCGAGTCCGGTGACCGAATCGAAATCGTCGACCGTGTCCAGCGACAGGCCACGCTCGCGCGCCGCACTGACGATCGCTTCGGCCAGCGGGTGTTCGCTGCCCTGGTCGAGGCTGGCGGCAAGACGCAGCACTTCTTCGGCCGCGAAACCCTGTGCCGGCACCACGCTGCGAAAGCGCGGACGGCCCTCGGTCAGCGTGCCGGTCTTGTCGACGATCAGCGTATCGATGCCGCGCAGGCGCTCGATTGCTTCCGCGTCGCGGAACAGCACGCCAGCCTGCGCGGCGCGACCGGTGGCGACCATGATCGACATTGGCGTGGCCAGGCCCAGCGCACAGGGACAGGCGATGATCAGCACCGAGACCGCGTTCAATACCGCGTAGGTCCACGACGGCTCAGGCCCGAACAGACCCCAGGTCAGCAGCGTGACGGCAGCTACCGACAGCACGGCCAGCACGAACCAGAACGCGACCTTGTCGGCCATGCGCTGCATCGGTGCGCGCGAGCGCTGCGCCTGTGCGACCATCTGCACGATCTGCGACAGCACCGTGTCCGAGCCGACCTTGGCGGCACGGATCACCAGCGCGCCGGTGCCGTTGAGCGTGGCGCCGATCACTTCGTCATCCACGCCTTTCTCGACCGGGACCGGCTCGCCGGTCAGCATCGACTCGTCGATGTGGGAACGGCCCTCCACGACCACGCCATCGACCGGCACCTTTTCGCCAGGACGCACGCGCAGGCGATTGCCGACATGGACATGGGCAAGCGGAATATCTTCCTCGCTGCCGTCGTCGTTGAGCCGACGCGCGGTTTTCGGCGCCAGGCCCAGCAGCGCCTTGATCGCAGCGGAAGTCTTCGAACGCGCACGCAGTTCCAGCAACTGGCCGAGCAGGGTCAGCGACACGATCACGGCCGCGGCCTCGAAGTACACGCCGACGCGGCCGTGCTCGTGGAACGAGGCCGGAAACACGCCCGGCAGCACGGTGGCGACGACGCTGTAGCCGAACGCCGAGGCAACACCGATGCCGATCAGGGTCCACATGTTGGGGCTGCGATTGCGGATCGACTGCACGCAGCGCTCGAAGAACGGCCAGCCGGCCCACAGCACCACCGGCGCGCTCAGCGCCAGCTCCAGCCAGCTGCGTGTCGCCATTGGCAGCGCGGGCAGGATCTGCCCGAACATCGCCAGCATGAAAGTGGCTACGGTCAGTGGCAGTGTCCACCAGAAGCGCCGCGAGAAGTCGCGCAACTCGGGGTTGTCGTCATCCTCGAGGCTCGGCATTTCCGGTTCCAGCGCCATGCCGCAGATCGGGCAGATGCCAGGCCCGATCTGGCGGACTTCCGGATGCATCGGGCAGATATGGACCGCGTCGGGTTGCACCTGCTCGACCGGTTCGGCACCGCGCGAGAGGTACTTGTGCGGGTCGGCGATGAAACGCTCGCGGCAGCGCGCCGAGCAGAAGTGGACGGCTTGGCCGTGGTGTTCGGCGTGATGCCCGGTCGTAGCCGGATCGACCTGCATGCCGCAGACCGGATCGGTCACGGTGGTGATGGAAGGTTTCGATGAGGCGCAGCAGCTATGGGCGCCTGCAACGGCCTGGTCGCCTGCGGCGGCGCGGCTGTGGTTGTGGGAGTTCACGCGTCCTCCCGCGCCAGCGCGTTGAGGATCGGGCATTGGTCGAGCGCGCCATGCCCCGGGCAGCTGCTCACGAGTTCATTCAACCCGTCTCGAATGCGCTCCAGTTCATTGATTTTGTTGCTTATATCGTCCAATTTTGCGGCGGCAAGGGCCTTCAGGGCCGCCATGTCGTCGTTACGATGGGCGGACAGTTCCAGCAGTTCACGTATTTCCTGAAGCGTGAAGCCCAAGCTCTTGGCCCGGCGGATGAAGCGCAGCCGCACGACATCGTCGGATGCGTAGCTGCGATAACCGGAGGCACGACGCGCCGGTTCCGGCAGCAGGCCTTGGCGTTCGTAATAGCGCACGGTGTCGATCGCGACTTGGCTGCGCTGGGCGAGTTCACCGATTTTCATGGCGAGTCCCTGGCTGATGGGTAGGGACGTAGTGTGGACCCTGGAGTCAGGTCCAGAGTCAAGAGGTGGTGAACGATGTCTTTTCAGGCGACGCTGTCGGCGTCTAAACAGGATTCAAATGGCTTCGTATGCCATTGTTATAGCTTGACATGTTGCTGCGATCGGCAACAACCAACCGATGCACGCGAAGCAACGCTATCGGCCTGGTAACGTCGTTGCTGGCATCGCCCGCCGCTGGTTAAAACAAGGCGTCGGCGCCTGCCGTATGAATCTTGGAGGGCAGGGCATGCCCGATCCGGACGCGATGCAGGTTCCTGCATCGCGTCCGACACGACAGGCCTCAGTTGTTGGTCGTACTCGACTTCTCCAACTGGGCCATCGCTTTCTCCATCACCTTGTGCACGCTCAGCGAGTCGGCGCCCTGGCGCGGCGGGTACTTCTGGAAGCTCAGTACGTGCTCGGCCATGAACGGTTTGGCGGCGTTCGGGGCCCACATCTTGTGCGCGAAGAACTTGCGGCCGATGTAGCCGAACTCGTGTGACTCGGGATCCATCTTCTCCATCGGATCCATCAACAGGTTGAACAGGTACGGCACGTTCGGATAGGTCTTGTCGTTCCACCAGATCCCGTCCTTCTTGATGCCGATGTGCATCTTCCAGGCATCCACGCGCACCGCCATCAGGTCGGTCTCGTCGTAGTAGAAGAAGGCGCGGCGCGCGGACTTGTCCGACTTGCCAGTCCAGTGGTCGAGATTGTTGAAACCGTCCAGATGCACCTTGTACTTGGTGCCGTTCATGTCGTGGCCCTTCAGCAGGTCCTCCTTGACGGTCGTCGCACCGGCCGCCGCGGCCAGGGTGACAAACAGGTCCTCGTGACTCTGGATGCCATTGGAATAACTGCGCGGCTTGATCTGTCCGGGCCACTTCACCAGGCACGGCACGCGCAGCCCGCCTTCCCAGGTGGTGCCTTTCTCGCCACGGAACGGCGCGTAGCCGCCGTCGGGCCACAGCATCAGTTCATTGCCGTTGTCGGTGGTGTAGACAACGATGGTGTTGTCGTCAACGCCCAGTTCCTTGAGCTTGTTCAACAGCACGCCGATCTGCTCGTCGTGCTCGATCATCTTCGCACGCACCAGGTCCTGCTCGGCGCGGCCTTCGTCGACCGCCTTCTTGATGTACTTCTCCGGCGAGTGTGACCAGATGTGGATGGCGGTGGTGTTGAACCAGACGAAGAAGGGTTTGTCTTCCTTGCCGACGCGATCCAGGTAGTCGAGCGTCTTGTCCAGCACTTCGCTGTCGAAGGTTTCCATGCGCTTGCGCGTGAGCTGCCCGGTGTTCTCGATCTTCTGCTTGCCGACGCGGCCGAAGATCGGATCTTCGGTCGCGTCGTCCTTGTCCGTGGCCCAGGCGTGAAGCACGCCACGCGGACCGAATTTCTTGGTGTATTCCGGATTCTTCTGGCCTGGGTAGTCGAGTTGCTCGGGCTCTTCCTCGGCGTTGAGGTGGTAAAGATTGCCGAACCATTCGTCGAAACCGTGTACGGTCGGGAGGAACTCGTTGCGGTCACCCAGGTGGTTCTTGCCGAACTGGGCAGTGGCATAGCCCTGCGCCTTGAGCACTTCGGCCAGGGTCGGATCTTCTTTCTGCAAGCCCAGGCTGGAACCGGGGATGCCGATGGTGGTCATGCCTGTTCGCACCGGCACTTGGCCGGTGATGAAGGCGGCACGCCCTGCCGTACAGCTGGCCTGGCCGTAGTGGTCAGTGAACAGCATGCCTTCCTCGGCAATGCTGTCGATGTTGGGCGTGCGGCCCATCATGCCGTGGGTGTAAGCGCCCACATTCCAATAGCCGATATCGTCACCGAATATCACCAGGATGTTCGGTTTCCCAGTCTTCTTTGCCATTGCCGCGTTCTCCTGTTTCCGGACTGCTGTCCGATACGTGCAGCTTCCGAGAAAGGCAAACGAAAGCTGGCGGAACATTCAACTTAGCGATTGGAATGCGAAGATCTTGTTCACGCATCATTGCGTGTACGCGCGTCGGAGAGGCGTTTCATTTCTGCAACGTTCCGCGCCAGCTTCATGTGTGGACGGTCGGGGTTTCTCAGACCTGGGACGGCGCGAGTGGGGCTGCCGCAAATCAGATGACAGCGGCTGCATGTCCTGCCAAACAGCCGGGAGAGCCATCTGCGAATTTACATAATATACATTATGCGAAAAAGTGGTACTTCCCTTAGTGTTGCGTGGAAGACCGCTTTTAGCTCCTTTTGACCGCAACAGTAAGCATGATTAATGGTACAAATCAGGTTGCTTGGCTTGTTGGGATCTGCCTATGCTCTGCCTGCTAACAGATCCTCTGGTTCCAAGCTCGCTACGCGGTGCCTTGCTTATTGATGATGCTCAAAGGTTGCCACGGTACTGGGCTGGTGTTTGGGCTTTGATGGCCAACCACGACCTCGCCGCATCCAGCCAGATCAAGAAACTTCGGTACATCGAGAATCTGTACGGTCATGCGGACCGTCTGTTTGGCAGCCATGCGCTAGATGACGCGTTGGGCAGCCTGAACGATGCCGTGCTCGCCGACATCCTGGAGTCCTGGTTCATATCGATCCGAAATCAACCCTCCGTGGGCCCAGCGGACGAGTCGCGCTGGCGAGCTGGGCTTGAATTCGTCGTGTCGGTCGTTACTTGGTTGTCCAAGACAACGCTCTCGACCGACCGCCTCCGACAGATCGAGGCCCGATTGCATCGCTTGTCCCATCTGTACGGGCAACTGCACATCCGTCAAAGCAGGCACACGAATCAGGTCCGATCGCTGCCGGCGAGCGTAGTCCAGGCGTTATACGAAGTCCTGGACCCATCATCTGCCAGCAATCCCTTTCCACGCAGGCATACCCGGTGGCTCGCCTTCGTGGCCTTCCTGTTGATGCTCCACCAAGGCCTTAGACGCGGCGAGTTACTGCTCCTTACCGCGGACGTGATCAAAAACGCCTTTGATGAAAGACAGCAGCGATCCCGTTGCTGGTTGGACGTGCAAGAAAGCCAATATTCCGACGACGATGATGATCCGAGGTACTCCAAGCCCAGCATCAAGTCGGCGAGTTCGGTCCGTCAACTGCCGGTGAGTGACGCGATCGCTGGACTGATCCAAACCTACGTCGAAAACTATCGAGGAAAGCCAAGTCACGCCTTCCTGCTGAACACACAGCAAAACAGCCCGTTGTCGACCGAATCAGTGACGAAGATGTTCGCAAAAATATCCGCCTGCCTGCCACCGTCGATCCGCCAAGAATTGAAGGACCGCAGCGGAAAACAGTCCGTCACACCCCATGACCTCCGCCACACGTGCGCCGTGGTGCGGCTGAATCAATTGCTCCAGCAAGGGGACTCGATGGACGAAGCCCTGCAGAAGTTGCGCGCCTTCTTCGGCTGGTCCAGAGAATCACAGATGCCAGTTCGCTACGCCCGGGCAGTGTTTGAAGATCGCCTCTCGTCAGTCTGGAACGACGCGCTAGATGAGAGAGTTGCCGTTCTAAGAGCGATCCCGTCCTAGGCCACGCTTGGAGCGCAACATGGCTAGAAGTGAAAATGTTCAATGGCAGTTGGAAGCTGGGGCTTGCAAAATAGTTGCTCAACTACCGTTGTTGCCTCCGGTGATTCGGTACTACGACGATTTCGACGAAAAGCAACGATCAATTCGAGATCCAACCACTGCCAAATGTTTTGCGGTCCATATCGATGGCCGCGTTGTGAAAGTTGGTTTTGATCATTTGCCAGAGCAACTCGCCCTGTTAATAAAACACGTCTTCTTGTACCTCCTGGGTGAAGGACTGGCTCCATCGTCGGCAAGCAAGTACGCCCTTGGCAGCAAGGCAATCGGCGAGGCCGGAATCGTCAATTTGTTGGGGGTGGCACCAACAGAAATAGGATCGTTCTGGGCTGCATTTTTTGCACGCGACCTGCCGGCGGAAGCGTACGCGTGCGCGAAATCGATCCTGCGACTGCTATGCAAATATCGACTCAATCAATGGGCTGACTCCTACCACGGGGTGATATCCGCCCTCCCCCTCCCCTTCAAAGACAAATACGCTGTCGTTCGGTCCGGCGACCCGAGATATATGGCCATAACTCAGGACTTACGTAGACACGGCCACTGCAAACTTCTTGCATCACCTTCAGAAGCTCGTCGCCCGCGGAAGCTTTCAGGACATACCCCCCGCGCTCCACTCTGTATCGCTTCGCGAACTGTTGCTGGCTCATTGTGTACGGTCATGAAGATCACGGGAATATCGTGACCTGCGGACATGAGGCGTTTGATGGCTTCAATCCCTCCATCTTCGGCATCGAGACACCGGTCACGATGCCCGGCACAAATGCAATTACGTAAAACTACTGATTCGAAAGACGATGTTCCACGAATGGTAGTCGAGAACATTGCATGCTTGAATCGGGTAATGGCCAAAATCCAACGCGCATTGGACGCCGCAATGGCAGAAGCACCCGCCCAAGACATGGTGTGGATCCCCGGCGGCGTTTTCGTTATGGGATCCGATCACCACTATTTGGAAGAAGCGCCGGCGCACCGCGTCAACATAGACGGCTTCTACATGGACGAGACGCCGGTAACAAATCGCCAGTTCGCGCGATTCGTCAAAGCGACTGATCACGTCACGCACGCAGAGGTCGCTCCGGATCCACGCGACTATCCCGACGCCGACCCCTCAATGCTACATGCAGGCTCGCTGGTGTTCACGTCACCTTCCGCGCAGGTGGCTCTCAACGATTGCTTGGCGTGGTGGTCTTACGTCTTCGGCGCCGACTGGCGCCATCCACTCGGCCCCGGCAGCACTCTCGCGGGACTGGAAGACCATCCCGTCGTGCACATCGCCTACAGCGATGCCAAGGCCTATGCCGACTGGGCAGGAAAGCAGCTGCCCACCGAGGCGGAATGGGAATTTGCGGCCAAGGCCGGCAGCAACACCGAGTATGCGTGGGGGGACCAGCTCGCACCCGGCGGCATCCATCAGGCAAACACCTGGCAGGGGGGCTTCCCGGTGGAGAACCTCTGCGAAGATGGCTACGAACGTACGTCGCCGGTTCATGCATTCCCGCCAAACGCCTTCGGCCTGCGGGACATGATCGGCAACGTCTGGGAGTGGACGTGCGACTACTGGACACAGACGCATCCAGACGATGCGCGAAAGTCCTGCTGCATCCCGCGCAACCCGCGCAGCATCGATGTCGACTCCAGCATTGATTGGCAGCAACCGAGCGTGCGGATTCCACGAATGGTGCTCAAGGGTGGTTCGCACCTGTGTGCTCCGAACTACTGCCAGCGCTACCGGCCCGCAGCACGCTATCCCGAACCAACCGACACCTCTACCAGTCATGTCGGTTTCCGCTGCGTTATCAGAGTATCCCAATAAGGAGGATGAAGATGGACATGGTGCGCGAATACTCCAGCATCCTTTTCGCGCGGCGGGCGTTCCGTTGCCGATATCCACTTCGTACAGCTGGTCCCCAGGAGGCTGACTAGCCTTCGGTGTTACCCATTACGGATTTCACCTATCCAGCAGCATCCATCCAAACCGTTGGAGCAACGCATGACCAGAAAAACTCCGCAGTCCCTCCCATTCCCGCGCACGCCTTCAGGCAGCAGGGCCGCGAAAACCATCCAGGAATCCGTCTATAACCCCCTTCCTCAGGAAGCGCACCTTGATGACGACGTTCCCAACATCCTCATCGTCTTGATCGATGATGCGGGGCCTGGCCTTCCGCACACTTTCGGGGGCGAGGTCAACACCCCGACAATCGAGAAGCTGAGCGCCCAAGGGATCGCGTACAACTGCTTCCATACCACTGCAATGTGCTCCCCGACGCGCGCTAGCTTGCTGACAGGGCGGAACCATCATCGTGTGTGTGCAGGCCAGATCGCAGAGTTGGCCAACGACTGGGACGGGTATTCGGGGCATATCCCGAAGAGCAGTGCACTGGTGGCCGACGTGCTTCGGAACTACGGGTACTCCACGGGTGCCTGGGGCAAGTGGCATAACACTCCAGCCGAAGAAACCACCGTGGCGGGACCCTTCCACAACTGGCCGACCGGGCTCGGATTCGAATACTTCTATGGCTTCCTGGCCGGAGAAGCCTCCCAGTACGAGCCCAACCTGGTAAGGAACACAACGTATGTCGCGCCGCCAAAGACCGCTGAGGAGGGCTATCACCTGAGTGAGGATCTGGCGGACGACGCGATGCGCTGGCTGCGGAATCACAAGGGCTGCCAGCCGGACAAGCCGTTCTTCATGTATTGGGCCAGTGGCGCGATTCATGGGCCTCATCATGTCCACAAGCAGTGGGCCGACAAGTACAAAGGCAAGTTCGACGATGGCTGGGATGCCTACCGTGAACGGGTATTCCATCGCGCCAAGGAGAAGGGGTGGATCCCGCAGAACGCGCAGCTCACGCCGCGTCACGACACCCTGTCAAGCTGGGACAGTATTCCCGAGGACGAGCGCCCCTTCCAGCGGCGTCTCATGGAGGTGGCGGCCGGTTATGCTGAGCACGTCGACGTTCAGGTCGGGAGGCTGATCGATGAGATTGATCGCCTGGGATACGGCGAAAATACGTTGGTCTTCTATATCTGGGGCGACAACGGATCGTCGGCAGAAGGACAGAACGGCACCATCAGTGAGCTGCTTGCCCAGAATGGCATCCAGACGACCGTCCGGGAACACATCGATGCGCTCGAAGAACTGGGCGGGCTCGATGCGCTGGGTTCTCCCAAGGTCGATAACCAGTATCACGCGGGCTGGGCGTGGGCCGGGAGCACGCCGTACAAGGGAACCAAACTTCTCGCCTCGCATCTTGGCGGTACCCGGAATCCGATGGTTGTTCGCTGGCCGAAAGGAATCAAGGCGGACCCGATGCCCAGGCCACAGTTCCATCATGTAAACGACATTGTTCCCACGATCCTGGACGTCGTCGGCATCGCGCCTCCCAGCAGCATCGATGGTGTACCGCAGGATGCGATGGACGGGAGCAGCTTGGCCTATACCTTCGACAGCGCTACCGAGGCCGGGCGTCACAAGACGCAGTACTTCGAGATCATGGGCAGTCGCGCGATCTATCACGACGGCTGGATGGCCTCTGCCATTGGGCCACGACTCCCCTGGGTCCCGGGAACGCCCCCCGGCATTCACGATTGGGACCCGGACAACGATATCTGGGAACTCTACAACCTCACCGAGGATTGGACGCAGGCCAATGACCTGGCATCCACCGAACCCGAGCGACTCGCCAAGCTCAAGGACCTGTTCCTCATCGAGGCGGCGAACAATAATGTGCTGCCGATCGGAGGCGGACTCTGGGTCATGGTGCTTCACCCGGAGCAGAGGATCAGCCCTCCGCACACGCAATGGACCTTCTCCGGCGACTTTGTCAGGATGCCCGAGTTCAACGCCCCTGCGCTCGGCAACCGCCCCAATCGGGTGGTCATTGATTGCGACATTCCCGAGCATGCAAGCGGCGTACTCTACAAACTCGGCTCCGCAGCCGGTGGTCTGACGTGTTTCGTCGACGATGGAGTGCTCTGTTACGAGCACAACCTGTTCCTGGTGGAGCGGACCAAGATCCGGGCATCCACGAAGCTGCCTGTGGGCAAGGCTCAGATCGTGATTGAAACCACGCGCCAGGATTCCCGGCCAGCGGGCCCCATCCTGGTCAAACTGAAGGTGAATGATCGGGTGGTCGCCGAAGGCGAGATACCCAGGAGCGCTGCGTTGGGGTTCACCGCCAATGATTGCCTCGACATTGGCATGGCGATGGGCTCACCTGTCTCGCTCGACTATGCCGAGCGTGCGCCGTTCAAGTTCACTGGAACGATCGGAGAGGTTCGCGTTTCGTACATCTAGCCGCGCTTTTGGGGGAGGCTTGGTCGCGCATGCCTCCCGCATCAAAACGTGGGGCGGGCCCAGCAACCGGGCGTGCGGATCATGAAATTTAATCCGATTACGACCGTCGCCGTGCCAATCATGTCCGCGTGAAGAAAAACAATTTCCCCAAAAGTCATTCATTTATCCACGATGGATCCATCCAATTGCCCGCGACTGCATGAGAAGCAAATCGAACTGAACCACATCCATTTTCACGCACTGGAGAACACCTACATGAGCAACGTCAAGAAAGCTGCTTCCGCCGGGAAAGAGCTCCCTTTCCCTGACCCGCCCGCGCCCCAAGCACGGTTGACGATGAAGGGTTCCGAGTACTTCCAGCGCGAGCAGCCACGCCATTTGCCCGAAGATGCACCCAATATCCTTATCATCATGCTCGACGATGCGGGTCCCGCATTGGCTTCATCCTTGGGAGGGCCGGTCCACGCCCCTGCGTTCGAGCGAGTTTTAAAGAGTGGTGTTGCCTACAATCGTTTCCACAATACGGCGATGTGCTCGCCTACGCGCGCCTCGCTACTGACCGGTCGCAACCACCACAGAGTAGGTTTCGGGCAGATTGCTGAGTTCGCAAACGACTGGGATGGCTATACCGGAGCGTGGCCCGCGACCACGGCATCGATTGCGAAAGTATTGGGGCATTACGGTTATGCCAGCTCCGCATTCGGCAAGTGGCACAACACACCTGCCACCGACACCTCGGCAGTTGGCCCCTTTGAGCGTTGGCCGACCGGGCATCTGGTGGGCTTCGACTATTTCTATGGCTTTCTATCAGGCGAGTCGTCGCAATGGGAGCCGGCCATTGTCGAAAACACGCTTCGCATCGAAACACCAGAGCATGAGCACTACCACTTCACCGAGGACATGACTGACAAGGCGGTGAAGTGGCTTCGCAACCATAAAGCACTGGCACCCGACAAGCCGTTCCTGATGTATTGGGCACCGGGTGGCGTGCATGGCCCGCACCATATTTTCAAGGAGTGGGCGGATAAGTACAAAGGCAAGTTTGATGCCGGTTGGGACATTGAGCGCGAGAGTATCTTTGCTCGTCAAAAGGAACTCGGTTGGATTCCAGCAGACACGGAGCTGACCCCGCGCGATCCCAGCATGCAAGGCTGGGATGAAATTCCCGAGAGCGAGCGTCCGTTCCAGCGCAGGTTGATGGAAGTGTTCGCCGGCTATCTTGAGCATACCGACACCCAGGCTGGTCGACTGCTGGACGAGCTTGAGGCGCTAGGCATCAACGACAACACGTTGATCTTCTATATCTGGGGCGACAACGGCTCTAGCGCGGAAGGACAGCATGGCACGATCAGCGAGATCATGGCGCAGAACGGCATCAGTACCGAAACCAAAGACCATCTCCGTGTGCTGGAAGAAATCGGCGGACTGGATGCATTGGGCGGACCGAAGACGGACAACATGTATCACGCCGGCTGGGCTTGGGCGGGATCGACGCCACATCGTTCGACCAAGCTGGTGGCCGCGCATTTCGGCGGCACTCGCACACCCCTGGCAGTGTCGTGGCCCAAGAGCATCAAGCACGACGCTGCGCCGCGCGCGCAGTTCTACCATGTCAACGATGTGGTGCCGACCATCTACGATGTGCTCGGCATCACCCCGCCAGAAGTGGTGGATGGTGTAAGTCAGGAACCTATGGATGGCGTCAGTATGTTGGCTTCGTTGCACGACGCCAAAGCCGCAGAGAACAAGCCCTACCAGTATTTCGAGGTAATGGGCAGTCGTGGCTTCTACAAGGATGGTTGGTTCGCCTCTGCATTCGGTCCGCGCATCCCGTGGCAGCCGGGCTTTGATCCGAAGATCTTCGACTGGACGCCGGAAGACGATGTGTGGGAGCTCTATGACATCGCCAAGGATTATTCGCAGGCAAAGGATCTTTCACAACAGCAGCCCGAAAAGCTTGAAGAGATGGTGGCGGCATTCAACGAAGATGCGCGCAAGAACAAGGCGTTCCCGATCGGCGGTGGCCTTTGGTCGACAGTCTTTCACCCCGAATACAGTCCACGCAATCCGGCCACCGAATTCCACTACACCCAGGACGTCACTGCCGTTCCGGAGTTCAATGCACCCAAGCTCGGTTCGGCCAGCAACCTGGTAACGATCGATGTCGATATTGACGCTGGCTCGGAGGGGGTGCTGTACGCGCTGGGCGGGTATTCCGGTGGTGTGGCGCTGTGGGTGGACAAAGGTAAGCTGTACTTCGAGTTCAATACCTTCCAGGTCGAGCGCACGCGCGTTGAATCGGCCGTGCCGCTTGCCAATGGCCGGTTGAAGATCGAAGTCGAATCGATCCGTCCTGTTGGGCCGGTTACGCCGGTGGACGTGACGATACGGGTGGATGGTGCCGAGGTGGCCAAGGCACACGTGCCGCGCTCGCCCTCATTGTTCTTCACCACCAACGATGCCTTCGATGTCGGCATGGATAGTTACTCTCCGGTATCGGAAGCCTATTTCGACCGCGCGCCATTCAAGTTCAATGGCAAGATCCATGCCCTGCATGTGAAATATCTTTGATGGGGATGCCGGCCAGATACGCCTGTGTCTGGTCGGCAATTTCCTTTAGGGAAGGCCTGAATGATTCGCTCATACACCCGGACCTCCCGTATTTGAGCCGCCTCCGCCGACTACCAGAAAAGAAATCGGCAACCTACCGGTCGATAGCTGCACTGCAGGACGGCATTTCCCGTCCTGTGGGCACAACTACCCTATCTGCGGCAGCAACTGCCGCCGCACCATCCACAAATTCGACAGCGCAAACCAGGCAGCCTCGGCGCGATTTCACCTGCCGTATCCGTTGCCTCGAAACGGCCCCCAAGCCCTTCAACGCTTGATCAAACCGAGCCGCTCAGCCTCGCGTATCAGCGCGACACTGCTGGTGACACCGAGCGTCCGCATGATGGCGTACCGATGCGAATCCACGGTTCTCACCGATACGCAAAGCTCGATCGCGATTTCGCGCGATCGCATTCCGGACGAAAGAAGGCCGAGTACCCGACTCTGCATGTTCGTCAAAGATGGCACCTGGCGCTGACCCGAGATATATGGCCATAACTCAGGACTTACGTAGACACGGCCACTGCAAACTTCTTGCATCGCCTTCAGAAGCTCGTCGCCCGCGGAAGCTTTCAGGACATACCCCCGCGCTCCACTCTGTATCGCTTCGCGAACTGTTGCCGGCTCATTGTGTACGGTCATGAAGATCACGGGAATATCGTGACCCGCGGACATGAGGCGCTTGATGGCTTCAATCCCTCCCATCTTCGGCATCGAGACATCGGTCACGATGACATCGGGTTGGTGCTTCACTGCACTCTCGAACAGCGCCTCGCCATCGCTCACCACGTCCAGGAGGTCGTAGTCCTTGGATACGAGGCTCGCTATGCCTTCGGCAACCATGCGATGGTCATCGGCCAGCAATACCAACGGTCTTTGTCGCGATGTCATGCCCGCATCTCCACGGTTATGCTCGTTCCAAATTCAGGACGTGATCGAATGTACAGGCGGCCATCTGCTGACTTGACCCGCTCCCTCATGCTCAACAACCCGAGCCCACTGCGCACGTTCACGCCATCTGGCGCAAATCCCCGACCGTTGTCTGAAACACGCAAGCGCCAACGATTGCTTCGCGCCACCAGCATGATCTTCATCCCGCGGGCCCCCGAATGCTGGACTGCATTGCGAATGGCTTCCTGAGCTACCCTGTAGAAGCACAAGGCATTTTCTCCCGTCAAGGGGTTCGCATCCGGGTCGATCTCGACCATGAGCGCAATCTCGCCCTCCCACTTGCCATCGATCATCCTGACCAGGTCGTCGAGCGCTCCCGCGAGACCGGCGTGCTCAAGCGCTGCGGGATGCAGGCTGTGGGAAATTTCCCTGACCTCGTCGATGAGACCACGAACCCCAGTGGTCAATTCCTCGATAGGAGGATGCAGTTCCACGGGGCTGCGAAGCTTCAATGCACTGAGCGCAATCGAGAAGAACGTCAGCTTCTGATTCACGCCATCGTGAAGCTCTCTCGAGAGGCGGATGCTCTGTTCCTCCTGACTCAGCATCAACCTTGCCGCCAGACTCTTGTTCTCTTCACTGGTAACAGACAATCTCTGCAGGATGTCGTTCCTTTGCCTTGCCTGAATAGCCAGGGCATGGACAAGGACACCGCAAGCCAGGGTCCAGAGCTGCATGATGTAGCTGTTTACCAGACCGACCTCGAACGTGTCCGCCTTGTCCAGCCTGGTGGCGATCACGATCGCCGGGAGGAACGCGATGATCAGGCCCACGCTGGGACCAAATCTCCCGAACTGGAACGCCGCCAGCATCAATAGCGGGATGGGGGCAAAGAGCGCCAGTGGGACACTGCTCAGGTTCGATGGAACCGCATGCCATGCCAGGATCGACAGAATCCACAACCCGATGCTGAAAAGCGCAAATCCGATCACCTGCCTCCCGATATCGCGCCAAGGGGGGAATCTCGAGCGGATCAGGTCAACGGCCAGCGGGGTGATGAGCATGAATGCAACTGCGTACGCGGTCGTGCTCAGTACCCACAAACGAGGCATGGCAACGTCATCGCGGATCAGGGACACCACGCCGATGAACCCGGACGCACAGGCGCAGGAAACCCCCACGACGACGTAAAGGAAGAACCTTACAAGGTGGCTGATGGTCGGAAACATCGTCACCTGTCCGGGCACCAGCTTGACCGTCGCCGCACCTGCCGCCATGCAGGCGGACAACCAGAGGTAGCCAAGCAAGGGAATGACGACCATCCCCGAGCGCAGCGCGAACGCGCACACGCCGCCGAGGACGAATCCGGCCAAGAGGTAGGGCCAACGTCCGGGCGGCCGGCAGATGAGGAACGCCATGACCAGCCCGCCAGGGAGCCAGATCGACGTGATCTCGGCCGGGCGCACGAACAACGCGTGTGACGCCACCTGGCCCAGCAGTCCACAGGCGTACCCGACGCCCGTCGCGCCAAGGCGCGACCGCATGAGGTCCGGGGTCCTGGGCCAGGCCATGTCGGCCTATCCTGCCAAATTATTGAGTGCGGCCATGACGCTCCAGAGCTCTGGACAGCTACGTTCCGTGACTCCCCTTAATGCGAGTTTGCAAGAGCCCACATACTCAATCAAGCAGCGCTGCCCACGTGAATCTACTTATGTGACCTGCGCAGCACGCCAGCTCAGTGGTTCTACTGAGCCGATCCATGTCAAACGACCGCGCAATTCGTGGTTGTTTGCGGATTGATAACAATGGTTTTCGTCCAGAAAATCCTAGTACGCCGTTCGATTGGCGAATCCACAGGCGCACGTATCGCTACCTCCGGAATCGTTCCGGCCATGCTGCTAATGACGAAGAACTCATGGAATCCTTCCTCGACTTGACGCGAACCTTCTGGACCGAAATCCTGGCCAGGCCCGAAGGCCCATTCGCCTTTCGCTTCATCCTGCAGCCGCTGATGTCACTGCTGATGGCGACGCGCGACGGCATCAAGGACTCACGCACGGGCATCACGCCCTATTTTTGGCGCATCGCCTCGACCGACCCGCAATCACGACGCGCGGCGCTGCGCGATGGCCTGCGCTCGACGGGACGCATCCTGCTGCTCGGCGTCCTCATCGACGCGGTGTACCAGTACAAGGCCATGGAGGGACTGGTGCGCCCGCTCGAGGCACTTTACATCGCGTTTGTCCTCGGCTTCCTCCCCTATCTGATCTTCCGCGGCCCGATCGCGCGCTTGGCTCGCGTCGTGCGCCGTCGCAGGGTATCCGCAGGACAGTGAGTCAAATTCACGGAGATCATATGCTTCCCCACCCGGAACACAGTCCAACGAAAACTCCCCACGCCGACAATCCTTCCGTGCAAATGGGGGCCCGCCGGACGGGCATGGCTTACCAACGCACTCGCCTTGCCGCCGAACGGACGTTGATGTCGGTAATTCGAACATCGCTGTCGCTGATCGGCTTCGGCTTCACTATTTTCCAGGTATTCAGCAGCGTCCAAAGCCTTAGCGAAGTCAGTATCGGTGCAAACGCGCCGCGCAATTTCGGGACCGCGCTCGTGGCACTGGGAATCGGCATGCTCTTCGTCGGGATCGCCTACCACATCCAATTCATGCGAGCACTGCGCGCGGACCGCGAGGAAGGCATCGTTTCCAGCCAGATCCGTGGGCTCAGCCCCTACCCCGTCTCGATGACGCTGATGGTGGCCTGCGCGCTTCTGCTGGTCGGCATCCTGGCGATCTGCAGCATGGTATTTGGCGTCCACCCGTTCGGGTGATATCCGCCCCCGACCACACTCTTTTCCGGAAGCGCACGCATGGAATTCCTGGAAGTGATCGTCACCGATACGACAGGATTGGTTGTCCTCTTTATCGAAGCAGTCGTGCTGGTCGTCATCACTGTGGCCACCCTCCTGGCCGTGGGCAGGACACTTGGACTCCTGTCTACCCCGCCGTCCGAACGCACGGAGCAATCCCGCCAGATCTGGCTTGGTTATGCGCGCTGGCTGGTGGCGGGGCTGACTCTGCAGCTCGGAGCCGACATCCTTGAGTCCTCCATCGCACCCACTTGGCACGCCATCGCGCAGCTCGGTGCCATCGCCTTGATCCGGACCTTCGCCACGTGGGCCGCAATGGCAACGTCCGCGTCTGCCGCCTCCGACCAGCCGCGTGCCACCAACTGGCTGTTCACGCCCGCGACGATCCTTTGCGCCAGGAGCGGAGAAACATCCTGTGGCGGCTGGATCCAGCGGAACGTCCTGTAACCCGCGAAGTTGCCTTGGGGATCGGTATCCGTGCTCACCGTGGGCGTGCTGGCACAAGCGGCCAGCAGCATTGCGAGCAGGCAGGTCGCCAGCTATTTCACGTCATTCTCCAACGATCGAAGAGGCCATCGCCACGCTCAAGGCACCGGCGTCGCGACGGGAAAGGTCCAGCTGCCATCCAGGATTTCCGAACGCGGGCGATACAACCGCACCATGTAGTTCCAGCCGGGCGTGACAGGGAGGCAATTCACACTGTCGGCGGTGCAGCCGCCGAACTTCACCGTGATGGTTCCGTCCGCGCCCTTCTTTCCCGTGATGCTGTTGATGGAATAGGCATTCAGCGAGTTGGGCTGGAAGAAACCTTCCTTCGTGTACACCGTGATGGACCAGAACGCATCCACGGGCACATCACCCACGGTCAACTCATAAGGCGTCTTGCCGTCGTTGTGTTCCGGGAACACGTTCAGGTAGATCGCATCCTTGTCAGGGTTCAGCCCCCAACCGTTGCGATTCCCAGTGCGACCAGAAGCCGCACGTCCAGCACGCGAATGACCATCTTTTCGTTGCTCCCATCCCGAGAACCTTCTGAAGTCCATCTGCCGCATGGCGCCAGATGCGAGACGCACCCTTGAGGATCTGCGTCGATCTCAGTATGCAGACTCGACCGGGGCCGGGATATTCGGAGAAGCGACAGACGTGGCTACGCAGAAATACTTAGATCGCCAAACGCCACTTGATCGAACGCTCCGCCAGCGACGCGCGAATGAGCTAAAACCTCTGGCCAATATCCCCGCACTGCGGTCCGGCGCCACGACACGCGACGCATCCCGTGCATCGGGTGAGCGAATCTACTGATGCAGGCATGCGTAGCATTCCGGAGATACAAAGCGCGCCGCAGATGGTTTCATTACGGCTTGTTTCATCGTTCGTCTGATCATCCGAACGACGCGCGAACGTCTCGGGAGGTGGCACTTGAACCGCAGATCACCCGCGCAGATGGTCTGGATTCCGGGCGGCGCGTTCGTCATGGGGTCTGATCATCACTTCCTGGAAGAAACGTCTGCCCACAAAGTGATGGTCGATGGCTTCCACATGGACGTCCATCCCGTGACGAACGCCGAATTCTCGACCTTCGTTGAAGCGACGGGACACGTCACTCTCGCGGAACTGGGACTTGGCACGGCTCATGAAGCTGCAGGCCCATCCTTTCCATCGCAGCATGGTTCGCATGTTTTCCTCCCGGAATCCCCGATGCATGGCGACGCGAAGCGGCACGCCTGGCGCCTCCTTGCTGATGCGAACTGGAGGCATCCGCTCGGGCGGGGCTCCGATCTCCGTGGGCTCGAGGATCATCCGGTCGTGCATGTTGCATATGCGGATGCCCAAGCCTATGCCCGTTGGGCAGGCAAGGAACTCCCCACCGAGGCGCAATGGGAATTCGCCGCCAGGGCGACGAGTCAGGACGAGTACCCCTGGGGAGCCGAGCTCACTCCGGGAGGTGCATACATGGCCAATACCTGGCAGGGATCGTTTCCGAACGAGAATACGGCCGAAGATGGCTATCTGCGGACATCACCGGTAGGGTCATATCCACCGAACCTGTTCGGAATATTCGACATGATCGGGAACGTATGGGAGTGGACCGCCGACTTCTGGAGCCCGCGACATGATCGCCCGAGAACCCACACCATCCGGCGAAACCCCAAGATCACCAATGCGGTCGAAAGTTGCCTGATGTTCGGTGCGAATGGCCAGGTGCCGCGTCGCGTCCTGAAGGGCGGCTCCCATCTTTGCGATCCTCATCATTCGCCGCGATACCGCCCCCCTGCGCGCCTGGCGAGGGCGATCGACAACCCGGCGGGCGATATCGGGTTCCGCTGCGTTTGTTCAGCAACATCGGGTACTTAAAGCTACCGACGAGCATAAGCGAATCGCATGGTTCGTCGTTTCTGAAAAAGAGCGTTGCCACAGTCCTTGCGCACCAAGACTCCATGTCCGCTTTGGGTCGAGGCTTTGTGAAAACATCAAGTCGATGTGGCGCGAGCTTGAATCTCAGGCCGAGTACGCAAGAAGATCTCTACGAAGCTCGTGGAAAAAGCACGAAACTGATCATTCTTTAATCACCGAAAACTCTCTGGGAGTTTTCACACAGTCTCGGTCGAAAGCACCCGTCCCCTACCCCCGATAACGGCGCCTAATCGAAATCGGTCGTCGCCAGTTTCCCACGGGAAGCTAGCTCAGTGCGCACCATGGGTTGCTCGCGAGCCCCCTTCCTGATCTCCGGCGCAGAGCCGTTCCTGAAGAACAAGGACTTCCTGTTTTGGGCGCAACCGGCGAACGGAAAAAAAGCGTTCCCGGTCCCTCACGATAAGGTCGAGAAGGTCGTCGCGAATCATCATGGCGGCACCACGCAATTCAGTTTCCGAATGAACAAGACGCTGATCCCGATCAATGGGGGCACGGCGGTTGTCGCGCGCCTGGGTGCTATCGGGGCTTACACCCACTCATTGGGACAGGTGTGGGCTTTGCGCACCCTGCAGCGCCAACGTCTGATTTTAAGAGCCCTAGTTCGGCGCTACCCGCACGTCCTCATTGACGAGTCGCAAGACATCGGCACGGTGCATCAGGCGATCTTGCAAGAACTCGCCAACGCCGGGACACAGGTAACGTTGATTGGAGATCCGTCGCAAGGCATCTACGAATTCGCGGGCGCGGACGGCCAATTTTGACCGACTATGGTCAACGGACCGCGCTGACCCGAAACTTTCGCTCAGTCCCGTCTGTCGTGGCATTGGCCAACGCTTTGGCGAGCCGGGTTGATACGGCGGATCGGCCTAAGCCGGAGGAATCTAACGGCGCGTTTTTCATTGGCTACAAGAAGGCCGATCGAGACAAGCTTCTGGTCGCTTTTCAGGCCGCTGTTGCCGCGGCAGGCCTGTGCGTGGATAAGTCCGCAGTGGTCTGTCGTGCCAGTGCGACCGCTGCCGCCTTAGTCGGTGCCGACGCGTCGATCGGGCAAGGGCTGGTTAAGCAGTTCGCACGCGCTGCCCTGCTGCGTGATCAGCACCGGGATTTTTCAGGGGCATTCAAAGTCGTCGCCGGCTATATAGCTGGCCTATTGAAGAAGCCCGGGGACGGGTGGCTCGCCTCCGTGACCCAGGCGACTCGTCACCCGGAGATGAAACCGGTGCGACGCATCATTTGGAGTTTCACGCGCGATCCGGGCACGGGACTGCCGGCATCCACGCTGGTGGCCGACACTCAGTGGCAGCCGCAACTGCTCGCGAACATCCGTGCCCTCATGGCGCGCCTGCAAGAAGATCATGGACTTGAGCCAGTGCCCAACCTAGGCAGCCGACTAGCCAAGACCGAACTGACGAACGCACCGCTGCACGCAGGTGCGGACCTTGCCACCGGCCCACACGCGAACTTACGCATCCACACCGTGCATAAGGTCAAAGGCGAAACCCTCGATGCAGTGCTGTACCTCGCCGAGAAGGATCACGCCGAAACGTTATTGCGGGGTGCGGAAACGGAGCTGGGTCGCATCGGTTACGTGGCCGTGACACGCGCGAGGAATCTGGTGTGGTTGGGTGTTCCTACCACTGCGCTCGATGCCCTTCGCCCCGCTTTGGTCGCCAGGGGATTTAGTGAGGTTGGCGTGGCCTAGATGCGTCGTCGTGGATTCCCCGCCAACTGAGGGATGATGTGTGCGGCCTGTCTTGGACCAGCTCCGCCGCTGAGGTGCAGCAGAGGCACTAGGCGATGAGCTTTTACGTACCTTATGCCATGCGCCGTAAGTCGGAGTGTTGCGCGGGGTGCTCTCTGAGCACGCAACAGAGGCGCACTTTACTAGCGGGCAACACCTAGTAGTATCATTCGCTAACAATAGCCTTTACTAGCCGATGTACTTGCTGCGCAACAGCATCTATAAGTACCAAGATTGCGAAATTAACTATGGCGCATGCCACATGGCTTGCCCGCTGGGCTGAAGGCCGAAACCCAGCTTGTGCCCTCCTGCCTTGGCGCCACCGGGTGCGCGGACCATGGTTTCAGAATGAGGTCGGCAGCCGCGCCGTCAGCGTGAGGTCCGGAGTGTCGCGCGTGACACCGACGCCCAGCGACAGGTTCAGGGTGCTGCGTTCGTTGTAGCGGTACGAGGCGCCGACCAGCAGCGTGCCGAGCACCACGCGCACTGCGCCGGCGGCGTCCTTGCCGTTCTGCTGGGTCTTGCCCACGATGCTCTGGTCGTAGCCCAGGCTGATCGAGGCCTTTTCGTTCAACGCCAGGCCCATGCCGACGTTGAAGCCATAGATGTTGCCGGCATCGATCTCGCCCAGCGATTCCTCGGCGCCGCCCAGCACGCGCCGCGAAACGTTGTCGCGCGGGAAATTGTGCAGGTAGCTGAAGCTGCCGAAGAACACCACCGGATCGGTGGGATACAACCAGGTCACGCCGGGCTGCAGCGCCTCGAAACCGGTGCCGGTCGGCAACTCGAGCGGCAGGCCGGTGCCGGTGGCATTGCCGACGCAACGCGTCACGCAATCGGTGACGACTTCGAACAGGTCCTTGCCGGTGCGGCTCTTGTAGCGCAGCCAACCGATCCAGTAGGCCGCATCCATGCCGCCCTGGTTGATCTGGTAACGCAGCGTCGCTTCGATATCGCCCAGGCCGTGGCCTGTCGCGTTGAACACGCGGTCGACGGCGCTGCCGGTGAAGATTTCGCGGCTGACCGTATCGCCGCTCACGTACATGTACGGCACCTTGGCTTCCAGTTCGAAGCGGTCGCCCAGGCCCATGCGGCCGGTCAGCGTGGCGATCCCGGACGTCGTCTTGACCTGGCGTACGTCGATCAGGCCGATCAGGATTGCCGGGATGACCGTGTAGCCGACCAAAGCGACGCGGTCGTTGGCCCAATAGCCGAACTGCAGCGACGGTTCCAGCACGAACGTGCCACCCGGCGTCAGCACGCCGGGCTGGTCGAAAATCTGTGCGACTTCCGGCGGACGCGTTTCCGGTTCCGGCGCGCGCCCGACCGGTTGCGCGGGCGGCGCATCCTGTGCCGGCGTCGGCGAGGCTTGCGCCTGCGACTGCGCCAGCGTCGGTTCGATCGGCGTGTTTTCCTGGGCAGCCGACGCACCTCCCCTGCCCCGCGCGGCCGCCAGGCGCTCCTGGTTCAACGCCCGTTGCAGTTCCGCGACGCCGCGTTCCTGTTCGGCCAGGGCCTGGCGCAGCAACTCCAGCTTCTGCGTCTGCGCAGTAACCTGCTGCTGCAATTCATCGAGATGCGAACTGGAAACACCATCGGCCTGCTGCGCCCTCGCCTGGCCACCGGCCAATGCCACCACGGCCAGGCAGGCATATCCGGCCGTGATCCGGCCTCGTGACGTGCTCAAGGCGCCACCGGCGCGGCAATCAGCGCGTCATGCAATGCGCGTTGCGTATTGAAGTCCTGGAACTGGCCGAGCGTGCCGACGCCTGCGTCCAGCGTGGTCAACACAAGGATGTCCTGGCCATCGAGCGTGTTCTGGATCACCAGTCCGCCGGCCATCGACGAAGCCTGGAACGTGTTGCCCTCGCCCACCTGCACCAGCGTCGTCTGCCGGGCAGCAGCCAGCGCCTGCGCCTGTTCCGGAGTGATGGCGCTGATGTCGGGAATATGGACGCGCGTGGTCGCCATCAGTTCGCCATTGAGATAGACGACGCGTTCGAAGCCGAACGACGCCTGCAGGCCGGATGGAAGATCGAATCCTCCGCGCATGCTTTCGAGCCGGTCGAACGCGACCGGTGTGCCCAACGCATTCGATGCGGTGGCGTCCTGCGCATGCAGCGGCGCAATCACCGCGCCGGCGAGCAGCAACGCCAGCCATCGCATGCTTTTGTATTCGCGTCCGTGTGCGTGCATGGCCATGGCTCAGATATCGCCCGGGCCGCGCCGCGACATGAGGATGTCCTGCAGGCCGCCACGCTGGATCGCAAGATCGACCGGCGCCGCCGGCGCCACCCGCCAATCCTTGCCAGCGTTGAACTGCGCGAGTTCGCGCCGGTTGTGGACCACGAACAGCACGCGGTTGTCCCAGAGCTTGTCGAAACGCTGGCGCGACAGTGCACGCGTGCCCAGCGCCGGGTCGCCGACCAGCACGCGTCCATTGCGCAATCCCTTGACCACCACGAAATGGCGGTAACCGCGCTCGTTGAGCAGTACGATCGCCGGCAATCCCTCCTCGGCCAGTTTTTCCAGCGGCAACTCGAAGCCGTCGGCCTGGTAACCCATCGATTCGAAATAGCGGTGCATGTCCAGCAGCGAGAAGCCTTCCTCGCGGATCTTGGCCTGATCGCCGTTGGCGTACATGCGCATGAATACTTCCGACTCGGTGACCGGCTGGCCGTACTGGTAGGTCAGCAAGGTCGCCACTGCGGCCGAGCCACAACTGAAATCGTATTGCTGGCGCACGGTGGTCTTGAAACGCGCTTCCTTCAAGCTGGTCAGCCGCAGCGTGTAGCTGCCGTTGCCGGCGCGCACCTCGGTCTCGCCCGCGTGCACGTGGCCCGCGAGCAGCAACGCCAACAGCGCCGGAAGCGCGGCTGCCCTCATGGGCCGGAGCCGGCGAACCGCACGTTGATGACCATGCCGTTCTGGATTAGCACGTTCGAGCCGCTGTTCTGGATGACCGTGGCGATGCCGCTGGCATTGGAGAACGCGTCGCCCGCCAGCGTGTTGTTGCCGCTGACGATTTCCTGCGCGGTGTTGTTGTCGAGTTGTCCGTTGATGCGGACTTCGTTGTCGACCGAATCGCCGCCACGGTACTGATCCAGCGCATCCGGACTCAGCGCCTGGCCGATGCCCGCCACGTTCCGTTGCGCGGTGGCCGTGGCCTGTTCCGGCGTCGGCCCTGTCGTCGCCTGTTGTGCCGCCAGCACCGGCGCCGAGAACGCCATGCCGATGATGGCCAGCACTGCCTTGCATGCAGGCATGTTCCTTCTCCTTAGACACGCGTGTCGCATCTGCAGCCGCGGTTGCACGGCAAGGACGCACCCGCACGAAGCGGGTGCGATGCAGACACGCGATGCGCCGCGCAGGCCAAGGGCCTCGCGGCGCATCTGTGCAAGCGCTTACGGAGCGCTGGGTCCGACGGTCAGGTTGGCCTGCACGGTCACGCCCTGCTGGATCAGCGATGCGATACCGCTGTTCTGGGCCGCGACCATGATGCCGGCCGCCGACTGTCCGGCTCCCGTCATGTCGTTGGACATGTCGAAAGTGCCTGCGTCGACCATGTTGGATCCGCCGCTGCCGCCGCTGCCGCCTGCCGCGCCAGTGCCGGAGCCGCCCATGCCGGCACCACCGGTACCGGAGCCACCGCTGCCGGAACCACCGCTGCCAGCGGCACCGCCGGTGGCGCTGTTGGATCCGGTCGAGGCTGTGGCCGAACCGGCGCTGTTGGAACCGCCGGAGCCGCCGGTGCCGTCACCGCCAGTGGAATCGCCTGCGCCGCGTTCGCGCGACCGGCCGCCATTGCCATTGCCGCCCTCGGCGCCATAGGCCAGGTTGCCGGCACCGGCATCGCCGCTATAGCTGTCGGCATCGCCGCCATCGCCGCCGCGGCCACCGTCGCCGTTGCCACCATTGCCGTCGCCACCATTGCCGTTGCCACCATTGCCAGCACCGCCGCGGCCCCCTGCGCCGCCGTTGGCGTTACCGTTGTTGTTGGCGTAGTTGCCGATGTGATGGGTACGGATGTCGGTGACGTAGCCGTCCAGCTGGGTGGTGGCTATCGCATTGCTGGTATTGAATGCATTGGAGAAATTCGCGGTGGCGGTACTGTTGTTGTTCGCCGCCGTGGTGCCGTAGCCGTTGGACTCGGCATAGCCATCGTTGTCGCGGTTGTTGCCGGTACTGTTGTCGGAAGCGTCGAGGTCGACCGCCACCTGGACATTGCGTCCAGGGCCATTTTCAGTGTTATCCGCCTGGGCCCAGACCTGTCCGGTCATACCAAGACCGATGAGCACCGCGGACGCGATGAGTGTTTTACGGATATGCATATTCTTGATCTCCTGCACGCCGATCGGGCACCCGGGGGTGGCGTCCGCTGACGACGCAGAGGGAGACATGCAGGTTTAGTGCCTTTCAATATTCATGTTTCTAACGCTATGTTGTTGAACAATAAGTTTTTTTGTCTTGACGAGGGCTTCACGCCAAACGCTGCTGAAAAGGTCCGCGGCGACAGGAAATGTTTCAACAACGAAACATGGCGCGGGTCTGCCCTCCAGACTGGGCAAGCGTTTGGTGGCATCGAGGCGCGTCAGGTGCCGCAAGACGTACCCGGGGCGACGTGCTGAAAATGCTTCAAGAACGAAACATCGCGCGAGGTAGTCGATACACGGCAGATATAAGGTCATGAAACCTCAGGGAATCGTTGCGCTGGCGATTGCCGGCTCTGCGGCCTTCGTGCAATGACGCAGCCGCATGACCAATGAAGGTCCGATGCGTGCGCCTCCAAACGACGGCTTGCCTGACTGCGGCATGCGGATACGCTGGTATCCGGCCAGGCACCACGAATTCCTTTTCATACAAAGCATTAGGGTTCATTTATAAAGTAAGGTAGCGCGACCGGGATCCTGCCGGCACGGATGAGGTTGCGACGCTGGCTATAACCTATCGCCCTCGATGACCATCGTCCGCTATCGCTTCGGGGATTACGTGCTGGATCTCGCCAACCGCGAATTGCGGTTGCGCGGTGAAGCCGTGGCCTTGCCGGCGCGGGTCTTCGAGTGCCTGTGCTGCCTGATCGAACATCGTGACCGCGCGGTCAGCCGCGACGAGCTGGTCCGCGCGGTGTTCGGCCGCGCCGATGTTTCCGATGCGCAACTCGCGCAGATCGTGCTGAGGACCCGCCGCGCGATCGGCGACGATGGCCACGAGCAGCGTTCGATACGCACCGTGCCGCGCTTTGGTTTTCGCTGGCTGGAACGGACCTGGGCCGATCAGGCTGGCGATCCCGAGGGACTGGAGACAGGCGCCGCCGAAACGCCGGCCGCTTGGGCGCCACCCTCGCCGCTCGCCGACATGCCGCAAACGAGCGTACGCAACTGGCGTCTGCCGGGCCTGGGCCTGGCCGTGCTGACGACATTGCTGGTGCTGGGCCTGCTCGGCTGGGCCTGGCTGCATCCCTCTACGGACATCCGCCCCGCGTCCACGCCGGTGCCGGAAAATATGGCGGTAGCCGATTCGTCGAGCAGCGCGATCCTGGTGCTGCCGACCACGGTCGAAGGCACCGACGATGTCGCCTGGGCGCGGCTGGGGCTGATGGATTTCGTCGCCGACCGCCTGCATCGCGCCGGCCTGCCGGTGCTGTCCAGCGAAACCGTACTTGGCGTGTTGCGCGAGCAGCCCGACAAGGACCGGCCGCGACAGCTGCGCCGCGCCACGCGCGCCGGCTGGATCGTCAGCAGCAGCGCCACGCGCAAGGCCACCGATTGGCAGGTGTCGTTGACCGCGACCGACGGCGAAGGCGTCAGCCAGCGTGGCCAGGCGCAGCACGCCGATCTGCTCGAGGCTGCGCGTCTGGCGGCCGATCGCCTGTCGCCACCGCTTGGCGGACATCCACCGAACGACAAGGACGCTGCACCAGGTCTGGCCGAACGCCTGCAGCGGGCGCGTGCGGCAATGCTCGCCAACGAAATCGAAACCGCGCGCCGCATCCTCGGCGAGGCTCCGGAACTGCAGCGTTCGCAGCCGCAGCTGCAATACCAGCTGGCGCGGGTGGATTTCCGCGCCGGCGAATACCAGCGCGGTCTGGCGACGCTGGACCAGGCGCTGGCCAGTGCCGAGGCGCGCGCGGATCCGCAATTCCAGGCACGCCTGCTCAATGCCCGCGGGGCCATGCTGCTGCGCCTGGATCGTCCTGTGGACGCCGAGCGCACCTACGACCAGGCGATCGTGCTGGCCGGTGATGGCCGCCATCCAGCCGAACTGGGGCAGGCCTTGAGCGGACGCGCGGTGGCGTATTCGCTTCAGAAACGATTCGATCGCGCCCTCGCCGACCTCGGCCAGGCGCGCGTGCAGCTGGCCAGTCGCGGCGATGCCCTGGCGGTGGCGCGGGTCGATGCCAACCTCGGCATCCTCGAGGCCGATCGCAAGCGCCCCGCGCACGCCCTCGCCTACCTGGAAAAGGCAGCCGGGGATTTCATGGCGATGGGCGCGCTCAACGAACTGGCGACCACGCGCAAGATGCTGATGGCGGTACACCTGCAGCTGCTGCGGCCAGATGCGGCGTTGGCGGAAAGCGAACGTGCCTGGGCGCTGCTGCCGCGCATCCGCGATCCGAGCCAGCGCGCCGACCTGATCCTGACCCGTGCCGAAGTGCTGATGGTGTCTGGCCGGCTGCGCGAGGCCAGCCGCCTGCTCGACATGCCGGACGCCAGCCAGACCACGCCAGCGGACCAGGGGCGACGCGAATATCTGCAGGTCGACCTGTCGCGCCGCGCGGGCGCGGCCGCGCAGGCGGCGTCCCTGGCCGATGCCGCGCTGCGCGCCTGGCCACCGGAACGGAACCCGCGGTTGCGCGGATGGCTGCAGTGGCGCCGGCAGCAGGCTGCGCAGCAGGCTGACCTTGCCGTGTCGACGACCAGCGTGTCGAGCCTTGGCGACACGCTGGCCGAGCGGCTGACCCGCGCTGCCTCGCTGCAGGCCAGCGGCGACTTCGCAACCGCCGATGCCGGCTATCGCGCCGCCGTGGCACTGGCCGAGCAGGCCGGAATTCCGGAGGAGATCGCGATCGCCGTCGACGCTTACGCCACCTGGCTGCTGGAACGCGGCCGAGATGCCGAAGCCGGTGCGCTGGTCGGCCGGGTCGCGCCCTGGGCCACGCACGATTTCGACCTGGCGTTGCTGCAGCTGCGGCTGACGCGCCGGCAGGGACAGCCCCGGCAATGGCGCGAAGCCTTCGACCAGGCCCTGCGCCTGGCTGGCGAGCGCAGGATCCCGCCCGACCTCCATCCCGCGACACAGGCCGCGCACGCGCAGTGATGGCGCGCACGGATCGGCATCGGCCACCCGGCCGTAATGCAATCGTCAAACGATTGGAATGACGCTGCGGCGCCGCCGCTGCAACGTCGCAGGACAGCGCGCTGCGCATCTGTGAACGGATGCGAATCCTGGCCCCCGCCAGTACCCGCGCCAGCAAGCAAGAACCTTCCAACGCCCCCGTCGATTGCCCAGGAGCCAACCCATGTCCCCGCAGCTGCTCACCGTCGCCCTGCTGTCCGCCCTCGCGCTCTCCCCTGCCCTGCATGCCACGCCCGCGCAGGCCGCTGCCGGCAAGGACCGTACGCTCGAGTTGTCGCTGATCCGCGGCGGCGCAGTCAGCGCCGAACCGATCGTCGACGGCCGATACGTCCATATTCCGACCGGCCGCGTGCTGGCCACCTGGAACTACGCCCAGCCCAGCGCCCCGCTGCGCATCGCGACCACTGAGCCTGCGGACGGCGCGATCAACTCGCTGGTCCGCCGCGGCGACTACCTGTACGCCAGCTGGCGCGGCCACGACGGCACCAGCGGCGTGGCGACGTATTCGCTGGCGGATCAGGACCGGCCGGTGCTGGTCGCGCAGGACACGGACTACGTCGACAGCAAGGAAAAATTCGTGATCGGCATCGCCGTCGCCAACGACCATCTGTATCTGTTCGACAACAACCACGGCGTGTTCGTCAGCAACCTGGCCGACCCGGCGAAGCCGTCGTTCGTGCGCAGCGCGATCGAATCCACGCCGACCCAGTACACCCGGCTGGTCACCCATGGCAACGTGATCCATGCCACCGGCCGCAGCTGGATCGGCGGCACCGTGTTGCATCTTTACGACGTCAGCAATCCGGACGCGCCCTACCGGATGGCCGAGCACCTGGTCGACGGTCTCGACAGCTTCAGCCTGACTCCGGAACCGGGGCTTGCGATCGGCATCGGTAACCAGCTGAGCCTGTTCGACCTCAGCAATCCCATGCAGATGATCAAGCGCGGCTGGCTGGATGTACCGCCGGCGACGCACGGCCTGCGCGTGGGCACGCATTACTACAGCTTCGGCTACAGCGATGGTGTGGACATCTGGAACATCGCCGATATCGATGCGCCCAGTGCCGCCGGCCATCTCGACATCTCCACCCTGGGCGGACGCCATGCGGTGACGCTGGGCAAGACCGTGTTGCTGCAGACCGATACCGACCTGATGCAGTCGCTGGACGTCAGCGCGCCGGCCAAGCCACGCCATGTGGCGACTTCCTGGCTGCCCGGCGGCGTCGGCGCGCGCGATGTCGCGCCGCTGTTCCACGACCGCACGTTGCTGCTGCTGCAACCCAACTACGGGTTGATGCTCAGCGACTCCCGCACCTTGGCGCCGCTGTCGCGATTCGAGGCCGATCTTCCGGCCTACCTGCAATCGCGCAGCTTCGAACAGCTGTCGCTGGTCGGCGACACGGCCTACGTGGTGGCCTGGGGCTATGGCCTGATCAACGTCGATCTGTCCGACCCCCGGCAGCCGGTGGAACTGGGGCGCCTGCCCTTCCCCTTCGCCGCCGTGCTCGACGTCAAGGACGATTACGCCTACATCGCGAAATGGACCAATGGCGGCCTGTTCGGCGTGGCCGATGTGTCGGACCCGACCAAGCCGCGACTGGTCTGGCAGGGCGGTCTGTCGGCGCAGCCCTATCGGCTGAAGGTCGACAAGGGCCATGCCTTCCTCGTCGAAAGCGCCGAGCCAAACTCGGACACCGGCGGCCTGCGCATCTACAACCTCAATGACCCGGCGCAACCGGTCGAAGTCGCGCATTTGAACAAGGGCTGCGGCAACGCCTTCGACCTGTCCATCGACAGCGAAGTCTCGCTGGCCTATGTGGCCTGCGCCTCGGGCATGCAGGTCATCGACATCTCCAAGCCGGAAGCGCCGATGCTGATCGGCCACTATGAGTCAGGTGAATCATCCGGCTTCAACAAGGTCGCGCAACGCCGCGATCGCGCCTGGTTTGCCGACAACAACGGCCTGCACGAGCTGGATGTCTCCGATCCCACCTCGCCGCGCCTGCTCAAGCAGACCGAACTGGGTCACCAGGTTCCGCAACGCATGCAGGCGCTGGCCGATGGGCGGCTGGTGGTGCTGGGTGGTGAAACCGGCGTGCACGTGTTTTCGCGCACCAAAGGCCGCCCGTCCGGAACGCCGCGCGCCGATGGACGCCTCGATCCATGAGCATGTCAGCGATATCCATTGGCGCGCGCGTGGCCTGAAGACCACCGCCACAAGGGAACAGATACGATCCGGCTTCGCAGGCCGGATCGTTTTTTTCGGCGGATGCTCAGGCCAACGGCCGCAGTTGCATGGCCACGCGCGCGCCAAGCAAGACCAGCGCCAATCCAGCGAATAAGGTCACCGCCAGGTACATCAGCATCATGGTGCTGCGCTGGGATCGGGCGAACAGCAGGCATTCCAGCATCAGCGCCGAATAGGTGGTCAACCCGCCGAGCAGGCCGACGATGAGGAACGCGCGCAGGTACAACGCCGACGGCCCCTTGTCCTCCAGCCAGATCGCGAGATAGCCCGCTGCGAACGATCCGGCCAGGTTCGCAGCCAGCGTGCCCCACGGAAAGCCGCTCCCCAGCTGGCGCAGCAACACTCCGGTCAACCAGAAGCGGCCGCCCGCACCGAGCGCTCCGCCCGCCATGACCAGCAACAGCTGCTGCCACCAGAGTCCGAGATTCATGACGATCCCTTCGCGATTCGCTGTCCGCTAGCACGGACAAATGGAGTGTCCTGCAGGAACACCCATGCCACGTTCCGTCGCCGCATCGACCGTGACAACGTCCGGTCGGCGGGTAGCGCGGACGTGCCCTGCATTGCCGGATTATGCCGCCGGCTTTCGGGACGCGCATCGCCTGCATGAAAAGGCGTGACGAAAACATCGACAAGCCGTCCGCTAACGTGGTTAACATTGATCGCGCATCGATCGCCATGTTCCGCAACGGACCTTGCCCATGTCCCACATGCTGCGTGTTCTGTCGTCGCTGGCCCTGATCTGCCTTACCCCCGTTGCCCTGGCGCAGACACCCGATGCTGCTTCCGCGCCGACGGCGCGGGCAGCTGACTCCAGGCAATGCATCGGCCTGGTCCTGGGCGGCGGCGGAGCGCGCGGTTCGGCGCACATCGGCGTGCTCAAGGTGCTCGAGCGCGAGCGCATTCCGATCTGCAACCTGGCCGGCACCAGCATGGGCTCGATCGTCGGCGGCCTGTACGCGGCCGGGTATTCCGCCACGGAACTGGAGGCGGTGCTCACCAACCTCGACTGGACCGAGTTGTTCCGCGACGACCCGCCGCGTGAGCAGCTGCCGATGCGGCGCAAGGACGACGACTTCCGCGACTTGCTCAATTTCGAGCTCGGCGTACGCGATGGCCGCGTCGTGACGCCTCCTGGCTTCATCCAGGGCCAGAAGCTGACCATGCTGCTGCGCCGGCTGGTGCTGTCGACCTGGGACGTGCACGACTTCAACGAGTTGCCGATCCCGTTCCGCGCGGTGGCCACCGACATCAGCACCGGCCAGCCGGTGGTGTTCAAGGAGGGCGACCTGGCCATGGCGATGCGCGCGAGCATGTCGGTGCCGGGCGCGTTCGCGCCGCTGCGGCTGGACGATTACATGCTGGTCGACGGCGGCATCGTCGACAACGTGCCGGTCGATGTCGCGCGGCAGATGGGCAGCGACGTGCTGATCGTCGTCGACGTGGGGGCACCGCTGGGCAAGCGCTCGGACGTGGAACTGGGCAACCCGGTATCGGTCATGTCGCGCATGATCGATACGCTGATGCGCCAGAAAACCGAAAGCACATTGGCCACGCTGACGCCGGAGGACCTGCTGATCACGCCTGAACTCGGCGACATGAGTAGCGCCAATTTCGGCAACGCCGACAGCGCGGTCGTGATCGGCGAGCAGGCGGCCGAGGCACTGGTTCCGGAACTGCGCAGGTTCAGCGTGTCGCCGGAGGCCTACGCCGCCTACAAAAACCAGCATCGCCAGCGCGATTTCGACCCGGGGCTGATCAAGTTCGTCGATGTCCTCGTCGACTCGACGGCATCGCCAAGATTCGTGGAACGGTCGATGGCGCCGAATGTCGGCAAGCCGTTCGATGTCGACCGGATCGAGCAGGACATCGGTTCGGTCTATGGGCGCGGCAACTACCAGAACATCCACTACCGTCCGGCCGAGCGCGACAGCGAGTACGGGATCGAGGTGATCCCGGTCGACAAGCCCTGGGGGCCGATGTTCGCCAAGTTCGGGCTGCAGATCAACGACAACTTCAACGGTTACAGCGACTATCAGTTGTCCGCGCAACTGACCGTCACCAACCTCAACACTTTCGGCGCCGAATGGCGCACCAATCTCTGGTCCGGACGCGTTGCCGGGCTGCGTACCGAATTCCACCAGCCGTTCGGCGATTTCGGCCATTTCTACGCAACGCCTTCGCTGATGACGCGTACCGAGAACGTCTCGCTTTTCGAGGACAACGATGAGGTGGCCAAGTACCGCGTGCGGCGCAGCATCGCTGCACTGGAAGCCGGCTATTCGCCGGTGCCCTACTGGCGGCTGCGCGCGGCGCTGGTGCGTGGCCGCGTGAGCGGGCAACGACTGATCGGCGATCCGGTCGAGTTCCCCACCGTCAAATCCGATTTCGCCGGCGTTCGCATGATCGCGGACTGGGACACGCTGGACAATGCGGACTTTCCGACCAGTGGCGCACGCGTGTCGTTGCGTTACGAGTTGTACAACAAGGCCGCGGGCGGCGAAGTCGATTCCGACGTTGCGCGGCTGACCGGCGACTGGGTCTGGCGCTGGGGAGCGCAGAAGCGCTATCGCCTGTTGATGGGCTTGCGCATGAGCAGCGCGCTGGACGACAACGACGACTTCATCGAAGCGCAGGATTTCCTCGGCGGATTCCTCAACCTGTCGGGACACGCCGAGCGGTCGCTGGTCGGCAACCAGACTGCATTCGGGCGGGCCGTATTCTTCCGGCGCATGGGCGAAGACCGCCTGTTTTCGGTGCCGCTGTTCGTCGGCGGCAGTCTCGAGGCGGGCAACGCCTGGCGCAGCAAGGATCTGATCAGCGCGGACGACCTGATCTATTCGGGCAGCGTCTTTGCCGGGATCAGCACGTTCCTGGGACCGCTGTTCCTGGGCTACGGTCACGCCAGCGACGGCGCCAATTCGTGGTACCTCACTTTTGGTTCGCTGCTGCGGCCGCGCGAGACCGAGTAATGCCATTCGCCGCTCGCATGCGCCGATTGGGACATGTGGCCGGTCGGCATTCTACTCGCGCGCGGCCTCGCCTCGCGCCTTGCGCAGCGCGTCGAGTTTTTCCTTCAGCTTGATTTCCATGCCGCGCTCGACCGGCTGGTAGTACACGCGTTCGCCCATCGCATCGGGAAACCCGGTCTGGTCGATCGCGATGCCGCCTTCGCGGTCGTGGTCGTACTGGTAACCCTTGCCGTAACCGAGCTGCTTCATCAGTTTGGTCGGCGCGTTGCGGATGTGCATCGGCACTTCCTGCGTACCGTATTCCTCGACGTCGCGTTTGGCGGCACCGAAGGCCATGTAGGCCGCATTGGATTTGGCCGTGCTGGCGAGATAGATGACCACCTGCGCCAGCGCCAGATCGCCTTCCGGGCTGCCGAGCCTGTCGTAGGCGTCCCAGGCCTCGGTCGCCATCTGCAGTGCGCGCGGATCGGCCAGGCCGATGTCCTCCACCGCCATGCGGGTGAGCCGGCGCGCAAGGTAGATGGGATCGCAGCCGCCATCGAGCATGCGCGCGAACCAGTACAACGCCGCGTCGGGATTGGAGCTGCGCACCGATTTGTGCAGTGCGGAGATCTGGTCGTAGAACTGTTCGCCACCCTTGTCGAAGCGACGGGTGCGATCGGCCAGCACCTGGCGCAGCGTGTCGCGGTCGATGGTGCCGCCCTCGCCGGCCAGCTCGGAGGCGATCTCCAGCAAGGTCAGCCCGCGGCGCACGTCGCCATCGGCGGCGCCTGCGATCTCGCGCAACGCGGTGTCGTCGATCTGGAGCCCGCGGCCGCCAAGTCCGCGCTCCTCGTCCGCCAGGGCGCGTTGCAATGCGGCAACGATGTCGTCGGTCGACACCGATTCCATCACGTGCACGCGGCAACGCGACAGCAGTGCCGAGTTCAGTTCGAACGAAGGATTCTCCGTGGTCGCGCCGACGAACAGAATGGTGCCGCGCTCGATGTGCGGCAGGAATGCATCCTGCTGCGCCTTGTTGAAACGGTGCACCTCGTCGACGAACAGCACGGTGCGCCGGCCTTCGGCTAAACGGTGCCCAGCTTCGGCCAGGACCTGTCGCACCTCAGGCAGGCCGGAAAGTACTGCTGAAATGGCGTGGAATTCGGCGTCGGCGTACTTGGCAAGCAGCAGCGCCAGCGTGGTCTTGCCGCAGCCCGGAGGCCCCCACAGGATCATCGAATGCACGTGCCCGGATTCGATCGACGTGCGAAGCGCCGACCCCGGCGCCAGCAGTCGGCGCTGGCCGACCATTTCGTCGATCGTCTGCGGGCGCATGCGTTCGGCCAGCGGCCGCAGCGCATCGCGATCGACGCTCAGCAGATCCTTGGCGTCGCTCAACCGGGGTTTGCTCTTGGCCACGCGGGCATTCTAGCGCCGCCGATCGCAGCGGCCGCGATGGGCCGTCCGGCTCAGTTCGTGCCGATCACGTCCACGCCTTTCGGCGGTGTGTAGGTGAACGTGCCTCTCGCGAAATCCGGATTGCGTTTCCAGTCGCTGAACACGATTTCGGTTCGCTGGCCCAAGCCGTCGACCACTTTCATCTGCACGAGCCCCGCCGGTCCGAAGCCCAGCCTGGCCGACTGGAAACTGGCCTGGTCTTCGTTGCGCGGAGTCAGCAGCAGCCAGTCCAGGCCACCATCCGTACCGGCTTCGGCGACCCGGAAATCCTGTTCCAGCTTGCGCGGGTCGATCAGCGCGACCAGCGGGCTGTCCTGTTCCTCGACGCCCTGCGCGCGCACGGCGACCTGCTGCAGGTCGGGGTCATAGACCCAGACTTTCTTGCCGTCGGCGACGATCAGTTGTGGGTGAGGCTTGAGGTATTCCCAGCGGAACAGGCGCGGCGCCGACAACGCGACGCGACCGCTGGTCGACTCCTTCAACTGGCCGTTGTTGTCGTACACCCGCTGTGTGAACTGGCCGTCCAATCCCTTCAGGCCACGGGTGAACGCGGTCAGGTCCTCGCGCGCCGTCGCCATGGCGCAGAGCGAGAACACGGACGCGGCCATGGCCGCAATAAAGGCAACGCGTTTCATGGCAGGTATTCCTGGAAAGCGATGCGGAAAGTCTGCAAGCCGGCAGCTGAATAGCGACTGGTCAATGGCCCTGCAGCAATCGGCGCTTGATTTCCGATTGTATCGGCCGATCCTGCTGCGCGCCGGCATCCGACGATGCCGCACCGCCCGGCGTGGCCTTCAATTCGTCCTGCGTCGGACAGTCGTTGCAGGTCGTGATGTCGGCAGGCGCCGCGGCGGCCGCGTTCGCATTCGTCGCAATGGCAAGCGGTTCAGCCCGCAGCACCGGTGGCTCGTCACGGGTCGGAACGGCAATGGCCGGACTGGCTGGCGAAAGCGCAGGCGCTGTCGTGTCTGCCAATGGGCTTGTGTCTGTTGCAGCAGCCATGGCGTCCACTGCTCCCGCTGCGGGCGCGGCAACGGTCGGGATGCCTGGTGGCGCTTCGCTGATCGTTATGGAGGGGCCACGCCGTGGAACGGATGTGGCTGTCGCTGTCATCGCTGCCGTTGGGTGACTGGGCGCTGAGATCCGTTTGGCCGGATCGTGCTGCTGGACCGACGCCTTGCTCCAGCGCAGCCATGCCTGCGCATCCGCATCGGGCATGGACAGGCACGAGGCAAGCGCGGCCGCGACCGCGACCGCCGGCAGCCAGCGAAAAACGATCATGAGCCATCCCCTATGACGCCCCTGCAACGAGCTTAGCCGTTCAGGAGCGGCCATGCCAGCGCGTATCGTGGCGCATCGAGAGGGTTATTTCGGTGGCGGCGGCGCCAGCACGCTGCGGTCGCCATTGTGCTCGGGAGGCGTCACCACGCCGGCGGCTTCCATCGCCTCGACCAGGCGCGCGGCGCGGTTGTAGCCGATCTTCAGCCGCCGCTGCACGCCGGAAATCGATGCGCGCCGGGTCTCGGTGACGATGCGCACCGCTTCGTCGTAGAGCGGATCGCTTTCGTCGCCGCCACCGCCGCTGCTTTCGGGCAGCCCGGTCGCACCGACGACGATGCCGTCGCCCATCGACTGCACTTCTTCCAGCACGCCCTCGATGTAATCGGGGCCGCTGCTGCTCTGCTTCAGGTGCTCGACCACGCGATGCACTTCATCGTCGCTGACGAAGGCGCCATGCACGCGCTCGGGCATCGCCGTGCCCGGCGGCAGATACAACATGTCGCCGTGGCCGAGCAGCGTTTCGGCGCCCGACTGGTCAAGGATGGTGCGCGAGTCGATCTTGCTCGACACCTGGAACGCGATACGCGTGGGGATGTTGGCCTTGATCAGGCCGGTGATCACGTCGACCGACGGTCGCTGCGTCGCGAGGATCAGGTGGATGCCGGCCGCTCGTGCCTTCTGTGCCAGACGCGCGATGAGCTCCTCCACCTTCTTGCCGACGATCATCATCATGTCGGCGAACTCGTCGATGAAGATGACGATGAATGGCATCGTCTCCAGCGGCCTCGGCGCCTCGCCCAGTTCCGGGTTCGGCTTGAACAGCGGATCCATCAGCGGCTGGCCGGCGTCCTGCGCATCCTTCACCTTCTTGTTGAAGCCGGCCAGGTTGCGCACGCCGACCGTGCTCATCAGCTTGTAGCGGCGCTCCATCTCCGCCACGCACCAGCGTAATCCGTTGGCGGCCTCCTTCATGTCGGTGACCACCGGCGCCAGCAGGTGCGGGATGCCCTGGTAGACGCTGAGTTCGAGCATCTTCGGGTCGATCATCAGCATCCGCAGTTCCTTCGCGGACGCCTTGTACAGCAGGCTCAGCACCATCGCATTGACCGCGACCGACTTGCCCGAGCCGGTGGTGCCTGCCACCAGCAGGTGGGGCATGCGGGCCAGGTCCGCGACCAGCGGACGGCCGGCAATGTCCTTGCCCAGCGCCAGCGTCAGCGGACTGCCGGACTTGTCGTATTCCTTCGAGCGCAGCAGTTCGCTGAGATAGATCATCTCGCGGTGCGTGTTCGGTGTTTCCAGGCCGATCACCGATTTGCCCGGGATCACGTCGACCACGCGCACCGACTTCACCGACAGGCCACGCGCGATGTCCTTGTCGAGCGAACTGATCTGGCTGACCTTGACGCCTGGCGCAGGCTGCACCTCGAAACGGGTGATCACCGGACCCGGATAGGCACCCATTACCTGCGCCTCGATGCGGAAATCCCGGAGCTTGAATTCGATCTGCCGCGACAGCGTCTCCAGCGTTTCCTCGCTGTAGCCCTTCTGCTGCGGCTTGGGATCGTCGAGCAGCGCCAGCGGCGGGATGCCGGTGCCGTCGCCGACATGGAACAGCGGAATCTGCTGCTCGCGCTTGGCGCGGTCGCTTTTTTCCACCTGCGCCGGTGCGGGCGGTTCGATCTTCACCGGGGTGCGCTTCGCGCGCAGTTCGGTCTCGATCTTGCGCGATTCCTCACGTTCGCCGCGGAAGGCGCGTGCTTCCTGCCATTCGACGGCCTGCTGCGTGCTGCGGCGGAACAATCCCGGCAGGGCCATCGCCCACTTGCCGAGGCGATCCATCACCGCCAGCCAGGAGAGGCCGGTGGCGAGCGTGATCGAGGTCAGCAGCAGGGCCAGCAGGAACAGGTTGCTGCCCATCGCGCCGAAGCCTCGCTCCAGCGAGCGTCCCACCAGCTGCCCGAGGATGCCGCCAGCACCGGCGGAAAAATCCGCGACCAGGCCGATGCGCAGATAGAGCAGGCCCGCTGCGGAGACCAGGAAGCCGACGATGCCGACCAGCCGCAGCGCCGGGCCCAGGTCGGCATCGCCATCGCCGTCCGAATCCATGCCGAACAACGCGATCCAGGCAACGACGCCGAGCATGATCGGCAACAGGAAGGCGACATAGCCGAACAGGTAGATCAGTACATCGGCCAGCCAGGCCCCTACCCGGCCGCCGATGTTGTGCAGCGGCGCGGTGACGCTGCCCGAATGCGACCAGCCGGGATCATCGGGCGAGAAGGTGAACAGACTGGCCATCAGGTACAGCAGCACCGGCGCAATCAGGATCAGCGCGATATCGCGCAGCAGACGCTGGCGACGCGGGTTCGGGGCCGCGGCTGCTGGCGGTGCGGCGGCGTTGCGCTGCTTCTTGCTGCGTTCCGGGATCGGGCGTGCCACCGTGTGTGTTTACCTGAAGAAAATCCCCTAGAGGATTGATCTTAATGCGTTAAGTGTTCAAACACTAGTCGATCCCATCGCACGGGCGGCCGACGGCAGTCAGAGCTTCATCCCCTGCAACGCAGGATGCACCAGCTTCCCGCCTTCGACGTTGATTCCTTTCACCAGCGCGGCATTGTCGCGCCAGCTTCCGGAAGCCAGCTTGTTGACCCAGGGCAGGATCGCCGCGCAGATCGCCTGCGACGAGGTCTGCGGCACGGCGCCGGGCATGTTGGTCACGCAGAAGTGGGTCACGCCCTCTTCGACGTAGGTCGGCTCTTTCCAGGTGGTCGGACGCGAGGTTTCGAAACAGCCGCCCTGGTCGATGGAGATGTCGATCACCACGCTGCCATCGGCCATGCCCTTGAGCATGTCGCGGGTCAGCACGTGCGGCGCACGCGCGCCGGTGACCAGGACCGCACCGACCACGAGGTCGGCCGACGCGACTTCGCGCGCCACCACGTCGGCGTAGGGATACAAGGTGGTGACGTTGTTGCCCAGCCGCATCATCTGGTCCATGCGGTCCTGGCGCATCTCGAACACCACCACGTTGGCGCCGCCGGCTGCCGCCAGTGCTGCCGAAGCGCTGCCGGCCTGGCCCGCGCCGAACACCACGACCTTGCCGCGCTCGGTCGATGGCAGGCCACCGAGCAGCTTGCCCTTGCCGCCTTCTGGCTGGTGCAGCAGGTGCGTGCCGACCTGCACCGCGATCTTGCCGGCGATCACCGACATCGGCGCCAGCAGCGGCAGGTCGCCGTTGGGCAGCTCGACCGTCTCGAAGGCAATGCCGGTCAGGCCGATGTCGAGCAGGCGACGGGTCAGCGCCGGTTCCGCGGCCAGGTGCAGGTAGCAGAACAGCATGTGGTCCTTGCGCAGCAGCGCCAGGTCGCCCTCGATCGGTTCCTTGACCTTCACGATCAACTCGCCCTTGTCGTAGAGCGTCGCCGCGTCCGGTGCGATGTTGATGCCGAGCGCCGCGTATTCGGCGTCCTTGAAGCCGGACTTGATGCCCGCGCCCTTCTCCAGCCATACCTCGTAACCGCGCCGCACCAGGTCGCCCGCCGCGGCCGGCACCAGCGCCACGCGGCCTTCGAGGGTCTTGGTTTCCTTCGGTACGCCAATACGCATCGCAATCTCCGTGGGTTCCGGCTGGGCCGTATGCGTCGATCCGTAAAACCGGGCACTACATGCGGAAAACCCGCACATGACTGTGCGGGTGAAGGTTGGCACCGTGCCCGGGACGCACTGCGCCACGGCACGCAACGTTGTGTTCGAACGCCTTGATAAGCGGCGTCGCGGTCGCCAAGCTATGGGTTCCGCCACGCTGCTTCGAGCGACGATTCCGCGACGATGAAAACGTCGGGAAAAGGTCGTCCAAAGCGTGTTTCATACCGTCTGCGAGTATACATGAGCCCTGCTTCCCTCAATTCCGCCAAGCACTGCCGCCTGTTGATCCTCGGTTCCGGCCCCGCGGGCTGGACGGCCGCTGTGTACGCCGCACGCGCCAACCTCAAGCCGGTGATGATCACCGGGATGCAGCAGGGCGGCCAGCTGATGACCACCACCGAGGTCGACAACTGGCCCGGTGATGCGCACGGCCTGATGGGCCCGGACCTGATGGCGCGCATGCAGGCGCATGCCGAGCGTTTCGATACCGAAGTCGTGTTCGACCACATCCACAGCGCCGACCTGTCGCAGCGCCCGTTCCGCCTCAAGGGCGACAACGGCGAATACACCGCCGACGGCCTGATCATCGCCACCGGCGCCACTGCCAAGTACCTGGGCATCGCCTCGGAGGATGAGTTCAAGGGTCGCGGCGTGTCCGCCTGCGCCACTTGCGATGGCTTCTTCTACAAGGACCGCGACGTGGCGGTGATCGGCGGCGGCAACACCGCGGTCGAGGAAGCACTGTACCTGTCCAACATCTGCCGCAAGGTCTACCTGGTGCATCGCCGCGACACGCTGCGCGCCGAGAAGATCATGCAGGACAAGCTGTTCGCCAAGATCCAGTCCGGCAAGATCGAACCGGTGTGGCACCACACCGTCGACGAGGTACTGGGCGACGATGCCGGCGTGTCCGGCGTGCGGCTGCGTTCGACGCTGGACGATTCGACCCGCGACCTCGACATCCACGGCCTGTTCGTGGCGATCGGCCATACCCCCAACACCTCGCTGTTCGAGGGCCAGCTGGCCATGAACAACGGCTACATCGAGATCCGTTCCGGCCTGAGCGGCGGGGCCACGGCGACTTCGGTCAAGGGCGTGTTCGCCGCCGGCGACGTCGCCGACCAGCACTACCGGCAGGCGATCACCTCGGCCGGTTTCGGTTGCATGGCCGCGCTGGATGCCGAGAAGTTCCTGGACAAGGACGCTTGATCGTTACGGTCGGATAGAAATCCGGATGCCGACCGCACGCATCTTCGAAAAGCTTGCCGGCATCAACCCGGCCGTGTGGGATGCGCTGCACGATGGCCATAATCCCTTCATCACCCACGCGTTCCTCTCCGGCCTTGAACAACACGGCTGCCTGCGCGAGGAATGGGGCTGGACATCGCGACACCTGACCCTGTGGGACGGCGGTGAACTGATCGCCGCCGCACCCGGTTACATCAAGACCAATTCCCATGGCGAATTCGTCTTCGACCACGCATGGGCGCACGCCTATGCCCGCTACGGCCAGGATTACTTCCCGAAATACCTGTGCGCCGTGCCCTACTCGCCCGTGACCGGACCGCGGCTGCTGGCGTGCGACGATGAAACGCGGCGTCTGTTGCCGGCAGCGATCGTGCGGTGGACGCGCGAGGCCGGCCTGTCGTCCGCGCACGTCAACTTCCATGCCGGAACCGACGATGCCGCTTTTGGCGATGACTGGCTGGCGCGCATCGACGTGCAGTACCACTGGCGCAACGATGCCGGCTGGGAGAACTTCGGCGATTTCCTCGCGGCGATGGATCACAAGCACCGCAAGAACATCCGCCAGGAACGCGCCAAGGCAGCGCGTGCCGGCGTCACCTTCCGCATCGTGCACGGCCGCGACGCCAGCGACGGCGACCTCGCTGCCATGTACGACTTCTACCTGCAGACCTTCGCCGAGTACGGCAATTCGCCGGCGCTGACGTTCGATTTCCTGCGCCATCTCGCCACGACCCTGGCCGACGATCTGGTGCTGTTCCTCGCCGACCATGCCGGCGAGACCATCGCCGGCGCGCTGTGCCTGCGTGGCGGCGACACGCTGTACGGACGTTACTGGGGCACGGCGCGGCCACTGCCGGGCCTGCACTTCGAGACCTGCTACTACCAGGGCATCGAGTATTGCCTGCGCGAAGGCCTGCGCAGGTTCGAGCCCGGCGCCCAGGGTGAACACAAGATCGCGCGCGGCTTCCTGCCCACCTTGGTGCGCAGTCGCCACTGGATCGCCGATCCCGACTTCGCCGAGCCACTGGCACGATGGTGCGAGGAGGAAGCCACGTCGGTGCGTAGCCATGCGGCGAACCTTGCCGGCCATTCGCCGTTCCGTGGCGCAGGCTGATCCGCTGCTCTGCTGTTGCCTCGTTTCACTCCGCATCCCCGCGTTGCCTGTTGTCCCGGACGCAGCAGGGGATCCACTTCCGTGCCGCAACCGACTGCAGGTCCCTCACTGCATTCGGGATGACGGATCGGAGAGTATCCCGTTGCTGGCGCTTCTGGTTTAACGTCCGCGGATGGCCTTGCGCATCCCGCAACTCGATCCGGATCCGGCGTCGCCGTTCCCGCCGGCCGAGTGCGCGTTGCAGGAGCCCGACGGCCTGCTTGCCATGGGCGGCGATCTCTCTCCCGCCCGCCTGTTGAATGCCTATCGTCATGGCATCTTCCCCTGGTATTCGCGTGGCCAACCGATCCTGTGGTGGAGCCCCGACCCGCGCATGGTGTTTCGAAGCGACGGGGTGAAACTGTCGTCGCGCTTTCGCCGATCGCTGAAGTCGTCGGCCTGGGAGGTCCGCGCCGACACCGCGTTCGCCGCGGTCGTGGCCGCCTGCGCCGCGACGCCGCGGCCGGGCCAGCGCGGTACCTGGATCACCGACGCGATGCAGGCCGCCTATGTCGAATTGCACCACCTGGGACATGCGCACTCGGTGGAAGTGTTCTCCGGCACGCGCCTGGTCGGCGGCATCTATGGCGTCGCTGTCGGCCGGATGTTTTTCGGCGAGAGCATGTTCAGTGGCGAGTCCGGCGGTTCGAAGCTGGCGCTGGCCGCCCTCGCCCACCGCCTGCGCGGCTGGGACTGGCCCCTGATCGACGCCCAGGTCGAGAGTCCGCACCTGCTGGGACTGGGCGCCGAATCGTGGTCGCGGCGCGATTTCATCGCCCGGGTCGCCACCCTTGTTTCAATCCCGCAGCCAACAGGCCGCTGGACGGAATGCTTCGGGCGGTTGCCGGCACACGCCCTGTCCCGCGCCGCCGTTTAACGTTTTCTTTGCGTGCAGTGGCGGCGCGTGGCAGAATGCGCGGCTTCCGGACGTTTCCACGCCCGGCACTTCAGGCAGCAAAGGACGCATGGCGAAAGACGACGTCATCGAATTCGAAGGCACGATCTCCGAAACCCTCCCGAACACCATGTTCCGGGTGAAGCTGGAGAACGGCCACGAGATCATCGCCCACATCTCCGGGCGGATGCGCAAGAACTACATCCGCATCCTCACAGGAGACAAGGTCAAGGTCGAAATGACTCCTTACGACCTGACCAAGGGCCGCATCACCTACCGGATGAAGTGATGTCCGGCGTGCGGACCCGCAGGTTCGCACTGGCCACGCTGCCGGTCGTGGCGCTCCTGTCCTGCGGCATCGTTTCGGCCCAGGTCTATCGCTGGAAAGACGCCAGCGGCAACACCCACTACACCGACACCCCTCCGCCGACCAGCGCGAAGGATTACCGCACGGTTTCGCCCGCCGAGCCGAACGCGCCGCGCGACCCGCGTACGCTGCCGCGCCATGCGCCGGCGACGCCGATCGCGACCCGGCCCAGCGTACCTGCTGCGACCGTACCCATCGACCGCACGCTTGCTCCGGCCGACGTGCAGCGGCAGGTCGAGGAAAACCGCAAGTACCTTCGCGCCCAGCAGAACGACAAGGCCCGCAAGGAGCAGGCACTGCTCGATGCCCGGCAATGCACCGAGTGGTACAAGGCGCTCGACCGGATAGAGAAAGCCGAAAAGGAAGCAGGCCCGCAGAAGCGCAACGCTTCCGAACGCAAGGACCTGTCGCATGCCAGGGCGGAACTGAAACGGAACATCGCCGGTCGTTGCGGCTGAGGCCGTTGCTTCGCGGATAAAAAAAGCGGGCCGAAGCCCGCTTTCTTGTGTCGCAGCAACGATGCGATTACCTGACGGTCGCCGGCAGCAGTTTCTCCGGCTCGGCCTGTGCGTCGACCACGATCTCGTCGTCGCGCACATCGATGTTCACGCGTCCGCCGCTTGCCAGCTTGCCGAACAGCAGTTCGTCGGCGAGTGCCCGCTTGATCTTGTCCTGGATCACGCGTGCCATCGGACGGGCGCCCATCAGCGGATCGAAGCCGTGATGCGCCAGCCAGTCGCGCGCGGCCGGTGTCGCCGACAAGGTCACGTTCTTGTCGTGAAGCTGCATCTCCAGCTCGATCAGGAACTTGTCCACCACGCGCAGGATGTGGTCGAAGCCCAGCGCCTGGAACTGCACCACCGCGTCGAGCCGGTTGCGGAATTCCGGGCTGAAACTGCGCCGGATCACCTCCATCGCGTCGGTACTGTGATCCTGTTGGGTGAAACCGATCGAACGCCGTGCTGCCTGCGCCGCACCGGCATTGGTCGTCATCACCAGGATCACGTTCTTGAAGTTGGCCTCGCGACCGTTGGTGTCGGTGAGGATGCCGCGGTCCATCACCTGCAGCAGGATGTTGAAGATGTCCGGATGCGCCTTCTCCACCTCGTCCAGCAGCAGCACGCAGTGCGGCGTCTTGACGATCTTCTCGGTCAGCAGGCCGCCCTGGTCGAAACCGACGTAGCCCGGAGGCGCGCCGATCAGGCGGCTGACCGAATGCGGCTCCATGTATTCGCTCATGTCGAAGCGTACCAGCTCGATGCCCAACTGCAGCGCGAGCTGCTTGGTCACCTCGGTCTTGCCGACGCCGGTCGGTCCGGCGAACAGGAAATTACCGATCGGCTTGTCCGGATTACCGAGGCCGGAACGCGCCAGCTTGATCGCCGAGGTCAGCGTATCGATGGCGGGATCCTGGCCGAAGATCACCATCTTCAGGTTGCGCTCCAGGTGCTGCAGCACGTCCTTGTCGGAAGCACTGACCTGCTTGGCCGGGATGCGCGCCATCTTGGCGACGATGGTTTCGATTTCCTCGACGTCGATGACCTGCTTGCGCACGCCTTCGGCCAACAGCCTCTGCCGAGCGCCGGCCTCGTCGATCACGTCGATCGCCTTGTCCGGCAGCAGCCGGTCGCCGATGTGCTTCACCGACAGGTCGACCGCCGCCTGCAGCGCTTCGTCGGCGTAGGATACGCCATGGTGCTGTTCGTAGCGCGGCTTGAGGCCGTGCAGGATCTCGACGGTCTCGCCGACGGTGGGCTCGACGATGTCGATCTTCTGGAAGCGCCGTGCCAGCGCGCGGTCCTTCTCGAAGATGCCGCGGTATTCCTGGAACGTGGTCGAGCCGATGCAGCGCAGCTCGCCCGACGCCAGCATCGGCTTGATCAGGTTGCTCGCATCCATGGTGCCGCCGGACGCGGAACCGGCACCGATGATGGTGTGGATCTCGTCGATGAACAGGATCGCGCCGGGATGCTTCTTCAGCTGCGCCAACACCGCCTTGAGACGCTTTTCGAAGTCGCCGCGATACTTGGTGCCGGCGACCAGCGCGCCCAGGTCGAGTGCGTAGATCGTGGCGTCGGCCAGCACTTCCGGCACGTCGCCCTCGACGATGCGCTTGGCCAGGCCTTCGGCCAGCGCGGTCTTGCCGACGCCGGCTTCGCCGACGTAGAGCGGGTTGTTCTTGCGACGCCGGCACAACACCTGGATGGTGCGCTCGACCTCATCGGCGCGGCCGACCAGCGGATCGATCTTGCCGTCGCGTGCCAGCTGGTTGAGGTCGCTGGCGAATTCGCTCAGCGCGTCGCCCTTGTGCTCGCCTTCGCCCTCGCCCGCCTTGGCGGCATCGTCGCCGCCCTGCGCGGACTCGTCCTCGCCGAGCTTGGCGATGCCGTGCGACAGGTAATTGACCACGTCCAGCCGGGTCACGTCCTGCTGGTTGAGGAAGTAGACGGCGTGCGAATCCTTCTCGCCGTAGATCGCCACCAGCACGTTGGCGCCGGTGACTTCCTTCTTGCCGGAAGACTGCACGTGGTAGACCGCGCGTTGCAGGACGCGCTGGAAACCCAGCGTCGGCTGCGTGTCGCGGCCGTCGTCGTCGTTCAACCGGGCGACCGAAGTTTCGATGGCCTGCTCGAGTTCGCCGCGCAGGCGCGGGAAGTCGGCGTTGCAGGCCTTGAGCACGCTTTCGGCGGAGGGGTTGTCGAGTAGCGCCAGCAGCAGGTGTTCGACCGTCATGTACTCGTGGCGCGCCTCGCGGGCGCGCTTGTAGCACTGGCCGATGGTATGTTCGAGGTCTTTCGAGAACATGGGGCGGATGCCTCCGTTACGACTGCTGACCTATCTGGGGACGACGTCAGGCCTTTTCCATCCTAGGCCTTTTCCATCGTGCAAAGGAGCGGATGCTGGTGCATACGCGAGAACTCGTTGACCTGGGCCACCTTCGACTCTGCCACCTCCCGGGTGTAGACGCCGCATACGCCGCGGCCGCGGGTATGCACATGCAGCATGATCTGGGTCGCTTTATCCAGGCTGAGCGAAAAGAAGCTCACCAGCACCTCGACCACGAAATCCATCGGGGTGTAATCGTCGTTCAGCAACAGGACGGAATACAGCGGCGGCCTGGCGGTCTCGGGCTTGGCGGTCTCGACGATGACGCCGTGGTCTCGATCCTGGTCGGTTTTCTTTGCCATGGCCCAATTATACGAACGTGTTCGCGTGCGCGTCGTGGACGCGACCTGCCAGACCAAGGAAAATAGGCCCATGATCCGAATAGACAAGCCCGGCCCGATCTTGGCTGCAGAGCGGCGCGCATGAGCTATCGCGAAGGCCGTTTCTGGCAGCCCGACGTGACCGTCGCGACGGTCGTGCTGCACGATGGCCGCCTGCTGTGCGTGGAAGAAAGGGTCAACGGCGGCCTGGTGATCAACCAGCCTGCCGGCCACCTGGAGCCCGATGAAAGTCTTGCCGACGCCGCGCTGCGCGAGACCCGCGAAGAGACCGGCTGGGACGTACGCCTGACGTCGTTCGTCGGCGCCTACCAATGGAAGGCACCCGAAACCCAGCGCCATTACCTGCGCTTCGCCTTCGCAGCGGACGCTGTGTTCCATGATCCGCAACGCCCGCTCGACGAAGGCATCGTCCAGGCGCTATGGCTGACACCGGCCGAGTTGCAGGCGCGGCAGGCCAGCCATCGCAGTCCACTGGTCTGGCGCGTGGTCGACGACTATCTGGCCGGACGTCGTTATCCGCTGGATCTGGCCCGGCAACTGGCATGATCGCCGCACGCACGATCGTCGGCGTATCGGGCGGTGTCGACTCCTCCGTCGCAGCGCTGTTGCTGCGCGACCAGGCAACCCGCGATCCGGGTGATGCCGTCGCCGGGCTCTTCATGCAGAACTGGGCCGACGACGGCAGTGGCGACTGCCGCGCGGAGGACGACCGCAGGGATGCCGTGGCGGTCTGCGGCCGCCTCGGCCTGCCAATCCACTTCCGCGACTTCTCGCGCGAATACTGGGATGGCGTGTTTGCCCACTTCCTTGCCGAATACGCAGCCGGGCGCACACCCAATCCGGACGTGCTGTGCAACCGCGAAATCAAGTTCAAGCACTTTCTGGATGCGGCGCGCGAACTGGGCGCCGAACGCATCGCCACAGGCCACTACGCGCGGATCGAGCAACGCGATGGTCGCTGGACATTGCTGCGGGCTGCCGACGCAGGCAAGGACCAGAGCTATTTCCTGCACCAGCTCGGCCAGGAGCAACTGGCCGCGACCCTGTTCCCGCTCGGCGACTGGCTCAAGCATGACGTGCGCGCCCTCGCCGCCGAGACCGGTCTGCCGACGGCGGCGAAGAAGGATTCGACCGGGATCTGCTTCATCGGCGAGCGCGACTTTCGCGAGTTCCTGTCGCGTTGGCTGCCCGCGCGCGACGGCGAGATCCGTACGCCGGACGGCCGCGTCGTCGGCACCCACCCTGGCGTGTTCTATTTCACGCTCGGCCAGCGCGAAGGCCTCAACATCGGCGGCGTGCGCGGTTTCGAGCCGGCACCGTGGTATGTGGTCGGCAAGGACGTGGGCGGCAACGTGCTCTACGTCGACCAGGGCAGCGACAGTCCATGGCTGCAGTCGCAGAACCTGTGGTCGGAAACCGCACACTGGATCGACGGCCATCCGCCAGCCCGGCGTTTCGCCAGCAGTGCGCAGACCCGTTACCGCCAGGCCGCTGAAGCCTGCGAAGTCGACGTCCGCGAAGACGGCTCGCTACAGGTGCGCTTTCAGCGTGCGCAGCGCGCTGTCACCCCCGGCCAGTCGCTGGTGCTGTACGACGGCGACCGCTGCCTCGGCGGCGCGGTCATCGCGGCCACCGATGCCGCACTCGAATCGCAACTACAACCCCATCTGGAAAGGAACCACGCCGCATGAGCCCGGTGATGCAGGATCGCGTACTGGCGCTGGCTGGGCTGGCCCAGGCGCTGCAGCAGGTACGGCGCATCGCCGAAACCGGACAATCCGACGCGGCCGTGGTCGCCACCGCCATCGACTCGGTGTTCCGGATCGACGCCGAATCGCCATTGGCGATCTATGGCAACGGTGCCGCGCTGCGTCCCGGGCTGCGACTGGTGCGCGAATACCTCGGCAGCCGCATCGACGATCCCCTGCTGCCCAAGCTGGCGCTGGCGGTGATGCAGATCGAGCGTCGTTTCGTCGGCGATGCCCAGTCCGTGGCGCAGGTACAGCGTGGCATTGCTTCGCTGGCGCCTGCGGCAGAGCGACTGGGCAGTACCCATCCCGATATCCTGGCCGGCCTCGGCAGCCTGTACGCCGAAACCATCAGCCAGTTGCGGCCGCGGGTGATGGTGCAGGGCAATCCGCATTACCTCGGCCAGCCCAACGTGGTGGCGGAAATCCGCTCGATCCTGCTGGCGGCCCTGCGCTCGGCGGTGCTGTGGCGGCAGCTCGGCGGCAGCTATTGGGACCTGTTGCTGCGCCGCCGCGAACTGCTCGAAGCCGCGGGCGAATAACCGATCCGGAAGACAGCTTGCGCAGCGCTGAGCATCGGGTAGCGGCGCAAGCGCGACGCCGCGAAGCGATCGACGTAGCTGCGGCGCAGCGCGGCTTCCGGCATAATGGATGCGCTAACCGCGGTGTTTTCCTCCCGCCCTCCCCGCCATATCGCCAGGAGCCTCCATGGCCGACTCCTTCGCCACCCGCGCCCGACTCGACGTCAACGGAAAGTCGTACACCTACGTCAGCCTGCCGAAACTCGGCGAGCGCTTCGATCTGGCCAAGCTGCCTTATTCGATGAAGATCCTGCTGGAGAACCTGCTGCGCCACGAAGACGGCGGCATCACGGTCGGCAAGGAGCACATCGAAGCGGTCGCCAGCTGGAATCCGAAGGCCGAGCCGGACACCGAGATCGCGTTCATGCCGGCACGCGTACTGCTGCAGGACTTCACCGGCGTGCCCTGCGTGGTCGACCTGGCGGCGATGCGCGACGCGGTCGCCAAGCTCGGCGGCAAGCCTTCGCAGATCAATCCGCTGATTCCGTCCGAACTGGTCATCGACCACTCGGTGCAGGTCGACGTGTTCGGCCGCCCCGACGCGCTGGACTTGAACGGCAAGATCGAATTCCAGCGCAACAAGGAACGTTACGGCTTCCTGCGCTGGGGCCAGAAGGCGTTCGAGAATTTCAAAGTCGTCCCGCCCAACACCGGCATCGTCCACCAGGTGAACCTGGAGAACCTGGCGCGCGTGGTGATGGCACGTGAGGTCGACGGCGTGCTGATGGCGTTCCCGGACACCGTGTTCGGCACCGACAGCCACACCACGATGATCAATGGCATCGGCGTGCTCGGCTGGGGCGTCGGCGGCATCGAGGCTGAAGCGGCCATGCTGGGCCAACCGTCTTCCATGCTCATCCCGCAGGTAGTCGGTTTCAAGCTGACCGGCAAACTGCCGGAAGGCGCCACCGGTACCGACCTGGTGCTGACCGTCACCCAGATGCTGCGCAAGCTCGGCGTGGTCGGCAAGTTCGTCGAGTTCTACGGCGACGGCCTGCAGCACCTGCCGCTGGCCGATCGCGCGACGATCTCCAACATGGCCCCGGAATACGGCGCCACCTGCGGCATCTTCCCGATCGACGCCGAATCGCTGACCTACCTGCGCCTGTCCGGCCGCAGCGAGGATCAGATTGCATTGGTCGAAGCCTATGCCAAGGCCCAGGGCCTGTGGCACGACGCGCAGTCTCCGCACGCCGACTACTCGGCCACGCTGGAACTGGACATGGCCGACGTGCGTCCGTCGCTGGCCGGTCCCAAGCGCCCGCAGGACCGCGTGCTACTGGAAGACATGCATGCCAATTTCCGGGAAAACCTCGGCCCGCTGACCGCGCACCGCAAGCCGCGCACGGGCTGCGCGATCGAGGACTTCAAGGAGGAAGGCGGCGCGCAGCCGCAGGCGGATCACCTGGCCGCCGAGCCGGTGTCGAAGATCCGTATCCAGGATCAGGACGCCGAACTGCGTGACGGTTCGGTGGTGATCGCCGCGATCACCTCCTGCACCAACACCTCCAACCCGGCGGTGATGCTCGGCGCCGGCCTGTTGGCGCGCAACGCCAACAAGCTCGGCCTGAAAGCCAAGCCGTGGGTCAAGACTTCGCTCGGCCCGGGCTCGCTCGTCGTGACCGATTACCTGAAGAAGGCCGGCGTGCTGGACGACCTGGAAGCGCTCGGCTTCTACGTGGTCGGCTACGGCTGCACCACCTGCATCGGCAACTCCGGCCCGCTGCCGGACGAGGTGTCCAAGGGCATCGCCGAGAACGAGTTGGTGGTCGCCTCGGTGCTGTCGGGTAACCGCAACTTCGAAGGCCGCGTGCATCCGGAAGTGAAGGCGAACTACCTCGCTTCGCCGCCGCTGGTCGTGGCTTATGCGCTAGCCGGCACGGTCAACATCGACCTGACCACGCAGCCGATAGGCCAGGACCAGAACGGCAAGGACGTGTTCCTGCGCGACATCTGGCCCAGCAACAAGGAAATCGGCGACACCATTGCCGCCACGGTCGGACCGGAGCTGTTCGCGCAGAATTACGCCGACGTGTTCAAGGGCGACAGCCGCTGGAACGACATCGCCTCGCCGGACGGCGAGTCGTACCAGTGGGATGCGTCTTCCACCTACATCAAGAACCCGCCCTACTTCGACGGCATGACGATGAGCGTCGGCAACATCGACGACATCCACGGCGCGCGCGTGCTTGGCCTGTTCGGCGATTCGATCACCACCGACCACATCTCGCCGGCCGGCAACATCAAGAAGGATTCGCCGGCGGGCCGCTTCCTGCAGGAACGGGGCGTGCAGCCGGCCGATTTCAACAGCTACGGCTCGCGTCGCGGCAACGACGACGTGATGGTGCGCGGCACCTTCGCCAACATCCGCATCAAGAACCTGATGTTCGGCGGCGAGGAAGGGGGCAACACGCTGTACTACGGCAAGGCGGGCGCGACGCCGGAAAAGCTGTCGATCTACGACGCTGCGATGAAGTACAAGGCCGACGCCGTGCCGCTGGTGGTGTTCGCCGGCAAGGAATATGGCACCGGCTCGTCGCGCGACTGGGCTGCCAAGGGCACCAACCTGCTTGGCGTCAAGGCAGTCGTGGCGGAAAGCTTCGAGCGCATCCACCGCTCCAACCTGGTCGGCATGGGCGTGCTGCCGTGCCAGTTCAGGAACGGCGAGAACGCACAGACGCTTGGCCTGGACGGCTCGGAGACCTTCGACATCACCGGCTTGAACGACGGTGCGTCGAAGACGGCGACCGTGACCGCATCCCGGGCCGACGGCAGCAGCAAGACCTTCGAGGTCAAGGTGCTGCTGCTGACGCCGAAGGAAGTGGAATACTTCCGTCATGGCGGCTTGCTGCAGTACGTGCTGCGGCAGCTGGCAGCGAAGAAGGCGGCGTAATCGCTTTTGCGACAATCGAAAAAAAAAAGCGGCCACAAGGCCGCTTTTTCGTATCTGCTCTCATCTTTGTAGAGTCGACCCTGCTCCGCTGTCTTCTTGTGGCGTGTGCTATGCGCACGTCGTATCGACAGTTCTAATCGTGCACGCAGCGCACGCTACGGGAAGTTCAGGCCTGCAGTGAAACTCAGCGCAGCAAGCTCCGCTCTACAGAGGCTGGCTCAAAGCTTCGGTTTCCAGGCGGCGCTGGTCATGAGCCATGCGTCGTCGTGCAGGCGCCAGCCTGTTTCCACTTCGTAGACCTGGGCGGTGTCGGGCAGCATCCGCGTCGAACCGCCCGTGGCCGCCGCGGTGAACCGGACAGTGGCATGCCGATCGCTGATCTTCACGTCGAGCGGACCGAAGTTGAGGCCGACTGCGCGGTGTCGCATCCACTGCAGTGCGGCCAGGCGCCGGACGCCGTCACGATCCACACCGTCCGGTCCGACGAAATCCTCCGCCAGGTAGCGCTCGAACATGTCGGCGTCGCGCGCCTCGATGCCTTCCTGCAGTTCCGCAAGCGACTGCCGCAGGGCCTGCTCCGGCGGTGCGCGCGCGCACCCTGCGACCAGGAATGCGATCACCAGCGTGCTGATCAACATACGCAGATGGGCCTGCACGAATGGCTTCGGAGCGGTCGATGGCGAACGGGACATGAGCGTCATGAATGCGGAAACCGGGGGGCACGCTAGCACATGCCCGCGAGGCGGCGGCGCAGTGCTGCAACCCGCCTTGCCAGCCCATGGGGCCTATGCTCCAATCGTTGAGAACGATGTCCATCGCCGGTGGAAAGGCCAAAAGATGACAGGGGAAAACGCCGTGAGCAACGAACGTCCGTGGTTGTCCAGCTACCCGCCCGGCGTGCCTGCCGAAATCGACCTCGACGAGTTTCCGTCGATCGTCTCGGTGCTGGATTCCTCGTTCGATGTCTACCGCGACCGCCCCGCCTTCAGCAATCTCGGCAAGACGCTGACATACGCGGACATCGACCGCCTCAGCCGGCAATTCGCCGCCTACCTGCTCGGCGAATTGAAGCTCAAGAAGGGCGATCGCGTCGCGATCATGATGCCCAACTGCCTGCAGTACCCGATCGCGACGTTCGGCATCCTGCGTGCCGGCCTGGTGGTGGTCAACCACAATCCGCTGTACACGGCGCGCGAACTGCGCCACCAGCTCAAGGACTCCGGCGCCAAGGCGATCGTGGTGCTGGACAACTTCGGACACACGCTGCAGGAAGTACTGGCCGATACCGACGTCACCCAGGTCATCGCCACCGGCCTCGGCGACATGATCGGTTTCCCCAAGGGGGCGATCGTCAATTTCGTGCTCAAGCACGTGAAGAAGATGGTGCCGGACTACGACATCCCGGATGCGATCCGTTTCAAGGATGCACTGGCGCTGGGACAACGCCACACGCTCCCCGAGGTCGCCATCGAGCCCGGCGACATCGCTTTCCTGCAATACACCGGCGGCACCACCGGCGTGGCCAAGGGCGCGATCCTGACCCATCGCAACCTGGTCGCCAACATGCAGCAGGCGTCGGCGTGGATCGGCACCAACATGGAGATGGGCAAGGAAATCATCATCACCGCGATCCCGCTTTACCACATCTTCGCGCTGACCGCGAACGGCCTGGTCTTCATGAAGTTCGGCGGCATGAACTACCTGATCACCAATCCGCGTGACATGGCCGGCTTCGTCAAGGAACTGGCCAATGTGCCCTTCACCGCCATCACCGGTGTCAATACGTTGTTCAACGGGCTGCTCAACACGCCGGGTTTCGACAAGCTCGATTTCTCGCACCTCAAGCTGACGCTCGGTGGCGCGATGGCGGTGCAACGCGCGGTCGCCGATCGCTGGAAGAAAATCACCGGCGTCACCCTGGTCGAGGCCTACGGCCTGACCGAAACCTCGCCGGCCGCCTGCATCAATCCGCTCAACCTGGCCGACTACAACGGCGCCATCGGCCTGCCGATTTCCTCGACCGATGCCTGCGTCAAGGATGACGACGGCAACCGTCTGCCGATGGGTGAAGTGGGCGAGCTGTGCATCAAGGGTCCGCAGGTGATGAAGGGCTACTGGCAACGCCCCGAGGAAACCGCCAACGTGATCGATGCCGATGGCTGGCTGCACACCGGCGACATGGCGAAGATGGACGAGAACGGTTACTTCTACATCGTCGACCGCAAGAAGGACATGATCCTGGTCTCGGGCTTCAACGTGTATCCGAACGAGGTCGAGGACGTGATCGCGCTGATGCCCGGCGTGCTGGAAGTGGCTGCCGTCGGCGTGCCCGACGAGAAGTCCGGCGAAGCGGTGAAGGTGGTCATCGTCAGGAAGGATCCGGCGCTGACCGTCGAACAGATCAAGGCCCATGCCCGCGAAAACCTGACCGGCTACAAGCAGCCGCGTCACGTCGAGTTCCGCACGGAGCTGCCCAAGACCAACGTGGGCAAGATCCTGCGGCGCGAACTGCGCGATCCGCCCGTAACTCCCTGATATCCCGTTTTCGCCACAACGGCTTCGGGGGCACCCGTCGGCCGTGACGGGGGCTTGCATCTTTAGTTTTGGTTCAGGTGTAGGATCGGCGCGGCAGGTCTGCCTGCCCGCCGTCCCCAATGACCCACTTGTCCGGAGCTCCGCCATGTCCCTGCTCGAATGCGTTCCTGCCGTCATTGACTCCTCCCTGGTCCGCCATGTCACTGACGAATCCGGCCAGAGCGATTGGTGCTACATGCACGCCAAGCCGTCGCAGGTCTACCACCCCTGCTTTTCCGAACGGCTGCTGCAGGAAATGAAACGCAGCCAGGAGCGCATCCGCCGCAAGCTGGCGAGCGATCGCGATCCGCAGGCAGGCATCCACCACCTCGTGCTGGCTTCGGATGCCGAAGTGTTCAACCTCGGTGGCGACCTGGCGCTGTTCTCGCAGCTGATCCGCAGCGGCAACCGTGGCCGCCTGCTCGACTATGCGCGGCTATGCGTGGAAGTCGCCTACAACTTCTCGCGGCTGCACGAGGATCGCGTGCACAGCATCGCGGTGATCGAGGGCGATGCGCTCGGCGGCGGTTTCGAGGCTGCGCTGTGCTGCCACACCATCATCGCCGAGGAAGGCACCGGCATGGGCTTCCCGGAAGTGCTGTTCGACCTGTTCCCGGGCATGGGCGCCTACACCTTCCTGACCCGCCGGGTATCGCCCGCTCAGGCCGAGCGGATGATGCTCGACGCGCGCGTCTATCCGGTGGAGGAATTGCTGCGGATGGGCGTCGTGGACCATGTCGTGCCCAAGGGCGAGGGCCAGCCTTTCGCGCGCGAGCTGATCCGCAGGCACAAGCGCATGGGCAATGCGTTGCGCTCGATGAATGCGATCCGCCAGGCCTGCAATCCCGTCACGCTCGACGAACTGCTGGCGGTGACCAGCGAGTGGGTCGATGCGGCGATGCGTCTCAACGACCGCGCCCTGCGCACCATGGAGCGCCTGATCCGTGCCCAGCAGCGTCGTGCCGAAGCCTTGCCGCAGCAGGCGGCGGCCACGGCCTGATCGAGGCCGCTACCGGATAGCCATCCGAAGGAAATCAGGGGGAAGACCACACCCGCCAGGGGTGTGGCAGCCCGCACGCTAGGAAGCGTCGGGGCCGGGAATCGCGCCCGGCCCGTCCGGCCTGGCCTGGGTCAGACGGATCACTTCTTCGCGGCTCTGCTGCGATACCGCCGTCATCTGCTGGGTCAGCTCGCCGACCAGGCGCTGGTGATCGCGCGCGAGTGTGTCATCGCTGGCACGCATGGCATGCGAACAACGCTCGGCGACCGATTGTGCGCCCAGGTTCTCGGCAACGCCCTTCAGCGCGTGAGCGACTTCACGGAAATCCGACCAGCGCCGCGCCGTGCCGGTCTGACCCAGTTCGACCAGGCAGCCGCTGGCATCCTTGAGGCACTGCTCGACGAAATCGCGCAGGAACGCCTCACCCAGCCCCATCTCGGCCAGTTCCTTCAGCACCGCCGGGTTGGTCACCGGACGCGTCGATTCGCCCACTGGACGCACGCCGGGCGTACGCGCCGGCGTCATGACATCGGCGATCGTCTCCAGCAGCCTGCCCACCACCACCGGCTTGGTCAGGAATGCCTGCGCACCGGCGTCCTCGGCATCGCGCGACGCCTGTGGCGTGGCATCGGCGCTGAGCACGATGATCGGCGTGCGCTTGCCGCCGGCCTGCATGAAACGCAGCTGGCGGATCACGTCGAGGCCGCTGAGCTGCGGCATGTGCATGTCGATCACCGCCAGGTCGACATTGCCGACCTCGATCATGTCCAGCGCCTGCTCGCCGTCGTTGGCGGCCTGCACGCGATGGCCTGCGCGCTCGAGGATGCGCGTGACCACGGTGCGGTTGGCATGCTGGTCGTCGGCGATCAGGATCCGCAGTGGCCGCACCCGCGCCTTGTGGCGGATGAAGGGATCATCGAAGGCGACGATGTTGCCGCTGCCCTCTTCCGGCTTGCGACCGCCGCCGGTGCGGCGCACCTGCATCGGCACCTGCACCCAGAAGTGGCTGCCACCGCCCGGATTGTCTTCCAGGCCGATTTCGCCCTCGAGCAGGTGCACCAGGGTCTTGGCAATGGTGGTGCCCAGGCCGGTCCCGCCGAAACGGCGCGTCGGCCCACTGTCGACCTGCTCGAACGCGCCGAAGATGCGCTCCTTGGCCTCCTCCGGGATGCCGATGCCGGTGTCGCGCACCGAAAACAGCAGTGTCGCCTGCCCGCCTTCCACCGCCTTCGACTTCACCGCCAGCGAAACCTCGCCGTGCTCGGTGAACTTGATCGCGTTGTGCATCAGGTTGAGCAGGATCTGGGTCAGGTGCGCGCCGTCGCCATGCAGCAGCAACGGCACGTCCTTGTCGAGGCCGACCTTCAATGCCAGCCCCTTGCCGGCGGCGTGCGGCTGCAACATCTTCTGCAGTCGCTGGATCTGATCGCCGAGGTTGAAGTCGGCATCCTTGCGCTGCAGCTTGCCCGTCTCGATCGCCGAGATGTCGAGCACGTCGTCGACCAGCAGCAACAGTGTCTGCGCCGAGGTATGGATGACTTCGGCGTATTCCCTCTGCTCTGCGCCGAGCTTGGTGCCGCGCATCAGCTCGGCCATGCCGATGATGCCGTTGAGCGGAGAGCGGAACTCGTGGCTCATGTTGGCCAGGAAGCGCGTCTTGGCGGCATTGGCGCGCCGCGCTTCCTCGGTGACGCGCTGCAGGTTCTTCAGCAGCGACGACAGATAGCCGGGAATGGCGATCAGGCCTATCCACAGGCCGATCGCGAGGTAGGGCTGTTGGCGCCAGTAAGGATTGGCCAGGATCACCGCCAGGAAGGCGGTCGACGACAACGCCATCGCGGAATAGAGATAGGCGGTGCCGAAGCGCAGGCCGTTGCCGACGGTCACCCACATGATGATCACGTACAGCGGCGCCAGTGCGTCCGCGTTGAGCGACATCAGCGTCGCCAGCGTCGTGTAGTCGGCCAGCATGCCGATCCAGCGGCGCGCGTGCGATACGCCTGGATTGACGACGATTGCGGTCATCAGGCCGAGGCCGATGATCGCTTCCACCAGCATCACCAGCACCATCGGCCCGACGTCGACGCCTTCGGCGCCGAACCGCTGCAGGCCCCACAGGTAGGCCAGGATCACGCACGCAATAATCAGGCGTACCAGCGCCTGCCCATGTTCGCTGTCGGGGCGGCGCGCGAGACGCTGCTTCAAGGCGGCGAAGGAGCGCGGCATCAGTTCAAGCCAGGTCTCCGCGTGGCCGAAAAGCGCTCGCAGATATCCTCCAGCCGCGCGCGGTTGCGCACCAGCGCGTCGACGCAGTTCGGATCGAACAGGCGCCCACGCTGCGCGTACAGGTAGGCCAGCGCGGCGTCGATGCTCCATGGATCCTTGTACGGCCGCGGCGAGATCAACGCATCGAACACGTCGGCCACCGCCACGATCCGCGCCTCGATCGGAATCGCGTCGCCGGCCAGTCCATCCGGATAGCCGCTGCCGTCGTAGCGCTCATGATGGCGTAGCGCGATGCTGGCGCCCATCTGGATGAAGCGGTTCTGGCTGTCGTTGAGCAGTTCGTAGCCGATTCGCGGATGGGTACGCATCACCGCGGTCTCTTCCTCGGTCAGCGGACCGGGTTTGAGCAGGATCGAATCGGGAATGGCGATCTTGCCCATGTCGTGCAGCGGCGCGGCCATTTCCAGCACCCGCACCTCGTCCTCGAACATGCCCAGATGCTCGGCCACCAGGCCAGCCACGTGTGCCATGCGCTCGAGGAACGCGCTTGTGCCGACATCGCGATATTCGATGGCCCGTGCCAGACGCGACAGGGTCTCGCGCTCGCGCTCCTCGACCTCGTGCATGCTCGACAGCAGCCGCTGCTCCAGCGACAACGCGCGTTGCTTGACGTTCTCGGTCTGCTGCCGCAGCTGCAGCAGGTTCTTGCAGCGTGCGCGCAATTCGCGCGGCCGCACAGGCTTGACCAGGAAGTCGATCACGCCCGCCTCCAGCGCAGCCTGGCGCACGGGCTCATCGCCGACCACGGTGACCAGCACGATCGGCACGTCGCGGTTCGAAGGCGCGCGACGGAAGCGACGGGCGAATTCCAGGCCGTCCATGCCCGGCATGCGGTAGTCGAGCAGCAGCAGGTCGGGACGGTTGTTGTCGCACCAGCGCAGCGCAGCATCGGCGTCGCCGAAATCGTTGACCGTCAGCTGCGGAGTGATGTCTTCGATGATGTGTCGCAGCATGGTGCGCGCGGACGTTTGGTCGTCGACGATGACGATGTTCACGAAGCTCCCCTGTAGCTCTTCGGCCGGAGGCCATCCCTGGTCCGGCGGCATGATCGCGCATGTTGACCCCGATGCTGGCCCGCGGCAAGCCCCGATCGCGGAATCTGCGCCGCCGCGGCATGGCAACGACAACGCCGGAAGGCGCGGCTTGCGGCCGCAGCGACGCCCGTCAGCCGCCTTCCGGGCGCATGTAAGGGAACAGCAGTACGTCGCGGATCGAAGCTGAATCGGTCAGCAGCATCACCAGCCGGTCGATGCCCACGCCCAGGCCACCGGTCGGCGGCAGGCCGATCTCCAGTGCGCGGATGTAATCGGCGTCGTAGTGCATGGCTTCGTCGTCGCCGCTGTCCTTGGCCTCGACCTGGGCACGGAAGCGTGCGGCCTGGTCCTCGGGGTCGTTGAGTTCGGAGAAGCCGTTGGCCAGTTCCTTGGCGCCGACGAACAGCTCGAAACGGTCGGTGATGCCCGGTTCGCTGTCGGACTCGCGCGCCAGCGGCGAGACCTCGACCGGATAATGGGTGATGAAGGTCGGCTGGATCAAGCCGTGCTCGACCGTCTTTTCGAAGATCTCCAGCAGCAGCTTGCCCCAGCCGTAGCCCGGCTTGACCGGGATGCGCAGCGCTTCGCAGTGCCTGGCCAGGGCGTCGCGATCGCGGCAATCGGCGACGCTGATCTGCGGGTTCAATTCGCGCACGGCCTCTTCCAGCTTCCAGCGACGGAAGCGCGGGCCGATGTCGATCGCATTGCCATCCCAGTGCAGCGCCGTGGTGCCCAGCGTTTCCTGCGCGACGTCGCGGATCATCGCTTCGGTGAGGTCCATCACCTCGTCGTACGTGGCGTAGGCCTCGTACAACTCGAGCATGGTGAATTCAGGGTTGTGGCGGGTGCTGACGCCTTCGTTGCGGAAATTGCGGTTGATCTCGTAGACGCGCTCGAAGCCACCGACGACCAGCCGCTTGAGGTACAGCTCCGGCGCCACGCGCAGGTACAGGTCCAGGCCCAGCGCGTTGTGATGGGTGACGAACGGCTTGGCAGTGGCGCCGCCGACGATGTAATGCATCATCGGCGTCTCCACTTCCAGGAAGCGGCGCGCGTCCAGCCAGCGGCGCATTGCGGCGATGATCTGCGAGCGCTTGACGAATACCTCACGCGCTTCCGGCGTGACGATCAGGTCGACATAGCGCTGGCGATAGCGCTGCTCGACATCGCTCAGGCCATGCCACTTGTCCGGCAGCGGCCGCAGCGACTTGGTCAGCAGCCGCAGCGTGTCGGCCTTGACCGACAGTTCGCCGGTGCGGGTACGCATCAGCGTGCCTTCCGCGGCGACGATGTCGCCGATGTCCCAACCCTTGAACGCGTCATAGCGTTCGCCGAGCGTGGTCGATTGCAGGAACAGCTGGATGCGGCCGCTGACGTCCTGGATCTGTGCGAACGCGGCCTTGCCCATCACGCGCTTGGCAAGCAGGCGCCCGGCCAGTGCGACGCGGCGCCCGCCAGCTTCGAGCGCGTCGCCGTTCCAGCGCTCGGCATCCGCGTATTCGGCCTGCAGGTCGCCCGCGTGGTCGATGCGTCTGAAATCATTCGGGAACGCAACTCCCTGCGCACGCAGCGCCGCGAGTTTGCCGCGACGTTCGGCGATCAGGGCGTTTTCGTCGGCGGGCGTCTGCGGGGTGGGTGCGGCGTCGGTCATGGTTGTCGCTTTGGAATCGGGAATCGGGAATCGGGAATCGGGAATCGGGAATCGGGAATCGGGAATCGGGAGCATAAGCTGTCGTCCCGAGCGTAGCGAGGGGCCTGCTCGTTCACGCGGGCCAGAGCAAAAAAGGTCCCTCGCTACGCACGGGATGAAAAGTGGTTCACACCGCGTCGCTGCGTTTCGAACCCGCCTCCAGGCCTGATTTGAGGCTGGCCTCGACGAATTCATCCAGGTCCCCGTCCAGCACCTTCTGCGTATCGGTGCGTTCGATGCCTGTGCGCAGGTCCTTGATCCGGCTCTGGTCGAGCACGTAATTGCGGATCTGGCTGCCCCAGCCGATATCGGACTTGGACGCTTCCAGCGCATTCTTCTCGGCGTTGCGTTTCAGGACCTCGAGCTCGAACAGCTTGGCCTTGAGCATCTTCATCGCCGTGTCGCGGTTCTGGTGCTGGCTGCGCCCTGTCTGGCATGCCACCACGGTATTGGTCGGAATATGCGTGATGCGCACGGCCGATTCGGTCTTGTTGACGTGCTGGCCGCCGGCGCCGGAGGAACGGTACACGTCGGTGCGCAGGTCGGCCGGATTGATCTCGATCTCGATGTCGTCGTCGACTTCCGGCGACACGAACACCGAAGTGAACGAGGTGTGGCGGCGGTTGTCCGAATCGAACGGCGACTTGCGCACCAGCCGGTGCACGCCGATTTCGGTCTTCAGCCAACCGTAGGCGTAATCGCCTTCGACCCGGAACGTGGCGGATTTGATGCCGGCAACGTCGCCGCCGCTGACTTCCATCAACTCGGTTTTCCAGCCGCGCGATTCGGCCCAGCGCAGGTACATCCGCAGCAGCATCTCGGCCCAGTCCTGCGCCTCGGTGCCGCCGGCGCCGGCCTGGATGTCGACGAAGGCATTTCCTGCGTCCATCTCGCCGGAGAACATGCGCTGGAACTCGAGCTTGTCGACGCGATCGGCATAACGCTCGACGTCGTCGACGACCGCCAGTGCGGTGTCCTCGTCGTTCTCGCTCTCGGCCAGGTCCAGCAGTTCGCCGGCGCCGACCAGGCCTTCGCTCAGCTCGCGGATGCCATTGACGGTCTTGTCCAGCAGCGAACGCTCGCGGCCCAGTGCCTGCGCACGCTCGGGCTGGTTCCAGACGTCGGGGTTTTCCAGCTCGCGATTGACTTCTTCCAGACGCTCGCGCTTGGCGTCGTAGTCAAAGATACCCCCGAAGCGAATCCAGCCGGCCGCTGAGGTCGGCGATGCGCTGGCGGATGGGGTTGAGCTCGATCATGGCGTGTCGGAAGTCGCTGAAAAGGCCGCGAATTGTAGCGTAGGTCCGATGCAGGCGCCGGCGTGCGCGTCGCGGAAGGCTTGCCGACAGCCTCGCCGGCTCATGCCTTGCGACCGTATTGCGAGGCGGACCTTGTTTCGCTCTACAAAGGCTCGCAATGCTCCACGATGAGCTGGATCGCCTGCCCGCCACGGTAATCATCGGGCGACAGCCGATACGCCACGCGCAGGCGCGGTGGCGGCGGTTGATCGCGCCAGCCGCCGAAGTGGATGGCATTGAGCCGCAATGCGCCGCGGCCAAGTTCGAATTTGAGATGACGTTCGCCGACGATGCGCCAGGCCAGTACCTCGAACACGCCGTCGAACAGCGGTTCCGGATAGCCCTGCCCCCACGGTCCGCCATCGCGCAGTGCTTCGGCGGTGCCGCGGCAGAAGTCGGCGACGTCGAGTTCGCCATCGCTGAGCAGCACCGACTTCAGCAACGCGGGATCCAGCGCGGCCTCGGCATGGGCGCGGAACGCAGCGGAGAACTCCGGCAGAGCCGCACGCGACAGCGCGAGGCCGGCAGCCATGGCGTGCCCACCGAACTTCTCGACCAGGCCCGGATGGGCGACATCGACGGCGGCCAGGGCATCGCGAATGTGGAAGCCGGGAATCGAACGCGCCGACCCTCGCAGCAGTTCGCTGCCGGGCTCGGCGGGAGCGAAGGCGATCGTCGGCCGATGCGTCTTCTCCTTCAGCTTCGATGCCACCAAGCCGACCACGCCCGGATGCCACTGCGCATCGAACAGGCACAGCGCCGCCGGCATCGCGTCGCCGGCGATGCCGGCACGGGTCAACACGGCCTCGGCATCGTCGACCATCTGCTGCTGCAGGCCGCGGCGTTCGGCATTGATGCCGTTGAGCACTTCGGCCAGTTCGCGTGCCTGGCGCGGATCGTCGCTGAGCAGGCATTCGATGCCCAGGGCCATGTCCTCGAGGCGCCCGGCGGCGTTGATGCGCGGCGCCAGGCCATAGCCGATGTCGGCGGCGGTCAGTGCCGCGGCTTCGCGTCCGGCGACCTCGACCAAGGCCTGCAGTCCCGCGCAGCCCTGCCCCGCGCGCAGACGTCGCAACCCGGCGGCCACCAGGGTGCGATTGTTGGCGTCCAGCGGCACGAGGTCGGCGACAGTACCGACCGCCACCAGGTCCAGCAGCACCGACAGGTCCGGGCCCGCGTCCGCCCACGCACCGCTGCCGCGCAACACGCGGCGCGTGGCCAGCAGTACGTAGAAGATCACGCCGACGCCGGCGAGCATCTTGCTCGGGAATGCATCGCCACGCAGGTTCGGATTGACGATCGCGTCGGCCGGCGGCAGGCGCTCGCCCGGCAGATGATGGTCGGTCACCAGCACCTGCCAGCCCCGGGCCTTGGCCGCGGCGATGCCGGCATGACAGGCAATGCCGTGATCGACGGTGACCAGCAGGGCGGGCTCAAGCCCGGCAAGTTCGTCCACCAGTGCGGGCGACAATCCGTAGCCATGCACCATGCGGTTCGGCACCGCGTAGGACACATGTCGCGCGCCGAGCATGCGCAGGCCGCGCACGCCGACGGCGCAGGCCGTGGCGCCATCGCAATCGAAGTCGCCGACCACGACGATATGGCGATCCTGCACGATCGCATCGGCAAGCAGGGCCGTGGCCGCATCGAGACCCCCGAGCGTGTCCGGCGGCAGCAGGTGGGCGAGGCGCGGCTGTGCCTGTTGCAGGTCATGGGCACCGCGCGCGGCGTACACGCGACGCAGCAGCGGCGGCACACTCTCCGGCCAGTCGGCGCCGACTTCGCACTCGCGGCGGCTGATCGTTCGTACGAAACTCATTCGCCGAACCTTGGTCGCGGTCCACGCCACACGCGCCAGCGTTGACTCCGCGCGATCATGAACGCGCTTCCATCCTCGAGATCGAGTTCCAGCCGTTCCAGTTCGCCTCGGTCGATCGCCGCGACCGCGGGCAACAGCCATTGCTCCTGCAGGCGCGCCAGATCGCGCTCTGCCTGCAGGTCGAAAACAACGTCGCCCGCAGCATTCCCGAAGCGCGCGGGTAGCGCCGCCGCCGTGCAGGCGGCCTGTGCCAGCGCACGCGCGGACTCGTCGTCGGAAAACGCCGTCGTATGTTGCGTGCTGACCTGGTCCGGCAGCACGCCACCGCCCCAGAACCATAGCGAGTTGATCGGCGCCAGGCCCGATCCAGCGCGTCGCGCATTCCAGGGATGGTTGTGCAAGACCACCTGCGTTTCGCTGAGCAACGCACGCCAGCGCCGGCCTTCGGCGCCGTCGGCGAGATGTTCGAACAGATCTTCGCCCAGCGCTTCGCCCGGATCGCTGAAACCCGGCAGTTTCGTGCCACGAGGCAGTCGCAGGTACCAGTGCGAAGGCGTCGGCGCATCGAGCGGGAATCCGGCATCGCCGAACAACGGCCGCAACGCCGGCAGCAGCGCGTCGCGATCGGCATCGGTCATTGCCAGCGCCTCGCCATAGGCCAGCAGGCGGGCACCATTGATATCCGGACGCAGATAGGACGGATCCGCGCGCAGCCAGGCGGATCCGGCCGCATCGCCCGCCTCGGCCTGGCGTGTCAGCGCGGCGATCGGCCAGTGCCCTGGTGTGAGCTCGAAATGACGCAGCAGTTGCGCCTGCCTACCGGCATCGGCTGTTTCCCTGTGGTCGGCGCGCCCGAGCACGCGCGCGGCGGTGGCACCCAGCCGCTGCTGGCCGAAGCGCGCGGCGGCGGGCAGCAGCAGCGTGGCCCGCGCCATGGCGTCAGTCCTTGTAGCTGACGCCGACGATCTCGTACTCGTGGGTGCCGCCCGGCGCTTCGATCACCACGCTGTCGCCTTCGTGCTTGCCGATCAATGCACGCGCCACCGGCGACGAAATCGCGATCAGGCCCAGCTTGATGTCCGCCTCCAGGTCCCCGACGATCTGGTAGCGCTTCTCTTCGTCGGTATCCACGTCCGCCAGCGTCACCCGCGCGCCGAACACGATCCTGGATCCGGCATTGAGCGTCGACACGTCGATCACCTGCGCGTGCGACAGCTCGGACTCGAGCTGCTTGATGCGGCCTTCGATGAAGCCCTGCTGCTCGCGCGCGGCATGGTACTCGGCGTTTTCCTTCAGGTCGCCGTGCGCGCGCGCCTCGGCGATCGCGGCGATCACCGCAGGTCGCTTGACCGATTTCAGTTCATCCAGTTCGGCGCGCAGGCGCTGCGAACCCTGCAGGGTCAATGGTGCCCTCATGCCTGTTTTCCGGCTTGCGTCACGTCCAGCTCCTTGTGCAGTTCCTGCAGCGACCATACCGGGCCGCTGTCGCGATAATCGAGAGAATGCAGCAAGGCCTTGGCGCCGGCAATGGTGGTCGAATAGGTCACGCGATGCTGCAGGGCTTCGCGGCGGATCGAGAACGAATCGGAGATCGCCTGCTTGCCTTCGGTAGTGTTGACGATGTAGGCGATCTCGCCGTTCTTGATCAGGTCGACCACGTGCGGGCGGCCTTCAATTACCTTGTTGACCTGTGCGCATTCGATGCCGCGTTCGCGTAGCCACGACGCGGTGCCGGCGGTCGCGACCAGCGTGTAGCCGCGGCGCACCAGATCCTGCGCGACCGGCAGCAGGCGCGGCTTGTCGGGGTCTCGCACGGACACGAAGGCCTTGCCGACCGGCGGCGCCTTGATGCCGGCGGCCTCGTGGCCGCGCGCGAAGGCCGCTCCGAAATTGCGACCGACGCCCATCACCTCGCCAGTGGAACGCATCTCTGGTCCGAGAATCGGATCGACGCCCTGGAACTTGGCGAACGGGAAGATCGCTTCCTTCACCGAGTAGTAATCCGGCACCACTTCCCGCGTCGCGCCCTGCTCCGCCAGCGACTTGCCGGCCATGCAGCGCGCGGCGATCTTCGCCAGCGGCATGCCGGTGGCCTTGGACACGAACGGCACGGTGCGCGACGCACGCGGATTGACTTCCAGCAGGAAGATCACGTCCTCGCCATCCTCGCTGGTCTGCACCGCGAACTGGGTGTTCATCAGTCCGACCACGTCGAGCGCCTTGGCCAGGGCGACCACCTGTTCGCGCAGGCGCGACTGGGTGCGTGGCGACAGCGAATACGGCGGCAGCGAGCATGACGAGTCGCCGGAATGCACGCCGGCTTCCTCGATGTGTTCCATCACCCCGCCGATCAACACCGCGCCGGTGTTGTCCGCGATCACGTCGATGTCGACTTCGACGGCGTTGTCGAGGAAGCGGTCGAGCAGCACCGGGGAATCGTTCGACACCTTGACCGCATCGCGCATGTAGCGCGCCAGGTCGGCATCGGCGTGCACCACTTCCATCGCGCGGCCGCCGAGCACATAGCTCGGACGCACCACCAGCGGATAGCCGATCTCGCGCGCCAGCAGCAGCGCTTCTTCCGGATTGCGCGCGGTGCGGTTGGGCGGCTGCTTCAGGCCGAGCTTCTCGACCAGTTGCTGGAAGCGTTCGCGGTCCTCGGCCAGGTCGATGCTGTCGGGCGAGGTGCCGATGATCGGCACGCCGTTGGCTTCCAGCGCACGCGCCAGTTTCAGCGGCGTCTGCCCGCCGTACTGCACGATCACGCCCTTGGGTTTTTCGAGATCGACGATCTCCAGCACGTCTTCCAGCGTCAGCGGCTCGAAATAGAGGCGATCGGAGGTGTCGTAATCGGTCGACACGGTTTCCGGATTGCAGTTGACCATGATGGTTTCGTAGCCATCCTCGCGCAGCGCGAGTGCCGCGTGCACGCAGCAGTAGTCGAACTCGATGCCCTGCCCGATCCGGTTCGGCCCGCCGCCAAGCACGATGATCTTGTCGCGCGTGGTCGGCTGCGCCTCGCATTCGTCCTCGTAGGTCGAATACAGGTATGCGGTGGTCGTGGCGAACTCGGCTGCGCAGGAGTCCACGCGTTTGTAGACCGGCCGGATGCCGTGCGCGCGGCGCAGTGCACGCAGCGCCGGCTCGTCGGTACCCACCAGTTGCGCCAGTCGCGCGTCGGAGAAGCCCATGCGCTTGAGGCGGCGCAGGCGCCTGGCGTCGAGCGCGTCGAGGCCTGCCGCGGCGACTTCCGTTTCAGTGGCGACGATCTCCTCGATCTGGTCGAGGAACCAGGGGTCGACGAACGAGAGCGCGTGCACGTCCTCAACGCTCATGCCGGCACGGAATGCATCGCCCAGGTAGAACAGGCGTTCGGGGCCGGCCTCCTTGACCTCGCGACGCATGGTCGCCAGGTCGTCGTCGCTGGACAGGTCCAGGCCGGTCGGATCGAGGCCGACCTTGCCGGTTTCCAGTCCGCGCAGCGCCTTCTGCAGCGACTCCTGGAAGGTGCGGCCGATCGCCATCACTTCGCCCACCGACTTCATCTGCGTGGTCAGGCGCGCATCGGCCTGCGGGAACTTCTCGAAGGCGAAGCGCGGAATCTTGGTGACGACGTAGTCGATGCTTGGCTCGAACGAAGCCGGCGTCAGCCCGCCGGTGATCTCGTTCTTGAGCTCATCGAGCGTATATCCGACCGCCAGCTTCGCCGCTACCTTGGCGATCGGGAAGCCCGTGGCCTTGGAAGCCAGCGCCGACGAACGCGACACGCGCGGGTTCATCTCGATCACCACCACCCGGCCGGTCTGCGCGTTGATGCCGAACTGCACGTTCGAGCCGCCGGTATCCACGCCGATCTTGCGCAGGACCGCGATCGAAGCGTCGCGCAGGCGCTGGTATTCCTTGTCGGTCAGGGTCTGCGCCGGGGCGACGGTGATCGAGTCGCCGGTATGCACGCCCATCGGGTCCAGGTTCTCGATCGAGCAGACGATGATGCAGTTGTCCGCGGTGTCGCGGACCACCTCCATCTCGAACTCCTTCCAGCCCAGCACCGACTCCTCGACCAGCACCTCGGTGGTCGGCGACAGCTCCAGGCCGCGGTTGACGATCTCGATCAGTTCCTCGCGGTTGTAGGCGATGCCGCCGCCGCTGCCGCCGAGCGTGAAGCTTGGGCGGATGATGGTCGGATAACCGACGCGGGTCTGGATGTCGAGCGCTTCCTCGAGCGTGTGCGCGACCTCGGCCTTCGGGCACTCCAGGCCGATTTCGCCCATCGCCACTCGGAACAGCTCGCGGTCCTCGGCCATGCGGATGGCGTCGCGCTTGGCGCCGATCAGCTCGACGCCGTACTTCTCGAGAACGCCGTGGTCGGCCAGATCCAGCGCGCAGTTGAGCGCGGTCTGGCCGCCCATGGTCGGCAGCAGCGCGTCGGGCTTTTCCTTGGCGATGATCTTCTCGACCGTCTTCCAGTTGATCGGCTCGATGTAGACCGCGTCGGCCATCTCAGGGTCGGTCATGATCGTGGCCGGGTTGCTGTTGACCAGCACCACGCGGTAACCCTCGTCACGCAGGGCCTTGCAGGCCTGCGCGCCGGAATAGTCGAACTCGCAGGCCTGGCCGATCACGATCGGGCCGGCGCCGATGATCAGGACGGTTTTGATATCGCTGCGCTTTGGCATCAGTTGTTCTCCATCGCAGCGATGAACCTGTCGAAAAGGGGCGCCACGTCATGCGGCCCGGGCGAGGCCTCCGGGTGCCCTTGGAAGGAAAAGGCCGGCGCGTCGGTCAGGGCGATGCCCTGGTTGCTGCCGTCGAACAGCGAGCGATGGGTGACGCGCGCATTGGCTGGCAGCGTCGATTCGTCGACTGCGAAACCGTGATTCTGCGAAGTGATCATCACCCGGCCGGAATCCAGGTCGATGACCGGATGATTGGCGCCGTGGTGCCCGAACTTCATCTTCAGCGTTTTCGCACCGACGGCGAGGCCGAGCAGCTGGTGGCCGAGGCAGATGCCGTAGGTCGGAATCTTTCTGGCGATGAATTCGCGGATCGCGGCGATCGCGTAGTCGCAGGGTTCCGGATCGCCGGGGCCATTGGACAGGAATACGCCGTCCGGCTTCATCGCCAGCACTTCGCTGGCCGGAGTCTGCGCCGGCACGACGGTGACGTCGCAGCCGCGCTCGACCAGCATGCGCAGGATGTTGTGCTTCACACCGTAGTCGTGGGCGACGACCTTGTATTTCGGAGTGGCCTGCACGAATTCACCGCGATCCAGGTCGAGCTGACCATCGCGCCATGCATAGGATTCGCGCGTGCTGACTTCCTTGGCCAGGTCCATGCCTTTCAGGCCGGGGAACTTGCGCGCAGCCTCGATCGCCTTGTCGGCATCGATCTCGCCCGCCATCAGCGCGCCGTTCTGCGCGCCGCGATCGCGCAGCAGTCGGGTCAGCTTGCGGGTATCGATATCGGCGATGGCGACGATGCCGCGTGCCTGCAGCCATTCCGGCAACGACACCTGGCTGCGCCAGCTGCTGGGCCGACGTGGCACGTCGCGCACGATCAGGCCGGCGGCCCAGGCCTTGTCGGACTCGTCGTCCTGCCCGGTGCAACCGGTGTTGCCGATGTGGGGATAGGTCAGTGTGACGATCTGTCGCGCGTAGGAGGGATCGGTGAGGATCTCCTGGTAGCCGGTCATGGCGGTGTTGAACACCACTTCGCCGACGGAAAGGCCGGGCGCGCCTACGGAAACGCCCTCGAAGACCGTTCCGTCTTCAAGCGCAAGGATTGCGGGCTGGGTCACGTGCTTCGCCTACGTCAGGTTGCAAGAAACCGCCGAAGCGGTTCGGGACCGGTCCGGAGGTGGGGTGTCAGGCGAGCGGGAATGATACCGGCGCGGGCAGTCGGACGCCAGAACAAATTGTGGATCCGGGCCTTATCGGCCTCGGATCGCTCAGTTTGTCGTTGTCGAGTGCTCGAAGGAATTGCAGGAGCGCAGCGGGCGTTCCACGGAGGCAAGCGAAGCGCCTGTGTCGCTGTTACAGCAGATCGCGCAGGCGATAGATCCCGGGCGGACGGCCGCTGAGGCGTGCGGCGGCATGCAGCGCACCGCGGGCGAAGATGTCGCGACTGGTCGCGCGGTGGATCAGTTCGACGCGCTCGCCGACGCCAGCGAACTGCACCAGATGCTCGCCGACGATATCGCCGGCGCGCAGGCTGGCATAACGCGGCTGCGCCCCGCCTTGCTGCGCGGATTCGCCCAGTGCCAGTGCCGTGCCCGAGGGGTCATCCTTCTTCCCTGAATGGTGGGATTCGACGATGTCGCAGTCCCAGCCGGGCAAGGCCGCGGCGGCGCGCTCGACCAGTTCGCTCAATACCGCCACGCCCAGACTGAAATTCGCCGCCCACAACACCGGGATGCGATCGGCCGCGCGGACGATGGCAGCACGCTGGCTCTCGTCGAGCCCGGTGGTGCCGGACACCAGTGCCGTGCCGCGCTCCACGCACAATGCCAGGATCGGATCGAAGGCCTCGGCCAGGCTGAAGTCGACCGCCACGTCGAAGTCCGGCACGCCATGCAGTTCACTGCTGGCGAATTGCGGAATGCCGTCGATCACCCGCTGGCCCACCTTGCGCGACACCGCACCGACGATGGAGCAGTCATCGCGTTCGGCGCACAGTCGCAGCAGGGCCTGGCCCATGCGGCCGGAGGCGCCGTGGATCAACAGTCGGATGGATGCGCTCATGGGCGCAGGCTAGCGGCGGCCGGCAACGGCGACAAGGTGTTTCGTCGCCACTGGTGTGGGCAACCCGCCTGCGATCAGGATGTCATCCGTTCCCAGAAGCCCTTGACGCCGTCGATGAAGGTACTCGAACGCGGCGAATGCCGGCGCGCGTTGTCACCGGTGAACGTGGCTTCGAACTGCATCAGCAGTTCGCGTTGCTCCGTCGTCAGGTTGACCGGGGTCTCGACCACGGCGCGGCAGTACAGATCGCCGGGACTGCGGCTGCGCACCGACTTGACACCCTTGTCGCGCAGGCGGAACACCTTGCCGGTCTGGGTTTCGGCCGGGATGCGGATCTCGGCTTCGCCATCGAGCGTGGGCACGCGCACGGTGTCGCCGAGGGCAGCCTGCGAGATGCGGATCGGCACTTCGCAGTGAAGGTCGTCGCCATCGCGCTGGAAGATGGCGTGCTCGCGTACGCGCACCTCGACGTACAGATCGCCTGGGGGCGTGCCTGGCGGCCCGGCTTCGCCTTCGCCGGACAGGCGGATGCGATCGCCGTTGTCGACGCCGGCAGGAATCTTCACCGACAGGGTCTTCTCCTGTTCGATGCGGCCATTGCCGTGGCATTCGGCGCACGGGTTCTTGATGGTCTTGCCGCGGCCGTTGCAGTGCGGGCATGGCTGCTGCATCGAGAAAATCCCGCGCTGCAGGCGCACCTGGCCATGGCCACGGCAGGTGTCGCAGGTTTCCAGCTTGCCGTCTTCCGAACCGGTGCCGCTGCAGTGCCCGCAGGCGGCAAGGGTCGGGATCTCGATGCGCTTTTCGGTGCCGGCGACCGCTTCCTCGAGGTCCAGTTCCATCACGTAGCCGATGTCGGCGCCGCGACGCGCACCGCGCCCGCCGCCAGCGCCGCCGAAGATGTTGCCGAAGATGTCACCGAAGATGTCGCCGACATCACCGAACCCGGCCGGGCCGCTGTTGCCGCCGCCCATGCCGTGTTCGAACGCGGCATGACCGTGCTGGTCGTACATGCGGCGCTTGCCGCCGTCGGACAGTACTTCGTAGGCTTCCTTGCACTCCTTGAACGAGGCTTCGGACTCCTTGTCGCCGGGATTGCGATCCGGGTGGTACTTCATCGCGCAACGGCGATAGGCCTTCTTCAGCTCCTCATCGGTCGCCGTGCGGGCCACACCCAGTACTTCGTAGTAGTCGCGTTTGCTCATGAGGCCGTGATTCGTATTCGTGTGTGTGATTCGTGGAGCCAAAGACCAACGGAGCGGATCCTGATGACCGAAGGAGCGAAGCTGCGGCTCCGCTCCTTCGAATCACGAATCACCAATCCCGAATCACGGCTTCTTCTCGTCGTCCTTGACCTCGGTGAACTCGGCGTCGACCACATCGTCGTTCTTCGAGGCGGATGCACCGGCATCGCCTTCGGCACCCGGCTGCTGCGCCGCCGCGGCCGCGGCGTACAGCGATTGCGCCGCCTCTTCCAGCGCCTTCGACTTGGCTTCGATCTGCGCCTTGTCGTCGCCCTTCATCGCCGTTTCCAGCTCCGACAGCGCGGCCTCGGTCTTGCCGATGATCTCGCCGCCGACCTTCTCGCCGTGCTCGGTGATGGCGCTGCGGGTGGCGTGGATCAGGGCGTCGGCCTGGTTGCGGGTGGTGACCAGTTCATGGAACTTCTTGTCTTCCTCGCGATGCGCCTCGGCATCGCTGACCATGCGCTGGATCTCTTCCTCGGACAGGCCCGAGCCGGCCTTGATCTCGACCTTCTGCTCCTTGCCGGTCTTCTTGTCCTTGGCGTGCACGTGCAGGATGCCGTTGGCGTCGATGTCGAACGACACTTCCACCTGCGGCATGCCGCGCGGCGACGGCTCGATGCCCGACAGGTCGAACTTGGCCAGCGACTTGTTGTAGCGGGCCTGTTCGCGCTCGCCCTGCAGCACATGCACGGTGACCGCGGACTGGTTGTCCTCGGCAGTGGAGAAGGTCTGCGAGGCCTTGGTCGGGATCGTGGTGTTCTTGTCGATGATCTTGGTGAACACGCCACCCAGCGTCTCGATGCCCAGCGACAGCGGGGTCACGTCGAGCAGCAGCACGTCCTTGACGTCGCCGGCCAGCACGCCGCCCTGGATCGCCGCGCCCAGTGCGACCGCTTCATCCGGATTGACGTCCTTGCGTGGCTCCTTGCCGAAGAACTCGGCCACGGCCTGCTGCACCTTCGGCATGCGGGTCTGGCCACCGACCAGGATCACTTCGCCGATGTCGCTGGCACGCAGGCCGGCGTCATTGAGCGCGATGCGGCACGGCTCGATGGTCTTCTTGACGAGGTCCTCGACCAGGGCTTCGAGCTTGGCGCGGGTCAGCTTGAGGTTGAGGTGCTTCGGGCCGGAAGCGTCGGCAGTGACGTACGGCAGGTTCACTTCGGTCTGCTGCGAGCTGGACAGCTCGATCTTGGCGCGCTCGGCCGCATCCTTCAGACGCTGCAGCGCCAGCGGGTCCTTGCGCAGGTCGATGCCCTGCTCCTTGTTGAACTCGTCGACCAGGTAATCGATGACGCGCTTGTCGAAGTCCTCGCCGCCGAGGAAGGTGTCGCCGTTGGTGGCCAGCACCTCGAACTGCTTCTCGCCATCGACGTTGGCGATCTCGATGATCGACACGTCGAAGGTGCCGCCGCCCAGGTCGTAGACGACGATCTTGCGGTCGCCGCCGGCCTTGTCCAGGCCATAGGCCAGTGCGGCAGCCGTCGGCTCGTTGATGATGCGCTTGACGTCGAGGCCGGCGATCTTGCCGGCGTCCTTGGTCGCCTGGCGCTGGCTGTCGTTGAAGTAGGCCGGCACGGTGATGACGGCTTCGGTGACCGTCTCGCCCAGGTAGGCTTCGGCGGTCTTCTTCATCTTCTCGAGGATGCGCGCGGAGACTTCCTGCGCGGACAGCTTCTTGCCGTCGCTGGTCGCGACCCAGGCGTCGCCGTTGTCGTGCTCGACGATCGCGTACGGCACCAGATCGAGGTCCTTCTTGACCTCGGCATCGCCGAACTTGCGGCCGATCAGGCGCTTGACGGCATAGAAGGTGTTCTTGGGATTGGTCACGGCCTGGCGCTTGGCGGACGCGCCGACCAGTACTTCGCCGTCCTTGCTGTAGGCGACGATGGAAGGCGTGGTGCGATCGCCTTCGGAATTCTCGATGACGCGGGCCTTGCCGCCTTCCATGATCGCCACGCACGAATTGGTCGTGCCGAGATCGATGCCGATGATCTTGCCCATGGTGTTGCTCCCTCTCTGTAATCTGGAATCAGTTGGGGCGGCTTGGCCGCCGATGACCGTAATCTGGGGTTCAAGCCCTCCCCTTCAAGGGGGTGAGAGCGGATCGCTTGCGAGCCATTGGCTCGCATCCGGCCGAACGCCGAAGCGCTATGCGCAGACTGGACGGTTGGGTGGGGATGGGTCTGACTTTGACCTTGCGGCATCAAACCCATCCCATCCCGGCCTTCCCCTTGAAGGGAAGGAGAAGAGCTTCAATCGTGCTTCGCGACCACGACCATCGCCGGCCGCAACAGACGCTCGTTCAGCACGTAGCCCTTCTGGAAAACCTGCGCGACCGCGCCCGGCGCAATGCCCGCGACCTCGACCATGCTCATCGCCTGATGGCGCTCGGGATCGAAACCGTCGCCAGGCGCTGGCGCGATTTCGGTCAATCCATTGGCCTCGGCTACCTTGTGCAGCTGGCGCAGGGTCAACTCGACGCCGGCGCGCAGCGGGTCGTTCTGCGGCGCGGTGAGCAGCGCCGCCTCCAGGCTGTCGAACACCGGCAGCAGGTCGCCCAGCAGGCGTTCGTTGGCGAACTTGCGCGCCATCTCCACGTCGCGCGCCAGGCGCTTGCGCTGGTTGTCCAGGTCGGCGCGCTCGCGCAGCGATTCGGCCCGCAGCTGCTCCAGATCGCCCTTCAGGGTCTCGATCAGTTCGTACAGGGGGTGGTCGGCGTCGACTGCCGTTTCGGCGTTGTCGTCGGGGTTCTGTTGTTGGGTCATGTCGGGTTCCGGAGCGGTCGTCCTGCCGCCCTACCCGCCCACCTATGAGGGCTGGGCGCCCGGATTCAAGGCAGAACCCAGCGCATCGGCGGCAGCCTGCACTACGGGGATCACCCGATCGTAGGCCATCCGGGTCGGTCCGATCACCCCGAGCACGCCCAGCACGCGGCCCTGCGCGGCATAGGGCGCGGTCACCAGCGACATGCCCTCCAGCGGTGTCAGCCCGGTTTCCTCGCCAATGAAGATGCGCACGCCCGGCGCGTGCACCGTGCGCTCGAGCAATTGCAGGATCTCGCGCTTGCGGGCGAAGGCCTCGAACAGTTCGCGCAGCCGGTCCAGGTCCGCCAGGTCCTGCACGCCGATCAGCCGCGTCTGCCCGGCCAGCAGCATGTCCTCGTCGCCCGGGGCCAGCGCTTGTTCGGCCAGTTCCACGGTCTGTGCCAGCAGGGTTTCCATCTCGCTGCGGGCACTGCGCATCTCGCGCAGCAGCGTGGCGCGGATGTCGGCCAGCGGCCGCCCGGCGAAATGCTGGTTGAGGTAGTTGGCGACGCGCTCCAGTTCGGCCGGATCGTAGGCACGGCGTGTCTGCAGGATGCGGTTCTGCACGTCGTTGTCGGCGAACACCAGGATCGCCAGCACGCGCTGGCCGTCCAGCGGCACGAAATCGATGTGCTTGAATGCGAACTGCCCACGCTGCGGCACGCTGACCACGCCGACGAAGTGAGTCATCGCCGACAACAGTTCCGACGCGTTGCCCAGCAGGTTCTGGGTGCCGGCCCCGGCAGGCAGTTCGCTGCGCAATCGCGACAGCTCGCCCTCGGCCAGCGGCTTGACCTGCAGCAGGCTGTCGACGAACACGCGGTAGCCCTGTGCAGTCGGCACGCGTCCGGCCGAGGCGTGCGCGGCGCTGAGCAGGCCGATGTCCTCGAGGTCTGCCAGGATGTTGCGGATCGTCGCCGGGCTGACATCCAGCCCCGCATGCCGCGCCAAGGTCTGCGAGCCGACTGGTTCGCCATCGCGGATGTAACGCCCGATCAGCGTACGCAGCAATTGCCGCGCGCGCGGGTCGAGGGGTCTGTCGTCGGTCGAGGGTCGGCTCACCCCTGCGGTATAAGCCGGGCCGCGCATGGAAAGCAAGTTCCGGCGCGACTAACACTCTTGATGGCGCCAAGGCACAATTCGCACCGCATGCTTACCCAACTCGCGATCAAGGATTTCGCCGTCGTGCGCTCGGCCGAACTGGAGTTCGGGCCGGGGCTGACCGTCATTTCCGGCGAAACCGGTGCCGGCAAGTCGCTGCTGGTCGATGCGCTGGGCTTCCTCTCCGGCCTGCGCGCCGACAGCGGCATGGTGCGGCACGGCGCCGAACGTGCCGAACTCAGTGCGCGGTTCGCGCTGGCCGACGCCGCGCCCGCCCGCGACTGGCTGCGCGAGCAGGACATGCTCGACGAGGACCGCGACGACGGCGACGAATGCCAACTGCGCCGCACCCTGCGCGCCGACGGTGGCTCGAAGGCCTGGATCAACGGCCGCCCGGCGACATTGGCGCAACTGGCGGAACTGGCCGGCCTGCTGGTCGAGATCCACGGCCAGCACGAGCACCAGGCGCTGCTGTCGAAAACCAGCCAGCTGGCCCTGCTCGACGGTTACGGCGGCCATGACGATGCCCTGGCCGCGGTGGCCGCCGCCGCCGCGCGCTGGAACACGCTGCTGCGCGAACGCGAGGCCTTGTCGAAGCAGGGCGATGTCTCGGAACGTATCGCCTATCTCGAGCACCAGGCCGGCGAACTGCAACGCGAGGCACTGGAGCCCGACGCCATCGCCGAGCTCGGCGCCAGCCATCGCCGCCATGCCCATGCGGCGGCATTGATTGCCGCCTGCGACGCCGCCTTCACGCGCCTGGCCGGCGACGAGGCGCCGTCGATGACGCGGCAACTGCAGCAGACGCGCGCCGAGTTGATGCGCGTGGTCGAGCACGAGCCGCGCCTGGCCGACATCGACGCGCTGCTGGATGCCGCTGCGATCCAGCTCGACGAGGCGACCGCCTTGATCGAGCGCATCCGCGAGGACCTGGATCTCGACCCGCTGCAGTTCGAGGACATGGAACAGCGGCTGGGCCGCATTCATGACCTCGCCCGCAAGCACCGCGTCGCGCCCGAACGACTGGCTGCGCATCGCGATGCGCTGGCGGCGGAACTGGAATCCCTGCGTGGCGCTGGCGAACGCGTGGCGCGGCTCGATGGCGAGATCGAAACGGCGCGCCAGCAATGGCGGGCCGCCGCCGGCAAGCTGACCGAAGCCCGCACCCGGACCGCAGGGACGCTGGCCAGCACGACCACCAGCCTGATCGGCGAGCTGGGCATGGGCGGGGGCCGGTTCGAGGTCGCGCTGGAACCCAACGCCGGCGAACGCCCGGACGCCAACGGCGCCGAGCGGGTGGAATTCCTGGTCTCCGCCAATGCCGGACAACCGCCGCGGCCCTTGCGCAAGGTCGCCTCCGGCGGCGAACTGTCGCGCATCTCGCTGGCGATCGAGGTCGCCGCGCTCGGCGGCGACCTGGTGCCGACCATGGTGTTCGACGAAGTCGATTCCGGCATCGGCGGCGCGGTCGCGGAGATCGTCGGCCAGAAGCTGCGCGCCCTGGGCGAGAAGCGCCAGGCGCTGTGCGTCACGCACCTGCCGCAGGTCGCGGCGCAGGGCCATGCGCATTACCGGGTCAGCAAGGCCGCCAGCGATGGCGTCACCCGCAGCGCGGTCGAACGGCTGGATGCGAAGCAACGTGCCGAGGAACTGGCACGGATGCTGGGTGGGGTGGAAGTCAGCAAGGAAGCGCGCGCGGCCGCCAAGCGCCTGCTCAGCAACGCCGGCTAGTTCTGTCCTGTGCGCGGAGCGAGCCCCGCTCCAAGTGCAATCAGTACCGCTCGCTCAGCGCTTCTTGCGCACGTACAGCACCAGCGAGTGCTCTTCCAGGATGTAGCCGTGGCGCGCGGCGATCTCTTGCTGCAGCTTCTCGATCTCGGCGCTCTCGAATTCGATGATCTTGCCGGTATCGACATCGACCATGTGGTCGTGATGGCCGCCGCGGTCGAGTTCGTACACCGCGTGCCCGCCCTCGAAGTTGTGCTTCAGCACCAGACCGGCGGCTTCGAACTGGGTCAGCACGCGGTACACCGTGGCCAGCCCGATCTCCTCGCCTTCGTCGAGCAGGTGGCGATAGATGTCCTCGGCCGTCATGTGCCGCGGCTTGGTCTGCTCCAGCAGTTCCAGTATCCGCATCCGCGGGTGGGTGACCTTGAGGCCGACCTTGCGTAGATCCTGCGATTCCATCAGCACTCCGTGCGCGATAACCATGAATGAACGCGTTGGCGGGCGCGGACGGGGCCGCGTGGCTTCGGTGTATTATCGCCGCATTCCGTCCTGCCGCGAACCCTGAATGCGCAAGCTGATCCTGATCGCCGTCCTCGCCGCCATGACCACCGGATGCGGCATCCTGTACCGGCAGCCCATCTACCAGGGCAACCTGCTCGAGAAGACCGCTGTCGACCAGTTGCAGCCGGGCATGAGCAAGCAGCAGGTATCCGCCCTGCTCGGCTCGCCGTCGATCGCCGATCCGTTCCATCACGATCGCTGGGATTACACGGCCACCCAGCGCGTCGGTCGTGCAGGCACAACCGAGATCAAGAATTTCACCCTGTATTTCGAGAACGATGTGCTCGCCAAGTGGGACGGCGATTACTTTGCGGAACAGGACGAAGAGCTTGCCAAGAGCGCCAGTCGCCAGTTCGGCCCGAATCTGAAGAAAGACGACAAGAAGCGTCGCTGACGGTCGCATCCTGCGTGGACGTTGTCGCTGCAGTTCGAATCCACCGTCGGACTGGTGTCATCTCCTGAGTTATTTTGGTTCCTTGCGCGCCCGACGGCGGCGCGCTTCCTTCGGGTCTGCCTGCAACGGCCGCAGCAGTTCCACCCGATCGCCATCCTGCAGTACGGTATCCACAAGCGCACGTTCGCCGAACACCGCATAACCGCTGACTCCAGCGGCGCCGCTCCAGCCGGCGGCAGCCAGCGCGTCCCTCACGCACGCGCCCGGCGGCAGCTCCAATGTCACCGATTGCACACGACGCGGCCACGCCAGCACGACTTCGATTTTCATGTGGCGGCCATCGGTCCGCTCAGCCGCGGTCCGCGGTGCGGACGAAATCATCGACCATGCGGTCCGCCAGACCCTGCAGGCCCAGCGCCACCGCCGGGGCGAGCAGCTTCGAGGCGGCTTCGAACGACAGGGTCAGCGACACTTTGCACGCCGATTCGTCCAGCACATGGAATTCCCAGCGGCCGCCCAGCGACTTGAACGGTCCGTCGCGCAGGTTCATGTCGATGTGGTGCGGCGGCGACAGCAGGTTCTCGGTGACGAACCAGGTGCGGAAGCTGCCCAGCTTGAGGTCCAGCCGCGCCAGCACGCGATGCTCGCCGGCCTCCTGCACCTGCGCCGATTCGCACCAGTCGAAGCGGCGCGGATAGGCGGCGATGTCGTTGACCAGCGCGAACATGCGTGCGGCGGAATGTTCGACCAGGGCGGTGCGGCGGATGGTGGGCATGGCAGGACATTAGCGCGCCAGGGCCCCATCGGGGACAATGGACACGATGAGCAAGAGTTCGAACAAGAAGACAGGCAAGGATAAGGCAAACAGCGGCGGCACGATCGCGCTGAACAAGCGCGCGCGCCACGACTACCACCTCGAGCAGCGCTACGAAGCCGGCCTCGCGCTGCAGGGCTGGGAGTTGAAGGCGATCCGCGCCGGCCGCGCCAACATCATCGAAAGCTACGCGGTGATCCGTGAGGGCGAGTTGTACCTGTTCGGCGCACAGATGACGCCGCTGATCTCGGCGTCGAGCCACGTCGTCACCGATGCCCACCGTACTCGCAAGCTGCTGCTGCACCGGCGCGAGATCGACCAGCTGATCGGCAAGGTACAGCGCGACGGCTACACACTGGTGCCGACCGCGCTGTACTGGAAAGGCAACAAGGTCAAGGCCGAACTGGCGCTGGCCAAGGGCAAGCAGTCGCACGACAAGCGCGAGGCCGCCAAGGACCGTGACTGGGCGCGCGACAAGCAGCGCGTGATGCGCAGGCACAATCGCGACGCCTGACGAAAGCGGGATCTAGGATCTGGGGCTGGCCCCTAGTTCCCAGTCCCCACTGAGAGTGAATCGGAACGTCGCGCCCTGCCCCGGCGTGCCTTCGGCCTGGATGCTGCCGCCGTGGCGTTCGACGATGCGTTTCACCGAAGCGAGGCCGACGCCGTGACCACTGAACTGCTCCTGGCTGTGCAGGCGCTGGAACGGGCGGAACAGCTTGTCGGCATAGTTCGTCTCGAAGCCGGCGCCGTTGTCGCGCACCACGTAGGTGGGCGACGCCGACGGACGTCGTTCGCGGAAGAACTCGATACGCGGCCGGGCACTTTCGCCCGTGAATTTCCAGGCGTTGCCGAGCAGGTTCACCAGCAGGTTGCGCAGCAGGGTCGGATCGCCGACCGCGTGCATGCCCGGCTCGATATCCACCTCGACCTTGCGTGCGGGCTCGGCGGCACGCAGCTCCGCGATCACCTCGGCGGCCAGTTGGCTCAGGTCCAGCGACCGGGGTTTCAGCTCGCTGCGGCTCAGCCTCGCCATCTTCAGCATCGCTTCGATCAGTTCGCCCATGCGCGCCGTGGCATTGCGCACGCGCGACAGGTAGTCGCGCCCGGACTCGTCCAGCACCTGCTGGTAACGTTCGGTCAGCAGGCGGCTGAAACCCTCGATCGAGCGCAGCGGCGCACGCAGGTCGTGCGAGACGCTGTAGGCGAAGGACTCCAACTCGTTGTTGGCCAGGCTCAGCTCGCGGGTGCGTTGCGCGACGCGGGACTCCAGCGTGCGGTTCAATGCGCGCACCTGCGCTTCCGCGCGCAGCCGGTCGCTGACGTCCTCGACCTGCACCAGGCGGGCGATGTCCTGCCCTACGTTGCCCGGTATCGGCGCATAGGTCAGTTGCGCGTAGCGCAGTTCACCGCTGTCGCGCCGCAACCGGCGAGTGGTACGGAACACGCCGTCGGCGACGGCTTCCATCTCGCTGGTCCGCACCGGATCGCTGGCGTCGTCGAACAGCGAGGAAAACACCTCGCCTGCCAGTTGCACGGGATCGCGGCCGACGATGCTGCCCAGCGCCGGGTTGGCCTCGACCACGCGACCCTCGTGATCGAGCAGGGCCTTGCCGATCGCCGAGTACACCATCGCCATGCGGAAGCGCTGTTCGCTGCGTCGATAGTCCTCGGTAAGCTGCGTGGCGATCTGTCGCGCGCGGTTCTCGGTGCGCGCCAGCAGCATCACGAGGCCGAACAGCAGCAGCGACGACAGCAGTCCGATCGCGAGCGTGACACGCAGGCCCGCCAGGCCCGGGCTGGCGACCTCGGCCGGCCCCGAGCGGAAATCCATGCGCCAGCGCCGGCCATAGACGTCGATCGGCAGGCTCGAGATGAACGCGGGAGTCTTGCCGGGATTGCGGTCGGCCTCGGCATGCAGCAGTTCGGGAACCGAGCCGGTGACGTCGTACAGCCGGAAGTCGATGCCGCCATAACGGTCGCGCGGCGGCAATGCAGCCTCCACGAACGAACTCATGTGGAAAGGCATGTAGACCCAGCCGCGCATCGACTGGCGCCGTTCCTCGAGGGTGGAAACGGGCTCGCCCGGGTTGTACAGCGGCGAATACAGCAGCAATCCGGTCTGCGGACCGGCGCCGTAGCGATCCTGCAGCAGGTGCACCGGACCGGACAGATGCGGCCTGCCGCTGTCGCGCGCCGCGGCCATCGCGGCATGGCGTACCGGGTCGGCGAACATGTCGAAGCCGATCACGCCGCGGTTCTCCAGCGTCGTCGGCGCCAGGTACAGCACGAGACCGTAATAGGGGCGGATGCCAGGCGGCTGCAGCTGCAGCAATTCCTGGCCGCCGTCGAGGCTTTCCAGTTGCAGCTGGCGCAGTCCTTCCGGGGTCACGTACGGCGCATACCCCATGCCCAGCATGCCGGGGAAACGCTGCTCGATCTCCAGGCCATCGACGAACGACTGCCACTGCTGCGGTGTCGGGCGCACGCTGGTGAACAAGGACGCACTGCTGCCCAGCGCCAGCTCGTAGCTCATCATCCGCTGCCGCAGCAGCTCGGCAATCTGCCGGGTTTCGGCTACGAAGTCCGCCTCGGCCGCGCGCAACTCGCGCTCATGCGCGTTGCGCCAGAACAGGATCACCGACACCAGTGCGCCGATCAGTACCGCCAGCGCCAGCAGGTAGCCGCGGAACGGCGTGACCGGCAGGTTCCTGCCGTATTCGGGCAGGGATGCAGGCGGGGTCGTCGGGGGCGGGCCGGGGCTCATTCCAGCCAGCATATCCATCCGCGCGGACTTGGCTAGCGGTGAATCGCGGCTGTGCGCCCGGCGGGTGCGATCTTGAGCCCTGGTCGGCAGGCCCTATACTGACCCGGTCAGCGACATCGACATCCCGGGGGTGCACCTGGCTTCGACGGGGGTCGCGAAATCGCTTGGCGCATGCCGAGGGGGTAGCTTTCCTCGTAAATCCAGCTGCAAAACTCTAGTTGCCAACGACGACAACTACGCTCTCGCCGCTTAAGGCGTAAGCCCCGAACCCACTTGTGTCCGTGCTCGTGGATGTAGGGTCATCATCACGGAATCGATCGCGGCGGCGACCCGCCAACCGCGGTTCAACCTTAGCGGGTATGTGCCGGGGTGTGCTTTGCACGCCGTGTTTCCCCGGAGCGAGACCTAACGGCGAGCTAAGCATGTAGTGCCGGGGATGGAGTGCCTTCGGACGGGGGTTCGATTCCCCCCACCTCCACCAATCGAAGCCACGGGCCGCGCAAGCGGCCCGTGGCTTTTTGCAGGATCTGGCTCCATGATCGCTGACGCGATCCAACTCGCAACGTCGAGCAGTTTCCCATTGAAAACGGCAGAGATTTCTCTCTGCCGCATGTCATTGCTTCACGGTCTAACTTATTGCTTGAGCTCAGTCGCGGATGGCAAGTTCACCTTGTCGATTCCATGGATAACGCCGTTGCTGGAACCAATGTCTGCAGTCGTGACCTGCGCACCATCGATGACGACCTTGTTGTCGACCAGCTTGATCGGTGCAGACTGGCCATTGATCGTTCTTGCCGCTTCCCATTTGCCGACATCAGCAGCGCTCTTGCGTCCGCTGACGACGTGATAGTTAAGGATCGAAACCAACTCGGCTTTGTTTTCGGGCTTCATCAGGTTTTCGAGCTTGCCTGCCGGCAGTTTATCGAACGCCGAATCCGTGGGCGCAAAGATCGTGAATGGACCAGGGCCGCGCAACGTTTCGCTCAACCCGGCCTGCTCGACGGCTTTGCCAAAGGTCTTGAAGGTGCCGTTCGCAGCCGCCGTGTCGAGCACGTTGGTGCCGGTCGTTGAATTATGGGAATTGTTCATTTGAGTGACGCCTTTTGAGTGCGATCCGGGTAAGACATCGAATCGGATGCGGCCGAAGCCGAGACTTCCGCTTGGGGCGAAAGTGCGATGCTCAGTGCGGAGAGGGAATGGATGGTGCAGCGCGGCTGAGTGGAGCGTTGCGACATTGCGTCGCGGAGCCATTGGATAGTGCGCCGAACCCCATGACTTTGAGGTAACTGCATGCCGTCCGTCGGATAATTAATCTATTGCTGCGGATGGAGCCCATAGTCAGGCTGGCACTTCTGTAAATGAGTCATCGCTACGATGTCCATCGCCCTTCGAGTCACACATGAATCCGCAAAAACTACATCGTCAAGTTGATATCGAGCGATCGAGAGAATTCTCGCAGACACAGTTGGCGCTGGCGTTGGAGAACGCTGAGAACGAAGGTTGGCGCGTATCCGCGGCGAAGCTGCAAGGCGCTGCGCCACTATCGAATAGCGAACGATGGCATCCGCGGCGCTTGATTCGTGCGCTGTCACGTGAGTTCGAGTCTTGGGCAGGTACGCGGCAACTGAGCCTAAAGCAGTTGCATGCCGAACTGATCGCATCCACTTTCCCTGATGCAACCCATGATCTCGAAAACCGTGATCTGATCGCCCTGATCCGTGAAGACCTACGCGATGCCGTCCTGTGGAGCGAACCAGAAGACATGAAACCCTTGAGTGCTTGGCGTGCACGCTATAACGACATCGATCGTTGCCTGAGAAATCCATAGTCCCAGGCCCCGCCAGCAGGTCGTTCTTCCATGGCCACTGATACGCAATATGGGCCGCGCAAGCGGCCCTTAGCTTTTACTGGATCGGGTTCCTGTGAGCGCGTTCTCCTGCTCAGGTCACTGTAATCTGTGCAACGCAACCACCAGTCCGCGCACGTGCTCGACATCGGTCTGCAGCCAGTCGCTGGACAGGCCCGGTAGGCCAGGGTTGCGATAGCGCATGGCGGAGATACGCATCGATCGCGCCGAGGCATGGAATTCGTGCGCGCTACTGAGCGCGGCCAGTTGTCCGATGTTTGCCGCGTCGACGCCGGCGCCAGCCATGACGCGGATGCGGTCGCCCGCCTGGCGCACCGAGGCTGCGATGTTGGCGGCACCCATCAGGGCATTGGCGCATGCGCCGGAGGTCAGCACGCGTTCGCAGCCCAGTCCGATGATCGCCTGCAATGCCTGCACCTGATCGCAGGTGGCATCGAAGGCGCGATGGAAGGTCACGCCAAGCGTGCCGGCTGCTGCGACCAGTTCGCGACATCGCGATGCGTCGATGGTGCCATCGGCCTCCAGTGCACCGATCACCACGCCGTCGCAGCCCAGCCCGACGCAGTGCTCAATGTCGCGGCGCATTACTTCGAATTCCGCATCGTCGTACAGGAAGTCGCCGCCACGCGGACGGATCAGCACGTACAGCGGGATGCGCAGGCGCTCGCGCGTGACCGCCAGGGTGCCGTGCGAAGGCGTGGTGCCGCCCTCGCCCAGGTTCTCGCACAACTCGATGCGGTCGGCGCCGCCCTCCTGGGCCGCCATTGCCGAGGCGAGCGAATTGGCCGCAATTTCAAGCAGGGGCCGGCTCATTTCTGTTCCGTCGCATACACCGACGCGGCTTCGTGCAGTTTGTCGTGCGGTCCTGCCCCGGCATCGTGCATGGCGTAGACGAAGCCTTTGTGCAGTGCATGCGCGCCTACATCGCCGTTTTTGTTGATGGCAAGGAAACAGACCTGCAGCGTCCTGCTGGCTTCCGGCCGCTTGCGCACGACGCGGTCGATCGCCTCGCGGCAGGCCTCGGCCGGCGAGCGTCCCTGCCGCATCAGTTCGACGACGAGGAAGCTCGCGGCGTTGCGGATCATCTCTTCGCCGACGCCCGATGCGGTCGCCGCACCGACCTCGTTGTCGACGTACAGGCCAGCACCGATGATCGGGCTGTCGCCAACGCGGCCGTGCATCTTCCAGGCCATGCCGCTGGTGGTGCAGGCACCGGCGAGCCTGCCACCGGCATCGAGGGCGAGGATGCCCAGAGTGTCGTGGTTTTCCTTGTTGCCCGGCACCTTGGTGCGCTCGGCATTGATCCGTGGCTGGTACTGCGCGGTCTTCAACCACTCGCGCCAGGCCTTTTCCGCCTCGGGCGTCAGCAGTTCTTCCCTGGGAAACCCCTGCTGCACCGCGAACTGCTGCGCGCCCTCGCCCACCAGCAGCACGTGCGGCGTCCGTTCCATCACCCGCCGAGCCACCGACACCGGATGCGCGATGTCCTGCAGCGCGGCCACCGCGCCACAGCGGCCATCGCCATCCATGATGCTGGCGTCCAGGGTCAGGACGCCATCGCGATCCGGATTGCCGCAGCGCCCCACGGTGGGATTGCACAGTTCGCTCTCGGCCCAGCGTGCACCGGCTTCGACGGCATCCAGCGCGGAACCGCCCTTCGCGATGACCTGCCATGCCGCCTGGTTGGCCGACACGCCGAAATCCCAGGTCGACACGATGCGCGCCGACGAGTTTGCGGGATCGGCGCGCATCGCACGCGGCAACGCCAAAGCACCGCCGGCCAGCAATGAGGTCTGCAGGAAGTCGCGGCGTGTCGTCATCATCTGGATTCCAGTCTGGGTGCGCCGTGCGCACGAATGCCGGGCCGTCTTGGCGACGGCCCCGCAACGAAGATCATTCGGCCGCGTCGCGGTCCATGTACCAGGCCGCGGCGCCGATCAGTCCGAAGCGGCCGTGCTCGATCACCCGCACCGGCACGCGCTCCAGCACGGTACGCAGTACGCCCTTGTTGAGGAAGCGCGTGGCGAAATCGCTTCGCAGCAGGAACGGGGCGATGTGCGCGGGAATGCCGCCCGCGAGGTACACCGCCCGGGCGCCGAACATCAGCACCAGGTCGCCGACCAGGCTGCCAAGCATGGCGCAGAACACCTGCAGGGCTTCCAACGCCTGCGCATCGTCGCCACGTTGCGCCGCCTGCGCGATATCGGTGGGCACCGCAAGGCGCGGTGCAGTCCCGTCCATCTCGCACAGGCAGCGATAGGTGCTGAGCAATCCCGGTCCCGACAGTACGCGTTCGTTGTCGACATGGGGCCAGCGCTGCAACAGCCGGCGCAGGATTTCCAGTTCACGCTCGTTGCCCGGCGCCAGCGCGGCATGGCCGGCTTCGGTGGCCAATACACTGGCGCGACCGCCTCGCGATGAGGCCGGCGACCACAAGGCCGCGCCCAGTCCCGTACCCGGGCCGATGACCAGCGTCGGTCCGGCTGGCTGGGAAGTCGACGGACCGGCGAGCAGCACGGCTGCGGCCGGATCGATGTAGGGCGTGGCGTGGGCCATCGCCTCGAAATCGTTGATCAGCACCAGTTCGTCCAGCGACAACGCCTGCTGCATCTGCGACAACGATACGGGCCACGGCAGATTGGAATTGACCAGCTCATCGCCGCGCAGCACTCCGGCAATGGCGATGGCTGCGCGCCGGGCCTGGTCCACGCCGATCGTCTCGATGAAGTCGCGCGCGATCGCCGACAGGCTTTCGTGTTCGGCGCAGACGTACTGCCGGTAATGCAGCATCGTCGCCGCATCATGGCCCATGCCCGCCTGCATCAACGCGATCCTGGCATGGGTGCCGCCGACATCCGCGGCGATGAAGGGCCGCTCCAGCAACGACCCGGCAGGCAGCGTTGCGATTGCGCTTTGGGCCATTGCGCTTCCGTCGTGAGGGTTGCCGGGTTACGGCGCGGTGGATTCCGTGCGGTGATTATTGAACATTCCGTGCGACATTCCCATCGCGGACGGACATTGCACGGCGCCGTTCCGCAGCCTGTCGTCGCGGCAACCGCCTTCGAAGGTGCCTGGCTTACGGCGGTACCCGGGTTTTCGGTATAAAGCCATTGGCCACAAGGAAACCGCATGCCGTTCGACGACGTCTATATCACCGCCACCGGTGCGTACTTTCCTGGCGAGCCTGTCGGCAATCGCGACATCGACCGCTACATCGCGCCGCTGAATGCGTTATCGCCGCGCATCAAGCGCCGCATCCTTGGCGAGAACGGCATCCAGACCCGTCATTACGCCATAGACGAACATGGCCGCAGCACGCACAGCTGCGCGGCGCTCGCGGCCAACGCGGTGCGAGCCTGCCTCGGCTATGATGTCCAGTCGGCGCTGGCCGGGATCGACCTGCTGGCCGCCGCCAGCTCCTCCGGCGACCTGATCCTGCCGGGCTTCGCCAACATGGTGCAGGCGGAACTGCGTGCGCCGGCCATGACCACTGCCAGCCACCATGGCGTCTGTGCGTCGGGCATGGCGGCGCTGCAGCATGCGGCGCTGGCGTTGCAGCACGGCCAGCATCGCAATGCCGTGGTCGCAGCGGCGGAATTCCCGTCACGCCTGTTCAAGCGTTCGCGATTCGCGCCGGGCGGTTACAACGCTGATTTCGACGCGCACTTCCTGCGCTGGATGCTCTCCGACGGCGCTGGTGCCTGGCGGCTGTCGACGCGCCCCGGCGACGGCATCTCGCTGAAGCTCGAACAGCTGCATCTCAAATCGTTTTCCGGCGAATTGCCACTGTGCATGCAGGCCGGGCAGGCGCCGGACGGACGCCCCTGGGGCGACCACGAGGATTTCAGCACCGCCGATGCCGCCGGCGCCATGCTGCTGCGCCAGGACATCCGCCTGCTGCCGCAACTGTTCGACGTGGCCACGCATGAATACGTAAAGCTGGCGCAGTCCGGCGCGATCGATCCGTCGCGCGTCGACCACTTCCTCTGCCACTATTCGTCGGAACGCTTCGCGCCGGTCGTGAAGCAGTGCCTGCAGCTGGCGCAGCTCGAAATCCCCGAACACAAGTGGTATAGCAACCTCAGGTTCCGCGGCAATCTCGGTTCGGCGTCGATTTTCACCATGCTCGACGATTTCATGCGCGAACGCCGGCCGCAACCGGGCGAGACGATCCTGTTGTTCGTGCCGGAGTCCGGGCGTTTCACCGTCGCCTTCGCCCTGCTCAAGGTGGTCGATGCCGCCACGCCGGCCGTATCTGCAACGACGAAAGCACGGCCGGCCGAGCCGGCCTCGCCCACGCCACTGCCGGAACCGCCACACACTGCCGACGACCGGCAGCTGCCCGAAGTCGCGCGCCTGCTGCGCGAACTGGCACTGGTCTGGCACGACTACCGCAGCCGTGTCTGGCGCACGCCGCTGGTGGGCAAGATTCTCGACGGCAGCGTCGGCAAGCCCGACTACGTGAACTGGATGGAACAATGGGTGCCACAGGTGCGGCAGGGCAGCCTGTGGATGCGCGAGGCCGCCGATCGTCTCACGCCCAAATACGCGGTGCTGCGCGACACCGTGCACCACCATGCCGACGACGAGCAGTTCGACTACAACGTGCTGTTCGAGGATTACCGCACTGCCGGCGGCAAGGTCGCGTCGCTCGACGAACTCAAGCGCAATCCCGGCGGCGAGGCATTGAACGCCTACCTGCACGCACGCGCGGCGCAGCCGGACGCCCTCGGCCTGCTCGGCGCGATGTACATCATCGAGGGTACCGGCCAGCGCATCGTGCCGGCGCTACTGCCACTGCTGAGGCAGCGACTGGGCTGGCTGGGACGCAGCTTCAACTTCCTTGCCTACCACGGCGAGAACGATGTGGCCCACCTGCAGCGCTGGCTGGCCGCCGTCGAGGTGGCGCTTGCGATCGGTGGCCGCGCCATCGCCGACGAGATCGTCGATGATGCGCGCCACACCGCGGTACTCTACGCGCGACAGCTGGAGATGATCCGTTGAGTTGCGGGAGAAACTTCGGCGCCAGGCGCATCGCGACCTGAGGCCTTCCGCATCGACGCGTCATCCCCACGCACGGCAGAACGATGAGGTGGATGTGAGCAGGACCGAACAGTGGCTCGATGCACCGCACGATCCGCGCGACCCGAACCCATGGCTGGCGCTCTACCTCGACGCCAGCGGTCCCCTGGCCGACGAGGTCAAGCGTGCCTGGCTGTCTGATGCGGCCTCCCGCTCGCGCCAGTTCGTGCTGCCAGTGGTGCGTCCGCTGGCACGACTGGCAATCGTGCTGATCCAGTTGCTGAAAATTGTGATGCCGAAAAGCCTGACCTCGTCGCCGGTGCTGCACCGGCTGATCGTGTGGGGCATGAAGACCTTTGTGCGGCCTGAAGCGAACTGGCTGATCCTGCGCCACTTCCATCTCGGCTCGCAGGTGCTGGCGTTCATCGGCAGGAACGCCTTGCCCGGCCAGACGCTACCGTCGCATCCGCTGAAGCCGGCCGACATCGACGCGCTGCGCGGCGACGTATTCCTGCAGCACGACCTCAACCTGTTCAACTTCGTCATCGATCTCAACAGGGCGCTCGGCGGCAAGCCGATCCAACCACCGCAACGCCCCGACTTTTCGATGATCGAACAGCCTTCGCTACGACTGCAGGACATGCCGGATCGCTGGACCAACTTCATCGACCTGCAGACCGCGATCGAGGTCTACACGCCGGTGTACCAGCTGTTCCTGACCGACAACGACTTCTGGCGGGCGACCAATTCGCTGCAACTGGACGAAGTGATCGCGATCTACGCCGCCACCCTGCTGAGGAAGCCGGAATACCTGGTGTTCCTCAACAACAAGCATCCGCTGGTGCCGCTGACCACGCTGCGTGCGGGCTTCCGGCTGGTGCTGCATGGCTTGTCGACGGAAATGCTGCATGCCTTGCTGAGTCGCGCCAAGGCGGAGCAGGCGGCTGCCGCCTGAGAAATCGCGGCCGTCGTCGATGACGCAAGAAAAAACGGGCCGCGTTCGCGGCCCGTTTTTCTGGAGGCACATCGATACGGATTACGAGCGCACCGGCACCAGCGTGATCTCGACGCGGCGGTTCTGCGCCCTGCCCGATTCGGTCTCGTTGCTGGCGATCGGATGCGATTCGCCGGCGCCGACGATGATGAAGCGGTCGCGCATCAGCCCCTTGCCCATCAGGTAATTACCGACCGCATTGGCGCGGCGCTCGGACAAGGCCTGGTTGTAGGCCTCTGTGCCGACGCTGTCGGTATGGCCAGCGACTTCGATGACGGTCTGGTTGTACTCGCGCAGCGTGTTGGCGACATTGTCCAGTACCGGATAGAAGTTGGGATCCAGGTTGGCGCTGTCGAACGCGAAGGTGATGCCGCTGGGCATGTTGAGGGTGATGTTGTCGCCTTCGCGGATCACATCGACGCCGGTGCCGGCGGTACGCTCTCGCAGGATCTTTTCCTGACGGTCCTGGTAGGCACCGATGGCGCCGCCGGTCAGGCCACCTACGCCGACGCCGACCAGTGCGCGCTGGCGACGCTCGGTAGCATCACCGCCACTGAGCAGGCCGGCCGCGGCACCGATCGCGGCACCGATCAGCGCGCCCTTGCTGGTCTGGCTCATTCCGCCCTGCTGCCCCTGCTGGTTGGGCGGCGGGGCTTGGTTGCCGTAATAGCCGCCACTGCTGGCGCAACCGGCCAGCAGCATGCTGGCGGAGACGACCGCTGCGATCGCGGATTGCTTGAACAGGTTCATCGTGACTCTCCTCGTCTCTGGCAATTGATCGTTGCCGAATGGATCAGCGCCGACAAGCTAATCATGCGCACGTCGCCGATGGGTGACGGAAACCCAAACGGCTGCAGCGATACATACATCCGGTTCAGCCTTCCTCGGACATCAGCGCATACGCGGATACCGAATCCAGCGAGCGCTCCCAGTCGCCCATCAGCGCCAGGTACAGCAGCTTGTCGAACTCGGGACCGAAGCGACGGATCACGGCGTCCGGGTCGGGGATGAGTTTCGCATCGGCGATCAGTCCAAAATGCACGCGGCCGTTGTAGCTGAGGATCGATATGCCGATGCCGATCGAGCCGGTCTGCGGCACCCAGAACATCATCTCGCGCAAGGTGCGGCCGGCCATGTACAGCGGTTGCTGTGGCCCGGGCACATTGGTGGCCACGGCACTGGCCTTGCGGCTGAACAATTCCAGCGCCAGGCCCTGCAACGCAGTCGGCGCCATGCCCAGCGCCGCCAGCAGGCCGAAAGCGACGATCGCCTGCCGCGACCCCTTCAGCTGGTTCATGCATTCGGCCACGTGCTCCAGCCGGCGGACCGGGTTGCCCTCGCCGACTGGCAAGTCGAGGAATACCAGGCCGAAATGGTTGCCGAGCTTGCGAGCGTGTTCGAGCGGACGCAGGTTGACCGGCACGGTCGCGCGCAAGGTCATGCCTTCGACATCGTCGCCGCGCTCCAGCATGTAGTCGCGCAATGCGCCGGCGGCGGCAGCCATCAGCACGTCGTTGACCGTGCAATCGCAGGCACGGCCGACCGCCTTGACCTCTTCCAGGTCCAACGGTGGCGCCCAGGCCACGCGCTTGCTGACGCCGAGCTTGCCGCGCAGCATCGACGGCGGGTCGTCCGGCAGGGCCAGCGCGTACAACAACTCGCGTGCGATCTCGCCACCTTCCCTGGCCAGCATCGCGGCCAGCGTCGGATCCTGGACCATTGCCACGCCCTTGCCGAACATCTTGCCGCCGAGCCGCGTGTAACGCTCGACCGCGCCGACGCGGCGCGCGACATCGACGCCATCCTGCTTCAACCAGGCCTTGGCCAGTTCGCTGCCCTTGTCCGGCACGCGCTTCGTGTCGGTCAACGACAGCAGCACCTGTACCAGCGCGATGCCGTCGGCGTAGCTGTGGTGGATGCGCGCGACCAGCGCGGAACCACTGTCGTATTTCTCAACCAGGTGGAACTGCCAGAGTGGCCTGGCCTTGTCGAGCGGGCTGGATGCCAACTGGCTGACGAAGCGCTCCAGCGCCCTTTTTTCGGAAACGCGCCGGTCGCCACGGCCGGGCAAGGCGGCCAGCTGTACGTGCCGGTCTAGGTCGAAGTGCTCGTCGTCCTGCCATGCTGCGCCTGCAGCAGTATTCACCGGTTTCTGCCGGAATCGTGCGTACGACAGGAAACGTTTCCGGATCACCTGCTTCAGCTTCGCCAGCGACATCGGCTCGGCGAACATCAGCACGCCGGTGATCATCATCGGGTTGGTCGGGCGCTCCATGCGCAGCCACGCGGTATCGACGCGCGACATGGCCTCCTTCGGCAGCGCCCGCTTGCGCCGTGGCTTGTCCTCGCCCTGCTTGGGCATCGCATGCTCCCGCTGGCAATGCGGCAGTGAATCATGGCTGCCTGAAGGCGGTCAACGCGGATCGGCGTCGATGGTGGTGGCGTTTTCGCGCAGGTGACACCATAGGGCGTGAAAGCGGTCGCCAGGGTTGGTAACGCTGCTAGCGCTGCTCGTAGTCGAAGCCCGCGTCGCGGATATGCCGGGCGAAGAATTCGCCGTGCGACCCGGCCGTCATCAAACCGGTGTGGACGTTTTCCGGCACGTCGAAGTAACGATAGACCGTGCCGCTGTTGAACTCGATCTCAAGGATGCGCCGGTCGGGGTCGTACCCGACGCTGCGCAGTGCATCCGATTCGACTGGTTCGCGGCGCATTCCGGCTCCGGCGGTATGGTCCCCCGGCTATTCGAAGCTTCCCACGCTGTCGTGGGACAGGTTGTCGAAGCGCGTGTATTCGCCGAAGAACTTCAGCTTGAGCGAACCGGTCGGGCCGTTACGCTGTTTGCCGATGATGATCTCGGCCAGCCCCTTGTCCGGCGAGTTTTCCTTGTTGTAGTAGTCGTCGCGATAGATGAATACGATCACGTCCGCATCCTGCTCGATGGCACCGGATTCGCGCAGGTCGGCCATTACCGGACGCTTGTCGGTACGCGTTTCCAGGGATCGGTTGAGCTGCGACAGCGCGATCACCGGCACGTTCAGTTCCTTGGCCAGGCCCTTGAGTCCGCGCGAGATCTCGGAGATCTCGGTGGCGCGGTTCTCGCTGTTGCCCGGCACCGCCATCAGCTGCAGGTAGTCGATCACGATCAGGCCCAGGTCGTGCTCGCGCTTCAGGCGCCGCGCCTTGCTGCGCAGCACTTCCGGCGACAGCGCCGGCGTGTCGTCGATGAAGATCTTGCCTTCGCGCAGCATGCGGATCGCGCTGGTGATGCGGCTCCAGTCCTCGTCCTCCAGCTGGCCGGTGCGCAGGCGCGTGGCATTGACACGGCCATTGGACGAGATCAGGCGCAATGCCAGCTGGCTGGCCGACATTTCCATCGAGAACACCGCGACCGCCTTCTTGGTCTTGATCGCGGCGTACTCGGCCATGTTCAGCGCGAACGTGGTCTTGCCCATGGCCGGACGCGCGGCCAGGATGATCAGGTCGGTCGGCTGCAGGCCGGCGGTCATCTCGTCGAACTCGGTATAGCCGGTTGGCAGGCCGGTGATGCCGCCTCCGTTGGCATAACGGGTCTGCAGCACGTCGAAGGCCTCGGCCATCGCCTTGTTGACCGGGGTGAAATCGCTGCGTCCGCGCGCGCCGGCCTCGGCGATGCGGAACACGTCCTGCTCGGCCTTGGCCAGGATCTCGCCACTGTCGCGACCGTCCGGCTGGAAGCCGTCGTTGACGATGCCGGTGCCGACATCGATCAGCTGTCGCAGCACCGCCTTGTCGCGCACGATCTCGGCATAGGCGGCGATGTTGGCTGCCGAGGGCGTGGTGCTGGCCAGCTCGACGAGATAGGCACCGCCGGCGACCTGCTCGATCAGGCCTTGCGACTCGAACCACTCGCCCAGGGTGACCGCATCGTAGGGCCGGTTCTTCTCGGCAAGCTCGCGGATGGCGCGGAAGATCAGCTGGTGATCGCGGCGATAGAAATCATTGTCGGTGATCTGGTCGGCGATGCGGTCGAACGCATCCGGCGCGAGCATCAGTCCTCCGAGCACCGCCTGCTCGGCCTCGACCGACTGCGGAGGTATGCGCAACTGCTCGATGCGGCTGTCGCCACGGTCGTTGCGGAGGTCGTTGCGGAAACCGGGGCGTGCTGACATCGAAGCAGGTGACTCCTGGGAAGCGTAGCCGTCGAAGGCGATCAGGTTGTGATTGCGACCAGGCATCGTAGGCGTCCAGGCTGTGCGTTCGCGATGGAACAAGCTGTGGATAACACCTCTTTCTTACCTGCGGTCGTTCTCATGCGGTGAGATGACGGCCACCGACCGGTGATCTTCAAGCAAAGGCGGCATGCTGCCTCGCAACATGCGGGTTCGCTAGAGGGCAAAAGAAAACGGGCGCCTCGCGGCGCCCGTCCTTGTGTCGATGTCGTCCTGTATCAGCCGGCTTCGGCTTCCACGATCACCTTGACCGGGGTTTCGACGTCGGCGTGCAGGTGCACGATGACCTCGAACTCGCCGATGTGGCGGATGGCGCCTTCGCCCATCACCACTTCCGACTTCTCGACGGCGACGCCAGTGGCGGCAGTCAGTGCTTCGGCGATGTCGCGCGGACCGACCGAACCGTACAACTTGCCCTCGGCGGAGGCGTTCGCCTTCAGCGTGACGCTGGCGCCTTCCAGCTTGCCGCGACGTGATTCGGCCTCGTCGTGGATCGCCTGGGCCTTGGCCTCGTACTCGGCGCGGCGCGCCTCGAACTGGGCGACGTTGGCCTCGGTGGCCGGCACGGCCTTGCCTTGCGGCACCAGGTAGTTGCGGCCGTAACCCGGCTTGACGTTGACCTTGTCGCCAAGGTTGCCGAGGTTGACGACTTTCTGCAGCAGGATCAGTTGCATTTCATTGACTCCGTATTCGTTAGCGACGCATCGCGCCGCAACTGTTGGCTGTCCGAATGACAGGTATTGGTTACTCACCTTCACCCAACCCTCTCCCGCACGCAGGAGAGGACTCAAGCTCAGGCGTTGTGGTTGTCCGTGTACGGGATCAGCGCCAGGAAGCGGGCGCGCTTGACCGCGGTGGCCAGCTGGCGCTGGTAGCGCGACTTGGTACCGGTGATGCGGCTCGGCACGATCTTGCCGGTCTCGGTCAGGTTCTGGCGCAGGGTGTTGAGATCCTTGTAGTCGATCTCCTTGACGCCCTCGGCGGTGAACTTGCAGAACTTGCGGCGGCGGAAAAATTTGGACATGGCGGTATGCTCCTAGAAAGCGTGCTCAGGCGGCTTCGGCGGTGGTGTCGGCTTCGGGGGCAGCGGCATTGCTGCCCTCGCCTTCGCCTTCCTCGTCACGGCGGCGGCGCTCGCCACGCTCGGGCTTGTCGCCCTTCTCGTCCTTGTTCTTCATGATCAGCGACATCTCGGTGTCGGCCTCGTCGCGGCGCATCACCAGGTGGCGCAGGATGGCGTCGTTGAAGCGGAAGCCGTCGACCAGCTCGTTCAGGCCTTCCTGGCCGACTTCGATGTTGAGCAGCACGTAATGGGCCTTGACCAGGTCCTGGATCGGGTAAGCCAGCATGCGGCGGCCCCAGTCTTCGAGACGATGGACCTTGCCGCCGGCGTTCTCGATCAGGCTCTTGTAGCGCTCGACCATGGCCGGCACCTGCTCGCTCTGGTCCGGATGGACCAGGAACACGATTTCGTAATGACGCATTGTGATTCCTTGTGGATGGGACCCGGATCGCATCCGGGCCGGACAGCTCCCCGCCCGCCCGGATGGGCGCGGTGGAGCAAGGGTCTTCCTTCCATCGGCAGGCCCAGGAAAAGAGCGCGACACGGAAGGAAGCCGGAAATTATGCCGGTTCAAGGACTTGGGGGCAAATCCAGGCTCCAGGAGCCATCCACCGGGCTTATCCGCCCCATGTTCGACGGGGTCGGTTTGCCGGGGATGGGGGGCGAGACGCTGGACGGGCCCGGAAACGACCCGTAGCCGCTCAAGCCGCTGCGGCGTCCGTCGTGAAGCTTTCGCCGCAGCCGCATTCGGCCGCCACGTTGGGGTTGCGGAACACGAACTGCTCGTTCAGCCCCTGCTTCAGGAAGTCGATTTCAGTGCCGTCGACCAGTGCCAGGCTGTCGGCATCGACGTGGATCCGTACGCCGTCCTGCCCGAAGACCGTGTCGCTCTCGCGCTGCTCGCGGGCCAGGTCGACCACGTAGCCCCAACCCGAGCAGCCGGTGCGCTTGACGCCGAAACGCAGGCCGATGGCGCCCGGCGTTTCGGCCAGGTAGGTCTTGACGCGTTCAAGGGCGGCGGGAGCGAGGATGATGGCCATGGACGGGATTCTACTCTTGTTAAACTGCTCGACCTATATCGTTTCGATGACTCGGGGATTCAAGACATGACGACGATCAGCGTCGAGCAGGCGCTCGCCGGACACGTCGCCGAAGGTGGCGAAGTCACGGTCCGCGGCTGGGTACGCACCCGCCGCGACTCCAAGGCCGGACTGTCGTTCGTCAACGTCAGCGACGGCTCCTGCTTCGCATCGATCCAGGTGGTCGCGCCGGCGACGCTGGCCAACTACGAGTCTGAGGTGAAGAAGCTCACCGCCGGCTGCGCGGTGATCGCGACCGGCACTCTGGCGCCGTCGCAGGGCCAGGGCCAGAGTTTCGAGATCCAGGCGGAAAGCGTCGAGGTGGTGGGCTGGGTCGAGGACCCGGAAACCTACCCGATCCAGCCCAAGGCGCATTCGCTGGAATTCCTGCGCGAGGTCGCCCACCTGCGTCCGCGCACCAACCTGTTTGGCGCGGTCACCCGCATCCGCCATTGCCTGGCGATGGCCGTGCATCGCTTTTTCCATGAGCGCGGCTTCTACTGGATCAGTACACCGATCATCACCACCTCCGACGCCGAGGGCGCCGGCCAGATGTTCCGAGTGTCGACGCTGGACGTCGCCAACCTGCCGCTCGGCAAGGATGGCGCCGTCGATTTCGGCCGCGACTTCTTCGGCAAGGAAACCTTCCTGACAGTGTCCGGCCAGCTCAACGTCGAGGCGTATTGCCTGGCGTTGAGCAAGGTCTACACTTTCGGCCCGACATTCCGGGCCGAGAACAGCAACACCACGCGCCACCTGGCTGAGTTCTGGATGATCGAACCGGAGATCGCCTTCGCCGACCTCAACGACGATGCGCGGCTGGCGGAGGACTTCCTCAAATACCTGTTCCGCGCCGTGCTGGACGAGCGTGGCGACGACCTGGCGTTCCTCGCCGAACGCGTCGACAAGACCGCGGTCAGCAAGCTGGAGGCCTTCATCAACTCGCCGTTCGAGCGCATCGACTACACCGATGCGGTCGCGCTGCTGCAGAAGTCCGGGCAGAAGTTCGACTTCCCGGTCGAATGGGGCCTGGACCTGCAGACCGAGCACGAGCGCTGGCTGACCGAGCAGCACGTCGGCCGTCCGGTGGTGGTGACCAACTATCCGGAGCAGATCAAGTCGTTCTACATGCGCCTGAACGACGACGGCCGCACCGTCGCGGCGATGGACGTGCTCGCGCCGGGCATCGGCGAGATCATCGGGGGCTCGCAGCGCGAGGAACGCCTCGACATCCTCGACGCGCGTATCGCGCAGTTCGGCCTGGATGCGTCGCACTACCAGTGGTATCGCGACTTCCGCCGCTACGGCACCGTGCCGCACGCGGGCTTCGGCCTGGGCTTCGAACGGCTGGTGGTATACGTGTGCGGGCTGGGCAACATCCGCGACGCCATCCCCTACCCGCGTGCGCCGGGCAATGCGGAGTTCTGACACCCAGTGAGCGCGAGAAACGCACTTGTGTACGCTTCTCGCAACCTTTCCTCACACGCTGCAGCCAAGGTTAATCAAGACACTTCAACTATTGTGTGCCGACTGACGCCCCAATACCGTCAACACAATTTGCACCAGTCCAAAGGCACCAGTTCGTAGCGTTACAGCTTGCTTCATCGCGGTAGCGCGGGCAGTGCGGCCTCATACTCGTCGAATCTCCAACACCCGCGAATAATTGTTCGAGCGGCACTTTCGGTTTCGCCTTGAAGATGTCGTCAAACGTATTCATCGAAGCTCTGGTATTTGCAGAATTAACTACCCTGCTGTCCAGCTCATTCGATTGAACACTTATCGTGGAAAGCAACAAGCAACAACCAACTAGAGACATAAGTTTCATCGTTCGCTCCATGTGAACGCGCAGAAACCCCTGCAATCCCGATACTATGCCCCCCCAAAAAGGCCAAACCGTGCCGCTCGACACATTTTGCGGCCAGCGCATTCATCGGATAACTACGCAATATGGTTCTATTCCTCGCACTGCTATTCGTCGCCCTCGCCATCGCCGGCGCCACCGCGTTCGTGATCTTCTGGCCGTTGACGCTGGTGCACATCCGCGATCGCCATCCCGCGGTTTCCGCACGCCTGGGCGCTGGCGCCTTCCTCAAGCCTTCGGCGCTGTGGTGGCTGTTGTCAGGCCGCTATCGCGAAGTACGCGATCCGCAATTCACCGGCCTTGCGACGCCGTCGCGCATCTCGTTGGCCACGATCCTGCTCGGCCTCGCCCTGGCAGGTCTGCTCTGGTTGCTGTCGATGGTGCTGGCATGAACGACGGGCACGTCGAATGGTGGCTGGCGACGCTGGGCAGGACGATCGTCTGGGCGCGACTGCGCCTGCGCGAGGCAGGGACGGCCGAAGTCTTCGACAGCGACGGCAACACGCTGGTCTACGACAGCGAGGACACCGCACGCGCGATGCTGATGGACGCCGAGTACGTGGCTCTCGACGGCCTCGATGAAGACGATGCCCTGGCCCGCGGCTTCAGTCTCGGTGAGATCGCGCCACCGGAAGCGCTCAACGACGACAACCTGCGCCCGCGCATGATCCAGCAACTCGGCGGCCGCGCCTGAACCGTCGGAGGACACCATGGACCTGAGCCTCGCCGGCAAACATGCCCTGGTCTGCGGCGCATCCGCGGGCATCGGTCGCGCTGCGGCGCACGAACTGGCCCTGCTCGGGGCCGACGTGACCGTGCTCGCGCGTCGTGCGGACGCCTTGCAGAAGGTGGTCGAAGCCCTGCCCCGAAGCGGCGCGCAGCAGCATGACTGGGTCGTCGCCGACGTAACGGACGTCGAGGACCTCCGCACGCGCATCCAGGCGCTGACCGGCGACAAGCCGGTGCACATCCTCGTCAACAATACCGGCGGCCCGCCCGGCGGCCCCGCGCACAGCGCGGAAACCGCTGCTTTCCTCGACGCATTCAACAAGCACCTGATCGCAAACCAGGTGCTCGTGCAGGCGGTGTTGCCCGGCATGCAGGCGGCGCGCTGGGGTCGCATCGTCAATGTGATCTCGACCTCGGTAAAAGAACCGATTGCAGGGCTCGGGGTATCCAACACCGTGCGTGGTGCGGTGGCCAGCTGGGCCAAGACCCTGTCGCGCGAACTCGCCGCGCAAGGCATCACCGTCAACAACGTCCTGCCCGGCTATACCGAAACCGCACGCATCGAACAGATCGTCCACGATCGCGCGCAGGCGCAGGGCAAGTCCGAGGAGGCGATCCTTGCCGCCATGCGAGCCACGGTTCCGGCTGGCCGTTTCGCCAAGCCGGAGGAAACCGGCGGCGTGATCGCCTTCCTGTGCTCACCAGCCGCGGCCTACATCAATGGCGTCAGCCTGGCTGTCGACGGCGGCCGCATGAATTCGATCTGAGCCGCCACTCGCCCGTTCGGCACCGCATGCATTGCGGGAGTGTGGCAACGCAAGCTCCGGTCTACAAAGACCCAGTTCGTTTAAGCTAATGGCATGCAGCGCCTGGCTCACTGGATCGACGGCAAATCCCACGCACCGGCCAACGACCGCTGGCTGGACGTATTCGATCCGGCAACCGCCCGTCCCTTCGTCCAGGTGGCCGATGGCGACGCGCAGGATGTCGAAGCCGCCGTCGCCGCGGCCGAAGCCGCTTTCCCCGTCTGGTCGAGACTACCGAACAGTGATCGCGCACGCTGGCTGGAAAAACTGGCCGATGCCCTGGAAGCACGACTGGACGATTTCGCTCGCGCCGAGTCCCGGGACGGTGGCAAGCCGCTCAAGCTGGCGCGCGAGATCGAGATTCCACGCGCGATCTCCAACCTGCGCTTCTTCGCCCACGCCGCTACCCAGTTCGCCAGCGAATCGCATCACGGCCAGGCGGGCCTGAATTACACGCTGCGGCAGCCGCTGGGCGTGGTCGGTACGATTTCGCCCTGGAACCTGCCGCTGTACCTGTTCACCTGGAAGATCGCGCCGGCGCTGGCCGCCGGCAATACCGTCGTCGCCAAGCCTTCCGAAATCACGCCGCTGACCGCGACGATGCTGGGCGAACTGATGGCAAGCATCGGCTTCCCGACGGGCGTGCTCAACATCGTCAACGGGCTCGGCCCAAGCGTCGGCGAAGCCATCGTCGCGCATCCGAAGATCAAGGCGATTTCGTTCACCGGCAGCACCACGGTCGGCCGCCGCATCGCCGGCATTGCCGCGCCGATGCTGAAGAAAGTCTCCCTGGAACTGGGCGGCAAGAACGCGACATTGGTGTTCGCCGACAGCGACTGGCGCGATCATCTCGACACCATCGTGCGTTCGGCGTTCCAGAACTCAGGCCAGATCTGCCTGTGCGGCTCGCGCATCCTGGTCGAGCGTGGCATCTACAACCAGTTTCGCGATGCGCTGGTCGAACGCGTACTGGCGCTGCGCGTCGGCGATCCGATCGACAGCGACACGCAATTGGGTCCGCTGGTGTCGCAGGCGCACTTCGACAAGGTCGTCGCGGCGATCGCGCGTGCCGGCGACGAAGGCGGCCAGATACTGTGCGGGGGGAATGCACTGAATCGTCCGGGCTGGTTCGTCACACCAACCGTCATCGATGGTCTCGGCCCGGACTGCACCACCAATCGCGATGAAATCTTCGGCCCGGTCGTCACGCTGCAGGCCTTCGACGACGATGACGAAGCGCTCGCACTGGCCAATGCCGGCGACTACGGGCTGGCCAGTTCGATCTGGACCCGCGACCTCAACCGCGCGCACCGCATGGCCGCACAGATCCAGGCCGGCATCGTCTGGATCAACTGCTGGCTGCTGCGCGATCTGCGCACGCCATTCGGCGGCATGGGCCAGTCCGGCCTCGGTCGCGAAGGCGGCTTCGAGGCCATGCGCTTTTTCACCGAACCCAGAAACGTAGGCATCGCTCTCCCATGACCCAACTCGAAGATCTGCTGCGCAACAACCGCGAATGGGCCGACGGCGTTCGCCGCGAGGATCCGCAGTTCTTCGAGCGCCTGTCGCAGTTGCAGGCACCAAAATACCTGTGGATCGGCTGCTCGGATTCACGCGTGCCGGCCAACCAGATCATGGGTTTGGCGCCGGGCGAGGTGTTCGTCCATCGCAACATCGCCAACGTGATGGTACATACCGACCTCAACTGCATGTCGGTGATCCAGTTCGCCGTCGACGTACTCAAGGTCGAGCACATCCTGGTGGTCGGCCATTACGGCTGCGGCGGCGTCAATGCCGCGCTCAACGGGTTGCGCATCGGCCTGGCCGACAACTGGATCCGGCACGTCGGCGACGTTGCGCAGAAGCATGCGGCGCTGCTGGAAAGCTTCGCACCGGAGCAGCGCAGCGACCGCCTGTGCGAGCTCAATGCGATCGAGCAGGCCGAGAACGTGTGCCTGACGACCGTGGTTCAGGATGCGTGGTCGCGCGGGCAGAAGCTGTCCGTGCACGGTTGGGTGTACAGCCTGCACGACGGCTGCGTGCGCGAGCTGGGCATGGACGTGGATTCGGCTGAAACTCTGCAGCCGGCGTATGGGCACGCACTGGACAACCTGCGCAGCCGCCGCGGGGGAACACCGTGAGCGACGTCATCCACGCCGCGACAGCGCCCGAACCGGTCGGTGCCTACCCGCATGCGCGCCGCGTCGGAAATCTGCTGTTCCTGTCGGGCATCGGCCCGCGCGACCCCGCGACCAATGCGATTCCCGGCAATGAAGTGTATGCCGATGGACGCGTGCGCAAGTACGATATCGAGGCGCAGGCCCGGGCCGTCTTCGCCAACGTGCGCGCCGTACTGGAAGCCAGCAACGCTCGTTGGGAAGACCTGGTCGACGTCACCGTCTATCTCACCGACATGGCGCGCGATTTCAAGGCCTACAATGCGGTGTGGGCCGAACATTTCCCCGATGCCGGCACGGCCCCCTGCCGTACCACGCTCGGCATCACTGCGTTGCCGACGCCGATCGCGATCGAGCTCAAGTGCATCGCCGTGGTGAAGGAGTAGAAAGATGCTGCCTGCCCCGTTCAACCTGCCCGCCTGGATCGAGGAGCACCGCCACCTGCTCAAGCCGCCGGTCGGCAACAAGTGCGTTTACGACGGCGATTTCATCGTGATGGTCGTCGGCGGCCCCAACCAGCGCACCGATTACCACTGGGACGAAGGTCCGGAGTGGTTCTACCAGTTGGAAGGCGAAATGGTGTTGCGCATCCAGGAGGACGGTGCTGTTCGCGACATACCGATCAGGGCCGGGGAAACCTTCCTGTTGCCGCCGCGCATACCGCATTCGCCGCAACGTGGGCCGGATTCGGTGGGCCTGGTGATCGAGCGCAAGCGCCTCCCTCACGAGGATGATGGGTTGATGTGGTTCTGCGAACGCTGCAACCACAAGATCTACGAGGAATTCTTCTTCCTGCGCGACATCGAGAACGATTTCCCGCCGGTGTTCGACCGCTTCTATTCGTCGAAGGAACACCGTGCCTGCGGCCATTGCGGACACCTGAACCCGGCACCTTCGAAATACGTGATGCCGGACACCTGATGCGCAGCTGGCGGCCGTGCTGCGTTCGCTGATCGCCCTCAAACCCCGCGACGTGCCCGTGCGCGTCGCCCTGCGCAACACGGTCGCGGTGGTCGCGCCCTTGGCGGTCGGTATTGCCCTCGACCATACCGCCGCCGGCCTGGCGATGAGCACCGGTGCGCTCAACACGATGTTCACCGACCAGCCCGGTCCCTACCGGCTGCGCATGCAGCGGATGCTGCTGGCGGCAGCGGCGGCAGGGCTGTCGGCGCTGACGGGCATCCTGATTGGCGCGCATTCGCTGCTGTTTGTCTTCGCCGCACTGGTGTTCGCCTTCGCTGGCGGAATGCTGGTCGCGCTCGGGCCGATGGCCGCGCGTGTCGGCCTGACCAGCATGATCGTGATGATGATCACCGCGGAAATGCAGGTGCCGAGACAATACGCCGCCGGTGTGGCGGCGCTGATCTTCGCCGGCGGCCTGCTGCAGATGTTGCTCGCCGTCGCTGCCTGGCCGCTGCAGCGCTATCGCCCCGAGCGTTTCGCGCTGGCGACCGTGCTGCGACAACTGGCGACAGTCGCGCGCACGCGGCCGGATGCTTCGCTGGCGCCGCCGGTTTCGCTGGCGGCGATGGAGGCGCTCGACCTGTTGCACGGCGAGCACCGCGCGCGCGGCGTGGCGGTGCAGTCGTTCCGCATCATCGCTGAAATCTGCGAGCGCGTGCGCGCCGACCTGCTGACGCTGGGCGACCTGCACGGACGCATCGAGGACACCACGGCACGATCCGGTGTCGAGACATTGCTCGACCATGCTGCCGTGATCCTCGATCACCTCGGCGATGCCATGGCCGATGCCGAAAAGCCGACGCAGGGCGAACGCGAGGCGGCGACTTTCGACATCTGGGTCGACGCACTGCGACAGGCACCCACCGATGCCATGTCGCGGCGCGACCGGCGTCTGCAGAAAGTCGCGATCGCCCGCGCCGAGGGCCTGGCCGGACAACTGCGATCGCTGGCACGCAACGGCCACTGGGCCAGCAGCCGCGGCGAAATCCGCGCGGACATGGCGGAGGCTCACCTGCCTGCGGCGCTGCGCCCGCGCGATCCACTGGCCACGCTGCGCGCGAACCTGAAACTGTCGTCGGTTGCGTTCCGCCACGCGATCCGTTGCGCGATATGCGTCGCTCTGGCCGTCGCCGGCGAACGCTGGCTCAGGATCCCTCACGGCGTGTGGATACCGATGACCACCGCGATCGTGCTGAAGCCCGACTTCGGCGGCACCCTGCGCTTCGGCGTGCTGCGCGTGGCCGGCACCTTCGCCGGCCTGCTGCTGGCGACGCTGCTGGCCCACTACGCGATGGACGGCGTCGTGCTGCGATTGCTGTTGATGGCTGCGCTGTGCATGGCGTTCCGCTTGCTGGCGCAGGTCAACTATGCGCTGGGCGTGGCCATGCTGACCGGCATGCTGGTGCTGCTGCTGTCGTTCCGCGGCATGGCGCCGGGCGAGGCCGTACAGGCACGCGTGATCGCGACCCTGATCGGCAGTGCGCTGGCTCTGGTAGCGTATGCCGCCTGGCCGACCTGGGAAGGCAGGCGCATCAACGAATCGCTGGCCAAGCTGATCGACGCGCATCGCGCCCACATCAAGGCACTGCTCGCCGGCGCCATCGACGAACTGTACGAGACGCGCACCGCGGCGCGTGCGGCGCGCACCAACGTCCAGGCATCGCTGGAAAGGCTGCGCGGCGAGCCGCGGCGGCTACGCTCCAAGCCGCAGATCGCATTGGCGGAATCCCTGCTGGCCAACGCCAACCGCCTGATCCGCGCCCCGCTGCTGCTGGAGTCCCTGCTGCGCGACGGCGCGGCCCTGCCCGACAACCCGGTGTTGCGCGAATTCGCCACCGAGGTCGACCGCGTCCTCGCCGAGATCGTCTCGGCCGTGCGCGAGGGGCGCAACGTCACGCTACCGTCGCTGCGGCCGATCGAGCGGCGTCTCGTCGAATCGCTGGCCCGGCCCGACAACGGTGCGGAAGACGCTTTTGCGATCGCACTGGGCGATACCTGTGACCGCATCACCGACAGCATCGATACCCTCGCACACGTGCTGCGCCCCCCGGCGCGCGAGGTCAACGCTTCCACGGCAGCGGCCGGGTAAAATGCCGGCATGCTCAAGATCGACACCCACGCCCACTACCTGCCGCGCGACTGGCCAGACCTCGCCACGAAGTACGGCGACAACCGTTTTCCGGTGATTCACCATGGCGACGACGGTCGCCATCGCATCTACAAGGACGGCAAGTTCTTCCGCGAGATCTGGCCCAAGACCTGGGACCCGCATGAGCGCATCGCCGACTACGCGCGCTTCGGCGTGCAGGTGCAGGTGATCAGCACGGTGCCGGTGATGTTCAGCTATTGGGCGCGGCCGCACCACGCACTGGAACTGCACGTCGCGCTCAACAACCACATGGCCGAAACCTGCCGCGCGCATCCGCGCCACTACGCCGGCATCGGCACCGTGCCATTGCAGTCGCCGCGCCTGGCCGTGCAGGAACTCGAACGCTGCATGGACCAGCTCGGCCTGCAGGGCGTGCAGATCGGTTCGCATGTCGGCGAATGGAACCTGGATGCGCCGGAACTGTTCGAGTTCTTCCAGGCCGCCAGCGACCTCGGCGCGGCGATCCTGGTGCATCCCTGGGACATGATGGGCACCGACACGATGCCCAAATACTGGCTGCCCTGGCTGGTCGGCATGCCCGCCGAACAGGCGCGCGCGGCGTGCTGCCTGGTGTTCGGCGGCGTGCTGGAACGGCTGCCGAAACTGAAGGTCTGCTTCGCGCACGGCGGCGGCGCGTTCCCTTACACCATCGGTCGCATCGAGCACGGCTTCAACATGCGTCCGGACCTGGTCGCGACCGACAATCCACGCAATCCGCGCGAATACCTGCAACGCGTCTACTTCGATTCCTGGGTCGCCGATCCACGTGCACTGCGCTACCTCATCGACACCTGCGGCGTCAGCCAGGTAATGCTGGGCACGGACTATCCATTCCCGCTTGGCGAACAGGAACCGGGAGCGGGCATCGCGGCACTGCAACTCGACGATGCCGAACAGGCGCGGCTTTACCACGGCACCGCGCTGGAATGGCTGGGCCTGCCGGCTTCGCGTTTCGCATGATTACTGGCTGGTCGACATGAACGAACTGAATTCCGAGGCCTACGCCCTCGCGCAGGATGCCGCCGATCCGTTGCGCGCATTCCGCGAAGAGTTCCACGTTCCCCGCCACGACGGCGCCGAACAGGCTTATTTCTGCGGCAACTCGCTCGGCCTGCAGCCGAAATCGGCGCGTGCGCACGTCGAGGAAGTGCTCGACAAGTGGGCGATGGAAGCGGTCGAAGGTCATTTCACTGGCCAGGCCCAATGGATGCCGTATCACGAACTGGTCCGCGATCCGCTAGCGACCGTGGTCGGCGCGCAGCCTTCCGAAGTGGTGGCGATGAACTCGCTCACCGCCAACCTGCACCTGATGATGGTCAGCTTCTATCGACCGACGCGCGAGCGCCCGGCGATCCTGATGGAAGCCGGCGCGTTTCCGTCCGACCGCTATGCTCTGGAATCGCAGGTGCGCTTCCATGGCTTCGATCCGTCCACGGACCTGATCGAACTGCAGCCGGACGAAGCGGACGGCACGTTCTCGATACAGGCCCTCGAACGCGCGATCGCCGAACACGGGCCGCGCCTGGCGCTGGTGCTATGGCCCGGCGTGCAATACCGCAGCGGCCAGGCGTTCGACCTCGGCGAAATCACGAGGCTCGGCCACGCCGCCGGTGCCGTCGTCGGGTTCGACCTGGCCCATGCCGTCGGCAACCTGCCACTGCAGCTCCACAACAGCGGCGCAGACTTCGCGGTGTGGTGCCACTACAAGTACATGAATGCCGGTCCCGGCGCAGTCGCAGGCTGCTTCGTGCACGAACGCCACGCACGCACCGGACGTCCCCGCTTCGCCGGCTGGTGGGGCCAGGAACAGTCGACGCGTTTCCGCATGGGGCCGGAATTCGTGCCGACGCCCGGCGCCGACGGATGGCAGCTGAGCAACCCGCCGATCCTGGGGCTGGCGCCGCTGCGCGGTTCGCTGGAATTGTTCGAACGCGCCGGCATGGATGCGTTGCGCGAAAAATCGTTGAAGCTGACGGCTTATCTGGAAACGCTGATACGCGAGCGCCTGTCCGATAACTTGCAGATCGCCACGCCCAGCGATCCGGCGCAACGCGGCTGCCAGTTGTCTTTGCGTGTCGTTGGTGGCCGCGACAGGGGGCGAGCCTTGTTCGAATATCTGGCCTCGCGCGGCGTGCTGGGCGACTGGCGCGAGCCTGACGTGATCCGGATCTCGCCGGTACCCTTGTACAACACCCATGCGGACGTGCTGCGATTCGCCAGAGCCGTCGAGGCGTGGCAAGGGTAGTGCTTAAGGATGCGACGGCAACGGCAGGACGAATGCGGATGACACTTTGAACAACCAGCCTGACAAATCCCTCACCATCATCGGCGCCGGTCTCGCCGGCGCCCTGCTCGCCACCTTGCTGGCCCGCAGCGGCTGGCAGGTCGACGTTTACGAGAAGCGCGGCGATCCGCGGGTGAAGGGCTACGAAGGGGGGCGTTCGATCAATCTCGCCCTGGCCGAGCGCGGCCGCAACGCACTGCGCCAGGCGGATGCGGACGATGCGGTGATGACGCAGGCAGTGATGATGCGCGGCCGCATGGTGCATTTCGCCGACGGCACGCTGCAGCTGCAGCGCTACGGACGGGACGATTCCGAGGTGATCTGGTCGGTGCACCGCGGCGACCTCAACATCACGCTGCTGGACCTGGCCGACAAGGCAGGCGCCCGCCTCCACTTCGACCGGCGGCTCGACAGCGTCGACTTCGATGCGCGCGTCGCCCGCTTCCGCGACGACCGTGCAGGCCAAGCGCACGAAACCGGCTTCCGTGCCCTGGTCGGCGCGGACGGTGCAGGCTCTGCCCTGCGCGCCGCCATGAATCGCCAGGCCGACCTCGGCGAACGTAGCGAATTCCTCGATCATTCCTACAAGGAACTCGAGATCCCGCCGTCTGCCGACGGCGATTTCCGTATCGAACCCAACGCGCTGCATATTTGGCCGCGAGGCCGCTACATGTGCATCGCGCTGCCCAACGACGAGAAGACATTCACTGTCACCCTGTTCCTGCCCAACGAAGGCGATCCCAGCTTCGCCTCGCTGAAGACGGTCGCCGACGCACGGGCGTTGTTCGAGCGCGATTTCGCCGATGCGCTGCCGCTGATTCCCGATCTGGAAGAGGACTGGCAGCGCAATCCGCCCGGCCTGCTGGCCACGCTCTATCTCGACCGCTGGCATATCGATGGCCGCGCCGTGCTGCTTGGCGACGCGGCGCACGCGATGGTGCCGTTCCACGGCCAGGGCATGAACTGCGCATTCGAGGATTGCGTTGCCCTGGCACGCAAGCTGGAGGCGGGCGTGGATCTCGCCGAAGCTTTCGCCGGCTACGAGGCCGAGCGCAAGCCCAACGCGGCCGCGATCCAGCACATGGCGCTGGAAAATTACCTGGAAATGCGCGATCGCGTCGACGACCCTGATTTCCTGCTGCAGCGTGAACTCGAACGCAAGCTGCAGGAACGTCATCCAGGCCGTTTCGTGCCGCACTACACGATGGTCACTTTCATGCTGATTCCGTACGCGCTGGCGCTGGAACGCAGCGAGATCCAGCGCGGCATCCTGGTACGGGCCACGCACGGCCACGATTCGCTGGACAGCATCGACTGGCAGGCGCTGGACGACGATGTGCAGGCCCGGCTGATGCCGCTGCTGGATGTCGCCTAGTGCCCGCCAGTTTCCTGTTCTACGACCTGGAGACATTCGGCAGCGATCCGCGACGCACACGCATCGCACAGTTCGCCGCGATCCGCACCGATGCCGAACTGAATGAAGTCGATGCGCCGATCGATTTCTTCGTCAAACCGGCCGACGACCTGCTGCCCTCGCCCATCGCCACCCTGATCACCGGCATCGCACCGCAGGATGCGCTGCACAAGGGCGTGAACGAAGCCGAGGCTTTCGCCCGCATCTTCGAGGAGATGGCGCGACCCGAGACCTGCAGCGCCGGCTACAACTCGCTGCGCTTCGACGACGAATTCATCCGCTACGGCCTGTACCGCAATTTCTACGACGCCTACGAGCGCGAATGGCGCGGCGGCAACTCGCGCTGGGACCTGCTCGACGTATTGCGGCTCGCACACGCATTGCGCCCGGACGGCATCGCATGGCCGAAGCGCGACGACGGTTTCACCTCGTTCCGCCTGGAACACCTCGCCACCGCCAACGACGTGCGCGTTGGCGACGCGCACGAAGCGCTGTCCGACGTCCGGGCGTTGATCGGCATGGCGCGCCTGCTGCGTCGGTCGCAGCCGCGGTTCTGGGAATACGTGCTGACATTGCGCGACAAGCGGCGTGCCGCCAGCCTGCTCGACACGATCGCCATGAAGCCGGTACTGCACGTCTCGCAGCGTTACCCGGCCAGTCGCCTCAGCGCCGCCGCCGTCCTGCCGCTGGCGCGGCATCCACGCATCGACAGCCGCGTGATCGTGTTCGATCTGGATGGCGAACAGGATGCGCTGTTCGATCTAGATGCCGACGAGATCTCCGACCGTCTGTACACGCCGGCAGCCGATCTGCCGGAAGGCGAAAAACGCATTGCGTTGAAGGAAGTCCATCTCAACCGCTGCCCTGCGCTGGTCGCCTGGGAGCATCTGCGGACATCGGACTTCGAACGCCTCGGCATCGACCCGGCCGTGGTCGAGGCGCGTGCGGAACGGCTGCGTGCGGCCGGACCGGCACTCGCCGAGAAAATACGGCGCATCTATGCCGGCGAGACCGAGCGCGGTCCGGCAGACCCCGATGCCGCGCTTTATGACGGTTTCATCGGCGATGCCGACAAGCGCCGTTTCGTCCAGGTCCGCAGCACATTGCCTGAACACCTGGCCCGCCACGACTTCGGTTTCCAGGATCCACGGCTGCCCGAACTGCTGTTCCGCTATCGTGCCCGCAACTGGCCGGAGTTGTTGAGCGTGGCCGAGCATGAACGCTGGAATGCCTACCGTCGCCTGCGCCTGGAAAACGACAGTGGGCTGTCGGAACTGGACTTCACGCGATTCAAGGCGGAGATCGCGACACTGCGAGCCGCCCACGCCGCCGATGGCGGCAAGCTGACGCTGCTGGACCAGCTCGCGGCCTGGGGCGCCGGCATCGAAACGGATCTGCAATGACCCGCTATTTCAACGACAAGACCTTCAGGTTCCTGCGCGGACTGGCCCGACACAACAACCGCGAATGGTTCCATGCGCACAAGGCCGATTACGAGGCCCATGTGCGCGGACCGTTCCTGCGCCTGCTGGCCGAGCTGCAGCCGGCGCTGAAGGAAGTCAGCACGCATTTCATTGCCGACCCGCGACCCAGTGGCGGATCGCTGTTTCGCATCCATCGCGACACGCGTTTCGCCAGCGACAAGGCGCCGTACAAGTCCTGGCAGGGCGCACGCCTGTTCCACGAGCGACGCAAGCAGGTAGCGGCACCGTCATTCTATGTACATCTGGAACCGGGCGAATGCTTCGTCGGCGCCGGGCTGTGGCATCCGGAACCGGACACGCAGCGGCGCATTCGCCAGTTCATCTTCGACAATCCCGGCAGCTGGAAAGCAGCGGCGCATGCGCCAGCCTTCGCCCGTCGCTACGATCTGGAGTCCGACGAGATGCTGGTACGCGCGCCGCGCGGTTTTCCGCCGGAGTTCGAATTCATCGAGGATCTCAAGCACAGGAATTTCGTCGCATTGCGCACGCTCGAAGACAGCGTGATGCTCGGCCCGCGCCTGCGCCAGACATTGGAGAAGGATCTCGCCGCGCTGGGGCCGTTCGTCGATTATCTTTGTGCGGCCTTGGACCTGGAATTCTGATCATGCCGGTGCGGCGCTCACGCCTGGGGATGGACCGATGAAGAAATGGCTATGGCTCGTCATCTCACTGTTGCTGGCGCTGGGCGCCTACGTCGCGGCCGGGCCCTACCTCACCGTGCGTGCGATCCGTGCCGCGGTCGAGCAGCAGGACGCCAATGCGCTGTCCAGGCAGGTCGATTTCCCGGCATTGCGCAGCAGCCTGAAGGCACAGTTGGGCGATCGGCTGGTACGCGAAGCCGGCCCCGATGCGCAGTCCAGTACGTTCGGCGCGATCGGACTGTCGCTGGCCAGCGGACTAATCGGTGGCGTGGTCGACACCATGGTCACGCCGACGGGGCTCGGTGCGATGATGGAAGGACGCAAGGTGTGGAGGCGCATCGATGACGGCCTGTCACCGTCCCCGATTGTGGATGCACCGTCAACCGGCAGTGACGATCCGCCTCGAGCCCCCGTCTCACCGCGTCCCTTCGACGGCGCAAAGTACCGTTTCGAATCGCCGTCGCGTTTCACCGCCACCGTGCAGGACGACTCCGGTCGGCCGGTCCAGTTCGTGATGACCCGCGATGGCCTGCAGTGGAAGCTGTCGGACATCCGCCTGCCGTTGTAGCTACCGGCGGATGCCCCCGGAATCGGGGACGCCAGCCCGCTTCCTTTTCATCATCCGCGCTTCCCTGTATCCCTGCGGGGAAAAACAGAAGCCGGCTTGTCGCAATGTCGCAAGCGCGAAAGGTTCAACTATTGGCGATCCCATGCGGCACATGGCCGGCGGCGACGTGCTGGCGGGCCGAGTCGATGTTGTGCAGGGAATCGTCGAAGAAAATGTCGGCGCCGAATGCCTCCAGGAACGGTCCCTTGTCGCGACCGCCAAGGAACAGTGCCTCGTCCAGCCGCACGTCCCAGGCACGCAGCGTGCGGATCACCCGTTCGTGCGCGGGAGCGGAGCGCGCGGTTACCAGCGCGGTGCGGATCGGCGCCGCGTCGCCGCTGGGAAATGCGGCCTGTAATCGATGCAGCGCATCCAGGAATCCACGGAACGGGCCACCCGGCAGCGGCTGGTGCGCGTTTTCGCGTTCGTAGCGCCCGAACGCCTCCACGCCCTGCTCGCGCGAGTACCGCTCGCCCTCGTCGCCGAAGATGACCGCGTCGCCGTCGAAGGCGATCCGCAACTGGTCGCCGCGCTGCGCCGCGGCGCGTATCGACGGCACGGCGGGAAGGATGGTGGCCGCCGCGATGCCGTTTTCCAGCGCACGCCGTACCGACTCCGGATTCGCCGACAGGAACAACTGCGCGCCGAACGGCCTGATGTAGGGCCAGGTCGGCGCGCCGGAGGTGAACGTGGCACGCACGATGCCGAGCCCGTGGTGTTGGATCGAGTTGAAGATGCGCAGGCCTGTGTCGGACGAATTGCGCGACAGCAGGATCACCTCGACGTGCGGCGCCTCCGGCGGTGCGCCGTCGTTCAATGCCAGCAGCTTGCGCACCAGCGGGAAGGCGATGCCCGGTTCCAGCACGTCGTTCTCGCGGTTGCGCTGGTATTCGGCGTAGGCCTGGATGCCTTCAGCCTCGAACAGGCCGTGGCTGTCCTCCAGGTCGAACAGGGCGCGCGTGGTGATGGCGACGACAAGGGGTGGATTGGCGGGAACTTCGCTCATGGCGCGATTGTGGACCGATGGCGTCTCAGCGAGCGCGACTCGCCGTTTGACATCCTGGCAATCGGACGATCCTCATGAATCAGACGACGAACTGCTCGCTCAGGATCCGCTCTTCCAGGTTGTGTTCCGGATCGAACAGCAAGGTCACGGTGCGGTCGCGCGATTCGCGGATCGTCACTTCCACCACGTCGCGCACCTCGTGCGAGTCGGCGGTGGCGCTGACCGGGCGCTTGTACGGATCGAGGATGCGGAAGCGCACTTCGGTGTCGGCCTTGAGCAGCGCACCACGCCAGCGCCGCGGGCGGAATGCGGCGATCGGGGTCAACGCGATCACGCTGGAACCCAGCGGCAGGATCGGCCCGTGCGCGGAGAAGTTGTAGGCGGTGCTGCCGGCGGGCGTCGCCACCATCACGCCATCGCAGACCAGTTCGTCGAGGCGGGTCTGGCCGTTGAGGTCGATCTGCATGTGCGCGGCCTGGCGGGTCTGCCGCAGCAGGGATACCTCGTTGTACGCCAATGAGCCCACCGAAGTGCCGGATTCGGTCGCCGCGATCATTTCCAGCGGCCGCAGCACGGCTGGCTCGGCGTTGGCGATGCGTTCCAGCAACGCATGGCCGGCTTGCGGGTCGTCTTCACGATAGTGGTTCATCAGGAAGCCGACGGCGCCCAGCTTCATGCCGTACACCGGCTTGCCCAGGCTCCCGTGCCTGTGCAGGGTCTGCAGCATGAATCCGTCTCCACCAAGCGCGCAGATCACGTCGGCGTCGGCCGGATCGACCTGTCCGTGCCGCTCGACCAGTTGCGTCAGCGCGCCCTGCGCGCCATCGGTCGGACTGGCGAGGAAAGCGATGCGCGGCGTCTGTGTCATGGGCGACCTCGGGCGACGGGAATCCAGCTTAACGCAGCAGGGCTGGCGGAACGGAGCAGGCTCCGCTCCACCAGCCGTTCCATCAGCCGCGTGACGCCAGCTGCGACAGGCGCTGCACCGCGACCGATGCTGTCGGATAGTCCAGCGACTTCTGCGTGGCCAACTCGTTGAGCATCGCCAAGGTAAAGCGCAGGGACGCGTCGTCACGCTCCAGCCAGTGCCTGACTTTCGCGTCGGCAGTGCTGCCGGGCATGTTCAGCACCTGCCCGACCAGCATGCGCTGCTGCGTAGCCAGCTCGTCGCGCAGCACGCCGCGGGCAACGGCATGCCATCGGCCGTCGACGACCAGGCGATCGATCTGTTCCACCAGCCACGGCAACCGCAGCGCTTCGCCGAGGCGGAAATGGATTTTCGCCACTTCCACCGTCTTCAGTTTGCGCTCGCGCGCGACTTCGATGACGTCGCAGGACGACTCCATGTAAGGCAGGGCCGCCAGCTGGCCAGCGAGCTCCGCCGGCACGCCCTTGCTCTTCCAGCCATGCAGGCTTGCCTCGTAGGCAGGCCGCTGCGAGTCCGGCAGGATGCCCTGCCCGGTGCGAATGTCCTTCAGGCCATCGTGATACCGGGCCACGGCCGTGGCGATGTCCGGGATCGCGCCTGGACGCGACAGCAGCCAACGCGTGAACGAACGCTGCAGCGTCCAGATCACCTGCAACGCATCGATCTGCACCGGCTCGGCCACCTTGCCGTCGAGCGCGTCGATCTGCGCCCACAGCTCGCGTGCCTCCAGTGCCTCACGGGTGATGGTGAAGGCCTTGGCGACTTCCCCCGGCGTGCGTCCGCTGTCCTCCTGCATGCGCAGCAGGAAAGTGGCGCCCATGCGGTTGATGGTGGAATTGGTGACCGCGGTGGCGATGATCTCGCGCTTCAGGCGATGCTGTTCCATCGCCTTGGCGTACTTGCCCTGCAGCGGCTCGGGGAAGTAACGCACCAGCTCCTTCGACAGGTAGCTGTCCTCGGGCACGTCGGAATCGAGCAGTTGCTGGAAGGCGACCAGCTTGGAATACGACAGCAGCACCGCCAGCTCCGGACGCGTCAGGCCCAGTCCCTTGGCCTTGCGTTCGGCGATTTCCGCGTCGCTGGGCAGGTATTCGATCTGCCGGTCGAGCAGGCCCTGCGATTCCAGCGTGCGGATGAAGTGCTGCTTGGAGCCGAGCCGGGTCAGGCTCATCCGTTCCATCAGGCTGATCGCCTGGTTCTGGCGGTAGTTGTCGTTGAGCACGAGCGCTGCGACTTCGTTGGTCATCGAAGCCAGAAGCTTGTTGCGTTCCTCGATCTTGAGCTTCTTCGCCTGCACCTGCCCGTTGAGCAGGATCTTGATGTTGACCTCGTGGTCGGAGGTGTCGACGCCGGCCGAGTTGTCGATGAAGTCGGTATTGAGCAGCACGCCGTGCAGCGCCGCCTCGATGCGGCCGAGCTGGGTCATGCCGAGGTTGCCACCTTCGCCCACCACCTTGCAGCGCAGGTCGCGGCCATCGACGCGCAGGGCGTTGTTGGCACGATCGCCGACGTCGGCATTGGACTCGCTGCTGGCCTTGACGTAGGTGCCGATGCCGCCGTTCCACAACAGGTCGACCGGCGACTTCAGGATCGCGCTGAGCAGTTCGCTGGGGCTCATCGCCGCGATGCCGCTGTCGATGCCGAGCGCGGCCTTGACCTGCGGCGACAGCGGAATCGACTTGGCCGAGCGCGGGTAGATGCCGCCACCCTTGCTGATCAGCGACGTGTCGTAATCCTCCCAGCTCGAACGCGGCAGCTTGAACAGGCGCTGGCGTTCCTTGAACGTACGCGCGGCGTCGGGATCCGGGTCGAGGAAGATGTGCCGGTGGTCGAACGCCGCCAGCAGGCGGATGTGCTTGCTCAGCAGCATGCCGTTGCCGAACACGTCGCCGGACATGTCGCCGATGCCGACCGCGGTGAAATCCTGCTTCTGGCTGTCGCGACCCAGGGCACGGAAGTGGCGCTTGACCGACTCCCACGCGCCGCGTGCGGTGATGCCCATGCCCTTGTGGTCATAGCCGACCGAACCGCCCGAAGCGAACGCGTCGTCGAGCCAGAAACCGTGTTCGCGGGCGATGCCGTTGGCGATGTCGGAGAACGTCGCGGTGCCCTTGTCGGCGGCGACGACCAGGTAGGGATCATCGCCATCGTGGCGGACCACATCCTGCGGAGGCACGATTCTGCCGTCCGGCGCGATGTTGTCGGTGACGTCGAGCAGGCCGTTGATGAACATCCTGTAGCAGGCGATGCCCTCGGCCAGCACCGCGTCGCGATCACCGCCGGCCGGCGGCCGCTTGGCGAAGAAGCCGCCCTTGGAACCGACCGGCACGATCACGGTGTTCTTCACCATCTGCGCCTTGACCAGGCCCAGCACCTCGGTGCGGAAATCCTCGCGCCGGTCCGACCAGCGCAGGCCGCCGCGCGCGACCGGCCCGAAGCGCAGGTGCACGCCTTCCACGCGCGCGCCGTAGACGAAGATCTCGCGATACGGCCGCGGCTTTGGCAGATCCGGCACCTTGGACGAATCGAACTTGTAGCTGATGCAGTCGTGGTGCCTGCCGTCACGCTGCTGGTAGTAATTGGTACGCAGGGTCGCATCGATGACGCCGATGAAGCTGCGCAGGATGCGGTCCTCGTCGAGGCTGGAGACGCGGTCGAGCAGCCCCTTCAGCGCATTGCGCGTGCTCTCGTACTGGGTCGCGCGATCCTGGCTGCGCGCCTCGATTACCGGAGCCAGCGTGGCGTGCGCGGCCTCGTCGTTGCCAACCAGGCCCTGCAGCTGTTTGCCGAAACGCTCCGCGCCCTGCCTGATCTCGGCCTTGCTTTCGCTGCCGGTGCGCGGATCGAACTTGGCTTCGAACAGTTCCACCAGCAGTCGCGCCAGCAGCGGATAGCGGGCGAAGGTCGCCTCGACATAACTCTGCGAGAACGGTACGCCAACTTGCAACAGGTACTTGCAGTAGCCGCGCAGCATCGCCACCTGGCGCCAGCCCAGGCCGGCGGCCAGCACCAGCCGGTTGAAGCCGTCGTTCTCGGCCATGCCACGCCAGATCTGCGCGAACGCTTCTTCGAAACTCTCGTCGATGCTGCCGATGTCGAAGTCGTCGCGAACGCCCTCGACCTCGAAATCCTGGACGTACAGGACCTGGTCCTCGACCTCCATCCGGTACGGATGCTCGGACATCACCCGCAGGCCCATGTTCTCCATCATCGGCAGTGCATCGGACAGCGGAATGTCGTCGTTCTGGCGATACAGCTTGAAGCGCAGGCTGTTCTGGTTGCGACGGCGCGAACGTTGCAGACTCAGACGCAGGTCGTCCGGGCCGGTCAGCGCGGACAGGTGTTCGACGTCGCTGGCGGCCGCAGCCGGCGTCACCTCCTCGATGTAGCCGGCGGGCAACGCGCGGCCGTAACGGTTCGCCAGCTTCAGGCCCTGCTCCTCGCCCTGGCGGGCGACCAGCGCATCGCGCAGTTCGTCCTGCCAGTTGCGCACGATCTGGGTCAGCCGCGATTCCAGTTCGACCGTATCGATCTCGATCGCCTCGCCCGACTTCGGACGGATGATCAGGTGCAGCTGCGCCAGCGGCGACTCGCCCAGCACCACGCTGGTATCGACATGCTCGCCATGCAATGCGCGACGCAGCATCTTCTCGATGCGCAGGCGTACGTCGGTATTGAAGTGGTCGCGCGGGATGTAGGCCAGCACCGAGAAAAAACGGCCATAGCGGTCGCGACGCAGGAACAGCTTGCTGCGCACGCGTTCCTGCAGGCCGAGGATGCCCATGCCGGTGCGGAACAGTTCCGCCTCGCTGGACTGGAACAGTTCGTCGCGTGGCAGCGTTTCCAGGATGTGCTTGAGCGCCTTGCCACTATGGCTGTCGGGCTTGAGCCCGGACTGGCGCATCACGTGCGCGTAGCGCTCGCGCACCAGCGGGATGTCCCACGGGCGGCGGTGATAGGCGCTGGAGGTGTACAGGCCCAGGAAGCGTTGCTCGGCGACCGGGCGCCCCTTGTCGTCGAACTCCAGCACGCCGATGTAGTCCATGTAGCCGGGGCGATGCACGGTGGAACGCGCATTGGTCTTAGTCAGGATCAGCGCATCCTCGGAACCGGATTGCGGCATGTAATGCGCGGCCAGCGTCTTCAGCAGGCGCGGCTTGCCCAGGTCCCTGCCGTGCAGCAGGCCCAGGCCGGAACCGTCGACCACGCTCAGCACGTCCTCGCCACCTTTCCTGCCGACCTTGTACTCGCGGTAGCCGAAGAAGGTGAAGTGGTTGTCGGCCGCCCAGCGCAGGAACTCCTGCGCCTCCTGGCGGCCAGCCTCGGACACCGGCATGCGCCGCGTCGGCAGGGCTTCCGCGACCTCTTCCATCTTCGCCCGCATCGCATCCCAGTCGACGACGATCGCGCACACGTCAGCCAGCACTTCGCGGATCTTCTCCTCGATGGCGGCGATGGCACCGGCCTGCTGGCGGTCGATTTCAAGGTGCATCAGCGACTCGGACCGGCCTTCGCCGACCGACAGCAGCTTGCCGCCCTTGTCGCGCGTGATCTGCACCACCGGATGCCCGAGCACGTGCACGCCGATGCCCTGTTCGGCCAGCGACATCGTCACCGAGTCGACCAGGAACGGCATGTCGTCGTTGACGATCTGCAGCACGGTATGCGGCGATTCCCAACCATGCTGCTTGAGGTTCGGATTGAACAGCCGCACTTCCGCCCTGCCCGGCTTGCGCACGCGGGCGAAGTCGAGGAAATCATTCGCCAGCGCGGCCCAGCTGGCGGCGCCGTGCAGCGGCAACTCGTCGGCGGTCATGCGGTAATAGAAGGCCTTGGCGAAGGCGCCGGCGTCTTCCTGGCGCGCCTTGCCGGCGAGCTTGCGGATGGCGTCGAAGATCGGCTGCAACAGGGCGTCGCCAGCCTCGCCGCGCGCCGCGGCCTCCGTGTTGCGGGTGGTCGTGCGGGCCGGTCCGGCTTTGCGTTTGCTGCTCATGGGAACTGTCGTCCGATGGAGAGAGGCGCGCGCGTGGCGCGCCGATGTGAGGTTGACCGCTTAGGGCATGGCATTGCGCGCGACCACCGTACGAACATCCGTGCAATGGATGGGTGTCACGCGGCGATCCGGTATTCGCGGCGATCGCAGCCGCGGTCCCCGGGGAAGGCCGTGTTCTTCACTCGATGGATGACGTGCACGGCGTCGCCTTGTCAGCGCAGGCCGGTTTCGTGGCGAGCAATGACCAAGCGCTGGATCTCGCTGGTGCCTTCGTAGATCTCGGTGATCTTGGCGTCGCGGAAGTACCGCTCCAGCGGCATCTCCTTGGAATAGCCCATGCCGCCGTGGATCTGCACCGCCTGGTGCGCGATCCACATCGCGCCCTCGGAAGCGGTCAGCTTGGCGACCGCCGCCTCGGTGGTGAAGCGTTTGCCCTGCCCCTTCAGCCAGGCCGCGCGCAAGGTCAGCAGCAGTGCCGCGTCCAGCTTGCATTTCATGTCGGCGATCTTGGCCTGGGTCATCTGGAACGCACCGATCGGCTGGCCGAAAGCCTGGCGCTCGCGCACGTAAGCCAGCGTGGCTTCGTAGGCGGCGCGGCCGATGCCGATCGCCTGCGAGGCGATGCCGATGCGGCCTGCGTCGAGTACTCCCATCGCGATCTTGAAGCCGTGGCCCTCGTCGCCCAACAACTCGTCGGGCTGTACCACGTAGTCGGTGAACTCGATCTCGCAGGTGGCCGAAGCGCGGATGCCAAGCTTGGGTTCGGTCTTGCCGCGGTGGAAGCCTTCGCGGGCGGTGTCGATCAGGAAGGCGGAAATGCCGCGCGAGGCCTTGCTCGGGTCGGTCATCGCGAACAGCACGATGTACTTGGCCACCGGGCCGGAGGTGATCCAGCTCTTCTTGCCGTTGACGATGAAGCTGCCGTCGGCCTGCTTCACCGCGCGGCAACGCATGGCGGTGGCGTCGGAGCCTGACTGGGGCTCGGTCAGCGCGAATGCGCCGATCTCGGCGCCCTCGGCGATCGCACGCACGTACTTCTGTTTCTGCGCCTCGGTGCCGTTGGCGAGGATGCCGTTGCAGAACAGCGAATTGTTGACCGACATGATGGTCGAATGCGCCGCGTCGGCGGCCGCGATCTCGACCATGGCCAGCACGTAGGCGACCGGATCCATGCCGGCGCCGCCGTACTCGGCCGGCACTTCGATGCCCATCAGCCCGTTCTCGCCGAGCAGCTGGATGTTCGCCAGCGGGAACTCGCCGGACTTGTCGAAGTGCTCGGCGCTGGGCGCGATCTTCTCCTGCGCGATGCGCCGCGCTACGTCCTGGATCAGCAACTGCTCCTCGGTGAATCCAAAATCCACGTCATGCACCCCGGCGAACGATCGAGACGCGCAATTGTAGCGTTCGCGTCGCGATAACCGAACCTCCCGGCCCCGGACATGGACACGGCTTGACCTGCCGGCGACCGCGGCGGACAATTATCTTTATATCGCGATGGGAAGATATTTATGGATCTGGAAGGCTGGTCGAGCCGCCTGAAGACATTCGCGGATGCCACCCGCGTGCGCCTGCTCGCGTTGCTGGAAGGCGAGGAACTGACGGTGGCCGAACTGTCCGCGATCACCCGCCTGGCGCAGCCCCGCGTGTCCACGCATCTGGCCAAACTCAAGGAAGCCGGCCTGGTGCGCGATCGCCGCGCCGGCGTGTCGGCCTATTACCGTTTCGACGATGCCACGCTCGACCCGGCGCAACGCGCGTTGTGGCAGAGCATCCGCGACGGCAGCGACGATCCGCTGCTGCGCCAGGACGCCGAGCGTGTGCCTGCGGTGCTCGCCACCCGCGCCGCCGACCAGAACTGGGCGGACTCGGTCGCCGGCGACATGGAACGGCACTACTCGCCCGGCCGCACCTGGGAAGCGCTCGCACGCGGCGCCCTGCCCCTGCTGGAAACCGGCGACGTGCTTGACATCGCCTCCGGCGACGGCGTGCTTGCGGAACTGCTGGCGCCGCACGCCAAACGCTACGTCTGCGTCGATACCAGCCCGCGCGTGGTCGCGGCGGCGACCGAGCGCCTGCGTCCCTTCCGGAACGTGGAAGTGCGCAGCGGCGACATGCATGCGCTGCCGTTCGCTGCCGGCGAGTTCGACCTAGTGGTGTTGATGCATGCGCTGACCTATGCCGCCAAACCGGCACAGGCCGTGGCCGAGGCCGCGCGCGTGCTGCGCAAGGGCGGGCGGCTGCTGCTGTCGAGCCTGGCCAAGCATGAACACAAGGCTGCAGTCGAACTGTACGGCCATGTCAACCTCGGTTTCAGCGAGAAGGAACTGCGCAGGTTCGCCGAGAAGGCCGGACTGGAAGTGCAGAACGCGGAAACCATCACCCGCGAGAAGCGCCCGCCGCATTTCGAAGTCATCTCGCTGATCGCGCGGAAGCCATGAGCGCTTCCCGTCGAACAAAGAACGCCACGCAAGGAGCAATAAGATGAAACATCTCCCCTGGCTGCATCCCGAACGCGTCGCCAAGCTCGAGGACGCACTGGCGCAGCGCATCCTGATCATCGACGGCGCGATGGGCACGATGATCCAGCGCCACGGGCTGGAAGAGGCCGACTATCGCGGCGAGCGCTTCGCCGAAGGCTTCGACAGCAGGCACGATGCCGGCCATGAACATGGCCCGCAATGCGGCCACGACCTCAAGGGCAACAACGACCTGCTGCTGCTGAGCAAGCCGGAAGTGATCGCTGGCGTGCACACCGCCTACCTGGAAGCCGGCGCCGACCTGGTCGAGACCAACACTTTCAATGCCACCTCGATCAGCCAGGCCGATTATCACCTCGAGCACCTCGTCTACGAGCTGAACCGCGAAGGCGCGCGGGTGGCACGCGAATGCTGTGACGCCGCAGAAGCGAAGACGCCACAGCAGCCGCGCTTCGTGATCGGCGTGCTTGGCCCGACCAGCCGCACCGCGTCGATCAGCCCCGACGTCAACGACCCCGGTTTCCGCAACACCAGTTTCGACGAACTGCGCGGCACCTATCGCGAGGCGGTCGAAGGCCTGATCGATGGCGGCGCCGACGTGGTGATGGTCGAAACGATCTTCGATACGCTCAATGCCAAGGCCGCGCTGTTTGCGATCGAAGAGGTCTTCGACGATCGCGGCGGTCGCCTGCCGGTGATGATTTCCGGCACCATCACCGACGCGTCCGGGCGCACGCTGTCCGGACAGACCGCGGAGGCTTTCTATGCCTCGGTCTCGCATGGACGGCCGCTGTCGGTCGGCCTCAACTGCGCGCTCGGGGCAAAGGACCTGCGCCCGCACGTGGAAACGCTGGCCGACATCGTCGACGGCTACGTCAGCGCGCATCCCAACGCCGGCTTGCCGAATGCGTTCGGCGAATACGACGAGACGCCCGAGGAAATGGCCGCCACGCTGAAGGAGTTCGCGCAGTCCGGCCTGCTCAATCTGGTCGGCGGTTGCTGCGGCACCACGCCCGCACACATCCGGGCGATCGCCGAAGCCGTGCACGGCATCGCGCCACGTCGCCTGCCCTCGCAAACGGAGCTCTCCGAAGCCGCATGAGCACTTCACCACGTTACACACGGCTTTCCGGCCTCGAGCCGCTGGTCATCACGCCCGAACTGCTGTTCGTCAACGTTGGTGAGCGCACCAACGTCACCGGCAGTGCGCAGTTCCGCAAGCTGATCAAGGACGACCGCTACGAAGAGGCCGTCGAAGTCGCGCGCCAGCAGGTCGCCAACGGCGCACAGATCCTCGACGTCAACATGGACGAGGGCCTGATCGATTCCGAGAAGGCGATGACGCGCTATCTCACCCTGATCGCCTCCGAGCCGGACATCGCGCGCATCCCGGTGATGGTCGACTCCTCCAAGTGGAGCGTGATCGAAGCCGGACTGAAATGCCTGCAGGGCAAGGGCGTGGTCAACTCGATCTCGCTCAAGGAAGGCGAGGAAGCCTTCATCGAGCATGCCCGCAAGGTGCTGCGCTACGGCGCCGCCACGGTGGTGATGGCGTTCGACGAGCAGGGACAGGCCGACACCTGTGAGCGCAAGGTCGAAATCTGCACGCGCGCCTACAGGATCCTCACCGAGCAGGTCGGCTTCCCGCCCGAGGACATCATCTTCGATCCGAACATCTTCGCCATCGCCACCGGCATGGAGGAGCACAACAATTACGCGGTCGATTTCATCGAGGCCACGCGCATCATCCGGCAGACGCTGCCGCACTGCCATATCTCCGGCGGCGTCTCCAACGTGTCGTTCTCGTTCCGCGGCAACGAGACCGTGCGCCAGGCGATCCATTCGGTGTTCCTGTACCACGCGATCAAGGCCGGCATGGACATGGGCATCGTCAACGCCGGCGCAATGCCCATCTACGACGATCTCGATCCCGCGCTGCGCGAGCACGTCGAGGACGTGATCCTCAACCGCCGGGCGGATGCGACCGAACGGTTGCTGACGCTGGCCGAGCAATACAAGGGAAAGAAGGGCGAAACCAGGGCCGAGGATCTGGCGTGGCGCGAAAAGAGCGTGCGCGATCGCCTCAGCCATGCGCTGGTGCACGGCATCGACCAGTATGTCGAAACCGATACCGAGGAAGCGCGGCAACTGAGTACGCGCCCGCTCGACGTGATCGAAGGACCGCTGATGGACGGCATGAACGTGGTCGGCGACCTGTTCGGTGCCGGCAAGATGTTCCTGCCGCAGGTGGTGAAGTCGGCGCGCGTGATGAAGAAGGCGGTGGCCTACCTGCTGCCCTTCATCGAAGCGGAAAAGCTGCGCACCGGCGATGTCGGCAAGTCCAACGGCAAGATCGTGATGGCCACCGTCAAGGGCGACGTGCACGACATCGGCAAGAACATCGTCGGCGTGGTGCTGGCCTGCAACAACTTCGACGTGGTCGACCTGGGCGTGATGGTGCCGACCCAGGTGATCCTGGACCGCGCCAAGGCTGAGAACGCCGACCTGATCGGCCTGTCCGGCCTGATCACGCCGTCGCTGGAGGAAATGAGCCATGTCGCGCGCGAGATGCAGCGACAGGGCTTCGAGATGCCGTTGCTGATCGGCGGCGCGACGACTTCGCGAGCGCATACGGCGCTGAAGATCGACCCGCACTACAAGTCGCCGACGGTCTGGGTGAAGGACGCCTCGCGCGCGGTCGGCGTGGCGCAGTCGCTGATCTCCAAGGACCTGCGCACCAGTTTCGTCGCTGCCAACGATGCCGACTATGCCGAGATCCGCGAACGCCATCGCAACCGCGGCGACGCCAAGCGGCTGGTTTCGCTGGACAAGGCGCGCGCGCAGAAATTCGATGGCGGCTGGAACGACTACACGCCGCCGGTGCCGAACAGGCCGGGCATCACGGTCTTCGACGATTATCCCCTGCAGGAACTGATCGACATCATCGACTGGACGCCGTTCTTCCAGGCCTGGGAACTGGCCGGCAGGTATCCGGCGATCCTGGACGATGAGGTCGTCGGCAAGCAGGCGACCGAATTGTTCCGCGATGCCCGCGCGATGCTGGACCGGATCGTCGCGGAGAAGTGGCTGACGGCAAAAGCGGTGTTCGGCCTGTGGCCGGCGAACAGCGTGGGCGACGACGTGGTGATCCTGACCGATCACCGCGAAGCCGGGAACGATGACGCCTCTTCGCTTTCCCGATTCGCCGTTCCGCATTCCCTGCATTTCCTGCGCCAGCAGGTCGACAAGCCGGTCGAACGCCCGGATTTCTGCCTGGCCGATTTCATCGCGCCGAAGGATTCCGGCAAGCAGGACTGGATTGGGGCGTTCGCGGTCACCGCCGGCGTCGGCATCGAGCCGCATATCACGCGTTTCGAAGCCGACCACGACGACTACAACGCGATCCTGCTCAAAGCGCTGGCCGACCGCCTGGCCGAGGCGCTTGCCGAACGACTGCACCAACGCGTGCGCAGGGAATACTGGGGCTATGACGCTGGCGAAACGCTCGACAACGAAGCGCTGATCGCCGAGAAGTACCGCGGCATCCGCCCTGCCCCAGGCTATCCGGCGTGCCCGGAGCACAGCGAGAAGGGCACGCTGTTCGCGATACTGGACGCCGGCAACAACGCCGGCATGACGCTGACCGAAAGCTTCGCGATGCTGCCGACCGCGGCCGTGTCCGGCTACTACTTCAGCCATCCGCAAAGCCAGTACTTCGTGGTCGGGCGCGTGTCCAAGGAACAGGCGGCCGACTATGCGCGGCGCAAGGGCGTGCCATTGGCCCAGGTCGAGCGCTGGCTCGCCTCCAACCTGGACTACGATCCCGAGTGACTGCGCGACACGGCGTCGAGATGGAAAACTCCACCCGGGACCGGCTGGTTTTCTCGCATGCCAACGGCTTTCCGGCGCCGGTCTATCGGCTGATGCTCGATGCATTGCGCGAGCCATTCGAAGTGTCCTCGGTCGCACGCTTCGGACATGACCCGCACCATCCGGTCACGCGCGGCTGGCCGCGACTGGTCGACGAACTGGAGGCCCACGTGCAGGCCCATGCCGCGGCGGGCGTCCGCACCTGGCTGGTCGGGCATTCGCTGGGCGGATATCTGAGCCTGCTGCTCGCGCACCGGATGCGCGAGCGCATCGCGGGCATCGTGCTGCTCGATTCGCCGCTGATCGAGGGTTTCAGCGCCCGCCTGGTCAAGCTCGGGCGCTGCACCGGCCTGGACCGGCACCTGCTGCCACTGGAGCAGACACTGCAACGCCGCACGCGCTGGCCGGACATCGATGCTGTGCACGCGCATTACGCTGGAAAGCCCGCCTTCGCCCGCTGGGACCCGCGCGTGCTGCGCGACTACGCCGAACTGGGTACTGCTGCCGTCGGCAACGGCGAGCGCGAACTGCTATTCGATCGCGAGGTCGAACACCGCATCTATCGCACCCTGCCGACCGCCAGCGTCGCTGCCATCGCCAGGCAACTGCCGATGCCGGTGGCGTTCGTCGGCGGCAAGCACTCTGCTGAGGTACGCCGTGTCGGCGTGCGCGCGACGCGGCGGCTGGTCGGCGAACGCATCGCCTGGCTGGACGGCGGCCATCTGTTCCCGATGGAACAACCGATCGCCACCGCCGAAACCGTGTGGGCACTGATCCGCGCCATGTCGTTGCCGGCCGCGACCTGTGCGGCCTGAACCACTTCAGGGGAAATAAACCGAGACGCCGAAACCACCCTGCCAGTCGGTGCTGTCGCGATCAAGCCCACGCAGCGCGGAAAGATCCAGTTGCAGGCGCGGCAACGGTCGCCAGGTCAATCCGGCGCCCGCCGCGCGACTGTGATCGTCGCCGGTGCTGACGCCGGCTTCGACATAGGCGCCCAGCGTTTCGGTGAGCGCGAACGAATACGCCGGAGAGAGAGTCCAACTGCGCTGGTCGCCGAAGCTGCGGTCCAGGTACAGGGCGATGGCCCGACCTTCGCCCAGTTCCCATTCGGTAGTGAGGCCGATGTCGTAACGATGGTCGTCGTCGGTGAGCAGGGGCTTGCCGCTGGCGGCCTTGGTACTGGCCAGGATTGCCCAGGTAAATGCTTCCGCGCCCCATGGCAAGGCCCATTTCAAACCGACACCGGTATCGCCCGAACCTTCCGCATGCAGCCGTTCTTCCGGGCCTTCGATGCGCAGCCGCTGCCAGGCATCGATCCCCAACTGCACTTCCAGCCGTTCGCCCACGCCCAGGCGCAGCAGCGTATTGGCGGTGTACAGGCGGGTATGCACGCCATCCTGGCGGGATGACTCGAAATCGGGCAATCCCTGCTCCCAAGCGAAACCGCCAACCCGCAAGGTCGCCGTGCCGAAGCCGATGCCTGGCCTGTCGAACGAAGGCGCTTCCGCAGATTGCGCCGGTGCTGTCGCCAGCATGACCGCCATGCCGGCAATCGGCAGCCACATGCCGCGCAGGACGATCGACGTGCTGCGACTCACCACACCAGGTCGTCAGGGACCTGGTATTGCGGGTCGGCGTAGGGATCGTCCGCGGCTGGCGCGTCAGGGTCGACCTTCAATGCGACGGCGGGGGAGAAGATCGACTCGGCCTCGGCAAGCAGGGCCGCAGTCACCAGCAGGTAGCGTCCATCCAGTTGCACCACCCCCAGTTCGCCCGCGTTGAGCGACTTCAACTGTGCGGCGCTGACGTAGATGCGCTTGATCTTGCCGCCGTAGTCGAAATGGCGCGCGATTTCGGCCGCCGGGTCGTTGAGTGCCTTGTCCTTGAGCAGTTCGGCCAGCTTCGCCTTCGCCTCGCGACGCTTGCGCGCTTCTTCCTGCTTCAGCCGTTCGGCCTCGATGCGCTCGTCCTTTTCCTTCTGCGCGCGGATAGCGTAGGCCTTGGCCAGGTCGATTTCCTGCTGCGAACGCGGCTTGCCCTGAGCGCCGCCCGGATGGCCCTGCGCAGGCCGCGCATGCGGCGGTCGTCCGCCCGCCGGCTTGTGCGACTGCGGCCGGTTTGGCTGTGGCCTGCCCGGACGAGGCGCACGCGCCGCCGGCTCGGCCACCCTGCCCTTCTCGGATCGCACAGGCTTGTCGGGCTTCGGGACCGGCTTGAAGCCCAGGCCCAGCAACTGGTCGCGGAGGGTATCGCTCATGAGGTCCGGGATTCGTGATTGGTGATTGGTGATTCGTAAAAGCCGCGATTCAGGAGTCCGGCCACACGCTGGCCGCCGGTAGCGATTGCATTCTAAAACACGAAACACGGCCGCTTGACCGAATCACCAATCACGAATCACTGCTTCAATAATGCGGTGGCGGTGGTTCATCGGCGGGATCGGCGAAGAATTCGCCGCGGCTCTGCTTCATCTCCTCGAGCGCGCGACGGAACAGTTCGGCATTGCGTGCGGCCTCAAGGCGTGCGGAGGCCAGCGCGTCGCTCAATTCGGCCAGTGCCTGCTCCTGGAAGGCCAGTCGCGTTTCCAGTTCCACCAGACGTTGCTGCAGACCCTCGTCCATCGTTCAGTCCATGCGGATCGAACGGCCGCGACCAATGCCCCAATAGGCGATGCCCGCCGCCTCGACTTCCGTCGGATCGTAGAGATTGCGGCCGTCGAAGATCACGCGGTCGCGCAACGCGTCGCGCAGACGTGCGAAATCCGGGCTGCGGAACTGCTTCCATTCGGTGACCACGACCAGAGCATCGACGCCGTCGAGTGCCGCGGCCGCGGAATCGCACAACACCAGATCGTCACGCTTGCCGAAGATGCGTTCGGTCTCCTGCGTGGCTTCCGGATCGTAGGCGCGCACCATCGCGCCGGCGTCCCACAACTGCTGCAGCAGCCGGCGGCTCGAGGCCTCGCGCATGTCGTCGGTATTGGGCTTGAATGCCAGCCCCCAGACCGCGAACGTGCGGCCGCGCACCTCGCCGTCGTAATGACGTGCGATCAGCTCGAACAAATGGCTCTTCTGGCGGTCGTTGACCGTCTCCACCGCCTGCAGCAGCACGGCCTCATGCCCGACCTGGCGCGCGGTACGCGCCAGCGCCTGCACGTCCTTGGGGAAACAGGAGCCGCCATAGCCGGCGCCCGGATAGATGAAGTGCCAGCCGATGCGCGGGTCGGAACCGATGCCCTGCCGCACGTGTTCGATGTCGGCGCCGACTTTCTCGGCGATGTTGGCGATCTCGTTCATGAAGCTGATCTTGGTCGCCAGCATCGCGTTGGCGGCGTACTTGGTCAGTTCCGCCGAGCGCACGTCCATCGCCACGATGCGCTCGTGGTTGCGGTTGAACGGCGCGTACAGCCGCTTCATCTTCTCGATGGCCTGCGCGCTGGAGGCGCCGATCACGATGCGGTCCGGCCGCATGCAGTCCTTGACCGCATCGCCTTCCTTGAGGAATTCGGGATTGGACACCACGTCGAAGGCAATGTCGGCGCCACGCGCCTTCAGCTCCGCGGCGATGACCGCTCGTACCTTGTCGGCGGTGCCTACCGGCACCGTCGACTTGTTGACCACCACCGCCGGTCGCGCCAGGTGCGTACCGATCGTCTTCGCCACCGCCAGCACGTACTTGAGATCGGCGCTGCCGTCCTCGTCCGGCGGCGTGCCGACGGCGATGAAGATCACGTCGCCGTGCGCGATCGCCGCGGCGGCATCGGTGGTGAAGTCCAAACGTCCGGCGGCGTGGTTGGCCTTCACCATCGGTGCCAGCCCGGGCTCGTAGATCGGGATCACGCCGCGCTTGAGGCCTTCCACCTTGTCCGCGTCGATGTCGACGCAGACCACGTCGTGCCCGACTTCCGCCAGGCACGTGCCCGTGACCAGGCCGACGTAGCCGGTACCGAATATCGCGAGGCGCATCTGTCCCGACTCGCCGCTTACTTGCTCTGCGGCGCCTGGCCCGGCATCTGCTCGGGCTTGACGATGTCCAGCAGTTCGACCTCGAACACCAGCGTCGCGTTCGGGCCGATCGGGCCGCCCGGCGTGCCCTGTTCGCCGTAACCCAGCTCGCTCGGGATCCAGAAACGGTACTTGCTGCCGACCGGCATCAGCGCGATGCCTTCCTTCCAGCCCGCCACCACCTGCTCCAGCTGGAACATGGCCGGCTCGTTGCGGTCGTAGGTGCTGTCGAAGGTCTTGCCGTCCAGCAGCGTGCCCTTGTAATTCACCCGCACCACGTCGCTGGCGGTGGGCTTGGCGCCCTTGCCTTCAGTCAGCACCTGGTACTGCAGGCCTGAAGCCGTGGTCACCACGCCCGGCTTTTTGGCGTTCTCAGCGAGGAATTTCTGGCCCTCTTCCTGGTTCTTCTTGGATTTGGCGAGCATGTCCGCGATCTGCTTGGCCTGCATCTTCTGGCCGAACGCCTCGCTGATCTGCGCGGCCTGCTTGTCGTCCAGCAGCAGCTTCTCGCCGGCGAACGAGGTCTTGATCGCCTTGGTCAGCGTCTCCAAGTCCAGCTCGTCCTTCATCGGCTCCAACTGGCGCGCCAGTGCCATGCCGACCATGTAGCTGACCTGCTCCTTCTCGGTGGCCAGGCCGGGGATCGCCTGCGCGCCGTCGGTCTTGGTCTCGGCCGACTTGTCGGCGGGCTTGGCGGCATCGGCCTTGTCGGCCGGCTTGTTGCAGGCGGCCACGAACAGGGTCAGCGAGGCCAGGGCTAGCGCGGCGGCGCCGGATCGCAGGCGGAACGTCATCAAAAAGTACTCCTCGGAAAATCAGGGGAAGCCGGACCGGCCGGCGGTTGCGAATCACATACTCTGGGAGCGACGCGCTGAACAACCCGACTACGGGCCGTCGCGGATAGTTCCGCAGCACTGCTTTCCGGTTACAGGATCGCCATCAGTTCGACGTCGAACACCAGCGTGGCGTTCGGGCCGATCTTGGGGGGAGAACCCTTGCTGCCGTAGGCCAGTTTGCCGGGAATCCAGAAACGGTACTTGGCGCCGACCGGCATCATGGAGACGCCTTCCGTCCAGCCGGCGATCACCTGGTTCAGGCCGAATTCGGCCGGTTGGCCACGATCATAGGAACTGTCGAACACCGTGCCGTCCAGCAAGGTGCCGTGATAATGAACGCGGACCCGGTCGCCGGGCTTCGGGCGCACGCCGGAACCCTGCCTCAGCACCATGTACTGCAGTCCGGATGGCGTGGTGAACACACCCTTCTCCAGCTTGTTCTTGGCCAGGAAGGCGGCGCCATCGGCCTCATTCTTGGCGCCCAGCGTGGCCGCCTGCGCCTGCATCTTGGCTTGGATGCGCTGGGTGAACGCGTCGCGGATGACGGCGGCCTCGGCATCGGTCAGCAGCGGCTTGCTGCCGCCGGTCGCCGCACGCACGCCACTGGCCAGCATCGGTATCTCGATCTCGTCCTTGATCGGCGTCAGCGAACGGCCGACATCGCTGCCGACCAGCAGACCGACCTTCTCGCGCGATATCGGCGGCGGCGCGCCCTGCGGTTTTGGGGCATTGGGCGCTGGATTGCGCGCGGCGATGCGCTGCATCAGCGTCTCCGCCAGCGGCTTGATCTCCGTTTCGGTCAGCAGCGGCTTGCCGCCGTCGAAGGTGTGGCGCACGGCGCGTTCGAATGACGCCATGTCCATGTCCGGCACGGCCGGCGCGATCGAACGACCCACGTCCATGCCGATCGTGTAGCTGACCTTGTCACGTTCGCTGGTCAAGGGCACCTGCTCCTGCGCGGTAGCCGACAACGTGGCAGACAGTGCGGTCACGGCCAATGCCATCGCGGCTGTGCCGCGCATCCAGACTTTCATTCGCAACTCCTGACAGCGCCGCCGCCGCGGCGGCACGAAGCCGCCATTGTCGTGCGCGCCGGCGGCCGAGGGCAATCGCCGCGTGCGGCTCAGGGCCGGGCCGGTGCAGCGGGCGCCCTCAATTCGCGCTCGATCGCCGCCACCAGCGCCTTGTCGTCGGGCGCGGTACGACTGGCGAAGCTGCCGACCACGCATCCGTCGCGCGAGACGAGGTATTTGTGGAAATTCCATGCCGGCGTATCGCCGGTTGCTTCGATCAGGTCGCGATACAGCGGCGTGGCCTGCGCGCCCTTGACATGCACCTTCTCGAACATCGGGAACTTGACGCCGTACGTCAGCGTGCAGAACTCCTGGATCTGCTTCTCGTCCGCGTATTCCTGGTCCTTGAAATCGCCGGACGGAAAACCGAGCACGGCGAAGCCCTGCTTTCCATATTTGGCGTTCAAGGCTTCCAGCGCTTCGAACTGCGGCGCCAGACCGCATTTGCTGGCGGTATTGACCACCAGCAACACCTTGCCGCCGTATTGCTGCTGCAGGTTGACCGGCGTCTTGCCGGTGAGGGGCCGGTAGCTGCGGTCCAGCAGGCCGCCGGCGGCCAGAGCCAAGCCAGACAATAGCAGGGCGGACGCCACAAATCCCCTTATGGAACAATGAATTACGTTCATATGATGCTCCCGGAGCCGACTTCGGCAGTATGCCTTTAGTTGGGTGGATTGGATATTGACCATGGCTTTCTAGGTGTTATAGTTGACTACAACACCAGACACCCTAGACCAGGACACCGGCCATGAACCGCAAGCTCCACAACACGTTCTCCGCACTGTCTGTCACCGGCGTCCTGATGATGGCCGGCCTGATCGCTGCAACTCCCGTCCCGCACAACGATCCTGTTGTCGCGCAGCAGATCGCCACCGTCGCTGACGGCAATGCCAAAACCTTCGCGGGACGCGCCGCAGGCTCGCAGGCCAGTGACGCCGCTGCCAAGGCAGCCGAACGCACCGTGGCGCGCACGCAGGCGATCGAAGCCAAGGCCGAGGCATTGGCCGCGCGGATCGACCGCAGCGCCAATCTGGGCGAACTGCTCGGCCACGTCGCCGGCTTCACCGCCGAAGTCACCACCGAGGCGGCGCTGACGGCCGCTGTCGATGAGCTGTCGCGGATCGAGTTCAACAGCGGCTCGACCACCGAAATCCGTCTTCCGTCGCCGGCGCCGACCAGCAAGCCGCGGCGCAGCCGCCCTTCGCTGGCCATGCCCTACTTCTCCTTCGCCAACCGGGGCTGAGCCATGACCGCCATCCAATGGAGCGAAGGCGCTCCCATCTATCGCCAGCTGAAGGAACGCGTCGTCGCCATGCTGCTCGACGGCCTGCTGAAGCCCGGCGATCCGCTGCCCTCGGTGCGCCAGGTGGCCGCCGAGTACCAGCTGAACCCCATTACCGTCTCGCGCGCCTACCAGGAGCTCGCGGACGAATCTCTGGTCGAAAAACGTAGGGGACTGGGCATGTACGTCATTGAGGGAGCATCGGAAAAACTGCTGGCCAGCGAGCGCGAACGCTTCCTGCGCGAGGAATGGCCGCTGGTACTGGAACGCATCCAGCGCCTGGGCCTGTCGCCGGACGAACTGTTGCGAATGAACGCCAAGGGAGGCACGCGATGAACATCGCCGCCGCAAACCACACCGCTGTCGACCGCGTGGTCAGCGCCCACGGCCTGCGCAAGGCCTACAAGAACAAGCTCGCGCTGGACAACACCAGTTTCGACATCGAAGCCGGCAGGATCATCGGCCTGATCGGTCCCAACGGCGCCGGCAAGACCACTGCGTTGAAGGCGATGCTGGGCCTGATCCCGTTCGACGGCCAGTTGCAGGTGCTCGGCCGCGACCCGCGCACGCAGCGCGACGAGCTGATGAATGATGTCTGCTTCATCGCCGACGTGGCGGTGCTGCCGCGCTGGATCCGCGTCAGCCAGGCGATCGAATTCGTCGCCGGCGTGCACCCGCGCTTCGACAGCGCCCGCTGCGAACGTTTCCTGGCCAACACCCAGCTCAAGCCGAACATGCGCGTGCGCGAACTGTCGAAGGGCATGATCGTGCAGCTGCACCTGGCGCTGGTGATGGCCATCGACGCCAAACTGCTGGTGCTGGACGAGCCGACGCTGGGCCTGGACATCCTGTACCGCAAGCAGTTCTACCAGCGCCTGCTGGAGGACTACTTCGACGAGCAGAAGACGATCATCGTCACCACCCACCAGGTCGAGGAGATCGAGCACATCCTGACCGACGTGATGTTCATTCGCGATGGCCGCATCGTGCTGCACGCGCCGATGGAGGACGTCGGCGAACGCTACGTCGAAGTGCTGGTCGGCGCGGACAAGGCCGAGGCGGCGCGCTCGCTGAAACCGATCGATGAACGCTCGCTGCCGTTCGGCAAGACCGTGTTGCTCTACGACGGCGTACCGCAATCGCAACTGGCCGCCCTCGGCGAAACCCGTACGCCGGGCCTGGCCGACCTGTTCGTCGCCACCATGAAGGGAACCTACGCATGAACGCCCCTGCCGAAAACATGGCCGCGACCCCGCGCTCCGGCGCGATCACGCCGCCGCACCGCACCCATACTTTCAAGATGCTGCTCAAACGCGAGTTCTGGGAGCACAAGGGCGGGTTCTTCTGGGCGCCGCTGGTCGCCGGCGGCATCTCGCTGCTGCTCACGGTGATGGCGATCATCGTTGGCGAAGTCGTCGCGCGTCGTGCGATGGCCGACGGCAAGATCGACATCGACGGCGGCGACTTCACCGTCAATGGCCTGGACCTGGGCCAGCTCACGTCGCAGATGGACCCCAGCAGGATGCACGAACTGGCCAACGCCATGGACCTGAGCATGCTGCTCGCGTCGAGCTGGCCCTTCATCGTGCTGGCCTTCGTCGTGTTCTTCTATTGCCTGGGCGCGTTGTACGACGAGCGCAAGGACCGCAGCGTGCTGTTCTGGAAGTCGTTGCCGCTTTCCGATCGAGACACCGTGCTGTCGAAGGCAGCCAGTGCCACCCTGCTTGCCCCCGCCCTTGCCGTCGGCGCGTCGTTGGTGACGATGTTCGGCTTCCTGCTCGTGATCAGCCTGGTAGCGCTGGTACACAACGGCAACCCGATCGAACTGGTCTGGGGACCGGGTAGCCCGCTGCTGGTCAGCGCGAGCCTCATCGCCGCCATTCCCGTGTATGCGCTGTGGGCGATGCCGACCGTCGGCTGGCTGCTGCTGTGCTCTGCCTGGTCGCGCAGCAAGCCGTTCCTGTGGGCACTGATGATCCCGCTGTTCGCCGGCATCTTCGTCAGCTGGTTCGACCTGATGCAGGCGTTCAACATGGAATCGACCTGGTTCTGGAAGAACGTGGTGGCCCGCGTGTTGTTCAGCGTGATGCCGGGCACCTGGGTCAGCGCGTCCAACGGACTCGATGTCAGCCCGGACACCGTGCGCGAACTGATCAGCCTGAAGACGATGTACGCGACCCTGCTGACCCCGGAACTGTGGATCGGCGTGCTCGCCGGCGCGGTCATGATCTTCGCCGCGATCCGCCTGCGCCGCTGGCGCGACGACGGCTGAAACCGCCCAGACCAACTTCGAAGCGAGAAACGACATGAATCGCAAGCACGCCCTGTTCCTGTTCGCCACCCTGCTGCCGTCCGCCGCGCTGGCCGACACGTCCATAAGCAGCGAAATCGCACGAGACCTGGACGACGCGCGGAAGGAAGTCCGCACTGAACTGGCGCAGGAGCGCGCCAGGCTCGACAGCGAGAACCTGCCCCTCGGTGACGGCCTGCGCTTCGGCAAGGAGAGCAGGCACGCAGCTGCGAAGCGCAAGACGCTGCCGAACGGCGAAATCACCCCGCGCGGCGACCTGCTGGTCGACGGCAAGGCCACGGCCATCGATGCACAGCAGCGCCGGCTGCTGCTGGACTATCGTGCGCAGGTCATCGGCCTCGCCAGGACCGGTATCGACGCCGGCGAACAGGCGGCGATGCTCGCTATCGACGCCACCGACGTCTCGCTGTTGAGCCTGATCGTCGGCGGCCTCACCGGCAGCCTGGAACGCCGCGTGGAGGCGACGGTGAAGGAGAGCATCAAGCCGATGGTGCTGCAGATCTGCCACCAGCTGCCGCAGTTGCGGCAGTCGCAGCAGGCGCTGGCCGCAAGCGTGCCGGACTTCCGGCCTTACGCGACGCTCGAAGCCGACGACGTAGAGGATTGCGAGCGCGATGTCGGCAAGGAACTTGCCGCGATCTGACCCCTCCCCCGATCCGAAGTCTCGTTATCGAAGCAGGATTACAACCCTGCGCCCGGCAGGTGCATCCAAGGAAGAGTTCGCTGCCTTCGGCGTTCGCCGGCACACCCCAATCACGGAGTCATCGCCTCATGTGGAAAGCCCTACCCTTCGTCCTGCTGCTGGTGCCCGCCTTCGCTCAAGCCGAAGAGCACTGCCGGTTCAATGCCGCCCGCGACCTGAAACTTGACCTCACAGGCGTGCGCTCGGTCGTCATCGAGGTTGGCCGCCACGACTTCCATGTCAAGGCCGGCAGCCCCAAGGTCAGCGGTCGAGCCTGCGCAAGCTCGCAGGAAGCCCTTGACCAGTTGCAGCTGGCGCAACGCCGCCAAGGCGACAGCCTCATCATCGGCACAGGCAACGAACGGTCGGGCTCGGGCGACGGCGGCTGGTTCGGCAAGCAGCACTATGCCTATCTGGACATCAACGTCAGCCTGCCGAAAGACCTGCCGGTCACAGTCGCGGTCGGCTCGGGCGATGCGGACGTGACCGGCCTGGCCGTGGTCGAAAGCCACGTCGGTTCGGGCGACCTGGACGTGCGCGACGCCAACAAGTTGCGGAGCGGCATCGGTTCCGGCGATCTCAGAGCCGGCAACGTCGGCCTGATCGAGATCGATTCGATCGGTTCCGGCGACTTCGAAGCCAATGCCGTGCGCGAGGACGTGCGCATCGGCAGCATCGGCTCCGGCGACGCCGAATTGCGAGGCATCGGCGGCAGCGTCGAGGTGCGCAGCATCGGCTCGGGCAACCTCACCGTTGCCGGCGTCGGCGGCGACCTGCGCGTGCGCAGCGTCGGCAGCGGCGATGTCGACCATCGCGACGTAAAAGGCCGCGTCGATATCCCCCGCGACAACTGAAAGACATCAGCCACGCAGAATAGAAAAGAAGCCCCCGGCGACGAACAGCTGTTTCGAGCGAACGTCGTCCTGCCCCGCGCAAGCGGGGCTTTTTTTATCCGCCGCCTGCGCTGCCGGCGTGGATGCCGCCCCGGGTCAAGGACGCAGGATCGAGCAGCTTCTGCAGCCGCGCGGCCGACAATCCACTGTCCTCCAGCGCCACATCGAACACCGCACGGTTTTCCCGATAGGCCCGCTTGGCGATGGCCGCGGCTTTCTCGTAGCCGATGACCGGATTGAGCGCGGTCACCAGGATCGGATTGCGCCCGAGCGCGGCGTCGATGTTGTCGCGTCGCACCTTCAGCCCGGCGATGGCCTTGTCGGCCAGCAGACGCATCACATTGGACAGCAGGCCGATCGAATCGAGCAGGTCATGCGCGATCAGCGGCAGCATCACGTTGAGCTGGAAATTGCCGCTGGCACCGGCGACGGTGATCGCGGTGTGGTGGCCGATCACCTGCGCGCAGACCATGCACGTCGCTTCCGGGATCACCGGGTTGACCTTGCCCGGCATGATCGAGCTGCCTGGCTGCAGCGCCGGCAATTCGATCTCGCCCAGACCGGCCAGCGGCCCGGCATTCATCCAGCGCAGGTCATTGGCGATCTTCATCAGTGCCACCGCCAGCGCATTGAGCTGGCCGGACAGTTCGACGGCGTCGTCCTGCGAAGCCAGGCCCTCGAACTTGTCGGCGGCGGATTCGAACTTCGTCTTCGTCAGTGTCGACAGGGCCTTCGCCATCGTCTTGCCGAAGCGCGGATCGGCATTGATGCCGGTGCCGATGGCGGTGCCGCCGATCGGCAGGCGGCGCAGCCGCTTCAAGGCATCCTCGATACGGCCCTGCGCCGACGACAACTGCGCCGACCACGCACCGAATTCCTGGGCGAAGGTCAGCGGCATCGCGTCCATCAGGTGCGTGCGCCCGGTCTTGGTGAGCCGGCCCAGCGACCTGCCGCGGCGGTCGATGGTCTGGCGCAGATGCCTGAGCGCGGGCAACAGATCTTCGACGACGGCCAGCTGCGCCGACACACGGATCGCGGTCGGGATCACGTCGTTGGAACTCTGGCCCAGGTTGACGTGGTCGTTCGGATGCACGGCACGCTTCTTCTTCAAACCGTCACGCGAGGCCAGCGTGGCGATGACCTCGTTGGCGTTCATGTTGGACGAGGTGCCCGAGCCGGTCTGGTACACGTCGATCGGAAACTGCGCGTCGTGCATGCCGTTGGCGACCTGCAGCGCCGCCGCGTGGATCGCCCTGGCAACGCCTTTCGGCAGCAGGCCGAAGTCGGCATTGACTTCGGCGGCGGCGGCCTTGACCAGGCCGAGCGCGCGGATGAAGCCGCGCGGCATCGGCCGGCCGGAGATCGGGAAGTTCTCGACCGCACGCTGGGTCTGCGCGCCCCACAGCGCGGCGGCAGGCACCTTCAGCTCGCCCATGCTGTCGTGTTCGATGCGGTACTTGTTCGGGGAGGATCGCTGCGCCATGACGTGTCCCGGTTTTTCGATGGCGCCGAGGATACGCCTGTCGTCATGCGCGCCTCGTCATCCGAACGCATGCTGCTGCGATCAGTCGCGTTCCTGTCTCGCATAGCCGCCATGCCGAGCACAGCGAGGACCTGCGTTCCACGCCCGGGGCGCCTGAGATCGGGATCAGGTCCCTCGCTTCGTTCGGGAGGCCAAAGCGGCAAAAGCAGCCGCGGGCTAAAATGCGCGCCTGCCCTCTGCCGTCGAACCCATGCCCGCCTCCGACTCCCAGCTCCTCGCCCTGTCCCCGCTCGACGGCCGCTACGCCGGCAAGGTCGATGCGCTGCGCCCCATCTTTTCCGAGTACGGGTTGATCAAGGCGCGGGTGCGGGTCGAGGTCGAATGGCTGCTGGCGCTGGCTGCCGAACCCGGCATCGTCGAACTGCCTCCGTTCGCGGACGGCGCGATCGTGCGCCTGCGACAGCTCGCCGATGGTCTCTCGGTCGCCGACGCGGCGCGGGTGAAGGACATCGAGCGCACCACCAACCACGACGTCAAGGCGGTCGAATACTTCATCAAGGAAAAATTGAAGGACGACGCCGAACTCGGTCCCGCGCTGGAGTTCGTGCACTTCGCCTGCACCAGCGAGGACATCAACAACCTGTCCTACGCGCTGATGCTCAACGAGGCGCGGCAGGCCGTGCTGTTGCCGAAACTCGACGCGCTGATCCAGAAACTGCGTGAGATGGCGCACGAACACGCCGCGCTGCCGATGCTGTCGCGCACCCATGGACAGACCGCCTCGCCGACCACCGTCGGCAAGGAAATCGCCAACGTGGTCGCGCGTCTGCAACGCCAGGGCGAGCAACTGGCGGCCGTGGCGCTGGGCGGCAAGATCAATGGCGCGGTCGGCAACTACAACGCGCATGTCGCGTCCTATCCGGACGTGGACTGGCCAGCCTTCGCGCAACGCTTCGTCGAATCGCTGGACCTCGACTTCAACGCCTACACCACCCAGATCGAGCCGCACGACGGCATCGCCGAGATCAGCGACGCGCAGAAGCGCATCGACACGATCTGCATCGACCTGTGCCGCGACATATGGGGATACATTTCGCTCGGCTACTTCAAGCAGGCGGTCAAGGCCGGCGAAGTCGGCAGCTCGACCATGCCGCACAAGGTCAACCCGATCGACTTCGAGAACGCCGAGGGCAATTTCGGCATCGCCAGCGCGCTGTTCGAGCATTTCGCCGCCAAGCTGCCGATCAGCCGCTGGCAGCGCGACCTGACCGATTCGACCGTGCTGCGCGCACTCGGCACGGCCTTCGGCCACGCGCTGATCGGTTACGACGCGCTGCTGCGCGGCCTGGACAAGCTCAGTGTCAATCCCGAACGCCTCGCCGCCGACCTCGATGCCGCCTGGGAAGTGCTGGCCGAGGCCGTGCAGACGGTGATGCGCCGGCATGGCCTGCCCAACCCGTACGAACAGTTGAAGGCGCTGACCCGCGGACAGGGCATCAACGCCACTTCTATGCGCGCCTTCATCGAGTCGCTCGACCTGCCGGCCGAGGACAGGCAGCGCCTGCTGGACTTGACGCCAGGCAGCTACGTCGGCCTCGCCGAACGGCTGGCCAGGGATATCTGAGCCCGGCCATGCGCCTGCTGATCAACATCGACGTGCCCGACCTCAGTACGGCGTCCAGCTTCTATATCGCTGCATTCGGCTTGAAACCGGCGCGGCGGCTGGGCGAGTCAGTACAGGAACTGGTCGGCGCGGAAGCCCCGATCTACCTGTTGCGGAAAGATGCCGGCAGCGATGCGGCAGTGGACCGTCCACGCGAATACGCCAGACATTGGACGCCAGTGCATTGCGATGTCGTCGTCGAAGACCTGGATGCCTCGCTCGCCCGTGCGCTCGCGGCAGGCGCCCGACAGGAAGGCGCCATCCGCGAGGCCGCCTGGGGACGCATCGTGCAGTTGGTCGACCCGTTCGGGCATGGCTGGTGCCTCCTGCAGTTCCTCGGACGCGGCTATGACGAGATCGCGACGTGGGACGGCGCATGAATGCCGAAGCGCCCCCGCCTTCGCGGGAATGATGGCCTGAACAAATAAAGACAAAGACGAAGGCATGGCAAAGCGCAAACTCCCCATCGAGATCGACGCCCGCAACCTGCCGCCGCTCGGCATGCCGGCCGAAGACTTCCTGCGTGACTACTGGCAGAAGAAGCCGCTGCTGATCCGCAACGCCTTTCCGGATTTCATCTCGCCGATCTCGCCCGAGGACCTCGCCGGGCTGGCCTGTGAGGACGGCGTGCTGGCACGCGTCGTCGCGCACGAGCGCGAACATGACAAGTGGCTGCTGCGCCACGGTCCGTTCCCGGAAGAGATGTTCCCGGCCATGCCGCAGCACGACTGGACGCTGCTGGTACAGGACGTCGACAAGTGGGATGCCGACATCGCCGCACTGCTGCGGTCGTTCGCTTTCCTGCCGCGCTGGCGGATGGACGACGTGATGATCAGCTTCGCCGCACCGGGCGGCTCGGTCGGCGCGCATGTCGACCAGTACGACGTGTTCCTGCTGCAGGCTTACGGCCGTCGGCGCTGGCAGATCGATGCCCGCCCCAGCCCGCCGCTGCAGTTCCGCAACGACGTCGAACTGAAACTGCTGCAGCGTTTTACGGCCAGCCACGACTGGCTGCTCGGTCCCGGCGACATGCTCTACCTGCCGCCTGGCGTGCCGCACCACGGCGTGGCGGAGGATGCCTGTCTGACGTTCTCGTTCGGCATGCGCGCGCCCGCGGCCGCGGAGCTGCTGGGTGATTTCGTCGACACGCTGGCGGCCGATGCGGACGAGTCGTTGCGCTATCGCGATCCGGACCTGGCGCCGGCCAACGACCCCAACGAGATCGATGCGGCAGCCATGCAGCGCGTGGTCGAGGCATTGAATGCCTTGCGGATGAATGATCCGGACCGCCTCGGCGACTGGTTCGGCCGCTTCATCACGCTCTATCGCAGCGCCGGCGAGGCCGTTGCCCACGGCGAGACGCGCTCGCGCATCGAAATCGAATGGGACCTGCAGCACGGCGCGCTACTGCAGCGCCATCCGTGGACGCGCATGGCCTGGCGCAAGGCAACGCGCGGCGCGACGCTGTTCGCCGCCGGCCATGACTACCCGACGCCGGTGAAGGATGCGCAGCGTATCGCCGCAGCCGACCGCATCGATGACCACGGTTACCTTGCCTTGTCCGAACGCGGCCGCGACCTCGTCCACGAACTGCTGCAGGGCGGCCACTACCAGTTGCTACTGCCTGACGAGGACGAGGCGTGAGCCGCCCGCCACCCGCGTTCAATGTCGAACCCATCGACTACGCCGCCGGTCTGCCGGAACTGCGCAGCGTGCGCGAAACCGTGTTCGTGCATGAGCAGAACGTGCCGCTGGAAGAGGAATGGGACGACCTCGATCCATTGTGCCTGCACGTGGTCGCGCGCGACGCCGATGGTCGGCCGATCGGCACCGGACGGCTGACTCCCGAGCGCAAGATCGGACGCATGGCGGTGCTGCGCGAATGGCGCGGCAAGGGCGTCGGGGATGCGATGCTGCTGTCGCTGGTCGAAGTGGCGCGGCAGCGTGGCTGGCGCGAACTGGCCCTGAACGCGCAGGTGTCCGCCGCTGCGTTCTATGCGCGGCACGGATTCGTGCCGTACGGCGAGCGTTTCTTCGAGGCCGGCATCGAGCACCAGGCAATGCGCCGCAAACTCGATGGCGCCACCGCCATCGAAGACCGCGATGCCGCCATTGCCACGACCGTGGCGATCATCCTGCGTGCGCGGCGCCGTCTGTGGATCTACAGCCGCGAACTGGATCCTGGCCTGTTCGACGCCACCGAGGTGCTCGACGCCCTGCGTCGCCACGCCACCAGCGGACATGGCGGCGAGATCCGGATCCTGCTGCAGGATGCCGACGCCGCGCAGCGCATGCACGCGCCCCTGCTGACGCTGGCGCAGCGCCTGCCCAGCCTGTTCCAGTTCCGCGAAGTCTGCGATCCCGCCGATCGTGCCTACCCGTCGGCGTTCATCGCCAACGACAGCGGCGGCTATTACTTCCGCGCGCTTGGCCACCGGCTCGACGGCGAGGCCGATGTCGAAGCTGCCGGCCGTGCACGCCAACTGGCGGAGAGCTTCAAGCCCGTGTGGGAGCGCTCCCGCCCCTGCACCGAGTTGCGCGCGCTCGGCGTCTGAACGCCCACTGATCATGGTGGGCCACCGAACCCCACTCCTATTGGGCCCTCACTGATGGTGAGCCCGTCGAACCACAAACCATGATGCACTGCGGCAACGGCTGCGGCTATAATTCATGTTCTTGCGCGTCTCGTTTCACGGGCGTCAGATACTCCCGTCAAATCAAGCGCTTGCCCTTCCTTACGAGCCAATTACCCCCGACGTGGACAGTCTTCTGAAGCAGTTTGCGCAGTCCTCCCAACTTGGCAGCAATGCCGCCTACATCGAGGAGCTGTACGAGCAGTACCTGGTGACGCCGGAAAGCGTCGGACCCAAATGGAAGGCCTACTTCGATGCGTTCAAGGGGCGCGAAGCCGGCGATGTGCCACATTCGGCGGTCATCGACGCAGTGGCGCAGGCCGCCCGCGAAGCGGCTCGTGGCACATCCGCGACGATCGCCGCCGGTGCCGGCGATGAGCGCGAACGCAACGTCGGCCGCCTGATCACCGCCTATCGTTCGCGTGGCCACCTGGCCGCGAACCTGGATCCGCTCGGCATGCTCGATCGGCCCGATGCGCCCGACCTTGGCCTGGGCTTCCATCGCCTGTCGGAAAGCGATCTGTCCGGAGAGTTCAGTACCGGCGGCGTGTCCGGTCGCGAGCGCATGAAGCTCGGCGACCTGCTGTCCCTGCTCAAGGCCACCTACACCGGCCCGATCGGCGCCGAGTTCATGCACATCTCCGATGCCGAGCAGCGTCGCTGGCTGTACGAGCGACTGGAAAGCGCCGGCGGCGATTTCAAGCGCAGCGAAGAAGACAAGCGCCGCATCCTCGAGCGCCTGACGGCGGCCGAGGGCCTGGAGCGCTACCTGCATACCAAGTATGTCGGCCAGAAGCGCTTCTCGCTGGAAGGTGGCGACGCGCTGGTGCCCTTGCTGGACAACATGATCCGCCGTGCCGGCAGCCAGGGCGTCAAGGACGTGGTGCTGGGCATGGCCCATCGCGGCCGTCTCAACGTGCTGGTCAACACGCTCGGCAAGTCGCCGCGCAAGCTGTTCGACGAGTTCGAAGGCAAGTTCGAGCACAGCCGCGACGACCGCGCGCACACCGGCGACGTCAAGTACCACATGGGTTTTTCCGCCGACGTGCAGACGCCCGGCGGCCCGGTGCACATCGCGCTGGCCTTCAACCCGTCGCACCTTGAAATCGTCGATCCGGTCGTTGTCGGCAGCGTGCGTTCGCGCCAGCACCGTCGCGGCGACAAGGAGCGCAAGGTGGTATTGCCGGTGCTGCTGCACGGCGATGCGGCGTTCGCCGGCCAGGGCGTGGTGATGGAACTGTTCCAGATGTCGCAGGCACGCGGTTTCCGCGTTGGCGGCACCGTGCACATCGTCATCAACAACCAGGTCGGCTTCACCACCAGCGAACGCCAGGACGCGCGCAGCACGCTGTACTGCACCGACGTCGCCAAGATGGTCGGCGCGCCGGTGCTGCACGTGAACGGCGACGATCCCGAAGCCGTCGTGTTCTGCGCGGAACTGGCCTTCGATTTCCGCCAGCGTTTCGGCAAGGACGTGGTCATCGACCTGGTCTGCTATCGCCGCCACGGCCACAACGAGGCCGACGAGCCGGCCGCGACCCAGCCGCTGATGTACCAGACCATCCGTGCGCACAAGACCCCGCGCGAGCTTTACGCCGACCGCCTGCTCGCCACCGGCGCACTGAAGGATGGCGAGGCGCAGGCCGTCGTCGACAAGTACCGCGACAAGCTCGATGCCGGCGAAGTCACCGCCGAACTGGCCAAGGTCAAGCCGGACGAATTCACCATCGACTGGTCGAAGTACCTGTCGGGCAAGCTCAGCGACCCGGTCGACACGCGCGTACCGCGCAAGAAGCTGGACCAGCTCGCCGCTGCGATCAACACCGTGCCCGACGGGATCGTGCTGCATCCGCGCGTGGCCAAGATCTACGAAGATCGTCGCAAGATGGTGGCCGGCGAATTGCTGGCCGACTGGGGCTTCGCCGAAAACCTCGCGTATGCCGCCGTGCTGGACGAAGGCCACCAGCTGCGCCTGGTCGGCCAGGACAGCGGTCGCGGCACGTTCTTCCATCGCCATGCCGTGCTGCACGACCAGAAGACCGACCAGGACTACCTGCCGCTGCGGCAGCTGGTGAAGAACCCGGAAGACGCCACCATCATCGACTCGCTGCTCAGCGAGGAAGCCGTGATGGCGTTCGAGTACGGCTACGCCACCGCCGATCCCAATACGCTCGACATCTGGGAAGCGCAGTTCGGCGACTTTGCCAACGGCGCGCAGGTGGTGATCGACCAGTTCCTGTCCTCGGGCGAAGCCAAGTGGGAACGCCTCTGCGGCCTGGCGCTGTTCCTGCCGCATGGCTACGAAGGCCAGGGCCCCGAGCACAGCTCGGCACGCCTGGAGCGTTTTTTGCAGCTGTGCGCGCTGGACAACATGCTGGTCTGCGTCCCGACCACGCCGGCACAGGCCTTCCACATGATCCGTCGGCAGATGCGCATGTCCACGCGCAAGCCGCTGATCGTGATGACGCCCAAGTCGCTGCTGCGCCACAAACTGGCGGTGTCGACGCTGGACGAACTGGCCGACGGCGAATTCCAGCACCTGATTCCCGACGCCAAGGCCGACGCGAAGAAGGTCAAGCGCGTCGTGTTCTGTTCCGGCCGCGTCTACTACGACCTGGTCGAGGAAGCGCAGAAGCAGTCGCTCGACGAAGTCGCACTGGTGCGCGTGGAACAGCTGTATCCGTTCCCGCGCGCGCAGTTGACGGCCGAGTTGAAGCGCTATGCCAAGGCCAGCGACGTGATCTGGTGCCAGGAAGAACCGCAGAACCAGGGCGCGTGGTACCAGATCAAGCACCACCTCGACGCCTGCCTGCAGCCGAAGCAGACCTTGAGCTACGCCGGTCGTGCGCGTTCGCCTTCGCCGGCGGTCGGACACTTCAACGACCACGTCGCCGAACAGCAGCAACTAGTTGCAGACGCGCTGGTCAATCCGCCCAGCGGCAAGCACGCCGCCGAATAACCCTTTCCAACCGTGTCATCCCGAGCGCAGCGAGGGACCTGCTTGTGAAAACTCAACGAGCCAAAGCAGATCCCTCACTGTGCCGGGGATGACAATCTTCCAGGACGCCTCCGATGGCCACCGAAATCAAAGTTCCCGTTCTTCCCGAATCCGTCTCCGACGCGACCATCGCCACCTGGCACAAGAAAGCCGGTGACACGATCAAGCGCGACGAGAACCTGGTCGACCTGGAAACCGACAAGGTGGTGCTGGAAGTGCCGTCGACCGTCGATGGCGTGCTCAAGGAAATCAAGTTCAAGGAAGGCGATACCGTCACCAGCCAGCAGGTGATCGCCATCATCGAGGAAGGCGCAGCGGCAGCGGCGGCTCCGAAAGCCGAAGCCAAGGCGGAGAAAGGTCCCGACGCCGGAGCACAGGAAGTGCAGCCAAAAGGTGAAGCCACCAAGGCCGAAGCCGCGGCGCCAGCCACCACCAAGCCGGCGCCGGTCGCCGGCGGCAACGATCTGCCGCCCGGGGCGAAGTTCACCGCTGCGAAGGAAGGCATCGATCCGGCGCAGGTCGAAGGCACCGGCCGTCGCGGCGCGGTGACCAAGGAAGACATCGTCAACTATGCCAGCGGCAAGACCGCCGGCGTCGGCGGTGGCGCGCGTCCGGAAGAGCGCGTGGCGATGACCCGCATCCGCCAGCGCATCGCCGAACGGCTGATGCAGTCCAAGAACTCGATCGCGATGTTGACCTCGTTCAACGAGGTCAACATGAAGGCGGTCATGGACATGCGCAAGTCGCAGGGCGAAGCCTTCCAGAAGGCCTACGGCATCAAGCTGGGCTTCATGAGCTTCTTCGCCAAGGCTGCTGCCAACGCGCTGCTGCGCCACCCCGCGGTCAACGCTTCGGTCGACGGCACCGACATCATCTATCACGGCTATGCCGACATCTCGATCGCGGTGTCGACCGAGCGCGGCCTGGTGACGCCGGTGCTGCGCAACGTCGAACGCATGGGCTTTGCCGACATCGAGAAGGGCATCGATGGCTACGCCACCGCCGCACGCGAAGGCGGACTCAAGCTCGAGGACCTGCAGGGCGGCACCTTCACCATCACCAATGGCGGCACCTTCGGCTCGCTGATGTCCACGCCGATCGTCAATCCGCCGCAGAGCGCGATCCTTGGCATGCATGCGATCAAGGAACGCGCCATCGTCGAGAACGGCGCCGTGGTCGCTGCGCCGATGATGTACATCGCGCTGTCCTACGACCACCGCATCATCGACGGCAAGGATGCGGTGCTGTTCCTGGTCGACATCAAGAACCAGCTCGAGAATCCGCACAGGATGTTGCTCGGGATGTAAGGCCGTGATTCGGGATTGGTGATTCGCAACAGCGAACCCGCAGAACCCGATTTCACGAATCACGAATCACGAATTACGCGAGCGAAGCATGAGCGAACAACAGCAATTCGACGTAATTGTCATCGGCGCCGGCCCGGCCGGCTACCACGCCGCCATCCGCGCCGCGCAACTGGGCATGAAGACCGCCTGCATCGACGCCGCGCTGGGCAAGGACGGCAAGCCCGCTCTCGGTGGTACCTGCCTGCGCGTGGGCTGCATTCCATCCAAGGCGCTGCTCGACAGTTCGCGTCAGTTCTGGAACCTGCAGCACCTGTTCGGCGAGCACGGCATCAGCGCAAAGGACGCGAAGATCGACGTCGGCACCATGATCGGCCGCAAGGACAAGATCGTGAAGCAGTTCACTGGCGGCATCGCGATGCTGTTCAAAGCCAACAAGGTCACGCCGTACTACGGCTTCGGCACGCTGCACCCGGGCAACATCGTCAAGGTGAAGCAGCACGATGGCTCGGAGATCGAGCTGAAGGGCACCAACGTCATCCTGGCGGCCGGTTCCGATTCGATCGAACTGCCGTTCGCGAAGTTCGACAACGAGTACATCGTCGACAATGTCGGCGCGCTCGACTTCACCGCCGTGCCCAAGCACCTGGGCGTGATCGGTGCCGGCGTGATCGGCCTGGAACTGGGCAGCGTGTGGAAGCGCCTGGGAAGCGAGGTGACGATCCTCGAAGCCCTGCCCGACTTCCTCGCTGCCGCCGACGCCGAAGTAGCCAAGACCGCTGCCAAGGAATTCAAGAAGCAGGGGCTGGATATCCGACTCGGCGCCAAGGTGTCCAAGTGCGAGGTCAAGAAGAAAGAGGTGCACGTCACCTATACCGACAGTGAAGGCGAGAAAACCATCGTCGTCGACAAGCTGCTGGTTTCGGTCGGCCGCCGCGCTGCGAGCAAGGGCCTGCTGGCTGACGGCACCGGCGTGAAACTGGATCAGCGCGGCGTGATCGAAGTCGATGAGCACTGCCACACCGGCGTCGACGGCGTCTGGGCTGTCGGCGACTGCGTGCGTGGCCCGATGCTCGCGCACAAGGGGTTCGAGGAAGGCATTGCCGTGGCCGAACTGATCGCCGGCCTGCCCGGCCACGTCAACTACGGCACCATTCCATGGGTCATCTACACCGAACCGGAAATCGCCTGGGTCGGCAAGACCGAGCAGGAACTCAAGGCTGACGGCACGCCGTACAAGACCGGCAGCTTCCCGTTCGCCGCCATCGGCCGCGCCGTGGCGATGGGTGAGCCGGCCGGCTTCGTCAAGGTGATCGCGCACGCCGAAACCGATCGCGTGCTGGGTTTGCACCTGGTCGGCGTGGGCGTTTCGGAACTGGTGCACGAAGGCGTGCTGACCATGGAGTTCAGCGGTTCGGCCGACGACCTGGCCCGCATCTGCCACGCCCATCCCACCCTGTCCGAAGCGATCCACGACGCAGCGATGGCGGTGGACAAGCGGGCGATCCACAAGGCCAACTGACCTTGTCGTGATTCGAAATTGGTGATTCGTGATTCGAAACTGCAATTCCGGGCCACGCACCAATCACGCTGGGTTTGACATGCGCCGGGCCAACTGCCCGGCGTTTCGCTTTTTCGAATCGCGGATTTCCAATCACTAATCACGATTTCCATGAAAGCAATCTGCGTCTACTGCGGCTCCAACGCCGGCAACAAGCCGATCTATGCCGAGCGTGCGATGGCACTCGGCACGCGCCTGGCCAGGGAGAACCTGGCCCTGGTCTACGGCGGCGGCAATGTCGGCCTGATGGGCATCGTCGCCGATGCCGTGCTTGCGGCTGGCGGCGAAGTGACCGGCGTGATCCCGCGTCAGCTGGTCGAATGGGAGGTCGCGCACCGCGGCGTGACGCGGCTGGAAATCGTCGCCAACATGCACGAGCGCAAGGCGCGCATGTTCGACCTGTCGGATGGCTTCGTCGCCCTGCCCGGCGGCTTCGGCACCTTGGACGAGATGTTCGAGATGCTGACCTGGCGACAGCTCGGACTGGGCGACAAGCCCTGCGCCTTCCTGGATGTCGACGGCTTCTACGAGCCGCTGGTCGCGATGATGGACCGCATGGTCGCCGAACGCTTCGTGCATGCGGAGCAACGCGCCGATCTGTGGCATGGCGACGACATGGACGCGCTGTTTTCGTGGCTGCGCGCCTACGAGCCGGCGCAGGCATCGAAATGGATGGACGAGAAGCGGCGCAGGGAGTTGCGCTAGCGCGACGCACATCAAGTGACCGTCGTCCAAGACGTCATCCCGGCGAACGCCGGGATCCAGACTCATGGAGGAGTCTGCAATGAAACAACCGTGCGTCTACATCATGGCCAGCCATCGGAATGGAACCTTTACGCCGGAGTGACCTCCGACCCGGTCAAACGTATCTACGAACATCGTAATGATGTGGTCGAAGGCTTCACCAAGAAGTATCGTGCCCATGATCTTGTCTGGTACGAAGTGCACCCAACCATGTATTCGGCCATCGATCGCGAAAAGGCCATCAAGGAATGGAAGAGAAAGTGGAAACTCGAACTGATCGAGGAAACGAATCCTGAGTGGCGTGACCTGTACACGAATATCATCGACCATTAGAGTCATGGCTAGAGCACTGGATTCCGGCTTACGCCGGAATGACGAGCAAAATATGACCGCCCCCCGCGCTTTCAACGCATTCCGCATCCATAACGACACCGCTGGCTATCGCAGCGGTATCGAAGCCGTCGCGCTCGCCGACCTCGCCCCCGGCGAAATCGTCGTCAAGACCGCGTACTCCTCGGTCAATTTCAAGGATGCGCTGGCCGGTACGGGCCAAGGGAAGATCCTGCGCAGGTTTCCGCTGGTCGGCGGCATCGATGTCGCCGGCCACGTGGTCTCGTCGACCGATCCGAAGTTCAAGGAAGGCGATGCGGTTCTCGTCACCGGTTGTGGGCTCAGCGAGACGCGCGATGGCGGTTACTCGGAATATGCGCGCATCGAATCGCAGTGGGCGATTCCGCTGCCGCGCGGACTCAGCCTGCGCGAGAGCATGATCCTCGGCACCGCGGGTTTCACCGCCGCGCTGGCGCTGTTGCGCATGGGCGAGAACCGGCAGACGCCGGAGCTCGGGCCACTGGCCGTCACCGGTGCCACAGGCGGCGTCGGCTCGCTGGCGGTCGACATCTTCAGTCGTGCCGGTTATGAAGTCCACGCGGTCAGCGGCAAGGCGGACCAGGTCGCCTGGCTGCAATCGATCGGCGCGCATGCAGTGCTTGGGCGCGATGCGCTGTCCACCACGCGGCCGATGGAATCGACGCGCTTCGGTGGCGGTCTGGACAATGTCGGCGGCACCATGCTCGCCAGCCTGCTGGCGCAGACCGCGCCCTATGGCAACGTCGCCAGTGCCGGACTGGCGGCATCGCACGATCTTCCGACGACGGTGATGCCCTTCATCATCCGTGGCGTGTCGCTGCTCGGGGTGGCTTCGGCCGGTACCGCACGCGATATCCGCGACGAAGTCTGGCGCAGGCTGGCGACGGACTGGAAACCGGCACACCTGGACACGATCTGCACCCGCGAAGCGACGCTGCAGCAGCTACCCGAGGTCTTCGCCAACATGCTGGCGGGTGGCTCGCACGGGCGGACACTGGTCACACTCTGAGCACCCGCGGGCATTGGCCGACGCCGGCGGCGCGCTACAATCGGTCGCATTGACAGGGGAAGGGACATGGCGCGCATCCTGATCGTCGACGATTCGCCGTCGCAGCTGATGGGCATCCGTCGCATCGTCGAAAAACTCGGCCATGAAGCCCTGACTGCGGAAGATGGCGCGGCCGGCGTGGATACTGCCCGGCGCGAATTGCCCGACCTGATCCTGATGGACGTGGTGATGCCCAACCTCAATGGTTTCCAGGCAACGCGCTCGATCCATCGCGATCCTGCGACCCAGCACATCCCGGTCGTACTGGTGACGACCAAGGACCAGGACACCGATCGCGTCTGGGGCATGCGTCAGGGCGCGAAAGCCTATATCACCAAGCCTTTCAGCGAATCGGAACTGGCCGAAATCATCGGCCAGTTGCTCGGCGGGGCGCCGGAAGCCGCATGAGCCCCATTCGGACGCACATCGACTAGGCCCGCCGCCAGTCGTCCCCGAACACTGCCTTCATGTTCTCGTAGGCCGCACGCTCGGCTTCGTTGTTGGCGCGCGGCGCCAGCACTTCCAGTTCCACGATCTGGTCGCCCGGCGGCGTGCCTGGCAACCCGCGGCCGCGCAGTCGCAGCTTGCGACCGGCTTCCGAATCGGCGGGAATCTTCAGGTCGACCGGACCGCCAAGCGTCGGCACGCTGACCGTCGCGCCCAGCGCCGCTTCCCAGGGCGCCACCGCCAGCACATGGATGATGTTGCGGCCATCCACTTCGAACTGCGGATGCGCGGCATACTCGATCTCCAGCAGCAGGTCGCCATGCGCGCCCTGCCCCGCCAGACGGATCAACTGGCCGGGTCGTATGCCCTTGGGAATGCGCACATCCAGCGACTTGCCGTTGAAGCCGATGCGGATGCTGGAGCCGTCATGGACCGCCTCCAGTGGCACAGCTAGTTTGGCGCGCGTCGGGCCCTGCGGTTGCGGACCGCGCCCGGGCGTCTGCTGGCCGAAACCACCACCGCGTGCGCGGCCGAACAGGCTTTCGAAGAAATCGCTGAAGCCACCACCAGCGCCTCCGCCCGCGAAGACCTCGTCGAAATCGTACTCGCCGGCACCGTGCCCGAAACCGCCGGGCGGAGGCTGCACTTCATCGCCGGGCCGATACCCACGCGTGCGCAGCTGGTCGTAGGCAGCGCGTTTCTGTGGATCGCGCAACGCTTCGTAGGCCTCGTTGACGGCCTTGAACTTCTCCTCGGCGCCGGCTTCCTTGCTGACGTCTGGATGGTACTTGCGCGCCAGCCGGCGGTAAGCGGTCTTGAGCTCCGCCTCGCCCGCGCTCGGTTCGACGCCGAGAATCTGGTAGTAATCCTTGAACTGCATATCGGCTCCACCGTCTACGCCCACGGCATGCTGCCGCAGGCGAGATTAGACCACCTCCGGCCCATGCGACCACAGTACGTTGTCGCCCGGCGGTACCTTTCGTGGCGATGGACGCAGGAATTGCGCGCCTGAATTCTGGTTGCCAACGAGAGAATTCAAGTCCCGTTGACGCGACCTTAGCGGAAGGCCGTTAGACTCGCGCCATCCCATCGGAGCAACCCCATGACCATCAAAGTCGGCGACCGCCTGCCCGAAGCCAAGCTGCAATGGATCCGCGGGGGCGTCGAGATGATCGACACGCCGACCCTGTTCGCCGGCAAGAAGGTCGTGCTGTTTGCGGTGCCGGGAGCTTTCACCCCGACCTGCTCGGAGCGGCACCTGCCCGGTTTCGTCGAGCATTTCGACGAGTTCCGCGACAAGGGCATCGAAGTGGCCTGCCTGGCGGTCAACGATCCGTTCGTGATGCAGGCCTGGGGACAAAGCCAGCACGTGCCTGAAGGCCTGAAGATGCTTGCCGATGGCAACGGCGAATTCATCCGCGCCTTGGGCCTGGAAATGGATGCCAGCGCCTACGGCATGGGCACGCGCGCCAAACGCTTCGCGCTCTACGCCGAGGACGGCGTGGTGAAGTTGCTCGATATCGAGGCCCCGGGCGAGTTCCGCGTGTCATCGGCCGAGCACGTGCTTTCGCAACTGGCGTAGGTGGTTCGACCAGCTACGGCGCCGGACCGGAAGTGCGTCCTCACCGGAGCGGAGCCGTTTCGCTCCACGAGGTCGTCAATGCAACACCCGGAAGCGGATGCGCTCCCACGCGCCGCTGCCGGCCAGCGCCGTCAACGTGTGCTCTCCCGCGCTGTCGTAGTCGTGCGTGAGTTGCTGCGCTCCTTTCGTTTCTCCTATCCAGCGCCCATCCAGCAGCCATTGCACGCGTGCGTCGGTGCCGAGTGCGTGCACCTGCAGGCGTAGCGGTTTGTTGCTGTTTGGCGCGCGCGCCAGGGTGGCGGCGTCGTTGATGCCCTCGATGTGCAGCACCTCGGCCGCATCACGGCCGTCGGCCACGCAATCGGGCGACAGTGGCGGCAGACTGGAAAGCCTGCGCGTCGCGGCGGACAGCCACGGCGACGCCAGGGTCGGCCAGCGCGCGATCTCGGCCTCGCGCGACGAATGTGGTTGCGAACATTCCGCGGACAGGCGTCGGCCGCTGACGGCATCGACGCGGAACCGTTGCAAGCCTGCACTCCATAGACGCGTGCCGCGTTCGGCGAACGTCGGCGGCAATACGCCATCGAGCGACCATGCCTTCATCCTGCGATGACAGGCCGCTGCCGGCTGTGCATCGGCGGCCAGGCCCAGCGGCCAGCAGATATCCACTTCGGCCACGCTCGCCGGCGCAGGACGCGGCACGGCGTCGCCACGCATGCGCGGCAGGCTGTCGACGACCTCGAACAGCAACGGCAACGCCGTCACCGCGCCGTACTGCCCCGGCATGGGCGTGCCATCCGGCCGCCCGACCCACACGCCGACGGTATGGCGGCGCGTACCGCCGACAGCCCAGGCATCGCGGAAGCCGTAACTGGTACCGGTCTTCCAGGCCACCTTGGACCGCAAACCCGGATCGAAGGTGTCAGCGCGTTGCCCGGGGCGCGGATTGGCCTCCAGGATTTCGCGCACGATCCACGCCGCGCCGGGTGACAGCAGGCGACGCTCGACATGCGCATCGTCGGCGGCATAACGCACGCGACCGGCGACGCCGTCCCGGTTCAAGGCCGCGAACGCGCCGACCAGGTCTTCCAAGCGTACGCCGGTGCCGCCCAGGATCAACGCAAGATTGGGTTTGGCGCCGCGCGGAAACTTCAATTCGATGCCGGCGTTGGCCAGGCGCGCGGCGAAGCGCGAAGGCCCGACGCGATCCAGCAGGTCGACGGCCGGAACGTTCAACGACAGCCGCAACGCTTCCGCTGCACCGATCGGTCCATTGAACTCCGTATCGAAATTGGTCGGCCGGTAATCACCGAAGGCCTGTGGCGCGTCGACCAGCAGGCTCTCGGAATGGATCAGGCCATCGTCCAGCGCCAATCCATACAGGAACGGCTTGAGCGTGGAGCCCGGCGAACGCCAGGCCTGCACCATGTCGACGTGGCCCAGCCGTGCCTTGTCGCCATAGATCACCGAGCCGACGTAGGCGCGAGCTTCCAGCGACGCGTTGTCGATGACCAGCAGCGCGGCCGAAGTCCGCTCGGGCAGCTGCGAAAAATAGGCGGCGACGCGTTCTTCCAGCGTACGCTGCAGCTGCGGATCGATGCTGGAGGCGATGCGTTCGCCACGCGGCTGATCGTGGCGCAGGCGTTCGGCAAGCAACGCGGCCAGCATCGGCGGCTGCAGCGAACGCGCCACGACCGGTTCGATCGCCGCATCCTCCACTTGCGCGCGACTCCAGATGCCCAGCGCGGCCATGCGTGCCAGCACCTTGTCGCGCGCGCGTCGCGCCGCTTCCGGCTCGCGATCCGGGCGCAGCCGACTTGGCGCCTGCGGCAGCACCGTCAACAACGCAGCTTCGGCGCGCGACAGCCGCGAAGCCGGCTTGCCGAGATAGGCCCAGCTCGCCGCTTCGACGCCTTCGATGGTGCCGCCATACGGCGCGCGGTTGAGGTACAGCGTCAGGATTTCCTGCTTGGACAGGTGCGCTTCCAGCTGCAGTGCGCGCAGCAACTGCCTGAGCTTGCCCCAGGGCGTGCGCGAGCGTTTCTGTTTGAGGCCGGGGTCGAGGATGCGTGCCACTTGCATGGTCAACGTCGAACCACCGGACACGATGCGGCCATGGCGTGCCCACTGCCAGCCCGCGCGCATCAGCGCGACGGGATTGACGCCCGGGTGACGCCAGAAATGACGGTCCTCGTAATTCAGCAATGCCTGCAGGTACAGCGGCGACACGGTCCGCGGCGAAGCCGGATAGCGCCAGATGCCCTCGCGATCGGCGAATGCACGCAGCGGCGTGCCGTCGCGGGCGACTACGAGCGTACTGGTGTCGCGCTGTTTCGGTAGCGGGATGGGAAAGATCAGGTCAAACAGCAAAAGGGTCGAGAGCACCACTACGATGCTCCACCGCAACCATGGCAGCCAACGTCGAGTACGTTTTTTGCCGTCATCCCGGCGGCTCTCAGCAGCCGACTCGCTGGTCAAGCCGGGATCCGGGTCGCGCTTGGTTGTTTTCCAGGTATGCAAGGAATGCTTCGTCGTACTGGATCCCGGCTTACGCCGGGATGACGGCCCTCAAGTTTCTTCTTCGCAACTTCGCAGCATTCCGTATCACGGCTGCACCACGGTGATCGTCTCCGGAATAGACTTGCCGACACCGCGTAGATCAGGGCGGTACATGTCCTCCACCAGCGGCGGCGGCACGGTATAGGTGCCGGGCGTCACCGCTCGCACCAGGTAGAACACGCGGGCCCTGGCATTGCGCTCGAGCTTGAGCGCGGCGACATAGCGATCATCGCGATACTCCTCGTGTCGTACTTCCGCGGCGCTGCCGCGGTCGGTGATCCCGATGCCATCGACCACCACGTCCGCCCATTGTTTGGCGTCGCCGAGGTTGAAGTTCTCCAGTTCCAGGCCTGCCGGCAGCAGATCGGTGAGCAACGCGTCCGGCATCGCCCGGCTGGCTACGATGCTGACCGCCACGATCAGCGCATCGCCTTCGCGCAGCTTGCCGCCGCTCCACGGCTTGCCGTCCGGCGTGTACCAGCTGCGCTGGACATCGAGCACGCTGTTGTCCTGCTGAGGTGCACGACGCGGTATGCCGGCAGCTTCGAGGCTCACGTACAGCGGCGGCTCGCCATCGGGTACGAAGCGCACGCCACGGCCGAGCGTGGCGTAGTCGAAGTCGCGTCCCCAAAGTTTCGTGTCGGCAATGTCTTCGGACAGGTCGTCGAGTTGCAGGCGTCCGCTGAACCGTTTGCCCTGCGCTGCCAGCAGGGCCTTGCCGACGCGGCCCAGGGCGACCTGTTCCTGGGTACTGAAGTACATCCATTCTCCCTTGCGGCGCGCATCCAGTTCGCGGCCAAGGTCGACGACGCGCGCGTCGTATTCCGGCTTGTTCAGGCCACGCTCGTGGGTGAGCGCGATCATCAGTGCTTCGTCGCGCAGCGCAGTGCCGTAATCGCCCAGGTATTCCGGACGCTCCCTGTGCAGCGCGAAGCCCTGCGCGATCGCGTTTTCACCGCGCTTCCTGTCGCCCTGCAGCGACAACGCCAGGCCCAGGTGCACCAGCGGCAGGCCGGTCAGCGATTCGTCGCGATCGTTGTCGTACAGCGCACGCAAGGTGCCCAGCGGCGCGCGGTTGACGCGCGCGAGCGCATAGCCGGCGTGCGCCTGGTAGGCGAACTTGAGGTGATCGCGATGGTCGTAACCATAGAACGGTACGCCGCCGCCAAGCAGATCCTCGTTCAACCGCGCCAGCGCCTTCTGCAGCACGCCGTCCGGGACGTCGAAGCCGGCGTCGCGCGCATCCAGCAGGAACTCGACGATGTAGGGCGTCAGGCCCTGGTTGACGTAGTCGTCGTTGCCCCACATCGAGAAATGGCCATTGCCGGTCTGCATAGAAGCCAGCCGCCCGAATGCACCTTCCATGCGCGCGCGGCGCTGTGACGCGTCCAGCCCCTTGACGCCAAGCATCTTCGCGGTCGGTTCATCCAGCAGCAGCGCGGCATAGCCCTTGCTGGTGGTCTGCTCGGCGCAACCGTAGGGATATTCCAGCGCCCCCTTGAGCACACTGGCGAACGGGATTGGCGGCAGCGCGCTGACGGTGATGCGTGTACTGACCGATTCCGGCATCAGGCCCTCGGCGAGGTCGGTACCCAGCGAAACCGGCGCCAGCGGATCCAGCACGCGCGTCTGCGTGCGCAACACGCCCGGCCATGCCGCGCGCACCGGCAGGTCGTAGCGACGATCGACCTTGAAACCATTGCCGTCGACGCGCACGCGCACCTTCGCCGTGCTGTAGCCCTCCCTGGCCGCCAGCGGAAAGCTGAGCGTGGTCTTGTCACCATCCGCCAGTTTCGTGGCGCGTGCGTTGTCGGAGATCGAGAGCGGGCCTTCGGCATCGACGCGCACCTTGAAATCACCGGGCTTGCCGGTGAAATTCTGCACGTCCAGCGTGACCGTGCTGCGGTCGCCAGGCGCCAGCACCCGCGGCATGCTGGCTTCGGCGACGATCGGCGCGCGTACCAGCAGCTCCTTGTCGCGATTGCCGTAACGTTCGTCCGACCATGCCAGCGCAGAGACGCGCAGCGTGCCGTTGAAATCCGGCACCGCCAGCCTGATCCGCGCGACGCCCTTCGCATCCAGCTTCACCGGCCCCGAGAACAGGTCGACGGTCTGCACGCGCGCCGTCGGGCGCCGCGCCTGCGACAAGGGCTGCAATGCCATGTCGCCGCCGAAGCGGATCCTGGCGATGCCGCCCTCGAAACTCTCGATGACGCGGCCGTACAGGTCGTAGGCATCGACGCCGAGCCGGCGCTGTGCGAAGAAATGCGCGTTCGCATCCGGTACCGGGAAACGGGTGATGTTGAGGATGCCGACATCGACCGCCGACACGGTGACGTGGGCTTCCTTGCCGGCCAGTTCCGGCACCGCGATCGTGGCGTTGAGATCCTGCTCCGGCCGCATCTGCTGCGGGATCGACAGCCCGACGTCGACGCGACGCGCGCGGCGGTCCATCGGCACGTGCGCCACGCCGACCGCGCGCGCCGGCGTGATCTTGCTCGGCGCGCTGCCGCCCCGGAACACCAGCGCGGTCACGTACACGTCGTGGCGCTCCCATTCTTCCGTTACCGGGATCTCGAACGTGCTGCCGGCCTTCGCGCCACCAGCTTTCGCATCGATCTCCTGCACATACAACAGGCGGTCGCTCTCGACCAGCAGCAGGCCCTTACCGGCATGCGGCGGCGTCAGCGTGACCTTGAGCTTGTCGCCGGCGCGATAGTGGGTCTTGTCCAGCGCCAGCTTCACCTTGTCCGGCCGCGCATCGCTGCCGCGGTTCTGGTCGTCCCAGCTCCAGCCGGCGGTGAACGGGTAGCGCATGGTCAGGCCGGTGGCCGGATCGAACACGTCGACCCGGTATTCGCCCCACTCCACCGGGAAATCGAAACGCGCTGCGGTCGTGCCAACGTCCAGCGTCCTGGTTTCGACGTTTTCGAAGCGACGGGTGAAATCGTAGTCCCAGCCGCCCTCGTCCCCGTAGTTCCAGTGGTAGTCGCGACGCTCGCGCACCAGCGTGACCTTCAGGCCCTTGCCGGCATGCGGCGTGCCGACGGCATCGACGCGAAGCAATTCGAAGCGCGCGGTGGCATTGGCGTCGGCGCCCTCCTTGTCGTCGAACAGCGGCCGCACGCCGACCAGCACGTCGTTCGGCCATAGCACGCGCTCCAGCGTGCGGGTGACGGTGCGACCACCGGTCTCGTGGACGCTGCCCGACACCATGACGGCGACCGGACTGACCGGTTTCACTTCCTCGGGCAACGGCAGGTCCTGCTGCAACTGGCCCTTGGCGTCGAGTTTTGTATCGATGACGTCCTTGGCTTCCTTCGGCAGTTCCAGGGTCGGATCGCCGAAGAAATAGCCGGGCAGCTTCTCCAGCGGATGCTGTTCGACCGCGACCGCAAGCCTGGCGGTGAAACGGTTGCCCGCGGCTGGCGCGCCATACAGATACGCGCCAGTGGCCTGCAGCTTGAGCGGCTGCCCCGGCTTGAGAATCGCGGGGGCATCCAGGTCGAGCTTCATCCGCTCGGGCAGGAATTCCTCGATGCGCAGGGTCATGCCCTGCACGGCTTCCTTGCTGTCGGGATCGGTACGGAACTCGACCTGCCAACGTCCGGTCGGCGCTTCAGACGGGATCAGTTTTTCGTAGGAGAAATAGCCTTGCGCGCCCGGTTCGATGCGGCGTTCGTCGAATGTTTTTCCATCCGGTTGTTTCAGGCGCAGAAACAAGGGCTGTGGTTTCGTCGGTTTGCCATCCTGATCGCGCAGCAGTGCCGACAGACGCACCGTTTCGCCCGGCCGGTACAGGTCGCGGCCGGACCAGGCGAACACGTCGAACCAGGCCTGCTCGCGACCGGCGACCGCGAATTCGGACAGGTCCAGCGCCGGCTGGTTGAACGGCAACAGCGACACGTCCTTGCCGCGCGTGGCGGTCAGCACATGCGCGGAGTCGAGCGTGTAGTTGAGCAGCGCATTGCCGTTGCCGTCGGTTTCGCCCTTGAGCACCGGTTCGCCATTGCCGTCGAGGATGCGCAGTTCGACGCCGCCCACGGCCGCGCCGCTGGCGAGCGAAGCCGTATGCACGAACAGCTTGTCCTTGTAGGCGCGCGTATGCAGACCGATGTCGCTGACCGTGAAGTACGCGGTCTCGAACTGGTCCTGGAATTGCCCCGAACGCTTCATCACCGCGAAATAAAGGCCGGGCTCCTGCAACTCGGCGATGTCCTGCACCGGCAGATAGGTCAGCACGCGCTCATTGGGCTTGCCGCCGAGCACGAAGCGGTTGACGTAGACAGGCTTGGCCAGTTTGGACAGCGGCACGTTGTCGTCGTAGTCGCGCTCCATTTCCCAGCTGCCGCGACGGCCGCCACGCTGGTACTCGGCGAAGAATTTCGGCAACGACGCATCGGCGACCTTCAGGAATTCGACGTCGACTTCACCGACGTTGACCGACACCACCGGCAAGCCGCGCGACTCCTTCGCCGGCAGCACGCTGCCCTGCGAGGCGAAACCGACCACCGGATCGAGCGGCCCGGCATGCACTTTCTGCCTGAGCTCCTTGTCCAGCCGGGAGCCATCGGCCGCGCTCAGGCCGGCGCGGATCGCCACCTCGTAATCCTTGTCGGCTTCCACATACGGAAAGCGCAGGATGCGGCCCGCCTTGTCCAGCACCCAGCTGCCCTTGACGGCCGCGCCGTTGGCTCCGGTCACGGCGATCAGCTGGTCGAAGGACTGCGTACCGACCAGCGGTCGGCTGAATTCGAGGGCGATCGCCAAATCGCCGTCGTGCTGGTCCGGATAGGCCGACACCAGCGCAAAGCCTTGCACTTGGTCGGGCTGGGCCTTGATCGCCTCACCGCTGGGCGGTGGCAGCTGGCCATGCTCGCCGCGCTTGCAGGCGACCAGTCCCGATACCAGCAACACGACCAGCAGGAAACGGATCGCCATTCCCGCCGTACCGACACCGCGATTGCGCATGCCCTTCCCCATTCCCTCGAGTCGCTTCGAGTATATGACGAAGGTGCAAACGAAAAACGGCCGCGAACGGCCGTTTTTCATGAGCGTCAACCAATGCCGTGACGGCTTCGCCACGCTTCCTGAAGGTGGCGAAGCCCGGGCTTACTGGACCGGATGTTGCGCATCCCTGGAAGCGGTATCGGTCTCGTCCACGATCGCCGCCAGTTCCTCGTCCAGAGACGCATCCAGTCGCTCCACCGCCTGCAGGCTTTCGTCATCCGCCAGACGGATCAGGGTGACTCCCTGGGTGTTGCGACCGACCTGCGAGATTTCCGCAGCACGGGTGCGCACCAGCGTGCCGCCATCTGAAATCAGCAGCACCTCATGGTGGTCGCTGAGCTGGATCGCGCCGACCAGCTTGCCGTTGCGCGCGGTCGTCTGCAGCGCGATCACGCCCTGCGTGCCGCGCCCCTTGCGCGGATAGTCGGCGACCGGCGTGCGCTTGCCGTAGCCACGTTCGCTGGCGGTCAGGATGTCGCCATCGCCATCGATCACGACCAGGCTCTGCACGCTTTCACCGGCGGTCAGGCGGATGCCGCGCACGCCGGTGGCGGTGCGTCCCATCGAACGCACCGAGGCCTCGTCGAAACGTACCGCCTTGCCATTGCTGGCGAACAGCATGATGTCGCGCTTGCCGTTGGTCAGCTCCGCATTGACCAGCGCGTCGCCCTCGTCGAGGTTGATCGCGATCTTGCCGCGTTGCAGGCGATAGGCGAATTCGGTCAGCGGCGTCTTCTTGACCGTGCCCTGGCGAGTGGCGAAGAACACGAACTTGCCATCCTCGTAGTCGCGCACCGGCACCACGGCCTGCACGCGCTCACCTTCCTCCAGCGGAATCCAGTTGATGATCGGGCGTCCGCGTGCATTCGGACCGGCGTCGGGCAACTGGTGCACCGACAGCCAGAACACGCGGCCGGCGCTGGTGAAGGTCAGCAGCGTGTCGTGCGTGTTGACCAGCCACAACTGGTCGATGAAATCCTCTTCCTTGGTCGCCGCCGCCGAACGGCCGCGGCCGCCGCGGCGCTGCGCACGGTAAGCACTGACCGGCTGGCGCTTGGCATAGCCGGCGTGCGACAGCGTGACCACCACGTCTTCCGGCGCGATCAGATCGAGGATATCGAGGTCCTCCTCGCTGGCGCGGATCTCGCTGCGGCGCGCATCGCCGAATTCTTCCTGGACGTTGCGCAGTTCGCCGCGGATCACTTCCATCAGTACGTCGGGATTCTCGAGGATCTCGATCAGGCCGCGGATGGTTTCCAGCAGTACCTTGTACTCGTCGGTCAGCTTCTCCTGCTCCAGCCCGGTCAGGCGGTGCAGGCGCATTTCCAGGATTTCCTTGGCCTGCGCCTCGGACAACTGGTAGCGCCCGTCGACCAGGCCGATGCCCTGCGGCAGGCCTTCCGGACGCGAGGCTTCCGCCCCGACCGCGCCGAGCAGCGCGCCGACCAGTCCCGGTTCCCAGGTCTTGGCCAGCATGCGCTCGCGCGCTTCCTGCGGATTGGACGAGGTCTTGATCAGCTCGATCATCTCGTCGATGTTGGCCAGCGCGACCGTCAGTCCTTCGAGGATATGCGCGCGGTTGCGCGCCTTGCGCAACTCGAAGATGGTCCTGCGCGTCACCACCTCGCGGCGGTGGCGCACGAACGCTTCCAGCATCTGCTTGAGGTTGAGCAGCTGCGGGCGGCCGTCGACCAGCGCCACCATGTTGATGCCGAACACCGACTCCATCTGCGTCTGCTGATAGAGGTTGTTGAGCACCACTTCTGCCGAATCGCCGCGCTTGATCTCGATGTAGATGCGCATGCCGTCCTTGTCGGACTCGTCGCGCAGCTCGCTGATGCCTTCGAGCTTCTTTTCCTTGACCAGCTCGGCGATCTTCTCGATCAGCCGTGACTTGTTGACCTGGTACGGAATCTCGGTGACGACGATCGCCTCGCGGCCATTGTCGTCGTTGATCTCGATGTCGGCCTTGGCGCGCATGCGCACGCGGCCGCGGCCGGTGCGGTAGGCCAGGTGGATGCCGCCGACGCCGTTGATGATGCCCGCGGTCGGGAAGTCCGGGCCGGGAATGTGCTGCATCAGGCCGTCGATGTCGATCTGCGGATCGTCGATCAGCGCGATCGTGGCGGCGATCACCTCGCCCAGGTTGTGCGGCGGGATGTTGGTCGCCATGCCCACGGCGATGCCGGCCGAACCGTTGACCAGCAGGTTCGGGAACCGCGTCGGCAAGACGGTCGGTTCGTTTTCCTTTTCATCGTAATTGAGCTGGAAATCGACAGTTTCCTTGTCGATGTCGGCCAGCAGCTCGTGGGTCAGGCGCGTCATGCGCGCCTCGGTGTAGCGCATCGCCGCGGCGGAGTCGCCGTCGACCGAACCGAAGTTGCCCTGCCCGTCGACCAGCAGGTAACGCAGCGAGAACGGCTGCGCCATGCGCACCAGCGTGTCGTACACCGACTGGTCGCCATGCGGGTGGTATTTGCCGATCACGTCGCCGACGATGCGCGCCGACTTGAAATGGGCCTTGTTGCTGTGCGCGCCGAGTTCGTTCATCGCGAACAGCACGCGTCGGTGCACCGGCTTGAGGCCGTCGCGGACGTCCGGAAGCGCGCGCCCCACGATCACGCTCATGGCGTAATCGAGATAGCTGCGACGCATCTCGTCCTCGAGATTGATGGGGATGATTTCCTTGGCAAGTTCGGCCATCAGGGATCCGTTTTTGGGAAGGTTTCAAGCGCCCGGAAACAGCAGGCGGAGCGAAGTCCGCAACGCCGGACAGGACCGGTTTCGGAGACGTGAAATCATAGCATGGAAGGGGCTTTCGAATCCAGCCGAAACCCGCGAAAAAACAGCCACTTGCGTGCTGTTTTCTAGGCTCTGGAAACGCCATGACGGCGAAGCATGCGATCGGTGCCGGAGCCGGCTTCCGACAGCGTCCTCAACATTCCGGATCCGGCTCGGGAGGATCGGGAGTTGTCGGGCAACAAGCAGATCCCGCGCTGCGCTCGGGATGACGCCAATAGGCGCTCTGGAGCCATCCGTACCGTAGAACTGCTCAGGCGCCGAAAACGGCCTTCATGCGCTCGGCGTCGGGACGCTCGACGATGCCCTTCTCGGTGACGATCGCGTCGATCAGTTCCGCGGGCGTCACGTCGAACACCGGATTCCAGGCCTGGATGCCCTCGGCCACGGTGCGGCTGCCGGAAACCCCGAGCAGTTCGCCCGGATCGCGCTCTTCGATCTCGATCAGGTCGCCGCTGGCGGTGTCCATGTCGACCGTTGACGACGGTGCGGCCACCATGAACTTTTTGCCGTGGTGGCGCGCAGTGATGGCCAGCTGATAGGTGCCGATCTTGTTGGCGACGTCGCCATTGGCGCAGATGCGGTCGGCGCCGACCACCACCCAGTCCACCTGTCCGCTCTTCATCAGGTGCGAGGCCGCGGCGTCCGCGATCAGCGTGGCGTCGATACCGTCCTGCTGCAGTTCCCAGACGGTCAGGCGCGAGCCCTGCATCCACGGCCGCGTCTCGCCCGCGAATACCTTGTCGATCCTGCCCTGCGCCACGCCTGCGCGGATCACGCCCAGCGCGGTGCCGAATCCGGCCGTGGCCAGCGAGCCGGTATTGCAATGCGTGAGCACACCGCTGCCCGCTGCGATCAGGCTGGCACCCATCTCGCCCATGCGCCGGTTGGCGGCGAGATCCTCGGTTTCGATGGCGCGCGCTTCGCGTTCCAGCACCTCGCGCCAGTCGCTGCCGGCGCCGGCCAAGGCGCGACGCATCCGCGCCAGGGCCCAGGCCAGGTTCACGGCGGTCGGACGGGCCGCGTTGAGGCGCTGCAGGGCCGACTCGATTTCCGCCGCTGCAGTAGCGCCATCGCCGGCGTCGACGTCACGCGCTGCCAGCACCGCGCCCCACGCCGCCGCGATGCCGATCGCAGGTGCACCGCGTACCGCCAGCGCGTGGATGGCGGCGGCGACATCATCGCTGCTGGAACAGCTCAGGTATTCGACGGTGAACGGCAGCTGGCGCTGGTCCAGCAGTTCGAGCGCGGTGCCGGTCCAGCGGATCGGGCGAATGCGGTCGTAGCGGTCGTATTCGATGTCGGCAGCCATGCGGCCAGTTTAACGCGCGGCTGTCCTCGAATTGCTCCAGCAGCCGATGGATTCAGCGCACCTCGAATTCCGCGCGGCAACCCTCGCGCACCCAGATGCCCTCGCCGTCCCAGCCCCAACTTCTGTCGCGGACGCAGGCCGAGTCGGAGAGTTGCCGCGACAGGCGTACGCCTTCGCGGATCCGCGCGGGGCACTGGTGTTCGCGCCCGCCCTTGGATTCGCAGCGCACCACCTGCGTATCGTCGAATTCGCCGGCGCCACGCCGCGTGCCCGCGAGCCGGAATTCGCCACGGCAACCTTGCGCCACCCACACGCCGCGGGTATCGCGTCCCCAGCTCTGGTCACGGATGCAGGCACTGCGCGACAGCTGCCGGATCAGGTCCACTTTGCCGGGTCCCTTGAGCGGGCACAGGTGCCAGCGGCCATCCGCGGATTCGCAACGGAACAGGCCGCGATCGTAGGCCGCGCCTCGACGGCCGCCATAACCGGTGGCGAAATCCGCGCGGCAGCCCTGGGTCACCCAGATGCCGTTGCGGCTGAAGCCCCAGGTCTGGCCTTCGATGCATGCCGAATCGGACAACTGCCGCAGCAGCTTGACGCCGCCATGGGTGTCCGCCGCGCACTGGCGCGTGCGGCCGTCGTCCGATTCGCAGCGCACGATGTCGTCGGGAATCCGCTCGCGGTACTCGTCAAGATCGTCGTGCTGCACGCGCGCTGCGCCCGGCCCGCTGAACGAGCCCAGCAACAGCAGCACGCCGCAGTACGGCAGCCAACGCATGCCCACCCCCGATTGTGGTGTCACGTCCACGACTTTATCCCCTGCGCGTGAACGTCGACGCTGGAATCTTCACCCGGACGGCAATCGGCCGCAACCGCGGTGATCGCCATTCAGGCGCGGTCGAAGGCGAAGGCCAGGACGTCGGCGATGTGGTTGGTATCGAGCATCGCCATCAGCAGCCTGTCCACGCCCAGCGCCACGCCCGCGCACTGCGGGAAACCGTTGGCCAGGGCGTCCAGCAGCCGTTCGTCGATGGCCGGCTGAGCTGCGGCGCGTTGCGCGCGCACCTCCAGGTCGCGCTGGAAACGCGCACGCTGCTCGCCGGCATCGGCCAGTTCGTGGTAGCCGTTGGCCAGTTCCAGCGGGCCCAGGTACAGTTCGAAGCGTTCGGCCACCGGTGGATCACCGGGACGTATCCGCGCCAGCGCACATTGCGACGCCGGATAGTCGTAGACCACGTGGATATGGTCGCGCGAAAACGATGGCTGGATGCGATGCGTCATCAGCAGGTCGAGCCAGTCGTCGCGGGTGAGTCCATCCGGTGCGATCGCGACGTCGCCCATCGCGGCACGCAGCATGTCGAGGGATGCGGTCGCAGGGTCGATGTCGAGATGCTGTCGGTACAGATCGCGATAGGCGATCTTCCCCACCCGGGCATTGCGTCCAACCAAGGCCAGCGCCGCATGCACGAGTGCCACGGTCTCGTCGATCAGGCGCTCGTGGTCCCAGCCGACGCGATACCATTCCAGCATCGTGAATTCGGGATTGTGGCGACCGCCCGCCTCGCCATCGCGGAACACGCGACCCAGTTCGTAACAATCGCCGATGCCTGCAGCCAGCAGGCGCTTGAGTGGGTATTCCGGCGACGTGCGCAGCCAGCGCGTACGCGGCGCGCCATCGGTGCGACCGGAGAACTCCAGTGCGAACGAGGCGATGTTCGGCTCGGTATTGCCGGCCATCGACAGGATCGGCGTCTCCACTTCCAGCACCTGGCGTTCGGCGAAGAATCCGCGGATGCAGGCGTTCAGTGACGCGCGCAGGCGCAGGGCGTCCGGCGATGCCGATGGCTGCCAGGCGTCGCTCACCCGCCTTGTCCGTGCGACTTCAGGAATGCGAGCAGCTTCGCTTCGTCCCAGATCTCGATGCCGAGCTCCTGCGCCTTGTCGAGTTTGGAGCCGGCAGCTTCGCCGGCCACCACGAATCCGGTTTTCTTCGACACGCTGCCGGCCACCTTGGCGCCGAGCGCTTCCAGCCTTTCCCGGGCATCATCACGGCTCAACGACGACAAGGTGCCGGTCAGCACGACGGTCTGGCCATCGAGCGGGCCCAGCGCTACGGCGCTCGCCGCCGGCGTGATCGCATCCAGACGCGCCAGTGCCTCGCCACCGGCCTTCAACAGCCGCGTATTGGCATCGTCGCCCAACCACGCAGTCAAGGCGTGCGCGGTATCGGCGGGCAGGCCGGCGCTGATGTAGCCGTGCTCCGGCGCGTCGAGCAGCGCCGTGGCGGTCGGGAATGCGGTGGCCAGCTGGTCGGCGCGGATGCGGGTGATCTTCGGTATTTCGAGATCGACCAGCAATGTCGCCAGGTCCAGGCCATCGCGCAGCCTGGACGATGGCGGATGCGTGTCGGTGATGACGACGCCACCGGCGAGCAGGTCGTCGATCACCTGCTGGTTGCCGGACTGGTCGAGAAAATGACCGATCGCGCGCGCGACCTCGCCGCCGACATCGGGCACGCGCTTGAACAGCGGCCATGGCAGATGGCGGATCACTTCGAGGTCACCGAACCATATCGCCAGCGACTTGGCCGTGCTCTCGCCGACATGCTGGATGCCGAGCGCATACAGGAAGCGTTCGAGCGTGGTCCGACGGCTGCGCTCGATCGCATCGACGAGGTTTTCCGCCCACTTGGTCGCAACCTTGCCGGTCTTGGCGGCAATTGCAGGCGTGGTGCCATCGCGCTCGTCGGCGCGACGTTTCATCAGCAACAGGTCTTCGAGCGTGAGCTTGTAGAGATCGGCCACCGAGGTGACATAACCGAGGTCGGACAGATCTTCGATGTAACGGTCGCCGAGCCCGTCGATGTCCATCGCCCGGCGCGACGCGAAATGGCCGATCGCTTCCTTGCGCTGCGCCGCGCAGGTGAGTTCGCCAGAGCAGCGCCAGACGGCCTCGCCTTCCTCGCGCACGATCTCCGAACCGCAGACCGGGCACTGCGTCGGCATCGTCCACACCGGCGCGTCGGGCGCGCGGTACTCCGGCACGACGCGGACGATCTCCGGGATCACGTCGCCAGCGCGGCGCACGATCACCGTGTCGCCGATGCGCACGTCGAGCCGCGCGATCTGGTCGGCGTTGTGCAGCGTCGCGTTGCTCACCACGACGCCGGACACCTGCACCGGCTTCAGTCGCGCCAGCGGCGTTGCCGCGCCAGTACGGCCGATGTTGATGTCGATCGCCTCCACCACGGTCGACTGTTCCTGCGCCGGGAACTTGTGCGCGATCGCCCATCGCGGCGCGCGCGAGACGAAACCCATCTCGCGTTGCCCAGCGTAATCATCGAGCTTGTAGACCACGCCATCGATGTCGAACGGCAGCTGGTCGCGCTTGGCTCCAAGCCGCCGGTAATAGCCGAGCAAACCTTCCGTGCCGACCACCACATCGCTTTCCGCACTGACCGGGAAGCCCCACTCCCGCAACTTTTTCAGCGTCGCCGAATGTGTGTCCGGCAGCTTGCCGCCTTCGACCAGTCCGACCGCATAGGCGTAGAACGCCAGGGGTCTTTGTGCGGTGATGCGCGGGTCGAGCTGGCGCAGCGAGCCGGCGGCGCCATTGCGCGGATTGGCCAGCACCTTGCCTCCTTCCTTAAGCGCACGTTCGTTGTAGCGCTTGAACGCAGCCAAGGGCATGTAGACCTCGCCGCGTACCTCCAGCACCTTCGGCCAGTCATCGCCGCGCAACTGCAGCGGAACGGCCTTGATCGTGCGCAGGTTGGCGGTGACGTCCTCGCCGCTGGCGCCGTCGCCGCGCGTGGCGCCCTGCACGAAGCGCCCGTTCTCGTAGCGCAGGCTGATCGCCAGGCCGTCGAGCTTGGGCTCGGCGGAGAATGCGGGCTGGCGGCGATCGAGCTTTTCCTCGATGCGTCGTTCGAAATCGGCAACCTCCGCATCGCTGAAGGCATTGCCCAGCGACAGCATCGGGATGGCATGGCGCACTTCGGCGAACGCGCCGGAAGGCACGGCGCCGACGCGCTGGGTCGGCGAATCCGGGGTCACGAGTTCTGGATGCGCCGCTTCCAGCTCATCCAGTTCGCGCAAGAGCCGGTCGTACTCGGCATCGGCGATCGCCGGATCGTCGAGCACGTGGTAGCGATAGTTGGCGTCGTCGAGCTGGCGCCGGAGCTGGTCGATGCGTTCCGCGGGTTTCGGGCTCATCGTCGAATTCTAGCCAACCGCCGTTCGCGGGAGTGTCAGCAACGAGGTTCCTGCATGTCTTGGGCCGCGCGACGTGGATGGCGAAGCGCTCCCGTTGGCCTGTCATCCCGCGCGCAGCCAGGGAGGCGCCGTAAAAGCAAGTCCCTCGCTGTGCTCGGGATGACAGAGTTGCCGGATTACCAGCGCGGTGAGCGTTTGATCGGCGGCGCCTCGTGCTGGCGATCGTAGGCGCGCAGGTCGTCGCGGATATGGGCGATGCGCTGGCGGCCGAGCGCATTGCGCTCCTGGTCCAGCACCACGCCATCGAGCAGTTCGGCCATGCGTTGCGCGGTCGGCAGCATCGTGTCCCAGGCTTCCAGCGCCGACAGCGGCGCCGGCAGGGTCAGGAAGAAGGCGATTGCCGGCGTCTGCAGCGACTGGATCTCGGCCATCTCGAAGCTGCCCGGCTTCATGATGTTGGCGACGCTGAAGATCGGACCACGTTCCGGGTGGCCTTCGGTCAGCCGGTGGAATACGTTCATGTGGCCGAAGGTGAGCCCGGCCTTCTCCGCGGCGACCACGATGTCCGGGCCCTGCAGCTGCTGGCCGGCGCGCGCGGCAACGTAGAGCGAAATGATCTTGTCGAAGTTCTCGTTGTCGCGGCGTCCGAGATCGCTGCCGGCGGAGGCGCCAGCGCCGAGCGCGCTGTCGAGCAGGTCCAGTTCCGACTGCACGGTGGCATCGTCAGGGGCGCCGCCCAGGTCGCCTTCGATCTGCGCGCCAAGCGTCGGCTCCATGCGGTCGCGATCGCCTTCGCCGCGCGCGACCTTGTCGACGCGCCGCCCCTGCACGCCCTTGCGCGGGCGCCCGAAAAAATAGATCGCGATCACCAGCAGTATGCCGGCGATCAATATGCCGGTACGCAGCAACCATACGTCGGACATCGTTTACTCCTTAATGGCCGTGATTCGTGATTTGTCATTCGTCATTGGAAAGCATGCTGCCCGGATCTTGACGAATCACGTATCACGAATCACGAATCAGGAAACTCAAGCCGCCCCCGCCAGGCGCGCGGCTTCGGCCAGGTCGACCGACACCAGGCGGCTGACGCCGGGTTCACGCATGGTAACGCCGCTCAGCTGCTGGGCGGCTTCCATGGTGGCCTTGTTATGGGTCACGAACAGGAACTGCACGTGCTCGCTCATCTCGCTGACCAGCGCGGTGAAGCGGCCGACATTGGCTTCGTCCAGCGGCGCGTCGACCTCGTCCAGCAGGCAGAACGGCGCCGGGTTGAGCTGGAAGATCGCGAACACCAGCGCCACCGCGGTCATCGCCTTTTCGCCGCCGGACAGCAGCGTGATGTTGGATACGCGCTTGCCGGGCGGGCGCGCCATGATGGTCACGCCGGTGTCGAGCAGGTCCTCGCCGGTCAGTTCCAGGTAGGCGTGGCCGCCGCCGAACAGGCGCGGATACAGCGACTGCACGCCGGCGTTGACCCGGTCGAAGGTGTCCTTGAAGCGGCCGCGCGTCTCGCGATCGATCTTGCGGATCGCGTCTTCCAGCGTCTCCAGCGCCGAAGTCAGGTCGGCGTCCTGCGCGTCGAGGTATTCCTTGCGCTGCGCGGCTTCGGCGTGCTCGTGGATTGCGGCCAGGTTGACCGGTTCGAGTCGGCGCAGCTTGGCGTCGAAATCGGTGACCGCCTTTTCCCACACGCCGATGTCGGCATCGTCGGGAAGTTGCGAGACCACGTCGTCGAGCACGAAGCCGGAGGCGACGACCGCCTCCGACAGCTGCTCGGCCTTCAGCGCCAGCGCCTGCTGGTCGAGCTTGTGCTGCGAGATGGCCTCGCGCTGGGCGATGGCCTGCTCGTCGCGCTGATGGCGGGTCTGTTCGAAGCTGCGCAGTTCGTTGTCGATGCTTTCCAGGTCGATGCGCGCGGCGTTCAACGTCTTGTCGGCGAGCACGCGCTTTTCCAGCAGCGCCTGGCGCTCGATTTCCAGCGCCTTGACCGGGTCCTCGCCCTCGCCCATCTGCGCGGTCAGTTCGCCGAGGCGGCCATCGAGCTGGCCGCGCTGGCCGCCCATGCGGTCCAGCGCCTGCGTCAGCGCCAGCACCTGCGCGCGTTGCGATTCCAGGGTCAAGGCCAGCGCATGCGCGGCGTCGCGCGACTCGCGTGCGGAGCTGCGCGCGGCATCGCGGGTCTCGGCCAGACGCTGGCGTTCCTCGTCCAGCGCGCGGCGCGTGGCTTCGTACTGCGCCATGCGCGATATCGCGTCTTCCAGCTTGGCGCGCGCCTCTCGTGCTTGCTCGCGACTGGTTTCCAGCGTGGTGGCCAGTTGCGTGGTTTCGGCATCGATCTTCTCGATGCGCGCACGCGCCGAATCAAGCCGGCCCTGCTGGCTCTGCAGCTGGCCGGCGAGTTCGGACACGCCGCGATGCGCCATGTATGAGGCGCGCTGCGCGTCCTCGCGCTGCTGTTCGGCTGCCAGCAGGCGGTCGCGCCAGGCGACGATGCCGCGGTCGAGCTCGGCCTCGCGCTTCTGCAGCGCGTCGATCTCGGCGCGCAGCGTCTGGATTTCGCGTTCGCGCAGCAAGGCGCCCTGCTTGGCGGCGCCGGAACGCACCATCCGTACCCAGCCGGCGCCAAGCCGCTCGCCGTGGCGGGTGATCACCGACTCGCCTTCGCTCAGCCTCGGCAGCAACGCGCGTGCCGACGGCAGGTCTTCGGCCACGTGCAGCTTGGCCAACAGGCGACGGATCGCATCCGGACCGCGCACCAGCGCGGCCAGCGTGCCGGCGGGTGCGGCAAAACCTTCATCGGCCGGCGACACCAGCGTCAGGCGGCCTTCTGCCAGTTCGCCGAGCGCATCGACCAGCGCTTCCGGCGCCTCGACCAGCACGCCCTCGATCAATTGTCCGAGCGCGCCTTCGACGGCGTTTTCCCAGCCCGCTTCGACGACCAGTTTCTCGCCCACGCGCGCCGCCGAATCCAGGCCCTGCTTGCGCAGCCATTCGACCGCCGCACCCTGTTCCTGGCCCAGTGCAGCATGCTGCAATGTCTCCAGCGACGACAGGCGGCCGCGGCTGGTCTGCGCCTGCTTGCGTACCTCGGCCAGCTCCGCCTGTGCGGTGCGCTGCTGGTCCTGCAGTGCGGTCAGCGCCTGCTTGCGCGCTTCCACTTCCTGGTCGAGCGTGTCCAGCGAAGCCTTTTGTGCATCGTGCTGTGACTGGACCTGGGCGAACGAAGCGGCCAGCGCTTCCAGGTCCAGGCCACTACGTTCGTTGCCGAGGACTTCGCGGCGGCGGTCGGCGTCCAGCGCCTGGCGATCGAGATAATCGACACGCGTGCGTTCGACGTCGCCGGCGCGTGCGGCTTCGGACTGCTCGTGCGCATGCGCGTCCCAGCGCGACTGCCAGTCAGCCAGCGCCGCCTCGGCATCGCGCAACGCGTCCTGGCGGGCGCCGTCGTCCTGCTGCAGCTGCGCCAGCTGCGGCTCGACGTCGGCGATCGCCGCACGCAGCACGTCGAGCTTGGCCTGGTCGCCGCTGATGTGCTGGCCCAGTTCGGCCAGTGCAGCCTGCGCCTCGTCGCGTGCACGCTGCAGGCGCTGCGCCATTTCCTGCTGATGCTGTATCTGCTGTTCGATGCGCGCCAGGTTGCCGCCGACTTCATAACCCTCGGCCTGCGCCTTGTTCAGCGCCTCGGCGGCCTGCTCGCGACGCACGCGGCCGGTCTCCAGTTCGCGTTCGGCGCCGCGCTGTTCGGCGATCAGTTGCTGCAGCCGGGTTTCCTGCTGCGACAGCGCTTCGCGCCGCGCCTGCAGTTGCGCATCGAGGGTGCGGTATTCCAGCGCCTTCCATTCCGCGTCCTTAACCTTGCGTTCCGCCTGGATCGCCTGGTACTGCTCGGCCTGGCGTGCCTGGCGCTTGAGGTGGTCGAGCTGCTTGCCGACTTCCTCGCGCAGGTCGCTGAGGCGATCCAGGTTTTCGCGTGTGTGCCTGATCCGGGTCTCGGTCTCCTTGCGCCGTTCCTTGTACTTGGAGATGCCGGCGGCCTCCTCCAGGTACACGCGCAACTCCTCCGGGCGCGCCTCGATCACCTGCGAGATCATGCCCTGCTCGATGATCGAGTAGCTGCGCGGGCCGAGGCCGGTACCGAGGAACAGGTCGGTGATGTCGCGACGCCGGCACTTGCCGCCGTTGAGGTAGTAGTTGCTCTGGCCGTCGCGGCTGACGGTGCGCTTGACCGAGATCTCGTTGTAGGCCGCGTATTCGCCGGTGATGGTGTGGTCGGCGTTGTCGAAGATCAGCTCGACCATCGCCTGCGACACCGGCTTGCGCGAAGTCGAACCGGAGAAGATCACGTCGGTCAGCGAATCGCCACGCAGACGACTGGCAGCGCTCTCGCCCATGACCCAGCGGATCGCATCGATGATGTTGGACTTGCCGCAGCCATTCGGCCCGACCACGCCGGTCATGTTGGTCGGCAGGTGCAGGGTGGTCGGATCGACGAAGGATTTGAAACCGGACAGCTTGATCGTGGACAGGCGCATGCGGCGGTGTTTTCTCTCAGGCTCGATGCGTCCGCCGTGCCGCGCGCGCATCTGGATCAGGCATTGGATTGCGTATGGTCGCTATGTGATTGATTCATATAACGACAAACCGGCGAATTCGCCGGAGATGCACAGAGTATAGCGAGCCGGGCCATTCCCGCATCGCGGATCCCAGGCCCCGGCCGCAGCCCGGGTTTGCAGAGCCGGTGTTTGCCGCTGCCCGCGCCGCGCAGCCGCCGGCGCGCGGGCGCACTGGCCTCGAGGCACAAGGCTCCGCGCTGCTGATCCAGGATTCCATTCCTCTTTTTCGCGGTTCCGTCGCCGCGTGCTTGACAGATTCGATCTGTATGCACTGTACTGGTATTAATAGTACAGTTCGCAACAGGAGCAGGCATGGCCCGTACCCAGGCATTGATGATCCAGATCGCCACCGGCGACACACGCCCGATCAGCCGGCAGATCGTCGACGCGGTGCGCATGAAGATCGCCACCGCCGAACTCAGTCCCGGCGCCCAGTTGCCGAGCGTGCGCGGACTGGCGCAGCAGTTGACCATTAATCCGAACACCGTCGCCAAGGCCTATGCCGAACTCACTTCGGAAGGTTGGCTGGAGGCACGCCAGGGTCTGGGCCTGTACGTGGCGACGCCGCGCCAGCGCCTGAGCGACGACGAACGCGAACGACGCATGGACGAGGCAATCCAGCGCTTCGTCCACGAAGTGGCGGCGCTGGACTATCCACCCGATCGCGCACTGGCCCGGCTGGACCGCGAACTGCGCGTGCTGGCGCCAAAGAAAACCGCCTGACCACGATCTCCATCCCCAGTTGTCATCCAGAGCGCAGCGAGGGACCTGCTTGTCCCGCACCGCGATTCCATCATCGATTCCATTCGAGACCGCCATGAACGACCGTGCTTCCGAATACGTCATCGAGACCGAAGCGCTGAGCAAACGCTACGGCCGCAAGCTCGCCCTCGACCACCTCGACCTGCGCATCCCGCGCGGCCGCATTCACGCCATCGTCGGCGCCAACGGCGCCGGCAAGTCGACCCTGTTCCGGATCCTGCTCGGCTTCCTGCCGCAGAGCGCGGGCGAAGCGCGCATCCTCGGACGCGACAGCCAGCGGCTGGCGCCGCGGGACCGCGCACGCATCGGCTTCGTCAACGAGGAACACACCCTCCCCGGCTGGATGCGCGTGGCGGCGGTGACCGGCATGCATCGCCGCCAGTACCCGCGCTGGAACCAGGCCGCATTCGACGGCGTGCTCGGCCACTACCACGTGCTGCCGGAGCAGAAGGTGGGCCAGCTCTCGCGCGGCGAGCGCGCCGGTTTCAACCTCGCGCTGGCGCTGGCGCAGGGCCCGGAACTGCTGGTGCTGGACGAACCGACACTGGGCCTGGACGTGGTCGCCAAGCGCGCCTTCCTCGAATCGCTGATGTACAGCAATGCCGCCGACGAGTGCACGGTGATCTATTGCTCGCACCAGATGGAGGAGATCGAGCGCGTCGCCGACAACCTGATCATCCTCGAGCGCGGGCAGTTGAAGAACATGTCGGCGCCCGAGGATTTCTGCGCGCGCGTCAGCCACTGGATCGCCGACGTGCCGTTCAAGGGACCCGAGCCTGCAAGGGTGCCAGGCCTGCTGGAAGTGCAGCGTCTGGACGGCCTGCACCATTACCTGGTGCTGGACCAGGACGAGGATTTCGAACGCTTCCTGCGCGATTGCGGCGCACGCAGCGTGCAGTCGATGCCGGTCAGCCTGGACCGCGCCGTCAATGCCTTCCTTGCCAAGAACCACGCCGCGCCGGCCGCCGCCTGAGCGCGCGAACGAGGACACCAACATGATCGATCTGTTCAAGGGCGAGCTGCTGCGCTTCCGCTGGTGGGCGCTGGCCGCCGGCATCATCAACCTCGCCGCGCTGGGTTTCCTGAGCCGCATGGTGGACATGGCGCAGCAACCGCTGTTCGTCTACCAGGTCTTCGCCGCAGTGTATGCCGTGGCCGGCGCCTTGCTGGGCCTGTACCAGATGGGCACGTACCGCAAGCCGAACCAGTGGCTCAACCTGCTGCATAGCCCGCTGCACCGCCTGCACATCGCCGGCGCATTGACCGGCGCCGGCGCGTTGTTGCTACTGCTTGCAACGGCCTTGCCGATTGCGCTGGTCGCGATGTACCAGGAAACCATGACCGCGCGCGTGGTCGACCTGCGCCATTGGATGCTGCCGCTGGCGGCATGGCTGATCGCGGTGTCGGGCTACCTGGCCGGCGCCTACACGATGGTCGGCAACCGCCGCTATTCGTTCACGGCCTTCCTGTTGCCGAACCTGTTCCTGTACGCGCAGGCCTCGGGCGTCGCCATGCTGGGCGTGCAATGCGCGGTCATCGCCTTCCTCGCGGTGCTGCTGGCGATCGCGTTCAAGCCGGATCCGGCCGTGCCGCCGCGCAAGCCCGCCGCGGTGCTGGCGGTCGCGCTGCCAGTGCAGCTGGGTGCGTATTTCCTGCTCTGGATGCTGGGCTTCGGCGTCGAACTGGCGTGGACAATCACCGGCACGCACCCGCTCAACGCGCACACGCCGCCGAAGGGCGGGTACATCGAAGCCGACCGCGCCGAAGGCAAGGACATGCTCCTGCTCGGCATCGAAAACAGCCGCGACCCGGAAGCCGCGCTGTGGCGCGAGCAGGTCGCCCTGTCCGACGTGTACACGACCTACCCGCTGCGCAACCTGCCGGTGCGCAACAGCATGACCAATCTGTCGCCGCTGGAACTGGGCGACGACGAGAACAACCTGTGGATGGTGTTCAGCCACGATCGCGAGCGTTTCGTCACCCGTGGCCTGCGCGACCAGCGCCGGATCGGTGAAATGGGCGTGGGCGAGGAGCAGGCCGCATTCCCGGCGCCGACCATGCCATACGGCGCGACCTACCTGTACAACGCGCATGCGGCCTACCAGTACGACAGCGAACAGCAGCGGATGTTCGAACGCTTCCGCCTGCCAGCGGGTGAAGTGATGGCCAGCCCGCCCGAGCCGGCCGGCGACAACATCGTGGTGCTCAGCGACCGCGCCGCCTATTTCTACCCCGGCCGCGAGGCGATGAACGGACTCGACCTGCTGCGGCCGGTGATGCGGGTGGCGATGCCCGGCCCGGTCGGCAACCTCAGTCGGGTTGACGTGATCGAACTGCTGGACGGCTACCTGGTGTCCTACACCTATACCTGGGGCGTGTGGAGCGGCGAACTGCAGAATCCGTTCCAGCAGGTGCTGCGCGTGGCCGGCAACGGTCATGCGCGGGAAGTCGCGCGCCGCGCCCTGTCGATCGACCTGCCGTCCATCTATACCAACCGCAACACCTGGCTGTCGCCGGTGCTGCGCGTGATCTGCCTGGGCGCGCAAGACCTGTTCGCGGCGAAGGATCCGCTGCGTGCCAAGCCCGAGCCCGTGCCGTCGCAAGTGCTGTGGCTGGCCGGCGCGTGCAGCCTGCTGGCGCTGCTTGGCGCGGTATGGCTGACCGGTCGGCAAGTGCATTCGCCGCGCGGCCGCTGGACCTGGGTCGTGCTGTGCGGGATCGTCGGACTGCCGGCGCTGGCCAGCCTGTGGCTGCTGTATCCGCGGCGCGAAACGCTCGCGGAAACCGTACTGCCGGCACAGCCGGCCGCCGCCTGAGCCGGAACGGACGAGAGGATCGACGATGACGATGTTCCGGACCCTGTACGGCATGCTGGCGCTGTGCACGCTGCTGCTCGCACCGCGCACCTTGCCGGCGCAGGCAGCCGAAAGCCTGCGCACTGCTGAAGGCACGCAACGCGCACTGCCCCGTGCCCCGCGCCTGCCGCGCACGGCTTTTCTCGAAAACCGCACGCTGGTGGCCGCGCAGCTTTCGCCCGCCGGCGATGCGGTGGCCTACTTGCGCGAAAAGAAGGACTCGCGTGGCTTGTGGCTGCTGCCGGCAGGTGGCGGCAATGCACGCATGCTGGTGGGCAGTACCCAGGCCGACCAGTTGATGTGGTCGCGCGATGGCCGCTGGCTGTTCCTGCGCGCGTCGCGCGTGCTGAGCATCGTCGGTGTCGACGGCCGTACCGGTGTACGCGTGCCGCTGGGTGGCACCGAACGGCGCCGAGTGATGAAGCTCGACACGTCGCAGCCGGCCGCCGTACTGCTGGGCGAACGCGTGCGCGCCGGTACCGGCGAACGTTGGCGCATCGTGCGCATGGACGCGCGCGGCCAGCGCACACTGCTGCGCGAAGACGCGCACTGGATCCACGATGTCGCGCTCGACGCGCAGGGCCGCATCGTTGCGCTGGCGCGTTTCGAAGGCGACCACGACGCGCTGTACCGCGTGCGTCCCGACGGGACGTTGCGCGAAGTGCTGCGCCTGCGGCCCATGGATCGGCTGGACCTGCTGGGAATGCAGGCCGATGGCAGCCTGCTGATGGCGGGAAATCCGGGCGGAAATTTCCGCCGTGTGATGCGCCTGGATGCGAACGACAGGTTGCAGACCTTGCACCAGGACCCTCGCGGCGAAGCCGACCTCGATGAGGTCGTGATCGATCCGCGCACGCAACAGCCGCTGGCGGCGAGTTACCGCAGCACCGTCGCCGCGACCTACGGGATCGGCGATGCACAGGCCGTGGTGGCGGACATCGCACGCAAGCTCCCCGATCGCGATATCGGCCTGCAGGCCGGCAGCGGCCCCTACGCGCGCTGGCTGGTGAGCGAGCGTGCGCCGACATTGCGCGACCCGCGCTGGTACCTTTACGACCCGCGCAATGGAAATCTGCGCCGCATCCTCGACGATCCCGGCATCACCGCGAATGCACCGAAGGAAGCCACGCTGGCGCCCAAGATCGCCATTGACTACACCGCCTCCGACGGCATGCGCGTGCATGGCTTCCTGCTGCTGCCACCGGGCGTGGATCCGGCGCGCGCGCCGTTGGTCGCGCAAGTGCACGGCGGGCCGATCAATCACTTCCGCGCCGGTTACGACGGCATCGCCCAGTTCCTCGCCAACCGCGGCTACGTGGTGTTCCAGTCGAACTTCCGCGGCTCCACCGGCCACGGTCGCAGCTACACCTTCGCGTCGAATGGCGACTACGGCAACGGTCGCGTGCAGCAGGACATCGTCGAAGGCGTGCGCTGGCTATTGGCCCAGGGCATCGGCGATGCGGACCGCGTCGGCATCGTCGGCCATTCCTTCGGCGGTTACTCGACGTTGTTGGGCCTGACCTTCCAGCCAGAACTGTTCAAGGTCGGCGTGGCCGGCGCGCCGCCGGCGGACCTGGGCTGGTCGATGCGCTGGCTGGTAGAGGCCGGCGACCAGGGCGACCTGCCCGACCGCTCACTGCGGCATACCTTGCAGGCCTTGTCACTGGATGCAACCGACCGCGCGACGTACACGCGCTTGCATGCGCAGTCGCCGCTGGTCAACGCCGGGAAACTGCAGCGCCCACTGGTCATCATTGCCGGTGGCGCAGACCGCACGGTGGCGATCCGCGAAGTGATCCACTACACCGCGACGCTGAAGGCACTGGGGCGACCGCTGACCTTGCTGGTGGAACCAGGCGGCGCGCATTCGCCGGTCGACCCGATTCCGCGCGAGGCCTACATCTTCGCGATGGAAACCATGCTGCAACGCCACCTCGGCAGCCCGGCGCCGGAACCTCCGGGCCAGCGCCTGCGTGCCTACCTGCGCGAGAACCTGCGCCTGGCCGGGCCCGAATTCGCGGAATTCTCCTCGCATCAGCGCCGCAACCCATTGCTCACCGACAACAGCGACGCGCAGGAGTGAGCTGACGCTTCGACATGTCGTGCACGGTACCCGCGCGAACATGACGACATGACCAGCGATTTCTGGCAGAACGCAGCGGCCGCATGGCCGCTGCCGGTCGCGTTGCTCCTGGGCTTCCTCGCATACCGGATCCTGCTGGCGGTGGAGCGGCGGGCGCGATTGCACGCGGCAACGCGGATGCGGGCGCGCATCGCGCAGGTGGTCGCGATGCCTGCCGCGCTCGGCCTGTGCCTGCTCTTCCTCGGCATCGCGGTCGGCGCCACGCCCCTTCCCGACAACGTGTCGGCCGAAGCCAGGCACTGGCTGGGCATCGGCAGCCTGCTGTGCCTGACCTGGCTCGCCGTACGCACGGTCGGCGCGGTGGAGCAGCGCATCATGCGCGAGAACCCGGTCGAGGTCGCCGACAACCTCGCCGCACGACGCGTGCAGACGCAGGTGCGGGTGCTGGGCCACATCGTCCGCGGCGGCATCGTGCTGGTCGGATTGTCGATCGCCCTGATGACCTTCCCGCAGATCCGCCAGGTCGGCACCACGCTGCTCGCTTCGGCCGGTGTCATCGGCCTGGTCGCCGGCATCGCCGCCAAGCCGGTGTTCGGCAACCTGATCGCCGGCCTGCAGATCGCGATCACGCAGCCGATCCGCATGGACGACGTGGTGATCGTCGAAGGCGAATGGGGTCGCATCGACGAGATCACCAGCGCCTACGTGGTGGTGCGCATCTGGGATGAGCGTCGGCTGGTGGTGCCGCTGCAATGGTTCATCGAGCATCCGTTCGAGAACTGGACGCGGACCACGGCGCAACTGCTCGGCACGTCGTTCCTGTGGCTGGACTACCGCACGCCTATGGCGGAAGTACGCACCGAACTGGAACGGATCTGCCGCAACGACCCGCGCTGGGACGGACGCGTCTGCGTGGCGCAGGTCACCGATACCGACTCGTCCAGCATCCAGGTGCGGCTGCTGGTGAGCGCGCGCAATTCCGGCGACCTGTTCGACCTGCGCTGCGCCGTGCGCGAACAGATGATCGACTATCTCAACGCATCGCATGCCGACGCGCTGCCGCGGCTGCGGGTGAACCTGGCGCGCGAGGACAGGGAGGTCGACGCCACAACAAGGCCCGCACAGGCGCGGCAGGCCACGGCATCGCCGGGAGCGGAAGACGTCAACGAAGCGGACCGGGCGGCCATGCAGGCAGCGGCCGATGCCTCGAAAAAATCGTAGCGATGCCTGCTGCGATTCAGTACGCGCCGCGACTCTTCGGGAAGACGGCGCACGTCACGCCAGCGTCGCGCCACTGGCTGCATCGAAGAAGTGAGCCCGCTCGCCAGCGATCGTGATCGCCAAAGGTTTGCCGCGCTCGGGCAATACGTGCGGGTCGAAGCGCGCGACCAGTGCCTGCCGGCCCAGCCGCAGGTTGACGAATACTTCGCTGCCGACCGGCTCGACCACCTCGACCTCGGCTTCGAACGCACCCGCCGCACCGTCCGCGGCAGGACGCAGGTGCTCCGGTCGCACGCCCACGACGATGTCGCGTCCAAGCCATTCCTCGCGCACGTTCACACCGTCCAGCGGCACGCCGAGGCCATCTTCCAGCTGCAGGACAACGCCATCGCCGCGCGCCAGGCGTCCGCGCAACACGTTCATCGCCGGACTGCCGAGGAAGGTCGCCACGAACAGGTTGGCCGGTCTTTCGTATAGCGCCATCGGCGTGTCGATCTGCTGGATCTCGCCCCGGTCGAGCACCACGATGCGCTGGCCCAGCGTCATCGCCTCGATCTGGTCGTGGGTCACGTACACCATGGTCGCGCCGAGCTGCCGATGCAGTCGCGCGATCTCGACGCGCATCGACAGGCGCAGTTTGGCATCGAGGTTGGACAGCGGCTCGTCGAGCAGGAATACCTGCGGATGACGCACCAGCGCACGCCCCAGCGCGACGCGCTGGCGCTGGCCGCCGGACAGCACCGCGGGCTTGCGGTCGAGCAGCGCATCCAGCTCCAGCGTCTTCGCCGCCTCGGCCACGCGCGTGGCGATCGCGGCCTTGTCATGGCCACGCAGCTTCAGGCCGAAGGCGAGGTTTTCCGCGACGGTCATGTGTGGATACAGCGCGTAACTCTGGAACACCATCGCGATGTCGCGATCCTTCGGTGCCACGTCGTTGACCACGCGCCCACCGATGCTCAACGTGCCGGAGGTGATCGATTCCAGTCCAGCGATCATCCGCAACAGCGTCGACTTGCCGCAGCCCGAGGGCCCGACCAGCACCAGCAACTCGCCGTCGGCGATCTCGAAACTGGCGCCGGCGACACCGACGAAACCGTTCGGGTAAACCTTGCGCACCTGGTCTAGCTGGACACTGGCCATCCGCTCTCCGGCTGCTGGTGGTCGGGCCGGCGTCGCCGGAATTGGCGATCGGCCTGGCTGCATACGATTGCATACCGCCCAATCCATACGGTCACGCCATTACACTGGCCCGACGCTTGCGGTATTCTGCCATGTAATCGATTACATGCCTGCCCTGCCGGCATCCCAGTCACCGAACAAGGAACATGCGATGAGCCCACCGCTTGCCGCCGCAAGGCAATTTCCCGCAGGTTTCCTGTGGGGCTCGGCCACTGCCGCGCACCAGATCGAAGGATCGCCGATGGCCGACGGCGCCGGCCCCAGCATCTGGACGCGTTTCGCGCACACGCCGGGCATGACCTTGAACGGCGACACCGGCGACGTCGCCTGCGACCACTATCGGCGCTGGAAGGAAGACGTCGCGATCATGCGCGAACTGGGCATGCAGGCGTATCGCTTCAGCGTGTCGTGGTCGCGGATCCTGCCCGAGGGTACCGGCCGGGTGAACCAAGCCGGGCTGGATTTCTATTCGCGGCTGGTCGACGAACTGCTGGCCAACGGCATCGAGCCGCTGCTGACGCTGTACCACTGGGACATGCCGGCAGCGCTCGACGACCGCGGCGGCTGGCTCAACCGCGACTGCGCCGACTGGTTCGCCGAATACGGCAGCGTGATGTATCGCGCGCTCGACGGCCGAGTGAAGAAGTGGGTGACGCTCAACGAGCCGTGGGTGATCACCGATGGCGGTTACCTGCATGGCGCGCTCGCGCCGGGGCATCGCAGCCGCTTCGAGGCGCCGATCGCCTCGCACAACCTGATGCGTGCGCACGGCGCCGCCGTCCAGGCGTACCGCGCCGAAGGCAAGCACGAGATCGGCCTGGTGGTGAACATCGAACCGAAGTACGCCGCTTCCGATTCGGCGGAAGACCAGGCCGCGGTGCGTCGCGCCGACGCCTACATGAATCGCCAGTACCTCGACCCCGCGCTGCTCGGCAGTTACCCGGATGAAATGAAGGAGATCTTCGGCGAGGCGTGGCCGGACTGGCCGGCCGCGGATTTTGACCTGATCAGACAACCGCTGGACTTCATCGGCATCAACTACTACACGCGCAACGTCACGCAGGCCAACGAAAGCTGGCCGTTGCGCGCCGGACCGGTCAAACAGCCGCTCGGCACGTACACGGAAACTGGCTGGGAAGTATTCCCACAGGGACTGACCGACCTTTTGGTCTGGGCAAAAAACCGCTACGGCAACATTCCGACCTACATCACCGAGAACGGCGCCGCGTTCTTCGATCCGCCGGTCGCCGATACCGAGCCATCGGGAGCACGCCGCATCCGCGACCCGCTGCGCATCGATTACCTGCGCAAGCACCTGTCCGCGATCCACGACGCCATTGCCGCCGGATGCGACATCCGCGGCTACATGGTGTGGTCGCTGCTGGACAATCTGGAATGGTCGCTGGGATACTCCAAGCGCTTCGGCATCGTGCATGTCAACTACGGCACGCAGGAGCGTACGCCGAAGGACAGTGCCCGCTATTACAGCAAGGTCATCGCCAGCAACGGCGGTGTACTGGCCGACCCCTTGCCCTACTGACACACGGAGTTCCAGAAGCGCGCCATGCACGACACCCTGTTGCTGTTCGGCGCCACTGGCGACCTCTCGCAGCGTTACCTGTTCCCGTCGCTGCAACACCTGCTGCGCGACCGCCTGCTGCCACCGGATTTCCGCGTGGTCGCGATCGGCCGCAGCGAGCACGACGACGGCGGTTTCCAGGCCTGGCTGCGAGAACGCATCGACACGCCCGATGCGCGCGACGCGGCGGCGCTGGACGACCTGCTGCGACGCACCCATTACATCGCGCTGGACCTGGGCGACGAACAGGCGATGGTCGCGGCACTGTCGCCGTACGCGGACCGTCCCAGCGTCAGCTACCTGGCCACGCCGCCGGACCTGTTCGTGCCGGCCTGCCGTGGACTGAAGGCCGCCGGGCTGCTGGAGGACCCATCGCGGCTGGTGCTGGAAAAACCGATCGGCCGCGACCTGGCCAGCGCGCACGAGATCAACACCGCGCTCAAGGACTGCCTCGACGAGTCGCGCATCTTCCGCATCGACCATTACCTGGGCAAGGCGCCGGTGCAGAACCTGCTGGCGCTGCGCTTCGGCAACACGCTGATGGAGGCGGTTTGGCACAACCGCTGGATCGAATCGGTCGACATCCTGGTCGCCGAGACCGCCGGCGTCGACGGCCGCGAAGGCTATTACGCGCACTACGGCGCGCTGCGCGACATGGTGCAGAACCACATGCTGCAGCTGCTGGCTCTGATCGCGATGGAACCGCCGTCGATGCTGGATGCCGACAGCATCCGCGACGAGAAGCGCAAGGTGCTGCGCTCGCTGCGACCGATGAGCGTGGCCGACGTGGCCGGCAACAGCGTGCGCGGGCGCTATGCCGACGGCGTGGTCGACGGCGCGGCCGTGCGCGGCTTCAGGCACGACAGCGACGTCGAGACCTTCGTCGCGCTGCGTGCGCACATCGACAACTGGCGCTGGGCCGGCGTGCCGTTCCGGCTGGTCACCGGCAAGCGCATGCCGTCGCGCACCACCGAGGTCGTGGTCACCTTCAAGCCGGTGTCGCACTGGGTGTTCGAACGTCCAAGCCGTGAGCGCGCACGCTCCAACCGCCTGCGCATGCGCCTGCAGCCGGAAGAAACCATCGAACTGGGGCTGATGGGCAGCCTGGCCGCGCCGGAATGGGGTGCGACCGAACTGCAGCCTATGTCGCTGGACCTGTCGATGTCGCCTTCGCCCAAGCGCCGCATCGCCTACGAGCGCTTGCTGGTCGACGCGTTGAAAGGCGACCAGACGCTGTTCGTGCGCGACGACGAAGTCGAGGCTGCATGGCAGTGGATCGACAGCATCAGCAATGCCTGGCAAGGCGCGAACACGCCGGTGCAATCCTATCCGGCCGGTTCCTGGGGACCGACCGAGGCGGCGGCGTTCCTGCCGGCCACGCTGTCGGGCAACGGGCACGGGAAGAAGCCGTCTTGAGCGACCCCGGCGCCCGCGTGCTGCTGGCCGACATCGGCGGCACCAACGCGCGCTTCGCGTTGGCCGACACCCGTGCGGCGATGCCGCTGATCCTCGACAGCGTGCGCGAATTCGCCGTCGCCGATTTCCCGTCGCTGGGCGATGCCGCCCGCCACTACCTCGACACCATCGCACCGACGCCACATGACGATGCCGGCATCGATCGCGGCGTGTTCGCCGTCGCCGGTCGCGTCGAGGGCGACCAGGCACGCATCACCAACCATCCCTGGGTGATCTCGCGCAGCCGCGTACAGGCCGCGCTAGGCTTCGACGAACTGCTGCTGATCAACGACTTCGCCGCGCAGGCGATGGCGATCCTGCTGTTCGATGCGGATGCGGTGGTTCCGGTCGGCGGCGCGGCCGCGCCGGTACGCACCGCGGGCGATCGCACCTACGCCGTGCTCGGCCCAGGCACCGGCCTTGGCGTGGGCGCACTGATCGTGCGCGACGGGCGCGCCTACCCGCTGGAGACCGAAGGCGGCCATGTCAGTTTCCCGCCCGGCACGCCGGAGGAAATCGCCATCCTCGAGCGCCTGTCGGCGCAGTTCGGGCGCGTGTCCAACGAGCGGCTGGTCTGCGGACCCGGCCTGGTCAACATCCATCGCGCGCTGAGCGAGATCGCCGGCGAGGATCCCGGGCCGATGCGGCCGGCGGACATCACCGCACGCGCCGCGGAAGGCGATGTGCGCTGCATGCGCACGATCGATGTGTTCTGCGCGGTGTTCGGCGCGATCGCCGGCGACCTCGTACTCACCACCGGCGCGTGGGATGGCGTCTACCTGACCGGTGGACTGGTGCCGAGGATGCTGCACGCGCTGCAGCATTCCGGCTTCCGCCAGCGCTTCGAGCACAAGGGACGGTTTTCGTCCAACATGGCTGCCGTACCCACGCTTGCGGTGGTGCATCCGCAGCCGGGGCTGCTCGGCGCCGCCGCACTGGCGCTGCAATCCGCCACTCCTTCCGCCACGCGCAACTGATGCCGCTCCAGACGCCGCCCACTGCCGACGACGATCCGCTTTCGCCGCGGCGCGTCCAGTTCCATGCGCATGTCGATGCCGACGCGTGGGCGTGGTCCTGCGCAGTCGCACTGACCGGCATCCTGCGGCGCGACATCGCCGAACGCGGGCTGGCGCGCCTGCTGCTTTCCGGCGGCACCACGCCGGCACCGGTGTATCGCGCGTTGTCGAAGGCCCCGATCGAGTGGGACAAGGTCGAAGTGGCGCTGGTCGACGAGCGCTGGCTGCAGCCAGACGATCCGGACAGCAATGCGCGCCTGGTGCGCGAAACGCTGCTGCAGAACCGCGCCAAGGCGGCGCATTTCGAACCCATTACACGCGTCGGCCGCACGCTCGAGGAATCGGTCGCCAGCGCCAACGCGCATGCGCGCCGTCCGGCCAGCGTCGCGGTGCTGGGCATGGGCGAAGACGGCCATACCGCATCGCTGTTTTCCGGCGCGCGCGACCTGCCGCGTGCCCTGGCCAGCAAATCCGATTACGTCGCCTTCGACGCCAGCGGCTGCGCCGGCGCGGGCGCCTGGCCATTGCGCATTTCGTTGACGCCGACCGGCCTGTCGAAAGCACGCGAACGCATGCTGCTGATCCGCGGCGAAGCCAAGCGCCGCCTGCTGGACCGCGCGCTGGACAGCAACGACGCCACCCTTATGCCGGTGCGCGTAGCCTTCAGCACGCCCGGTGCGGCGCTGCAGATCCACTGGTGTCCCTGAGCCGTCGGGCGGGCCACGGCCCGTGTCCTGAAATCCACCCCGGCGGGCGAACCCCCGCCCTACTTCGACCCTACCCATGACCTTGCACCCTGTTCTGCACGAAGTCACCGAACGCATCCGCCAGCGCAGCCGCGGATCGCGCGCCGCGTACCTGGCCGGCATCGAGGCGATGCGCGTTGCCGGACCGATGCGCGGCCATGCGACCTGCGGCAACCTCGCCCATGCGATGGCCGCGAGCGGCGCGGTCGACAAGGCGCGCCTGCGCGCCGACGTGGTGCCCAACCTGGGCATCATCACCGCGTACAACGACGTGCTGTCGGCACACGAGCCTTACCAGGACTATCCGAAACTGATCCGCGACATCGCGCGCGAAGCCGGTGCGACCGCGCAGGTCGCCGGCGGCGTTCCGGCGATGTGCGACGGCGTCACCCAGGGTCGCGCCGGCATGGATCTGTCGCTGTTCTCGCGCGACGTGATCGCACAGGCGACCGCGATCGGCCTGAGCCATGACGTGTTCGATGCCGCGCTGCTGTTGGGCATCTGCGACAAGATCGTGCCGGGCCTGCTGATCGGCGCGCTCGCGTTCGGACACCTGCCGGCGGTGTTCGTGCCCGGCGGCCCGATGACGCCCGGCATTCCCAACAAGCTCAAGGCCGAGATCCGCGAACGCTATGCGGCAGGCGAAGCAACCCGCGACGAACTGCTGGAAGCCGAAGCCGGCTCGTACCACGCGTCGGGCACCTGCACCTTCTACGGCACCGCCAATTCCAACCAGGTGCTGCTGGAAGCGATGGGCGTGCAGATGCCGGGCAGCGCCTTCATCAATCCCGGCACGCCACTGCGCGATGCGTTGACGCGCGAAGCCGTGCAACGTGCGCTGGCGATCACCGCGCTCGGCGACGACTATCGCCCGCTCGGACATCTCATCGACGAACGCGCCATCGTCAACGCGGTGGTCGCGCTGATGGCCACCGGCGGCTCGACCAACCACACCATCCACTGGGTCGCGGTGGCGCGCGCGGCCGGCATCATGCTGACCTGGGACGACATCGATGCGCTGGCGCATGCGATCCCGCTGCTGGCGCGGGTCTATCCGAACGGCGAAGCCGACGTGAACCGCTTCGCAGCCGCCGGCGGGCAGCAGTATGTGTTCCGCGAACTGCTCGATGCCGGGCTCATGTACGACCTGCCCACCCTCGTTGCCGGCGGCATGGCCGAGTACACGAAGGAGCCGCGCCTGGTCGACGGCCGCCTCGCCTACCTGGATGGTGCGCGCGACAGCGGCGACGAACAGGTCGTGCGCCCGGTGTCGGCGCCGTTCGAAGCGCACGGTGGCCTGCGCCTGCTGCGCGGCAACCTCGGCCGTTCGCTGATGAAAGTGTCGGCCGTCAAGCCGGAATACCGCGTCATCGAAGCGCCGGCGGTGGTGGTCGACGCGCCGCAGGTGCTGAACAAGCTGCATGCAGCGGGCGTGCTGCCGCGCGATTTCGTCGCGGTCGTGCGCTACAACGGCCCGCGCGCCAACGGCATGCCGGAAATGCATTCGCTGACGCCGCTGCTGGGCATGCTGCAGAACCAGGGCCGCCGCGTGGCGCTGGTCACCGATGGCCGCCTGTCCGGCGCGTCGGGCAAGATTCCCGCCGCCATCCACGTCACGCCCGAGGCCGCGCGTGGCGGCCCGATCGGCAAGGTGCGCGAAGGCGACTTGATCCGCCTGGACGGCGAGAACGGCACGCTCGAAGTGCTGGTCGGCGCCGAAGAATGGGCCGCGCGCGCGATCGCGCCCAACACCACGCCGTCTGCGCACGACGTCGGTCGCAACCTGTTCGCGGTCAATCGCGAAGTGGTCGGCCACGCCGACCAGGGCGCGCTGTCGATTTCCTGCGGCCCGCCCTCGCCGGAGGGCCACGCCTGGGATTACGACGCCGAATACGAACTGGGTGGCGGCCGCGATGCAGCGCTCGCACCGCATACCGAACGCGACTACTGAACCTCATACGGAGCTACACGTGATCGAACTCCAGAACCGCGCCGAACGAATGCTACGCCGGGCCGGCATCCTGCCGGTGGTAACCGTCGACAGCCTCGACCAGGCGCACAGGCTCGCCGACGCACTGCTCGCCGGCGGTCTGACCGCGATCGAACTGACCCTGCGCACGCCGGTGGCGCTGGACGCGCTGGCAGCGCTGAAGAAAGCACTGCCCGACATCGTGATCGGCGCCGGCACGGTGCTGGGCACGGATCAGATCCGGCAATCGATCGATGCCGGCGCCGACTTCCTGGTCACGCCCGGCACACCGCCGGCGCTGGCCGATGCGCTGGCGCAGGCGCCGATTCCCGTCGTTCCCGGCGCGGCCACGCCGACCGAACTGCTGTCGCTGATGGCCCGCGGCTTCCGCGTGTGCAAGCTGTTCCCGGCCACCGCGGTCGGCGGCCTCGCCATGCTCAAGGGCCTGGCCGGCCCGTTGGCGGACCTGAAACTCTGCCCCACCGGCGGCATCACCGAGGACAACGCGGCTGACTATCTGGCGCAGCCCAATGTCGTCTGCATCGGCGGCTCGTGGATGGTGGCGAAGGCGTGGCTGGAAGCCGGCGACTACGCCAAGGTCCGGGATTCGGCAGCGCAGGCCGCTGCGATCGTGCGGGCACGCGGCGCCTGATCCGTGTCGGAATGTGTTTGCGCGTGGCGTTCTCGTGGAGCCCGCCAGATCGCCTTGAAGTCATTCATGACAAGGAGACAAGAGTCGGACTGACGCTACGAATTCATCCGCAACGCCAGCGCATAACCGTTGCGCTTCCACAACCACGCCTGCGCCACGAACCATGCCGCCTGCAGCAGGCCCAGCTGCCATTCCAGCGCGTTCTCCAGGCGGTCCTGAAGGTCGGTGCTGCCAAGCACCGCCTTTGCCACCGTGTTCGCCAAGCCCAACGCCAGCATCAACACGCAGATCGCCAGCAGGATGACGCTCAACCCGTTCGGCGCCAGACTGCGCCGGCGCAACTGGCGCAGGAACACCAGCTGCGCCAGATAGCTGCTGCCGAAATAGATCACCACGCCGTAGCGACGCAGCACGCGATAGACGTCGCCATCGGTGCCAAGAAAAGTGGCGTATACCGCCAATGCCGACGCCGCAATCACGCCGAGCGGCAGCAGGCTACGTCCGCCGCCGTCGTCCCGTGGCGCCAACCTCAGCCAGCGCCGCGTCAACCACCAGTGCAGTCCCTGCAGCAAGGCACACGGCAGTATCAGCAAGCGGAACAGGTGGTTGCCTGCACCTTGCCGCGCGGCCCGGCTGATCGAAGTGCAACCGTCCCAGTACGGCAGGCAATACGGTATGTAGCCGGCCTGCACCGACAAGGCCCAGGCCAGGTGCGCCGCGACGAACAGCAGCGCGGCCACGGCAAGCGGCAATGACCACAGGGGTACGGCGCTGCGATCCACGTCCTGTTCCTCAGTTGCATCCGATGGGCAATACGCCCGGCGACGCCTATCTGATCTCCACTTTCGCCGGCAACGCGCGGATCCGCAATTCGCCATCCTGCCATTGCGCCGGTTGTCCGTTGATCGTCGCCGCGCCTGGCTTGCCCGGATACGGCCATGGCAACACCAGCCCGCCGTCCGGCAGTTCAAGGCCTTCGGCGATGTCGAGTTTCAGCACGCCATTCTCGCGGCGCAGCGAATAGCCGAGCAGCCCATGCGCCGTGCGCAGGCCGCGGATGGCAATGCCCTCGCCGTCCAGCCAGTCGACCGGCACGCCCGCCGCCAGCACGATGCTGTCGTCGATCTCGCGCACGTAGGCGAACATGTCCAGCGCCGAACGCACGAAGTCCGATGCCACCCATGCATGCGGCAGGTCGCCGACGAAGAACGGCTTGCGCCGCTCGCGCGCGACGACCTCCGCCCACTGGTTCCAGGCCGCAGGCTCGCGATCGGCGAAAAAGAAATCCACGGCTTTCTGCGCACGTTCGCGCCAGCCCAGCCGCACGAAGGCACCGACGTTGCGCCATTCGTAGGGCGTGTAGGCGTCCCATTGCTTGCGACCGTCGCGACGTTGTTCGAACTCACGCCAGTAACGCTCGAACGTGTTGACCAGCAACTCGCGCGGCAGCCTGCCCTGCTCACCGCCCGGCGCCAGCGCGATGGTGGTCGAAGTGGCGTCGAAATCGCCAAGTTCGGCCGCACCCGGCAGGTAGTCGATGCCATGCCGGCGCGCCGCGGCATGCAGCGATGCGTCCAGGTCCGCGCGGAACTGGTCGCGGGCGGCGGCGAAGCGCTTCGCCTCGTCGTCCTTTCCCAGCCACTGCGCGACGGCCACCGCGTCCTTATAGCCGCGCAGCGCCCAGAAGTTGTCCCAGTACGAATGCACCGGCTTGGCCGAATAGCCTTCGTGGCTGATCGACACCGGCATCATCCCGTAGAACGCCGGATTCTTCGCGCGATTGGCCTCGGTGCGCTCGCTCAGGCGCAGCTTTTCCATGTATTCGAAGGCGCCAAGCACGTGCGGCCACATCTTCGCGAGGAAAGCACGATCGCCGTCGTAGCGGTACAGCTCGGCGATGTTGAAGATCAGTTCGCCGTGACTGTCGTTCTCCGGCACCGGATCGCTGCCGCGACGGTCGACGCAGCACGGCACCATCCCGTCCTTGAACTGGAACGGCGCGTACCACGCGACGTACTCGCGCACCGCATCCTCGCGGCCCATGCGCAGCAGGCCTTCGGAGATCATCGCGCCATCGCGGATCCAGCTGCGCGAATACGAGCGCGTGCCCGGCTGCAGGCTCGGGCCGATGCGCGAGATCAGCATGTGCGCGGTCGCGGTACGCACGGTATCGACCAGCGACTGGCCCTGCTTCGGCACATCGATGCGCACCTGGTCCAGCTTGTCGCGCCACTGCGCCGCCACCGTTTGCTGCAGCGCATCGGCATTGGCCACATGGGCGATGCCTGCAGCGCTGCCGGTCATCGGAACCAGCAGGTCGACCTGCCGCCATTCGCCGGGTTCCAGCCGCATGCGGTACAGCATCGCGCCCGAAGCCAGGCCGGTGGCATCGTCGACGCGCTTCGTCTCAGGCACGACGCCTTCGGCGAGGTGCGATACCGCCATGCCTGCGTCAAACGCGCTGGCGAAGCTGGCGTCGGGCGACTGGCTGGCGAACACGCGCGGCTGTCCGGCGACCGAGACGACGCCATCGTCGAAGGCCAGCTGCTCGATGCGGCTGACGCCTCCGACCGTGCTGAGGAACTGGGTCGGCGGATTCACCTGGAACGGCCGCACGGCCAGAGCCAGGGTGTAATCGCGCGCCGTCGTGCCCATGTTGACCAGGCGGTAGCGCGCCACCAGTTGCGATTCTTCCGGATCGCCATGGACGAACGCGGTTGTCTGCAACCCGAACAGTTCGTGTTTCCAGCTGACCGTGGGAATCGGCAGATAACCGTCCTGCAAGGATTGCGTGGTTTCGACATCGGCCCAGGTCACCAGCACGTCGTCGGCGATCACGAACGGCTCGATGCTGAAGCCGCCGCGGCCGACCTCGATCGCGCCATCCTCGCCGATCAGACCCTGCTCGGTGCCACCATCGACACCAACGATGGTCCAATACGGCTGCTCGCCGACGAAGCCGCGCGGGAACCAGCCTCGCGGCGCATCCTTGGCTACGGAACGGATGAAATCGTTCGGCGTCGCCGCGAAATCCAGCGATTTCAGCTGCGCCTCCGACAGGCCGAAGGTATCGTGCGGCCCGTCTCCAAGCCGCAGTCGGAGATAGCGCGTCTCCGATTCGGGTAGTGCCAGGTGGTCGATGCCACCATTGCCGCCGATCACCATGCGCGCCTGGCGCCAATGTTCGCCGTCGTCGGACAACTGCAGCAGGTAGTCGGTGGCGTACTCGCGCGGATGCCATCGCAACACCAGGCCACCGAATTCGCGCGGCTTGCCCAGGTCCAGCGTCAGATGCGCGCCTGGAGCCGCGGCGAAATCCGCATGCCACGCGGTGGACGGATCGCCATCCACTGCCATCGCCGCGTTCGACGCGCCGTTGGCGACCGACGCAGTCGCGGTAGCTTTCAGTGGTGAATGGTCCTCCGGCGGCAACGGCGTGAATGACAACTCGTCGAAGCAGACCGAGCCGCGGCCGCCCTCGTTGTTGTAGACGACGAATTCGAGCTTGGCGCTGCGCCGCAGCGTCTTGTCCGGGTCCGGCCCCCAGGCCTTGCCGATGTGCCGCTTCTTGTAACGCACCGGCGTCCATTGGTTCGGATACTCGTAGGCGGGTCGATTGACCCACCAGACGTTGTCGCCACTGGCGTCGATTACTTTGAACTGCAGGTCGTTCTTCGGCGATTCGCCGCGCAGCTGGAAAGTGAACTGGTAGTTGTCCGGATAGTCGAGCGGCAGTTCGCGCTGGAAGCCGGCATGACCGGACACGCCGTTGAAGTCGTAGTCCAGGCACAGCGCCTTGCCGGAAACGCCTTCTACCTGGCGAAGCTTGCCGGTGACCTGGTTGGAGGTGACGACTTTCCAGGCGCCCGCGTCCTCGAAATCGTCGAGCACGCGCGGCGCAACCTGCGCGTCGACAACCGGCGATGCCATCAACATCAACATGGCGGCTATACCGCCGGCGCTGTGCCTTGAAAGCAGGCAAGCCAAAGACCGATTCAACCCTTTACGCTCCCTAGCAGCAAACCCTGGATGTAGTAACGCTGCAGCAGCAGGAACACCGCCAGCACCGGCAGCACGGTCAGTACCGCGCCGGCCATCATCATCTCCACGTCCTGCACGTACTCGCGCGACAGCGAGGCCAGCGCCACCGGCAGCGTGTAGTGCTCCTGGTCGGTCAGCACGATCAGCGGCCACATGAAGTCGTTCCACGCCGCCATGAAGGTAAAGATCGACAGCGTCACCAGCACCGGCTTGAGCATCGGCAGTACGATCTGGAAAAAGATGCGCAGTTCGCTGGCGCCATCGATGCGCGCCGCCTCCAGCAGCTCGTCCGGGATCGAGCGCGCGTACTGGCGTACCAGGAAGATGCCGAACACCGTCGCCAGCGCCGGCACGACCACGCCGCCGAAGCTGTTGACCAGGTGCAGCTGCTTCATCATCAGGAACAGCGGCAGCATCGCCACCTGCGCCGGGATCACCAGCGCCGCCAACAGCAATTGGAAAACCCGGTCACGCCCGGCAAAGCGCAGCTTGGCGAAGGCGTAGCCGGCCATCGTGTTGACCAGCAGCGACAGGCCGGTGATGGCGATCGAGACGATCAGGCTGTTGACGAAGCTGCGCGCCATCGTGGTGCGCTCGAACAGTTCGTGATAGTTAGCGAGCGTGGCCACCGAAGGCAGCAGCGGTGGCGGGAAATGGCCGGCCTCGCCACGCGGCATGAACGACGCCGACACCATCCACGCCAGCGGCGCCAGGCTGACCAGCGCCACCAGCACCAGCGCGGCATTGACCGCGAATGCGGTAAAGCGCGATTCGCCTACCTGGCGGCTCATACCAGTTCCTTCCTGCGCCCCAGGCGCAGCAGCAGCGTGGTCACCGCCAGGATGATCAGGAACAGCAGGAACGCTACTGCCGAAGCGCGGCCCAGGTTCCACCAGCGGAAGCCTTCCTCGAACATGAAGTACAGCACGCTGACCGTGCTCTGCAGCGGATCGCCCCGGGTCATCACGTAAGGCTCGGCGAACAGCTGGAAATAGCCGGAGATCGTGATCACGCCGACCACCAGCAGCACCGGCCCGAGCATCGGCAGGGTGATGTGCAGGAACTGCCGCCACCTCGATGCGCCGTCGATGCGCGCCGCCTCGTACAGGTCCTGCGGGATCGCCTGCAGGCCGGCGATGAAGATCACCATGTTGTAGCCGAAGTTCTTCCATACCGCGAGCAGGATGATGGTCGGCATCGCCCACGTCGGGTCACCCAGCCAGTCGATCGGCGCGATGCCGAAATGCCCCAGCACCCAGTTCACCAGACCGTAACTGGTATGGAACAGGTAACGCCAGACCACCGCCACCGCGACCAGTGTCGTCACCACCGGCGCGAACAGCGCCGTGCGGAACAACGCCTTGGCGCGCGCCACTGGCGCGTTGAGCAGCATCGCGGTCGACAGCGATACCGCGATCGACAGCGGCACGCCGACCACGACGAAGTAACTCGTGTTGGCCAGCGACTTCCAGAACATCGGCGTCTGCAGCAGGTCGAGGTAGTTGCCGAAACCGACGAAGCGCAGGTTGCCGATGTCGGCCAGCGCATACAGGTCGAAATCGGTCAGGCTCAGCAGCAGCGCCGCCAGCACCGGCAGGCCGAAGAACACGCCGAGCACGATCAGCGCAGGGCCCGCGAATATCCAGCCGGCGAGGTGGGGCCGAAACCTCATCGCGACGCCTCGCGCTGGTCGCGTGCCAGCATCCAGCGCCGCTTCGCGAGGATCTCGTCGACGCGCCGGTTGAGTTCGCGCAGCGCCTGGTCCTGCGAAACTCCACCACGCACCACGCGCTCACTGGCCAGGCGCATCTCCTGCGCGATGCGTTCCCATTCCAGCACCTTGGGCGTCGGCTTGACGCGTTCCAGCTGGTCGCGGAAGGCGCGTGCATAGGCATCCTGCACCAGCGCCGGATGCTGCCAGGTACTGCGCCGCGGCGGCAAATTGCCCATCGCGGCATGAAAGCGTTGCTGGATGTCGGGGCGCGACATGAACTCGACCAGCTTCCAGGATTCTTCCTTGTGCTTCGACGAGCGGAACAGCACCAGGCTGGCGCCGCCAGCGATGCCCGCGCCCGGGCCATCCGGCCCCGGCAACGGCGCCGTCATCCACGCATTCTCCAGCCCTGCCGGCTCGCGCTTGCGGAACTCGCGGATGTTCCAGGGACCCGACACGTAGAAGGTGAAGAAGCCGTTGAAGAACTCGTCCCAGACGTTCGAGATCTGCGTCTCCGACATCTGCGGTGCCCAGCCCTGCTCGAACATGCTGACGTAGAACGCCAGTGCGCGCCGGAACCCGGGGCTCTCGAAATTGCCTCGCGTGTCGTTGTCGCGCAGCAGCGGATCGTCCTGCTGCAGGGCCAGCGACAACAGTTGCTCGTACTCGTTGAGCGGCAGCATGATTGCGTAGCGTTGCGGCCCGACCTCGCGCTTGACCGCAGCCATCGCCCGTTCCCATTCCGGCCACGACGCCGGCGGCTTGTCGAAGCCGGCCTTGGCCAGCAGGTCACTCCGGTAGAAATTCAGGCGCGTATCGACGTACCACGGCACGCCGAGCAGGCGGCCGTCGATGAGATTGGTATCCCAGATGCCCGGGAAATAGTCATCCTCCTCGACCACTGGCGAAGCATCGACGCGCGACTGCAGCGGTTCCAGCGTATCCAGCGCGGCGAATTCCGGAATCCAGGTGTTGCCGAGCTGGCAGATGTCCGGCAGGCCGTCGGCGGCGAATGCAGTCAGCAGTTTCTCGTGCGCGGCCGTCATCGGAATCTGCTGCACATCGACGCGGATACCGGGATTCTCGCGATGGAAATCCTTCACCAGCTCGCGCGCCACTTCGGCTTCGCGGCCCATTGCCCAGAAGCGGATCGTGGTGACGCCGGTTTCACCAACGCAGCCCGCGCACAACAGCGCGACGAGTACGAGCATCAGCTTCGGCAGGGAGACTTTCATTCGCTCGATCAGCTTCAAGCCGCGCTTCCGCGTTCGCGGAAAGCACAACCAAAGGCGGCGCAGGCAGGCGAAGCCCGAGGAAATCGCAGCTGGCGGACAAGCATGCGACCAGTCTACTTCGGCGGAGCGGGACGCGCGGGTGCCGACTTCTGCGCCGCGGTGCTGGCGGCCCGCGATTCAGCGACGCCGATCGCACGCGCAGCCGCAGCCTCGGGATCGGGTGGCGTGGCTTGCGGCGTTTGGCCTTCCGGCGTCAGCCAGCCGCCGCTGAACCCGGCGCGCTCAAGTCCCTTGCGGATGTGCGGATTGCGCTTCATCACGTTCCAGACGAACTCGTTGCGGTAGTTGGCGATCATGGTCAGGATCGGCCCCTGGTCGATGCCGATGTAGTCGCTCGCCACCCAGCCGCGCCCTTCCACCAGCCGGCCGGTCTTCAGCGGGATATCGAAATCGAAACTTGGGTTGAAGGCATCGAGGAAGCCGTAGCTGGAGTACAGGAACTCGCCATAGCGCTTGTGCACTTCCAGCGTGGCCGGGATCACGATCTCCGGCGCGAACGGCAGCGAGCCGATCGCCGCCGTCGGCGCGACGGTGCCGTCGTCGAAGTCGTCGCGCAGGCCGGCGCCGCGCGCACTGTAGTGGCGGAACTCGCGTTGCTCGCCATTGAAGTACTGCATGGTGCGCTGCGGCCCGTCACTCGCGGTCAGGCCCCAGACGTTCTCGCCGTACTCCTTCCACTTCATCGGGTTCTCGATCGCGTACGAACGCTGCGCGTAGGTCGCGCGCCGGCTGTTCTCGAAATAATCGATGCCGCGGTTGCGCATGTACTGGTCGCGGATGCCGCGGAAATCGATCCAGACATGGCTGTACTGGTGGCCGAAATGCGGCGCGAAGCTCAGGTATTCCTGGCCCTGGAACACGCCCCAGCTCAGGTCGTACGTGCGCGTCCATACTTCCCAGGCATCGGTGCCGACCGGATGCGTCGGCGAAGCCAGCGCCAGGATGTACAGCAGCATCGCCTCGTTGTAGCCGGCCCAGTCGTGCTGGATGAAGCCGCTCTCCGGATACCAGCCCATCGAGATCAGCGGCTTGCGCTGCTGCAGCCAGGTCCAGTCGACGCGCTTGTACAGCAGCTCGGCAAGATCGCGGATTTCCTTCTCGCGCGGATCGTCACGGTCGTAATAGCTCTGCGCGAACAGCACGCCGCCCATCAGCAGCGCGGTGTCGATGCTCGATAGTTCCACCCAGGGCTCGTAGCGATGCCCGGTCTGCATGTCGAGGAAGTGGTAGTAGAAGCCGTGGTGGCCGGTACGTCCCGTGCGCTGCGGCCCCTGCGGCGCATCGCGGAAGAACTTCAGCGTGGTCAGGGTGCGATCCACCGCCTGCCTGCGGCTGACCCAGCCGTTCTCGATGCCGATCGGATACGCGGTCAGCGCGAAGCCCACCGAAGCGATGCTGGCAAACGGGCGCGACGGAAACCGGTCCGGCGTCAGTCCGTTCACCTCATTGGTCGTATCCCAGAAAAACTGGAACGTGCGCCGCTCGATGTCGCGGAACAGGGGAGGCAACTCCGGTGGTGCCGGCTTTGCCGGCGGCGGTGGCGGCGTCTGCGCGATCGGACCCGGCTTGGGCGCGGCGACATCGGGTTTCTGTTCCGGCTCCTGCCGCCCGCAGCCAGAAAGCATGCCCAATGCCAAGGTAATGGAGAACAGCAGCCACAGGCCGCCACCGCGTAGTCTCATGTTTTGGAAAAGCCTCGAATCGAATGGATCAAACCGACCGCCCGTCGCCGGGCGGCGGTCATGCGCTTACCAGCTTGCGCCCATGGTGACCTTCACCATACGGGTCGGCAGCAGGATTGCATCGTCGGTGTCAGCTCGCGTCCCAAACAGCGGGTTCGCGACACCGTCTTCGCCGCGGAAGGTGTTGAAGTTGAGATAGTTGGTGTTGTTGAACAGGTTCAGCACGTCCATGCGCAGGCGGAACTTGATGTCGGTGCCGGTATCCCAGATCTTCTCGGCGGCGACGTCGAACTGGCGCTGACCCCAGGTGCCGGGCCGCGTGGCCGGATCGAAGAAGCAGTCCTGGCCGATGTCGAGGTTGCGCCAGAAGCAGTTGATCGCGTCCTTGGTGATCGCGCTGGTCAAGGTCAGCTTGCCGGAGAGCGTGATGCCCCAAGGCGCATCGTAGATGCCGGTGGCGACCAGCCGGTGCCGAGGAACGCCGACCGAGCGGAGCATCCGTTGCCCGTCCAGGTTCGGGAAGTCAAAGATGAAACTCTCATCGTTCTGGGCCGCGTTCGAGCGATTCTCCTTGGCGTCGCTGAATGTATAGGCCACGGTCGTGCCCCAGCCGGAAGTAGGTGTATAGGGCTTATCCAGGGACAGCAGCAACGAGTTGAGACGGGTCTCGATGCCGTTGTCGGTCAGGATCAGGGTGCCGAAGCCGGGAACCCCGAATTGCGATCCGTCTCCAGGCCCAGCGCCGAAGCTTCGGCCTGGCTCATGGAAACTGCCATCCGGGCGACGATTACCGAGCGAACGGATGATGCCGTCCTTGCTCTGCACGTGCACCAGGGTTACGGAGGTGTTCCAGTCACCCAGCGCGTTGCGCATGCCGAGGCTGAACTGGTCCGAATACGGCGTCTTGAGGTCGTTGTTGATCATCCAGACCTCGGCGCCCTGCCTCGGATTGTCGGCGGCCAAGTCGATCAGGAAGTTGGGATCGAAGAACCGCGGATCGAAATCGAAACAGGTAGCGTTGTCGACCGTGCAGGGGTTTCCCGGCGTATTGAAGCGGTAGCGATAGGTCGGGAACAGCGTCCGGGTCTGCTCGAGCGCGATGTAGTCGAACAGGTTGCGGTCGTAGGAGCGGCCGGCACCACCGAAGATCACGTGATTTTCGTCGGCGAACAGGTCGTAGGAGAAGCCCAGGCGCGGTTGCCAGGCATCCTTGAATGCCTTGCGGTTGCTGCCGTTGCTGATGTAGTCCTCGATGTTGTAATCGGTATTCTGGATGTTGCTCCAGCCGCGCAATGCGGTGACGAGGTCGTTGGGCGTGCGGTAGTCGAGGTAGGCCGGTGTCTTCTCGTAGTCCCAGCGCAAGCCGAGGTTCAAGGTCAGCTTGTCATTGACTTCCCAGTCGTCCTGGAAATAGATGCCGAACTGCTTGTTGGTCGACTGGATGTTGCGGTCGGGCCTGTCGCGCACGCCGGGCAACACGGCGCTGAACTGGACTCGGTAGGGGAAGACATTCGGCGTCAGCAGGCTCTCTTCGAGATCGAATCCGTACTGGGGATTGAATGGCTGCTGCTGGAATTGGTTCAGCTCGACGTCCTTGTACTTCACGCCCATCTTCATGACGTGGCCATCCACGCCGGTGAAGGTCAGGTCATCCTGCAGCGACCAACCTTTCTGGCCTTTGTCCTGGAAGTCCGAACCGCCTCCGGCGTTAAGCACAGCGCGCCCATCATTTCCGTTCTCCACCCCAGTGACGAGACGAATGCCCGGCACCCCGACCGTGATCGGTTCCGGATTGAAGCTGGCGTCCTCGTAGGTAAGGTGCGCGTCGTTGAGCCAGTCCACGCCACTGAATTGCCAGCGCAGGTCGACGCGAAGCTCGTCGTTCGACTTGTCGGTGCCGAACAGGGCGGTGCTGCGGTCGCCGATATTGGTCAACTCGGTTTCGTCGCGGTACTTCGTGGTCAACTCGACCAGGTGGTCGTCGCCGGCCTGCCATGACAGCTTGCCGAAGAAAAGGTCCGAATTGAACGGTGCGTTGGCCGGCCCCAGCAGCGCGCGCAGCTCGGGCGGCAGCGCCGAGGGCGGCACGTTCTCGCCCGGGCTGACCGTGCGCGGCGACCGGTAGTCCTTGGCCTCGTAGGCCATGAAGAAATGCAGCGCGTCGCGGATGATCGGGCCGCTGAACGAAGCGCCGTACTCGAATTCCTTGGAGCGCACCTTGTCGTCGAGACGGATCTCGGCCGGAGTACGGGCGCGCATGTCGGTGACGTTGAAGCTGCTGAATACCGAGCCGTCGAAATCGTTGGTGCCGGAGCGGGTAACCGCGGTCACCGCCGCACTGCTGATCTGGTCGTACTCTGCCTTGTAGTTCGACGTGATGACCTTGTACTCGCCGATCGCCAGCTGCGGGAACGGGTTGCCACGGGTGGCGTCCTGGCCACTGATGCCACCCTTGAGCACATAGTTCTTCTGCCCGACGCCGTCGATGTAGACGTTGATGCCATTGGAATTCTGGGCGCCGCTGCGCAGGCTGGTCGAACCTTCGGTGCCGGTGCTGAAGATCATGCCTGGCACGGTGTCGGCAAAGGACAGGAAGTTGCGCGAAGCCTGTGGCAGCGATTCGATCTGCTTGGTGGAAACGTAAGTGGCAACCTCCGAGGTCTTGGTTTCAACCAGTGGCGCGGCGACCACCGTCACCGTGCCCAGCGTGGTGGCGTCGCCGGTGGCGGTTTCAGGCAACCCGCCGATGCCGAGGTCGAGCGTGGCGGTCTGGCCCACCTGCAGGACGACGGTCTTGGTCGTGGTCAGTCCTTCGTTGGCGGTCATTTCCACCCGGTAAGTGCCGGGGGGCAGTCCAGCCAAGGTGTACTTGCCGGTGGTGCCGGCCACGACCGTGCGACTGTATCCGGTGGAAACATTGATGGCCCTGATGGTGGCGCCGGCGGCCGGTGCCGACTCCACAGACACCTGTCCGCGCAGCATGGCGCCGGTGGATTGCGCCCAAGCACCACCTGCCGCCACGGCCAGGCAACTGGCCAGCGCACCACTCAGCAATTTGCGGTTCAAGCGGATCGTCTTCTGTTCTGGTCTTGTCATGACGTCTCCCCTCCCAGGGCGATGCATAGTTTGTAATCGATTACAGCGGGGGCCAAAAAAATGTGCGGCGATCCATCAGGAGTTCTCAGCCGGTCCGCGGGGGCGGCCAGCGGTGGACTCACGCACGATCAACTCGGGTTGCAGCGAGATCGGAATGGGTGCTGCGCCGTCGGCCGCGATGGCGTCGGACAAGGTGCTCATCGCCTGTCCGCCCAGCTCGGCGATGTTGACGCGCACCGTGGTCAGCGACGGTTGCACGTAACGCGACAAGGGAATGTCATCGAAGCCGGCCAATGCGATCTGTTGTGGCACCTGGATACCGGCCTGCTTGAAGGAGGACAGGCAACCGAGCGCCATCATGTCGTTGGCGGCGAACACCGCATCGGGTTGTTCTTCGGCGGCGGCCAGCTGGCGTCCGGCGGCGTGGCCAGAGGCCTCGTTGAAGTCGCCAGGCAGCACCCACGGCGTCGAGGACGGCAGCAATTCCCCGAGTGCGTCCACATAGCCGCGTTGCCGCTCGCGCGCATCGAAGTTGTCCTCCGGTCCGGCGATGAAGGCGATGCGCTGGCGTCCGCACTCGACCAGGTGCCGCATCATCGCCACCGCGCCGCCATAGCTGTCGACGCTGAGCGAGGCCAGGCCGGCATCGGGCAGATGGGTGTTCATCAGCACGGTCGGCTGGGTCGGCGACAGGTTGTCGGTCAGGTGGCCGCTGTCGCCGATGTAGGGCGACATCAGCAGCAGGCCATCGACGCGGCCGCGCATCGCGCGCAACGCGGCGCCCTGCTCCTCCGGATTGCCGTGGTAACTGGACACCAGCAGGTGGAAGCCGCGCTCGCGCGCGACCTGGTCGACGCCGCGCATCAGTTCGGAAAAGAACTCGCCGTACAGGTCCGGCAGGATCACGCCGATGGTATGGGTGCGGCGGCTGCTGAGGCTGCGCGCGGCGGCGTGGGGGCTGTAGCGCAGTTCACTGGCGACGCGGATCACGCGCAGGCGAACGGCTTCGGCCACGTTGTGGTGGCCATTGAGCGCGCGCGACACCGTGGCGACCGAGACATTCGCCGCACGCGCCACGTCCTTGATCGTCACGTTCACGCGTGGCTCGCCTCTACCGACGGATCGGGTGTGGCCGGAATGTAAACGTTTTCAGCGCAGTGTGTAAAGCAACAGTCATGCTGCAGTCGCAGCATGCTGGCCCGTCGGAAACGGCGCGGAACGGGGCTCACCGTAACTCATCGACCGCTTCCCGTGCAGGAAGTAAAGACGCCCTTCTATAGAGCAGCCTCTTCTGGAGTCTGCGCGCGCATCGACAAGGCATGGATGTCGGTCGTCATCAATTCGCCGAGCGCCGCATAGACCGCGCGATGCCGCGCCAGCGACGACAGGCCGGCAAAGACCTCGCTGACGATCTCGACATGGAAGTGCCCACGCCCGTCGCGGGCGCCAGCATGGTGCGCATGACGGGCGCTGTCGTCGCGGATGTCCAGTTGCAGCGGGGCCAGGGCCACCTCAAGCGCGGTGCGGATCGCCTCGACGCGCTGTTCGCGCGGCAGCGGTTCCGAGCTCACGGCAGCACCGGCTTGAACGGCCGCACGTCGACGCGGTGATAGACGCCTGCAGCGACATACGGGTCGGCATCGGCCCATTCCCGCGCCGCGGCCAGCGAAGGGAACTCGGCGATCACGATGCTGCCGCTGAAACCGGCAGGCCCCGGATCTTCGGCGTCGATCGCCGGGCACGGCCCGGCCAGCAACAGCCGCCCCTCATCGCGCAACGCCGTCAGACGCGAGAGGTGCTGCGGCCTGGCCTGCAGCCGCTGCGCCAGCACGTCAGGGCCGTCGTGGCCTTCGATTGCGTACCACATGCCCTGCTCCCTGCCGAAGAAAATCCGGACGATTGTATCGGGCCCCGATGCACGACCTTCCGCCGATGATCCGGCACTGCAGGCTGAAGCCCTCCTGCCAGGCGACGCTGGCAGGCTGGACACGGTCCATCGCAGCCCGTACCCTTGGGTCCATAGCTTGAGGCCGGACGCAGCGGCCCGTCGCGAATAGGCCTTCCAGGCATACCGACGCTCGAATCGCTGCCCCCGCCGGCCACGCCCGACCGTCTCCTCGATGTCCGTCGCCACCGCATTCCGTGGCGTGGCCGCTTGTGGCGTTCGGGCGGCGTACCGCCCCTGCGACCGGGTTTGCAGGGATCCGTGGTAACGATCCAACGGCCGCGGTTGCCGCGCGCCAACCGCATGTTCAGTGGCCCAGAGGGGGCCGCTTACAGATGACTGCAGAAACCGCGCCAGACGCGACTCACTCCAACCACGCGCCCGTCCACCCGCAGCAGCAGGAAATGCCGTTGGCGATGGTGCTCGGTCAGCCGGTGCTGCAGATCCCGCAGGACCTGTACATCCCGCCGGATGCGCTGGAAGTCATCCTCGAGGCATTCGAAGGCCCGCTGGACCTGTTGCTGTACCTGATCCGCCGCCAGAACCTGGACATCCTCGACATCCCGGTGGCGGAGATCACCCGCCAGTACGTCGACTACATCCAGGCGATGCACGAGCTGCGCTTCGAACTGGCGGCCGAATACCTGGTGATGGCCGCGATCCTGGCCGAGATCAAGTCGCGGATGCTGCTGCCGCGACCGCCGGCCGAAGAAGGCCTGGAGGACGACCCGCGCGCCGACCTGGTGCGGCGCCTGCAGGAGTACGAGCGCTTCAAGCAGGCCGCCGAGGACATCGACGCCCTGCCCCGGCTCGACCGCGACACCACGACGGCACGGGCCTTCGTGCCCGATCGCGCCGCGGTGCGCCTGCCGCCACCGGTCGACCTGCGCGAGATGCTGCTGGCCCTGCACGACGTGCTCAAGCGCGCCGAGCTGTTCACCGGCCACGCCATCAAGCGCGATGCGCTCAGCGTGCGCCAGCGCATGGGCGAACTGCTGACCCGGCTGGGCGATGGCGCCTTCCACCGCTTCGAGTCGTTGTTCGAACCGCGCGAGGGCAAGCTCGGCGTGGTGGTGACCTTCCTGTCGCTGCTGGAACTGGCGAAGGAGCAATTGATCGACATCGTGCAGGAAGCGCCGCTGGCGCCGATCTACCTCAAGTCGCTGGCGGTCGGGGAAGACGGCGACGGCCATGCCGGACTGGAACTGTCGAGCGAATTCGACGACGACGCGCCGGCGGCGAACGACGCGGAGTGAGCAGACACCTCTGGCGCCGTCATCCCGACGCATGCCGGATTTCATTGCTGATTCCGGCACCGAAAGCTTCAGCGGCAACATGTAACCGGCTCGCGCCGGCTACGGCAAAAACAGAATCGCTGGGTTCCCGTCTTCGCGGAACGACAGCCTGAAAGCAACCACTATCAAGAACATCGATGGACCAACAACTCATCATCCGTATCGTCGAAGCCGCACTGCTCGCGGCCAACCAGCCGCTGACGCTGGCGCAGTTGCATGCGCTGTTCCCGGAAGACCAGCCGGCGCCGGCCGACAGCGTCGAAAAGGCGCTGGAGACGCTGCGCGAACAGTCCGCCGGACGCGGCGTGGAACTGGTCGAGGTCGCCTCCGGCTTCCGCTACCAGGTGCAGGCCGACGTGCATCCCTGGGTCGCGCGCCTGTGGACCGAGCGCCAGACCCGCTACACCCGCGCCACCCTGGAAACACTGGCGCTGATCGCCTATCGCCAGCCGATCACCCGCGGCGAGATCGAGCAGATCCGCGGCGTCACGGTCAACAGCAACATCATCAAGGCGCTCGAGGAACGCGAATGGATCCGCGTCGTCGGCCACCGCGACATGCCCGGAAAACCCGAGCTGCTCGGCACCACCAAGGGCTTCCTCGACTACTTCGGCCTCAAGCGCCTGGACGAACTGCCGCCGCTGTCGGAGCTGAAGGATTTCGGCGACCTGGAACCCCAGCTCAAGCTGGATGGCGAACGCGACGCGCTGCCGATCGGCGATCTCGCCGTCGCCAACGCCGATACGCCTGCTGGCACCGATAGCGAGGACGGCATCGATGACGAAGTCGCTGCTGACAGCGGCCGCGATGACCTGGAACCCGCAAGTGACGACGAAACCACCGTCGTCGATTCAGAGAACGAAGAAGAAACCGAACACAGCAACGATCCAGACACCGTGCACGACGACGAAGACGTCGCCACGCACCTTTCCTCCCACCCCGAATCGCAAGACGAATCGAACGACCCTGCCCTCGCCGACGACGGCGACAGCACCCGGAGTATTTGAATGAGTGAGAAAGACACTCCCAGCAACAAGAACACCGGTAGCCGCAAGCTTTCACTGAAGCGCGGCGCCGAACAGAACAACGACAGCAGCCCGCGCCTGGAAGAGCGCCTGCACAAGGTGCTGGCCCAGGCAGGCCTGGGCTCGCGGCGCGCGCTGGAACAGCGCATCGCCGACGGCCTGGTCAAGGTCAATGGCGAAGTCGCGCAAACCGGCATGAGCATCGGCAGCGGCGACAAGGTCGAACTCGACGGCCGCAGTTTCGTCGCCAGCGCGCTGACCGAACCGGCACGCGTACTGCTGTACAACAAGCCCGAAGGCGAAGTCACCACGCGCGAGGATCCCGAAGGTCGCCCGACCATTTTCGAGGCGCTTCCAGCCCTGAAGGGCGCGCGCTGGATCGCGATCGGGCGATTGGACATCAACACCACCGGCCTGCTGCTGCTCACCACCGACGGCGAGCTGGCCAACGCGATGATGCATCCCTCGTTCGAGGTCGAACGCGAGTACGTCTGCCGCGTGCGCGCGCCCGAAGGCATGGAGACCGTGCCGGACAACATCGTCGACCGACTGCGCCGCGGTGTGGCGCTGGACGACGGCCCGGCCAAGTTCGATGACATCGAGCGTATCGGCGGCACCGACTCGCACGACTGGTTCCGCGTGCTGCTGAAGGAAGGCCGCAATCGCGAAGTGCGCCGGCTGTGGGAATCGCAGGGCTGCCAGGTCAGCCGCCTGAAGCGCATCCGTTACGGTTCGGTCGCGTTGCCGCAGCCGCTGCTGCGCGGACAATCGCAGGAGATGGCGGCCGACAAGGTCGAGATGCTGCGCAAGGAACTGAAGCTCGAGGAAGGCCCGCCACCGGCGCTGACGCTGCAGCCGGTGATCGGCCAGCGCAAGGCCGCCAAGTCCACCGTGCATCTTTCCGGCGAACGCGCGCATGGTTATGTCGGTGGCCACAACACCGCCGACGAGGGTCGCGAACTGCGCCGCTTCGACCATGTCCGCGAGGACCGCGGCCGTGGCCGCTTCGGCGCCAGGAAGCCCCATGGCGGCCTGACCGTGAGCGGCGAAGCGGCCGCCAAGCAGGCGCACAAGCCGTTCAAGCAACGCGCGCACAAGGGGCCCAAGCCGTTGCCGGAAGGCAATCCGGCCGCGTTCCGTACCTGGTACGTACCGGAAGGCGTCGACACCGGCCCGACCGGGCATCGCAATGCCGACGGCCAGCAACGCCGCGGACCGGGCAAGCCTTATGGCAACAAGCCCGGCGGCCGGCCCGGTGGTGGCCCACGTCCGGGCGGCGCCCGCAGCGGCGGGCCCGGTGGCGGCAATCGTCCGTACCGCGAAGGTGGCGCCAACCCCAACGCCGACCAGCGCGGACCTCGCGGACCTCGCGGCCCCGGTCAGGGCCAAGGCCAGGGCCAGCGGGCACCGCGTCCGTACGGTCATCCCGGCAATGCGCCGAGCTTCCCGTCCGACCATGCCAACCCCGGCAGCTTCAATCCCTATGGCGACCGGCCGCGCAGCCCGCGTCCGGCCGGCAACCGTCCCGGCGGGAATCGTCCGCCCGGTGGCCCGAAGGGACCGCGTCCAGGTGGCGGCAATCGCGGCCCGCGCAGCGGCGGACAGGGTCACGGCGGCAATCGCTGAGGATCGCAGTCATGAAGAAAAGGGCGCCCCGGCGCCCTTTTTTGTTTCGGAATCAACAGAACCGCGACAGGAACCTACTAAGCGAGTGCCTTAAATCTCTCTGTCATCCCGAGCGTAGCGAAGGACCTGTTTTTTTACCCGTCGTTCCTGCAAGCAGACCCCTCGACACGCTCGGACGACAAGATTCACCCAACCAGGACCGCCAGCGCACGCGGCGAACACGACAGTCCCAGCGCCAAGGTCAGTGCGATCAGGAAAGGAAGCAGCGGATGTCGGGTGGCTGTTTTCATGAGTCCTCCTCCGGCGCATCGGCCTCCTGGAATCATCCGCAGCGAGGCAATACGGATCGCTTTTCCGCCAGTCCGCGTCGAGGCTGCCTACGCCGAGCCTGTCTGGTGGACTTCCAGGATCTCGTCGAGCCACAGGTAATGGGCGCGCTGCGGATCGTGCGCATCGTCGATGCGCACCAGCCCATTGATGCCCTCCTCACCCGCATCGTCGTGGAATATCTGCACGGTGGGGCGAGCGGAGACCACCCCCTCCACCTTGCTGCCGTCGATCAGCACCAGCGCGACCTTGGCTTCGTCCGGCAGCTGCGTGGCGCGCGATTCCAGCAGCGCGATATCCGCCTGGTCCGTATAGACGCATTCAGCGAACTGGCCCATGACATCGACTCCACGATGAACCCACGCCTAGGGTCCACGCGCGGGCGTAATAGCAAGGTGAGCCCACCGTTAGCGCATCGTCGATGCGCGCCGGCTTCGCATCGGCTTCACATTGCGCCCATCGTGCGCACGCGGCGCGGCATGAAACTACGGCCGCTTCGGCGCTCCTATTCACCCCTTACCCCAGCGATTCGTTGGCCCAATAGGTGCGGCTGAAATTCCTTCTAACTTCATGGCAGCCGATGGCGAAAACAAACGGACATCCTGACTGGGACCTGGTGGTGGTCGGCGCCAGCTTCGGCGGTGCCGCCTGCGCGCTGGCGGCGTCGCAGTACGGCCTGCGCGTGTGCGTGATGGAGCGCAAGCGCGATCCGGGCATCAAGCTCCACACCACCGGCATCATCGTCAAGGAAGCGGCGGAGCAGACCTGGCTCAACCGCATGCCCGCCCACCTGTTCCGGCGCGTCGAAAGCGTGCGTCTGTACGCGCCGAACCTGCGCAGCCTGTCGCTGCGGGCACCCGATTACTACTTCCTGACCACCGACACGCCCAACCTGATGCGCTGGCTGGCCGACGAAATGCGCGCGCAGGGCGTCGACCTGCGCCTGCAGCAATCGTTCGTTTCCGCGGCACATGAAGGCAACGGCTGGCAAGTCGCCGGTGTGGGCAGTACCCGCTACCTGGTCGGCGCCGATGGCGCGAAGTCGCGTGTCGCGCAACGCGCGCGGCTGGGGCGCGTGGAGGACTTCCTGTACGGCGTCGAGCATGAATTCGCCGGCGCACGATTGCGCGAACCCGACGCCCTGCACTGCTTCATCAGCAGGCGCTACGCGCCGGGCTACATCGGCTGGGCCACGCAGAACCCGACAGGTGTACAGGTCGGACTGGCGCTGCGGCATCGCAACGCGGGCACGCACGGCCCGGACATCGAGGGTTTCCTGGAACGCATCCGCGCATCGATCGGCCTGTCACCGGAAACGACCGCCACGGCCACACGGGCGGGCCTGATTCCCTGCGGCGGACCGGTGTCGCCGTTGTCCTCGCCCGGCGTGATGCTGGTAGGCGATGCGGCCGGAATCGTGTCGCCCGTCACCGCAGGCGGGATCCATTCTGCCTGGCGGCATGGCTGGGCCGTGGGCGAAGCGATCGCGAAGCACGTGCGGCACGGCGCTCCGCGGCCGGAGCCGGTAGCGGTCGACGCTGCGCCACATTTCCGGATCAAGCGCGCGCTGCGTTTTGCCTACGACCATCTGCAGATGGACTGGCCGTTCAACCTGCTGCTGGATTCGGCGCCGCTGCGCTGGACCGCCGAGCAGGTGTATTTCCACGGCCGCGGCGATCGCTCTGCCCGGAATTGAACGCTCGTTGCAGCGCGGAAATGTCAAGCGTCAGGTGAGTTCGAAAGAATCCCCATCCAGCATCGCCGGGAAGCGCTCGCGATGCGCGGCCAGCTCGGACGCCAGCAGCGTGGTGGTGACGACCACTTCCTCGTCGGTACATTCGCTGACCGGATTCCCGAGGAAATCGATCACCGCGCTGTCGCCGGCGTAATGCAGGCCGTTGCCATCATCGCCGACGCGGTTGAGGCCAGCGACGTAGCACAGGTTCTCGATCGCGCGCGCGCGCAGCAGCGTCTTCCACGCATAAGCGCGCGCCGCCGGCCAGTTGGCAACGTACAGCAGCAGGTCGTAATCCAACCCGTCCTTGCGCTCGACGTCGTAACGGTTGCGCGAGAACACCGGGAAACGCAGGTCGTAGCAGACCAGTGGACAGATCCGCCAGCCCTTCCACTCCACCGTCAGCCGCTCGCGCCCACCGGCATAGCGTTCGTGTTCCCTGGCATAGCGGAACAGGTGGCGCTTGTCGTAATGCTTCAATCCGCCATCGGGCGTGACCCACAGCAGGCGATTGAACACGCCTTCGTCGGCACGCAATTGCACGCTACCGCAGATCGCCGCATCCAGGCGCCGGGCCTGTTCCCTGAGCCAGTCCACGGTCGGACCGCCCATGGTTTCCGCCTGCTCGATGGCCTCGTTGCTGAAACCGCTGGTGAAGGTTTCCGGCAGCAGCACCACGTCGGTGATGCCGTGCAGCGGCGCGATCAGGTCGCCGTAGTACTCGCGGTTTCCCGCCGGATCGTGCCAGCGGGTGTCGCCTTGGACGAGGGAGATGCGGAGATTGTTCATCTGGGAAGCCGTGATTGGTGATTGGTGATTAGTGATTAGTGATTAGTGATTAGTGATTAGTGATTAGTGATTAGTGATTAGTGATTAGTGATTGGTCGCGTCGCGGCTCGCGCTCTTTCGAGTCACGAATCACGAATCACGAATGACGAATTACAGCTTCTGCAGCCGCTCGATCGCCGCATCCAGCGTCGCCTCGTTCTTGGCGAAGCACAGCCGCGCCAGCCGCTGTCCGGCCGGCGGGGTTTCGTAGAATGGCGACAGCGGAATCGCAGCGACGCCTTTGTCGGTGGTCAGCCAGCGGCAGAACGCCAGGTCGTCGAGATCGCTGACCGCGGAGTAATCGACCAGCTGGAAATAGCCGCCCGGTACCGGCAATGGCTTCAGCTGCGTGCCCAGCAGCTGCTCGCGGAAGCGATCGCGCTTGGCCTGGTAGAAGGCGCCAAGCTGCTCGTAGTGTTCCGGTTCGGCATCGAGCATCGCAGCGAACGCGTGCTGGGCGGGGTTGAAGGTGCAGAACACGTTGTACTGGTGCACCTTGCGGAACTCGGCGCTCAGCACCGGCGGCGCGATGCAGTATCCAACCTTCCAGCCGGTGCAGTGGTAGGTCTTGCCGAAGCTGGAAACGACGAAGGCGCGCTCGCGCAGTTCCGGGTAACGCAACGCCGACTCGTGGCGCGCACCGTCGAACACGATGTGCTCGTAGACCTCGTCCGACAGCAGGAAGATGTCGCTGCCGCGCAGCAGGTCCGCGACCGTTCGCATGTCGTCGGCCGACAGCATCGCCCCGGACGGGTTGTGCGGGCTGTTGATCATCAGCATCCGCGTGCGCGGCGTGATCGCGTCGCGCACGCACTGCCAGTCCGGCGCGAACGTCCGTGGGTCCAGCGGCACGTGCACGGCGCGCGCGCCGGCCAGGTCGATCGCCGGCTCGTAGCTGTCGTAGCAGGGATCGAGCACGATCACTTCCTCGCCCGGCCGCACCACCGCGGCGATGGCGTTGAAGATCGCCTCGGTGGCGCCGCTGGTCACCGTGATCTCGCTGTCGGCGTCGGCACGATGGCCGTAGACGCGCTGCGTCTTGGTGGCGATGGCCTGGCGCAGCGCGGGAATGCCGGTCATCGCCGCATACTGGTTGTGGCCGGCCTGCATCGCCCTGGCAAGTTCGTCGACCAGCCGCTTCGGCACCGCGAAATCGGGAAAACCCTGTCCAAGGTTGACCGCGCCGTGCTCGGCGGCAAGCTGCGACATCACGGTGAAGATGGTGGTGCCGACCTTCGGCAGTTTCGTCTGCAGCTGCATGGTTTTTCCCGATGGACGATGACCGGAGTTTACGGACCGCAGGTGATCGGTTAAACCGTCGACATGCACGAACGCGAAAACGAACGGATCACCCTGCTGCTGCGCGCCTATCTGGCGGCGGACTATCGCTGGCAGCACGACGGCGACTGGCACGATCTGCGCATAGGCCTGCCTGCGCCCGGCCCGGAACTGGCCTACCTCGATGCGCGGACCTTCGCCCTGCTGTCGGCCTGGGACCCGCAATCTGTGCCACGCGCGGAGGCCGTCAACCGGCACGCCGACCAGGAACTGCACGACGCGCTGCTGGCCAGCGGCCGGGCTTTCGTGCCGGCCTTCTCGTCGGCACCGGACCGCAGCTGGCGCGAACCGAGCTGGCTGGTAATGGACCTGGCGCTGGCAGACCTGGACGCGCTGGGAAGGCGCTTCGGCCAGCTCGGCATGCTGGTGTGGCAGCGCTCGCAGCCCGTGCGGCTGCGGATGATGTCGGCGCGACCGGACCACCTCGACGACCCGTTCGGGCAACTGACCTTCGTCGACTGGGTAGAATGAGCCCCTTGCCGCCACGCGGCACGCGACAACCGATGACCGCATCCCCGACCCACGCCCCGCCGCTGCTGGCCGCACGCGGCCTGAGTTTCGCGCGCAACGAGCAGCCGGTATTCGGCCCGTTGCATTTCGCCGTGGACGCCGGCGAGGCGTTGCTGGTGCGCGGCGACAACGGGGCCGGCAAGACCACGCTGCTGCGCGTGCTGGCCGGATTGCTGGGCGCCGAGACCGGCGCGATCGACATCGACGGCAAGCCGGCGCATTCGCGCGAACGTGGCCACGCCATCGCCTATCTCGGCCACCTGCCGGCGCTGAAGGCTGACCTGAGTGTGCTTCAGAACCTGGAATTCCTGTGCGGCCTGCACGGCCACCGACCACGGCAGACCATCGCCGACGCGCTGGGCATCGTCGGCCTGGCCGGATTCGAGGACGCCCCGGTACGGCAACTGTCCGCCGGGCAGAAGAAGCGCCTGTCGCTGGCGCGGCTGTGGCTGTCTCCGGCGCCGCTGTGGCTGCTCGACGAGCCTTACGCCAACCTCGATCTGGAAGGCATACACCTGGTGAACCGGATGATCTCCGCGCACCTGCAGGAAGGTGGCGCGGCACTGGTGACCACGCACGGCGCCTATGCGGCACCGCCGGTGCGGACGCGGGAACTGGTGCTGGGGGGCGGCGGCGCATGAGCACGCCAACCCTGTTCCAGGCCGCCCGCGCCCTCGTCGTCCGCGACCTGCAACTGCTGTGGCGCCGCCGCGGCGATGCGCTGCAACCGGCATTGTTCGCATTGCTGGTGGTGATGCTGTTCGCGCTGGCGATGGGCGGCGAGGCCCAGACGCTGGCCCGGATCGCCGCGCCGGTGCTGTGGCTGGCCTGCCTGCTGGCCGGGCTGCTGGCCCTGGACACGCTGTTCCGTGGCGATGCCGAGGATGGCTCACTGGAGCAATGGCTGCTGGCGCCGGTGCCGCTGGCCTGGCTGGTGCTGGTGCGCGTGCTGGTGCACTGGGCGACGACCGCGCTGCCGCTGCTGGTCGCGGTGCCGCTGCTGGCCGAACTGCTGCATCTGCCGCATGCGCGGCTGCCGGTGCTGCTGGCCTCACTGGCACTGGGTACGCCGCTGCTCAGCCTGCTGGGCGCCGTGGTGGCGGCATTAACCGTCGGCATGCGCCGCTCCGGTATCCTTGTCGCCCTGCTGGCACTGCCACTGTATGTGCCGGTGCTGGTGTTCGGGGCTGGCAGCGTGGCCGCCGCCGCGCAGGGTCTGGATCCGACCGGCGCGCTGCTGCTGCTGGCCGCGGGCCTGGTCCTGGCGCTGGTGCTGGCGCCGCTGGCGGCCGCGGCGGCGATACGGATCGCGCTGAGCTGAGAGATGGCCGCTTACCCTCACCCCAGCCCTCTCCCGCACGCGGGAGAGGGAGTAGAACAAGAATGAATCCCGTCGTCCGCTGGTTCCACCAACTCGGTTCGCCCCCCTATTTCGACCGCTTCGCTGCGCGCTGGGCGCCGTGGGCCCATGCGTCGGCGGTGCTGGTGATGGCCTGGGGCCTGTGGGGCGCGCTGTTCGACGTCCCCGCCGACTACCAGCAGGGCGACAGCTTCCGCATCCTCTACATCCATGTGCCGGCCGCGTGGATGAGCCTGTTCGTGTTCGGGCTGATGGCGTTCTACGCCGTGATCGCGCTGGTCTGGCGGATCAAGCTGTGCGAGATCCTGGCGATGGCCTGCGCGCCGATCGGCGCCGCCTTCACCGTCATCACCCTGGCCACCGGTTCGATCTGGGGTAAGCCGATGTGGGGCACCTGGTGGGACTGGGACCCGCGCCTGACCACCGAACTGGTCCTGCTGTTCCTGTACCTGGGCGTGATCGGTCTGTACCAGGCGATCGACGACCGCCGCGCCGCGGCGCGTGCCGCCGGCCTGCTGGCGATCGTCGGCGTGGCGCTGTTGCCGGTGATCCGCTATTCGGTGGTGTGGTGGAACTCGCTGCACCAGGGCCAGACGATCCGCCTGTTCGGCGAGTCGACGATGGACGCCAGCATGGTGCAGCCGCTGCTGTGGATGATCGTCGGCACCAAGCTTTGGTTCATCGGCTCGCTGCTGATGCGCGCCCGCGCCGACAACCTGCTGCGCGAATCGGGCAAGGACTGGGTGCGCAAGGCGGCCACGGAGAACGCGCGGTGAGCTACCAGAACTACGTGATCGCGGCCTACGCGGTGTTCTTCGTCGTGCTGCTCTGGGATTTCGTCGCGCCGCGCATCGCCATCCGGCAACTGCTGCGCGCGGCACGGCTGCGCGTGGCGCGGCAGGCAAGGCCCGACCTGAACCAACCGCTGACGCGCGAATGAAGACGAACGCAACCACATGAACCCGATCCGCAAACGCCGACTGCTGTTGATCCTGGCCCTGGTCGCCGCCGCCGCCGCCGCGACCACGCTGGTCGCCGTCGCGCTGCAGCGCAACGTCGCCTATCTGTATACGCCTTCCGAAGTGCTCGGTGGCGAGGCCGGCGAACATGCGCGCTTCCGTCTCGGCGGCATGGTGCAGGCCGGCTCGTTCAAGCGCGCGCCGGGTTCGATGGAAGCGCATTTCGCGGTCGACGACGGCGACGCCACCCTGCCCGTGGTCTACACCGGCATCCTGCCCGACCTGTTCCGCGAGAAGCAGGCGGTGATCGCCACCGGCCGCATGCAGAACGGCGTGTTCGTCGCCGAGCAGGTGCTGGCCAAGCACGACGAGACCTACATGCCGAAGGAAGTCGCCGACAAGATGGGCGCCGCGCACAAGAAGCACGACGTGCCCACGCCTGCCGAAGCGAAGGCCCACTAGTGCTGCCCGAACTCGGCCAGGTCGCGCTGATCCTGGCGCTGCTGATCGCCGCGCTGCAGGCGGCCCTGCCACTGGTCGGCGCGCAACGCGGCATCGACACGTGGATGGCGGTGGCGCGGCCTGCGGCGTACGCGCAGCTGGGACTGGTCGCTTTTGCCTTCGTAGTGCTCACCTACGGCTTCGTGAGTCAGGATTTCTCGCTGCAGTACGTCGCCGAGAACAGCAACTCGCTGTTGCCGGTGCATTACCGCTACACCGCGGTGTGGGGCGCGCACGAGGGTTCGCTGCTGCTGTGGGCGCTGATCCTGGCGCTGTGGACCGGCGCGGTCGCGTGGTTCTCGCAGGCGTTGCCGGCGGCAGTGATCGCGCGCGTGCTCGGGGTGATGGGGCTGGTCGCAGTCGGCTTCCTCGCCTTCCTGATCTTCACCAGCAATCCGTTCCTGCGGCTGCTGCCGGCCGCTGCCGAAGGCCGCGATCTGAACCCGCTGCTGCAGGATCCGGGGATGATCATCCATCCGCCGATGCTGTATGTCGGCTACGTCGGTTTCGCGGTGCCATTCGCGTTTGCGATCGCCGCGTTGCTGGATGGCCGCATCGATGCGCGCTGGCTGCGCTGGACGCGGCCGTGGACCAACGTAGCGTGGGCGTTCCTGACCGCCGGCATCGCACTCGGCAGTTGGTGGGCGTACTACGAACTGGGCTGGGGCGGCTGGTGGTTCTGGGATCCGGTCGAGAACGCCAGCTTCATGCCGTGGCTGGCCGGTACTGCGCTGCTGCATTCGCAGGCGGTCACGGAAAAACGCGGCAGCTTCGCCAGCTGGACGCTGCTGCTGGCGATCGCCACGTTCTCGCTGTCGCTGCTGGGCACCTTCCTGGTGCGCTCCGGCGTGCTGACCAGCGTGCATGCCTTCGCTGCCGATCCTTCGCGCGGCCTGTTCATCCTGATCTTCCTCGGCATCGTGATCGGCGGCTCGCTGCTGCTGTACGCATTGCGCTCGCCGACCCGGGACGAAGGCAAGCCGTTCGCCGCCGCGTCGCGCGAGACCCTGCTGCTGGTGAACAACCTGCTGCTGGTCGCGGCCTGCGCGATGGTGCTGCTCGGCACGCTGTATCCGCTGCTGGCCGATGCACTGGAACTGGGCAAGATCTCGGTCGGCCCGCCTTACTTCTCGCTGCTGTTCGTGCTGCTGATGGCGCCGTTGGTATTGCTGGTCCCGTTCGGTCCGCTGACGCGCTGGCAGCGCGACGACGTGTCGCGTCCGCTGCGGATGCTGTTGCCCTGGGCCGGACTGGCGGTTGGCATCGGTGTCGCCACCTTCTTCATGGCGCCGCAGGGCGCACTGAAAACCTCGCTGGGCGTCGCCGGTGCGGCCTGGGTCGGCGCCGGCACGCTGCGCTTCGTGTGGTCGCGTTTCGCCGGCAACGGCAACCGCTTCACTGCCGAGATGCTCGGCATGACGCTGGCGCATCTGGGCATCGCCGTGTTCCTGGTCGGCGCACTGCTGACCGAAAGCCTCAGCCGCCAGCACGAGCTCGCGCTGCGACCGGGGCAGACGGTGGAACTGGGCCGCTACAGTTTCCGCTTCGAAGGCGCCACGCATTACGAAGGCCCCAACTACGTCGCCGACCGCGGCACCGTGCAGGTGTTCCGCGGCGACACACCGATGGCCACGCTGCATCCTGAAAAACGCAGCTACGCCAGCGGCGGCCAGGTGATGACCGAAGCCGACCTCGCCCCCGGCCTGCTGCGCGACCTGTACGTCGCACTGGGCGAACCGCTCGGCAACGAGGCCTGGGCCGTGCGCGTGCACGTCAAGCCGTTCGTGCGCTGGATCTGGGCTGGCGCGGCATTGATGGCACTGGGCGGACTGGTCGCCGCCGGCGATCGTCGTTTCCGCACGGTGCGCCAGAGCGCCGCGCGCCCGGCCGAAGTCCTGCAACAGGAGGCATTGGGATGAACATGAAACGCTGGTTGCCGCTGATCGTCTTCGCATTGCTGGCCGTGCTGCTCGCCGCGGGCGTCTGGCTCAGCCGCAATCCGAATCGCGATGCCCTGCCATCACCGCTGATCGGCAAGCCCGCACCGGCTTTCGACCTGCCGGTGCTGCACGATCCCGGCCAGCGCGTGTCGCTGAAGAAACTGCGCGGCGCGCCGTTCGTGATGAACGTCTGGGGCAGCTGGTGCGCCGAATGCCGCGTCGAACATCCGGTGCTGACCCGCTTCGCCGAGAGCAAGCGCGTGCGCGTGATCGGTTACAACTGGAAAGACGAACGCGAGGACGCGTTGCGCTGGCTCGAGCAGTTCGGCAACCCGTTCTTCGTGGTCGTCACCGACGTTGAAGGCAAGACCGCCATCGACTGGGGCATCTACGGCGCACCGGAAACCTTCCTGGTCGACGCCGACGGCATCATCCGCTGGAAGCACGTCGGTGCACTGACCGACACCGTGGTGCAGCAGGAACTGTTGCCGGCGCTGGAAAAAGCGGAAAAGAAGCGCTGATGGTTGTGCCACTATCCTCCCCCGAAGCCGTCATCCCGGCGCAAGCCGGGATCCAGCGCCCTTGCCTCCGTAAACGAGAAATGCTGGATCGCGGCCTGCGCCGGGATGACGCCGCGCTGAGAGCCCCGGTTTTATTGGCGATGCTGCTGGTCATGATGTTCACCGCCTTCACCGCCTTCGCTCAGGCCAACCACGACCCCGCCCCACTGCAATTCCAGAACAGCGCCGAGGAACGACGCTTCCACGCCCTCGCCGCCGAACTGCGCTGCGTGATGTGCCAGAACCAGTCGCTGGCCGACTCCAATGCCATGATCGCCCGCGACCTGCGCGTCGAAGTGCTCGAGTTGATGCGCGACGGCATGAGCGATGCGCAGATCAAGACGCACCTGGTGCAGCGCTACGGCGATTTCGTGCTGTACAAGCCGCGCGTCGAATCCAAGACGTGGTTGCTGTGGTTCGGTCCGGCGTTGTTGCTGCTCGCCGGCGGATTCCTGGTCTATCGCATCGTGCGCTCGCGCAGCAGCGGCCGGGCCGTGCCCGGCGACGACGCGCAGGAGTGGTGATGGTTGTCTTCGTGGTGTTCGCCGTGTTGCTGTCGGCGCTGGTGCTGTCGTGGGTGCTGCGTCCGTTGTGGCGCGACCGGCCGCTGCCCGCGTTCGCGTTCATGGTCGTGCTGCTGCTGGCGACGGCCGGCCTGTACTGGCTGGTCGGCACGCCGGCCGCGCTGGATCCGGCCACGCAGCGCACGCCTGCCAGCCTGGAAGACGCCATCGCGCAACTCGAAGGCGAGCTGTTGCGCGATCCGCGCCAGCTCGACGGCTGGCGCCTGCTCGGCCGCTCCTACCGCGAGCAGCAGCGTCCGGCCAAAGCGCTCGAGGCCTACACGCGCGCGGCGAAGCTGGCACCGGACGACGACGACATCCAGGTCGAATACGCCGAAGCGCGGGCGCTGGCCGACAAGCAGCATCGTTTCGATGCCGAAGCCGTGGCGCTGCTGCAACAGGTGCTGCAGCGTTCGCCCGGACACCAGCGCGCGCGCTGGTTTCTCGGCATCGCGCAACGCCAGGCAGGCAAGCCTGCGGATGCGGCCCGCACCTGGGAACCGTTGCTGGCAATGGTCGATGCCGACACCGCCACCACGTTGCGACCGCAGATCGACGCTGCCCGCGCGGAGGCCGGACTGCCGCCGCTGGCTGCGGATTCCACTGCCAGCGCGACACCTGCCACCGGCGCGCATGCGTTGACCGTCAAGGTCGCGCTCGATCCCGACTTCGCATCGCGCGTGCGCCTGGACGGCAGCAGCGTGTTCGTGATCGCGCGCAAGCCCGGCGGCCCGCCAATGCCGATCGCGGTCGAAAAACACGGCGTGCAGCAATTGCCGTTGACGGTCACGCTGGACGACGGCGACAGCCCGATGCCGACGCAGAAGCTGTCGGCGCTGCAGGAAGTCGAAGTCTTCGCGCGCCTGTCCGCCAGCGGCAACGCGATGCGGCAGGAAGGCGACATCGATTCGAAACCGGTACGCGTGACATTGCCTGCGAAGCAGCCGGTGGAACTGGTGATCGGTGCCGCAGCGCCGTAATGCGCCAGCCGTCATCCCGGCGAACGCCGGGATCCAGCGACTTTGCTTTTGGCGCGGTTGAACAGCGAGAATCAAAAGCACTGGATCCCGGCGTTCGCCGGAATGACGGCTCAAAAAGAACAACACCCATGACCGAATTCATCCCGCCCGGCACGCGCTTCGTCGAACTGCCCTCGCCGTTCCCGATGAAGCGCGGCGGTGAACTGCACGGCGCGCGCATCGCCTACGAAACCTGGGGCGCGCTCAACGCCGCGCGCGACAACGCGGTGCTGATCGTCACCGGCCTGTCGCCCGATGCGCATGCCGCCGCCAACACAGCCAATCCCGAACCCGGCTGGTGGGAAGCGATGCTCGGCCCCGGCAAACCGATCGACAGCGACCGCTGGTTCGTGGTCTGCGTCAATTCGCTGGGCAGCTGCAAGGGTTCCACCGGTCCGGCCTCGATCGATCCGGCGACCGGCGAGCTCTATCGTCTCGCCTTCCCGGAACTGTCGATCGAGGACATCGCCGATGCTGCCGTGCACGTCGTGCATGCGCTCGGCATCGAACAGCTGTCCTGCGTGATCGGCAACTCGATGGGCGGCATGACCGCGCTGGCGCTGCTCGCACGCCATCCCGGCATCGCCCGCGGCCACATCAACATCTCCGGTGCGGCGCGCGCACTGCCGTTCTCGATCGCGATCCGTTCGCTGCAACGCGAGGCGATCCGGCTCGATCCGAAATGGAACAACGGCCACTACGACGAGCACGACTACCCGGAAAGCGGCATGCGCATGGCGCGCAAGCTCGGCGTCATCACCTATCGCTCGGCGCTGGAATGGGACGGCCGCTTCGGTCGCGTGCGGCTGGATTCGGACCGCCGCGACGACGAGGACCCGTTCGGCCTGGAGTTCGAGGTCGAAAGCTACCTGGAAGGCCACGCGCGCCGCTTCGTGCGCCGCTTTGATCCCAACTGCTACCTCTACCTCAGCCGCTGCATGGACTGGTTCGACCTCGGCGAATCCTGCGGCGGCACCGCCGATGCCGGCCTCGCGCGGATCCGCGTCGACAGGGCGCTGGCGATCGGCGTGCATACCGACATCCTGTTCCCGCTGCAGCAGCAACAGCAGATCGCCGACGGCCTGCGCGCCGGCGGCAACGACGCAAGCTTCCTGGCGCTGGAATCGCCGCAGGGCCACGACGCCTTCCTGGTCGACATCGCCCGCTTCGGCCCCGCCGTCTCCGGATTCCTCGCCTCGTAGGGTGGGCCCGGCCCACCGATACGGATTTTCGGCCTGCACCGCTACCCGGTGGCATCGACCAGACCGGACACGTGCCGCAGGCTGTTCAAGGCGCGGTGGGCCAGGGCCCGCCCACGGCGTTAGAATGACCGCATGAACACCAACGCCTCCGATTGCCACTCCGTCGAGTTCCGCGGCCGTGAAAAACTCGTTGCCGCCGTCGACGCCGCCGTCGCCCAGCCCGACGAGCACGCCGTCACCGCCGCATTGCGCAACAGCCTGTGCGCGCTGATCCGCGATCCGGACGTGCACCTGCCGGACTGTGTGTTCGATCCCATCGAAGACCATTACGCGCGTCGCGAGATCTATCGCAGCCCCGAGCATGGCTACAGCGTCGTGGCGATGACCTGGGGACCGGGCCAGGGCACGCCGATCCATGACCACTCCGGCCTTTGGTGCGTCGAAGGCGTCTGGGACGGCGAACTGGAGATCACCCAGTACGAACTGCTCGAACAGGACGGCGACCGTTTCCACTTCCGCGCCGCCGGCGGCATGCACGCCGGCCCCGGCAGCGCCGGCAGCCTGATCCCGCCGCACGAGTACCACACCATCTGCAACGCCAGCGCCGACCGCGTCGCCGTCTCGCTGCACATCTACAAGGCGCCGATGGAGTGCTGCTCCAAGTTCCAGCCGCAATCGGGCGAATGGTTCCTGCGCCTCGACAGCACCCTGGCCACGGACGAAGCCGCCTGACGATCAGCGACGCGCGCCCGGTGCTTTCCTTCCCAGCCTCCAGCCGGACTCCCACATGCTGACCGACCTGACGCTCGCCATCCTGCACCACCTGCTGATCTTCGGCCTGGTCGCGATGCTGGTCACGCAATCGGTGCTGCTGACCCGCCCGATCGACAGCGGCGCACTCAAGCGCCTGTCCGGCGTCGACCGCGGCTACGGCATCACCGCGTTACTGCTGCTGGTGGTCGGCTTCAGCCGCGTCTTCCACGGCATCAAGGGTTATGACTTCTACCTGCACAACCCCTGGTTCCACGCAAAGGTCGGCGCCTTCGTACTGGTCGGCGTGCTGTCAATCTGGCCGACGCTGCGCTTCCTGCGCTGGCGCAAGGCGATGAAGGCCGACCCCGGCTTCCTACCCTCCACCGCCGAGGCCACAGGCATGGCCCGCATCGTCCGCTTCGAACTGATGCTGGTCGGCGTGATCTTCGTCCTCGCTGCGTCGATGGCCCGCTTCGGCGGGTTCTGAGAAGCCCTCTCCCGCTAGCGGGAGAGGGTTGGGTGAGGGCGAGCCTGTCCACCGCCAAGCCGGTCTCGGCTATACTTCGCGACCGCGCCGAAGTGGCGGAATCGGTAGACGCAGCGGACTCAAAATCCGCCGCCCTTAAAAGCGTGTGGGTTCGAGTCCCACCTTCGGCACCAGACAAAAGGCCAGGCGAAAGCCTGGCCTTTTGCCGTCGAGCTAGGCTGTAGCGGCTACGCTCGCCGCGGCTTCCACTTCAGCACTGAATGCCGTGGCGCGACCCCGCCTAATTGCCTTCTCATAGCTGGGAATAATCTGCTTTGCCAACGCACGGACTGCTGTGGGGCTCTTCAGCTCACGCTTATGATCGAATGGATTCTTTGCCTGTTCGCGTTCTTCCAGTTCGGCATTCATATCGACGATTAAGTCGGACAGTATTTTTTTTGCAATTTCCTTAAGTTGATCAAAGCCAATTTTATCGACAATGGGTTTTGGCTCGCGAATGAACTGCTTGCCGATAGCGTCCACCTCTAATGCTTGACGCAAGAGGTACAGCATTAAAAAACGAGTCAGCGTGTAACTTGCAACTAGTTTGTTCTGCAACTCCGGCAATGTTTCAAGAACAGCATCAAACAGCACAGAGAGCGTCGCTACGCGCGCGGCCACGACTTCCTTTCGACCAAAAATATCGCTGTGCAATTCATCGAACAAACGATAGGTCTGATGACAGGCCCAAGGTTGCTGCAAATCAAACGCCAGCAAGTACCTCGCTGCCTCCTCATTAGTAATGACATTTGTCGCGTTGATAACTTCTCCGCGCTTTATTTCATAGCCAAATAAACCACTAAATACCGCATTGAATTCAGCCTGAAGACGACGCTGCATAGTGCTATTGGACTGAAGATCTCGCGCGCTTATCGAATTCTGATTATTACTATGCCGTGTGATCTTTGCAGCCAACTCACTCCCAGGCTGCAACTGAATAACCCGAGCCAACAATCGCAATTCGTCAGTAATCTTGGTGCGGTTCTCGAACAGTGTTGTAAGACTTTGACAGCCATTGACTACGGTATAGCCATTGATTGTCAGGGAATCATCACCAAGGTGCGCCTCCTCAGTCAAAATTGTCAGCCCATTGTGGTAAAGAACAAAATTCTTGTGCTCAGGCTGATCCTTCACACTTTCTGCAATCGCCTTATTGACCTTTGTTTTTCCTAGCGTCTGCCGGACGTTCCAAGCGAACAATTCTCCGCTTTGCAATCCAGCCATTGCTACCAGTTCGCTAGCCAACAGTGGCGCCACATACACAGTCGCGTCTGGGGTCATGTATTGAATAGAGGCGAGCCCATCTAACCGGAACGTCATTGCCGTGTGCACTGGCGCCGCATCGCCGGGAGGCACCCAATTTTCATTCAGCGCCACGCCATCGAAAACTGAAATATCCGGTCTCGACGACAAATAGGCGACTGCTGAAGCATCCTTGTTGGCGTTCGTAATGAACACCCCACGAACCTCGTAACCCTTCTCAACAAGGCCAGCAAGATCAGCTTCTTTAATAAGATGTTGTAGTTCTTTATTTCCCGTCGAATTTTGCAAGTCTTCAATGGACTGTCGAGTCCGTAGCTGGTCGAGCGTCCCAGAAAACTGCTTGAGATCGCCATCTCCCAACGTCTTGGCGCCGTTTTGTCGGAGCTTTGTCTGAAATACAACAATGCGTTCGATGTTTTCATCAACATAAATGCCATCAATACCCTTGTCGTCAGGCCCGTCGCAGATGGCGTCCTGAGCATCTGTTTCGTCTAGACGGTAATAGTTTTCTAGGAACCACCCCAGTAGTGCTCGTGACTCAACCCTACCGGCGATCAAATGATTGCCGAAAAGTTTAAGGATGGTTGGGTAAGATAGATCGAGTGCTGCAGTCATCGAGCGCCCCTTGTTAGCGATGTTGCCGAGGATGGGACTACCTGGTAGGTCGGTCAATAAGGAGGCACGGCTCCTGCCCGCCCCACACACTCTTCGGGAAGGGCTTTCTCGTATTCGGGAGTCGTCCGGAACGGTTCGCGAGGCTTTGGACAGTCTCAGACACCCTGGTTGGCATGCTGCTTGCTGCGGACGCCAGGCCGAAAGCAGGTCCCTCACTGCGTTCGGCATGCCGGCTGCACAGACAACCGACGCATCGAAAGCAGATCCACCGCTTCGCTCGGGAAGACAGCTATGCCAAGGGAGTCATGATCAAGAGTCGCCTGTCAGAAGTTCCTCGAATAACAGTTGCCCGAAGCGGTTCGCAGGACGCGGCCTGTCGAAACTCGCCCACTGTCGACGGACATCGCGTTGCCGCGCCAGGGGTTGCGATCCGATAAGCGTCATGTAAACTCGCCGCTCGCTTCATTCGAGGCCGCCGCTATGAGAATTGCTTTTTCCTGACAAGCCGCATCGTTCCCGGGTCGACTGACCCCGGACGCCCTTGTCCTGTCGCGGCCTGCGGTCGCGCATCTCTCATTCGGAAAACCACATCATGTCATTACCCGACTTTCGCGCCGGCAAGGCTGCGATCGCTTTCATTCTTGTCACCGCGATGCTCGACATCGTGGCGATGGGCATCGTCATCCCGGTGCTGCCGACGCTGATCGAGGAGTTCAGCGGCTCCAACGCGCGCGCCGGCATCATCAACGGCGTGTTCGTGGCGCTGTGGGCGCTGATGCAGTTCGTCGCCTCGCCGATCATCGGCTCGCTGTCCGACCAGTACGGGCGCCGGCCGGTGATCCTGCTGTCGACCGCGGGACTGGCCGCCGACTACGTGCTGATGGCGCTGGCACCCAGCCTGTGGTGGCTGGCGCTGGGCCGCATGATCGCCGGCGTGACCTCGGCCAGTTTCACCACGGTGTATGCGTACATGGCCGACATCACCGAGCCGGAACAGCGCGCACGCGGCTACGGTCTGATCGGCGCGGCATTCAGCGCCGGCTTCGTGGCCGGGCCGCTGCTTGGCGGCGTGCTCGGCGAGGTGTCGCCGCGCGCGCCGTTCTGGGTCGCCGCCGCGCTAAGCGGCGTTGCCTTCCTGTACGGCACCTTCATCCTGCCCGAATCGTTGGCACCGGAAAAACGCATGGCGTTCTCGTGGCAGCGCGCCAATCCACTGGGTGCGTTGCGGCTGCTGCGCTCGCATCCGGAACTGACCGGGCTGGCCGGCTCCAACTTTCTGATGTACTTCGCGCACCACGTGTTCTCGGCGGTGTTCGTGCTGTACGCCGGTTACCGCTACGGCTGGAGCGCGTGGCAGGTGGGCGTGCTGCTGGCGATGGTCGGCGTGCTCGACATGATCGTGCAGGGCGTGCTGGTCGGGCCGGCGGTGAAGCGCTTCGGCGACCGCAAGGTGATGGTGTTCGGCCTGTTCGGCGGCGCGGTCGGCATCGCCTGCATGGGCCTGGCGCCGACCGGCCTGCTGTTCACGCTGGCAATGCTGCCCAACGCGTTGTGGGGCCTGGCGATGCCGACGCTGCAGTCGCTGATGACGCAGCGCGTGTCCGAGTCCGAACAGGGCCAGCTGCAGGGCGCCAACAACAGCGTCGCCAGCATCGCCGGCGTGCTGTCGCCATTGTTCTTCGGTACCGTCTATGCGCTCTCGGTCGGTCCGGACGCACGGCTGCCCCACCCCGGCGCGGCCTTCCTGATCGCGGCGCTGGTATTGCTGGCCGCGGCCGGCGTGGGCTGGCGCGTCGCAGCCCGGGCACGGCGCGAAGCCCTGGCCAGCGCGGAAGCCTGACGCGGCGTGCCGGCGCCGCGTCACCTGGATGGCGGCGCGGTAGTTGCGATTCGGGTTTGCCGACAAGGGCCCATCGTTTCATCGAAGAAAATCCGCGCGGGCCTGTCGATCCGGCCAATGCCTGTTCGTCGCATCCACAAGAGCGCGGCACCGGCGGCCCGACCGCAGCGCGGCTCCGACACCCACAGCGAGGAGAACGACGATGAGGTTCATGGTGATAGTCAAGGCCAACGCGGACACCGAAGCCGGCGTGTTGCCGACCGAGCAGATGCTGGCGGCGATGGGCAAGTACAACGAGGAACTGGTCAAGGCCGGCGTGATGCTCGCGGGCGAAGGCCTGCAGCCCACTTCGAAAGGCGCGCGGGTGCGCTTTTCCGCGGGCGGCAAGCGCACGGTCATCGACGGACCTTTCAGCGAAACCAAGGAACTGATCGCCGGCTTCTGGCTGTGGCAGGTGCGTTCGAAGGAAGAAGCGATCGAGTGGCTCAAGCGCGCGCCGTTCGAGGAAGGCGACGAAGTCGAGATCCGCCAGGTATTCGAGGCCGAGGATTTCGGCGCCGAATTCACGCCGGAACTGCGTGCACAGGAAGAACGCCTGCGCGCCGAGATCGACAAGCGACAGTAAGGCCAGACCAGCCCCGCGCGCAGACGGAGCGATTCCGGGCGCGCGAGACCTTCAACCAATACAGAGAGCCTTTATGACTACCCAGATCTTCGTCAACCTGCCGGTCAAGAATCTCGACCGCACCGTCGAGTTCTTCACCAAGCTCGGCTATTCGTTCAATCCCCAGTTCACCGACGAGAATGCGACCTGCATGATCGTGGAAGAGAACATCTTCGTGATGCTGCTGGTCGAGCCCTACTTCCGGACATTCATCGACAAGGACATCTGCGATGCGACGCGCCAGACCGAAGTGATCGTGTGCCTGTCGGCGGAAAGCCGCGACAAGGCCGACGACCTGGTCGCCAAGGCCGTCGCCGGTGGCGGCAAGGCCACCGCTTCCAAAGACTACGGCTTCATGTACCAGACCGGTTTCCAGGACCTGGACGGCCACCTGTGGGAACTGGCCTACATGGACCCCAACGCGGCTCCGGGCTAACGCATGTCGATCATGTGGCTGCTGGTCCATCGCGACGCCGCGATTGCGAAACAGGATCGCGACGATGGCGCCTGCGTGGGCGAGCCGCGCAGCTTCGAGGAAAGCGACGGGGACGGAGCGGCCCGACCGCATGGACGCGACTTTCCCGATCCGCGCCGCGATCATCGCGTCGGCAACGATCGCGGCGGCAACTGAAACGATCGCGCGACCCGGCCGAACCATCGCGAGCATCGGACGGTTCGTTGCATCAGCGCCGCCGCGACCGGCTTGCATGGGCCATTCGATGATGGTCTGATCGGTCGCCATGACGGCGACCGATACCCATCGCACCATCGACGCGGTCTGGCGGATGGAATCCGCCAGGCTGATTGCCGGCCTCGCGCGCATGGTCCGCGACGTCGGCCTGGCCGAGGAACTGGCGCAGGACGCGCTGGTCGCGGCACTGGAACGCTGGCCCGAGTCCGGCGTGCCGGACAATCCCGGCGCCTGGCTGATGGCCACGGCCAAGCACCGTGCGATCGATCGCCTGCGCCGCCTCAAGCTGCAGCAGCGCAAGCACGAGGAACTCGGCTACGAACTGGAAAGCGACCAGGATGACGTTGGATCGCCGCAGGAGGCGTTCGCCGACGACGACATCGGCGACGACCTGCTTCGGCTGGTGTTCACCGCCTGCCATCCAGTGCTGTCGACCGATGCGCAGGTCGCGCTGACGCTGCGTCTGCTCGGCGGCCTGACCACCGAGGAGATCGCGCGCGCTTTCCTGGTACCGGAGCCGACCGTGGCGCAGCGCATCGTCCGCGCCAAGCGCACGCTGGCCGACGCGCACGTGCCGTTCGAAGTGCCGCGCGGGCCCGACCTGGCCGAGCGCCTGGCCTCGGTGCTCGGCGTGATCTACCTCATCTTCAACGAAGGCTATTCGGCCACCGCCGGTGACGACTGGATACGGCCGGCGTTGTGCGAGGAAGCGCTGCGGCTGGGACGCATCCTGGCCGAACTCGTGCCGCAGGAGCCGGAAGTCCATGGACTGGTGGCGCTGATGGAAATACAGGCGTCGCGCGCCGGCGCGCGCGTCGGCCCGTCGGGACAGCCGATCCTGCTGCTCGAACAGGATCGCGGCCGCTGGGATCGGCTGCTGATCCGGCGTGGACTGGCCGCGCTGGAGCGCGCCGAAAAACTCGGCGGCGCACGCGGCGTCTACGCCTTGCAGGCCGCGATCGCCGCCTGCCATGCGCGCGCGCTGGCGCCGGAAGACACCGACTGGGCACGGATCGTCGGCCTCTATGGCGCGCTGTCGGAGCTGATGCCGTCGCCGGTCGTCGAACTGAATCGCGCCGTCGCGTTGGCCATGCTGTTCGGCCCGGCGGCGGGCCTGGAACTGGTCGACGCGCTGACTTCCGAACCTTCGTTGAAGAACTACCACCTGCTGCCGAGCGTGCGCGGCGATTTTCTCAGGAAACTCGGGCGCTTTGCCGAGGCCCGGGCGGAGTTCGAGCGCGCCGCGTCGTTGACCCGCAATGCACGCGAGCGCGAACTGCTGCTGGAGCGGGCCAGCGGCTGCAGCGACGATACGGCGGCAGCATGATGCCCGCTGTCCATGGACGAGCCGATGTGCAATCCTCATCCAAGGCACGCTGAGAAGTCTCGGATCGTCATCCCGGCGAACACGGGATCCAAGGCCGTAGGCTGGGTTGGCTCCACCAACCCAGCAATCCTTGGGCCCTATGAGCTGGGTTGGTGGAGCCAACCCAGCCTGCGTTTCTGAACCGACTTATCTGACCACGCGATAGCGCAGATGCATGACCTGCGGCGAGCGCAGCGCACGCACCAGCTCGAATCCGGGTCCAGGCGCGGCTACGCCTTCGAACAGGCGCGGACCATCGCCCAGCAGGATGGGCACAAGTTGCAGGTTGATCTCGTCGACCAGGCCAGCGTCAAGCGTCTGCCGTGCGATGGCCGCGCCCATCACCACGACATCGCGCTCCTGCGCCGCTTCCTTCGCCATCCGCAGCGCCGTTTCGACGCCGTCGTCCACGAAGAAGAAGGTTCCGCTGGCCTGCGGCAGCGGTTCGCGCGGCCGCTGCGTCACCACGAAGCACGGCGCGCGATGCGGCGTGTCGCCCCACGGCCCGATGCCGACATCGAAGGTGCGCCGGCCCGTCACCGTAGCGCCGATGGAATCGCGCATCTCCTGCGCGACCTGCTGGTCCACATCCGCTTTCGGATCGGCGAACAGCCAGTCGTGGAGGCGCTCGCCGCCGGCGCCCATGGGCAGGTCGACGCCGACGTCCGGACCGGCGACGCAGCCGTCCAGCGACATCGAGAAGTGCAGGGCGACCTTGCCCATGGGCGGCGCGCTCAGAGACTGACGATCGGCTTGAAACCGCCGTAGATCATGCGCTTGGCATCGAAGGGCAGATTCTTCAGGTCCATCATGTCCTTCAGGCGCGGATCGGCCATCACCTTCTTGTTGATGCTGTCGCGCTGCTTGCGGGATTTGTAGACGATCCACGAGAACACCACGACCTCGTCCTTCTTCGCCTTCACGCTGAACGGAAACGACGTGACCTTGCCCGGCGGCACGTCGTCGCCGGCGCATTCGATGTATTCCAGCGCGCCGTACTCCATCCAGATCTTTCCCGACTTGCGGGACAGGCGACGGTAGGCCGCGAGGTTCTTCTTCGGCACCGGCACCACGAAACCATCGACGTAGCTCATAAATCCTCCAGTTGGTCGGGAATGAAACCGCGGAGCGGCTGCAAGTACGGCGGCTCCTGTCCAGTGCGACGTTCGGCCGCGGCCGGTTTCGACATCCGCGGCCGGTTTTTCGCGATCGCGGGTCCAGAGGGTGCCGGAGGCCACGTTAATCCTGCGATCATGGTGCATGACCGCATTCGCCACCCTTCCCCTTTCGCCCGCCCTGCTGCAGGGCCTGGACGCACTCGGATTCAGACAGACCACGCCGATCCAGGCGCAGGCGCTGCCGGCGATCCTGGCCGGCCAGGACCTGATCGCGCAGGCGCCCACCGGCAGCGGCAAGACCATCGCGTTCGGTCTTGGCCTGCTGCAGCAACTCGATCCCGCTCTGACCCGTACCCAGGCCGTCGTGCTCTGCCCGACCCGCGAACTTGCCGATCAGGTCGGCAAGGCGATCCGCCGCCTGGCGATCGGCATTCCCAACCTCAAGCTGCTGCTGCTGTGTGGCGGCATTCCACTCGGCCCGCAGCTGGCTTCGCTCGCCCACGCGCCGCACGTCGTCGTCGGCACACCCGGCCGCATCCAGGAACTACTGCGCAAGCAGGCGCTGGACCTGGGCGCGGTGCGCACGCTGGTGCTGGACGAAGCCGACCGCATGCTCGACATGGGTTTCGAAGAACCGATCCGGGAGATCGCCGGCAAGACGCCGAAGACGCGGCAGACGCTGCTGTTCTCGGCCACCTATCCGGACGCGATCCGCGCCATCGGCCGTAGTGTGCTGCGCGACGCGGTCGAGGTGACGGTCGACAGTGCGGCATCGCCGCTGGCGATCGAGCAATGGTTCCATGAAGTCGACACGGCGCAGAAAACCGCGGCGCTGGCCGGGTTGCTGATCGAACACCGGCCCGAATCGAGCGTGGTGTTCTGCAACATGCGTCGCGATACCGAGGAAGTGGTGTCGGAACTGGAACGTTACGGTTTCACCCCGCTGGCGCTGCACGGCGACATGGAGCAGCGCGATCGCGACGAGGTGCTGGTGCGCTTCGCCAACCGCAGCTGCAACGTGCTGGTGGCCAGCGACGTGGCGGCGCGCGGCTTGGATGTGAAAGACATCGGCGCGGTGATCAACTACGAACTGCCCACCGATCCGGACGTGTACGTGCACCGCATCGGCCGCACCGCGCGCGCCGGAAGCAGCGGTCTGGCACTGAGCCTGTGCGCGCCGCACGAGGTCCCGCGTGCGCTGGCACTGGAAAAACAACAGGGCACATCCCTGCGCTGGCGACGCGCGCCCCTGGCCGGAAAACAGGCGCGTGGCGTGCCGCAGGCAACGATGGCCACGCTGCGCATCGATGCCGGTCGCACCGACAAATTGCGTCCCGGCGACATCTTGGGCGCGCTGACCGGCGTGGCGGGATTGCCGGCAGACAGTGTCGGCAAGATCGATGTGTTCGCGACGCGTGCCTACGTCGCCATCCGCAGTGCCGACGCCGACCGCGCCGTCGCGCGCCTGCGCGAAGGCGGAATCAAGGGACGCAAGCTGCGGGTGCGGCGGATCTAGAGCGTAAATCTCCGCTGAGTTTTTGCTTTGGTGGTTTTTTCCTGATTTGGCACGCCGCAAAGCCCATAGACCCGAAGGGCGGCGGCCATGGACGGCCGCCGTTTTCCGACCGAGCCAGGATGGCGAGTCGGAAAATCCCCGAGGACTACAAACTGCAACGTGAGCTCTGTCGGGGAAGAGCCCTTCTCTTTGGTTACTTTCTCTTTGGCTCTGGAAAGAGAAAGTAACCCGACCGCGTAGCGGGCGGAACCCTTTACAACAAAGCCAGCGAGCAGCTTCCGCCACGGCGTAAAATCTCAGCATCGCCGCTGCCAGGCCCCGTTGCCGATGTCACGCGACTGCTGCGAAAAACAACTCGTCGCCGATGCGCTGCGAAAGCAGGAGCGCCGCGTGCTCGCGATCGTACTCGCGATCAACCTGACGACCTTCGTACTGATGGTCGCCGCGGCGATGCACAGCGGTTCTTCTTCGCTGCTGTCGGGCGGACTCGACAACCTCGGCGATACGCTGACCTATGCCGTGAGCCTGGCCGTGGTCGGCTCGACGTTGCAGGTCAAATCGCGCGTGGCGCTGCTGAAGTCGGCGCTGATCCTGCTAGCGGCCATCGCAGTCGCGATCCAGATCGCGTGGCGGCTCGCGCATCCGGCGACACCGATCTTCGCCAGCCTCGGCATCGCCGCCCTGCTCAACCTGGCTGCCAACCTGGTCTGCCTGCGATTGCTCACCCCGTACCGCCATGGCGACGTGAACCTGGCCTCGGCCTGGGAATGCTCGCGCAATGATGTCGGCGAAGGGCTCGCGGTACTCGCCGCCGCGCTCGGCGTGTGGCTGTTCGGCAATGGCTGGCCGGACCTGCTGGTCGCGGTCGCGCTGCTGGCGATGTTCCTGCGATCGGCGCTGCGCGTATTCCGCGCCTCGCTGGATGGACTGAAGGCGCCGGCGGGCTAGCCGTGCCGGTCCACCATCACCAGGTCGCCGCACAGCATCCGCATGTGCACGCCGGTGGGTTCGCCGGTGGCGTGGTGACGGATGCGGGCAAAGGTCGTGGCCGCCCGCAGCGCGGCGATCTTCAGCTGGAAGTGCTCGAGCGGCTTGCCACACAGGCTGACCTGCCAACCAGGCGCATCGGGTTCCACGGAGAAAAGCGTGCGTTCCATAGTGCGCTCGCGATAGGAAAAGCGCCCCGGCCCTGCGCTCCACTTGCTCAAGGTGGCGGATGTTCTCCTTTGCTGAGCGGCATCCGTTGCCGATGCATCAAGCCGTGCTGCCGGGGCCGACACAGGTTCGGCCAGTGGCGACGCATCGGGCATCGGCGTAATACCCGTCCGGCTGTAGGAAATTTCCTACCCCTCAAGCCGTGGGCTAGCATGTCTGCATGTGTCTGATCGCGCTCGCCTGGCGAGCCCATCCCTGCTACGAACTGGCCCTGATCGCCAATCGCGACGAACTGCATGCGCGCCCGACCGCGCCTGCCGGCCCCGATCCCGAGGCTCCCGACGTGTATGGCGGCCGCGACCTGCAGGCAGGCGGTGGCTGGCTGATGGTGTCCATGCAGGGACGGCTGGCGGCGGTGACCAACGTGCGCGCCGGGCTCGATGCCGAAGCGGCGTTGCATTCGCGCGGTAGCCTGGTGCGTGATTTCGTCCGCGGCCAGGCCTCGACCAACGCCTACCTGGCCTCGCTGGCGTCGACCGCCGCGGACTACGGCCGCTTCAACCTGATCGTCTGGGATGGCGCGGACCTGGCTTTCGCCAGCAACCATCCGCGGTTCACCCGAAGCGCGATCGCGCCGGGCCTGCATGCGATGTCCAACGGCGCGTTCGACGCGCCCTGGCCGAAGAGCGGTCTCGCCACCCGCGCGCTGGCGGCATGGCTGCCGTCCGCGAGCGGCCGCATCGACGACGACCCGACCGCGCTGTCGCCATTGCTGGATGCCTTGTCCGATACCACGCCGGCACCGGATGACGCCCTGCCCGATACCGGCGTCGGCCTGGACCTGGAGCGCGCACTGTCGCCGCCCTTTGTCCGCGATCAGCGCTACGGCACTCGCTGCAGCAGCGTGGTGCTGGTCGACAGCGACCGGATCCTCTTTGCGGAACGCCGCTTCGGCCCGGGCGGGCAAGCGCAGGGAGAGGAGCTGTCGGTGTTGCAGCGGAAAGGTTGAGTACGGGATGCGCGCCAGCGGCTGCGGCGTTACGACATTCCAGCGACTTGCAAGGACTTTCTTGAATCCACCGAACTGTGCAGGTCGACTGCGTGCGTTTTTTGCACCGCACAAAGTGAAGGCCCAGTCTTCCAGGTTTCCCTGAGCGGCTGAGCCTTCGTTGCCGAAGCTTCTGCTCTGACTTGCGTCATCGCTTTTTCTTCGACGGGTGCAGGATATCGCGGCACCCGTTAACCCCGTGTCAAAAAAGCGACATGCGACAGGATCATTTCAAGATTGTCGAAGGCCAGGGCCACCAGCCGCGGCCATCGCGCGCGTAGCGATCGGCGGCGCGCTCGAATCGATTGCGCACGCTGATGCCGCCGCACAACAGGTACAGCGGCAGGAACAGCGGTCCCAGCACCATGTACTGGTACACATGCGCGCGCTCGTGGTCGGCAAGAATGATCGCCGGTTCCTCGCCGTGTCCGGCGCGATGCGCATAGGTCACGCAGGGCGAATCCAGCGTGTCGCCGGTATGCAGGATGGTGTTGCCCAGCGTCAGCGCCCCGCCCGGCCCCCACGGCCAGCGATGAAACACGATCGCCAGTTCACGCCTGCTGTAGTGCGCATGCGCACCGAATGCGATGCCGGCGATTCCCGCAATCAGGCCCAGCAAGGTGTTGGGCAGCGTCCACAAGGCGCCGATCACGCGCAGCGCCGCGACCGGAAGGCGCGCAGCCGCGGCCGGCTCGCTCAATCGTTGCCTTCCGGCATCAGCAGCCAGAGGATCAGGTAGGCCAGGATGCCGGGAAACGCGACCGACGCGATCGAGATGATGACGTAGATCACGCGCAACAGCGTCGAGTTCCAGCCGAAGCGATGGGCGATACCGCCAATCACGCCCGCCAGGACGCGGTCGTTGATGGAACGGGAAAGCGTGGGCGCTGGCTTGTTCATCGAAAAAGACGGTAGCTGGGCTGGGCCCAGTCTAAACCGCTCATTTCGGCGCTGCACGCAACCGCTGCAACTGCTGCCGGAACCAGTCCGCCGCGACCTGCGGGGCCTGGCCGGGGCATTGCACGTGGTAGGGACGGCCGCTGACGCTGCTGTGGCTGGCCGCGCGCTCGATGAACTGCTCGCTGCTGGTGGCCAGGTCGCGCCTGCGCATCCAATCGTATTTGCGTTGCAGGTGCGCCTTGGCCTCGCCGGCCTCGTACCACTTGCCGTTGCGCTCGAAGCGGCAATCGGAACTGCCCAATGCCTCGATCAATCCCGCGATTTCCGCCTGCGCATCCGGGCTGGCTTCTGCGGCCCGCAGCTGCGGCGACAGCAGCAGCGCGAGGACGCAGGCCAAGCCTGCACGCATCATCAGCCGGAACGCTTCGCCAGCCATTGCTGGATCGTCTCCGGCACTTCCTTCTGCGCCCGGCCGGACACGTAGATGCCGATGTGGCCGCCGCGGAAGGAAAGTTCGGTGTAGTCGCCGGTGCCGACCAGCGCCTTCAAGGCCTTCGACGACGATGGCGGCACCAGGTGGTCCTGCTCCGCGAAGATGTTGAGCACCGGCATCTCGACCAGACCCAAGTGCACCTCGTTGCCACCGATGACGATGCCGCCTTCGACGAAGCCGTTGCCCTGGTAGAACTGCTTGATGAACTGGCGGAATGCCTCGCCGGCCTGGTCGGGCGAATCGAAGATCCACTTTTCCATGCGCAGGAAATCCTCGACCGCCTTGCTGTCGTCGAGGATGTCGACCAGCCCGACGTACTTCTGCGCGAACAGCCGCCACGGTTTCAGCGCCAGGTAGCACCAGTTCATCAGGTCCGCCGGCACGTTGCCGAGCGTGTCGACGAACAGGTCGGCGTCGATGTCCTGCGTCCAGTTGGACAGCATGTTGTCCGGCGTATGGAAATCGACCGGTGTGACCATGGTGATCAGGTTGCGGATCCTGTCCGGGTGCAGGGCCGCATAGCACAGCGAGAACGCGCCGCCCTGACAGATACCGAGCAGGTTGATCGCATCCAGTCCATGCGTGCGACGCAGGTGGTCGACCGCACCGCCGAGGAAGCGCTCGATGTAGTCCTCCAGCGTCAGGAACCGGTCGGAACGATCCGGATAACCCCAGTCGATGATGTAGACATCCTCGCCGCGCGCCAGCAGGCCCTTGACCAGCGAACGATCGGCCTGCAGGTCGACCATATACGGCCGGTTGACCAGCGCGTAGCTGATCAGTAGCGGGACCTTCGCGGTCGGCGCCTGCTCGCCGGTGAAGCGGTACAGCACGACCTTGCCGTCGCGCCAGACTTCCTCGCGGGCGGTGGCGCCGTAGTTCACCTCGTCGAGGTTGCGCAGGGTATCCACGCCTGCCGCCAGTTTCTGCTGCAGCTGCAGCGCTTCGTGCGCGAGCGCGTCGGCAGTGAAATTGAGTGGGCCGTTCATGTCAGCGCTTCTTCGCCTGGGTGTTCTTAGCGGTCTCGCGTTTCCCGGCCGTGGTCTTGGCTTTGGCCTTGGCAGTCGACGGCTTCGCGCTCTTCTTCGCCGGCGCCTCGGTGCGTGGTGGCGGCGATGCAGGCGGTGGCGACGCGTTGCGCAGGCGACTCAGCGCACGCTCCAGTTCTGCGATCTTGCGATGCGCGCCGTCGACTTCGCTGCGGGTCGGCATGCCCAGCATGGCGTTGACCTGCTCGACTTCCTGCTGCAGGCCGCCGCGCAGGCGCATCTGCGCGTTGACCAGCGCCCCGTAGGTCTTGCGGAATTCCGGCGACAGCGCGATCTCGGCATAGGCTTCTTCGGCTGCGTCGATCCACAGGTCGAACAAGGCACGCGCGGAGGTGAGCTGGCGCCCGGGTTCCTCGCGTTCGGCCAGCCGGATTTCGAACAGTTCGCAGGCACGCTGCGAGGCCTTCAGCATCAATGCGTTGTAGGCGCTGTTGCAATGCTGGTAATCGAGCTGCGCCTGCAGCAATCGCTGCGCGCGTTCCTGGTGCTCGCGTGCGAAGCCGAACGCGGGCATGCCCAGCCACGACGCGCTTTCACGGCGCCAGGCGTCGAGATAAGGCGATGCGTCCTCGATCCACTGCTCCAGGCCCTGCTGGCCCTGCCCGCGCATCGCCCGGAACATCTCCGGGAATGGATTCTCGCCGGCGGCGCCCATCGCCTGTTTCCAGGCCTGCGCCACTTCCGCGGCGCTGTTGTCCTGTCCGGCGAACTGCGCCGCCACCTGCTGCATCTGCCCGTACCAGCTGTGCGCAAGCGCGTTGAACCGTTCGGTCGCGGTGTTGACCTCCTCGCGGCCGCCATGCACCAGCTTGCTCCAGCCTTCCACGGCATCGTGCCAGCCCTGCGCCGCGGATGGCGGCGCCGCCGGCGTCGCGCCACCGCGCATCATCTCGCCCCATGCATTCCAGTACTGCCGTGCCAGCGCCTCGAAATCGCCGGGCATCTTGTTGCCAGGGTGGGTCATCACCGCCTCCAGGGATCAGGCCGATGATAGCAACCGATCCTTCCGGGCACGTGACCATCCGTTGTCAGTCGTTGCCGTGTCCTCAGGGCTTGGGGATGCGCAGCGTCTTGCTGATCATCAACGAGCCAGACAAGGCGTACATCAGCACCAGCGGATGCAGCTGCCACGGATCGATCTGCACGACGCCGAACCACAACGCCTCGCCGAAACGGCCCTGCCAGACCGCGACCGCCAGCACGATGACGATGGCCAGACTGGTCGGGATCGGCGTGCCCTCGAAATATTTCACCCTGTCGCCGCCATCGGACAGCGTTTCCGCGGTCACGTTGTAGCGCGCCAGCCGGCTGACACCGCAGCCGACGAAATAGCTGAGCACCAGCCAGTCCCAGCCGCCCTGCATGCCGCAGGCGTAGCCCAGCGCGGCCGGGGCCACGCCGAAGGAGATCACGTCGGCCAGCGAATCCAGTTCGCGCCCCAGCGTGGACGCGACCTTGCGCCAGCGCGCGATGCGGCCATCGAGCGCATCGAACACGAAGGCCAACGGAATCAGTGCCATGCCGATCAGCAGGTCGGCGACCACGCCTTCGTGCAGGAAGCGCATCGCCGCGAAGATCGCGCCGGTGCCGCAGAACGCATTGGCCAGTGTGAACCAGTCGGCCAGGTGGAACTCGCGAAGCATCGAGAAGTGGCGCTGCATGCGGGCAACCTCCGTCGGGTAGCCGACAGCCTGCCAAGGCCGTACGGACCATGCAAGGCGACATCGCGGGCTGCTAGCCTTGGCAGCGTTGTGGCGCTGCATGCGCGGTTGCCCGTCCAGACAGGAGTGTCCCAATGACTTCACGCTGCATCCTGATCACTGGCGCCGGCAGCGGCATCGGCGCCGGCATCGCCCTCGAACTGGCGACGGCCGGGCATCACCTCGTCGTCACCGACCTCTCGCTGCCTGCGGCGGAAGCGGTCGCGGCGCAGATTCAAGCGGCCGGCGGCTCCGCCGAAGCGTTGGCCCTGGACGTCACGTCCGACGCCAGCGTTGCCGCCGCGCTGGATGCGTTATCGCGACCAGTCGACGTGCTGGTCAACAACGCCGGACTGCAGCATGTCGCGCCGCTGGAGGAATTCCCGATCGATCGGTGGGACCTGCTGATCCAGGTAATGCTGGTCGGCGTAGCGCGCCTGACGCGCGCGTTGCTGCCGGGCATGCGCGAGCGCGGTTTCGGGCGCATCGTCAACATCGGCTCCATCCATTCGCTGGTCGGCAGCCGCTACAAGAGCGCCTACGTCGCCGCCAAGCATGGCCTGCTCGGTTTCTCCAAGGTGATCGCGCTGGAAACCGCCGACACCGACATCACCATCAACACCATCTGCCCGACCTACGTGAAAACTCCGCTGGTCGACAAGCAGATCGCCGACCAGGCGCGCGCCAACAACCTGCCGGAATCGCAGGTGGTCAGCGAGATCATGCTCAAGCCCATGCCCAAGGGCGTGTTCATCGGCTTCGACGAACTGGCCGGCATCACCGCGTTCCTGATCTCGCCGCCGGCGCGCAACATTACCGGGCATACCATCGACGTCGATGGCGGCTGGACGGTGCAGTAAACTCCGGCGACAAACCGATTGCAGCTCAGCCCTCCCCCGTACAGCGAGGGTGGTTTGGGTGAGGGTAAGCGCCACCTAGGTGCTGCCTGCCATCGTCATGCACTGAGCCATCCCGCAACCACGTATTGGCGCACGTCTCAGTCGACCGGAATCTGCCGCTTGTACTCCGCCTCCAGCCACGCATGCGTGCTCCAGAATCCCGGCGGCGTATGTTCGTGGAGGCGATCGGCCAGGATGCCCAGATGCGCATGCCAGCCACCGGCGACGCTGATCATGTCGCTGCGATCGCGCAACTGGCTGTGGGTCATTACAGTATTCACATCAAGCGTACCAAAGAATGCCCGCTCAATGAGCGAACTTTCTTATGAAACGTTGAACATTTCTGGTACACGCGCATTACTTTTCAACTAAATAATAATCCGGCCACCATTAATGAATAAGCTATACGATTCGTAGGGACCATTGTCTCCCCAAAGATGCAATAAAGCAGAATTGGAAAATTTGATAGCCATATCACCGCTGATCTTATCGCAATCAACAGAATCTATTTTTTCATCTAGCACACCTAGCAAATTTGATGTCTCAATGGGAAATCCTTGCACTGACTCCTCGGCGCCAAGAGCCAATCTAAAATTAAACCTTCCTTCAATTTGGATAGCGAAATCTTCACTGAAGAAGATGTTGAGTTGATATTTTGAAAAACAAATCCTTTCCACCGTTTTACCGACAATCACGGCAGACTCGAAATCCTCAGGCAATGCGTACATTCAACCCCCTGCCGGTGGCAATGGAACATGTGTATCCCATTCGGGCCCTGGCCTCCCTGTTGAGGGATTTATTTTCTGCAGGCCTCCGTTCGACATCGGCTTCTCTAGTACCCAGTATCCATTTTTGTATTGCTCAGTTGGAGCCATCACTCTCAGCCCATAACCTGCTGGAATTATTTGCGGTGGATTTTGAGGAGAATTGGTAGGCGGCTTGAAGTTTAGTGCTGGCCTAGGTGCACGTTTTATAACACTCGTTGCTGAAGCAACTTCAGCCGTGATTGAGTTCTCTGTCTTAAATAACAGCCCAGTGATCAAGGAACTAAACCCAGAGCCACCTCCATCGGGCGACATTACATCAGGCAACGTCATCAAGGCAGTGACCATTGCGCCGACCGCTATCTCTCCCGCTTGTTGTGCTCTTTGCGCCTGTTCCTGCCTTTTGGCTTCTTCAGCCTTTCGCCTGCTCTCTTCTTCAGCCCGGCGGCGCTCTTCAGCTTGCTCCCGCTTATAGTCGGACTCCTCTTTGCTCCTGCGCCCATCTGGGTCGGTAAATCGGTAGGGATTGTTGTTTGCGTACCAATACCGATTGTAGTTGGCACCGTTATTCAGGTCGATTCCCACGGGATCATTGCTCAGGAACCTGCCCGACGCTGGATCGTAATAGCGCTGCTGCATATAGGTTAGCCCCGTATCGGTATCACCCATATGTCCGGTGAACCCCGGCCCGTTCTTGGCGGCGCCAAGTGCCTGCTCACCATAAGGCTTGTGCTCCCTGGCATAGGTCACCGTACCGACCGCATTGGACTCCATCACCGGTGTACCCAGCGCATCGGTGTGGTAGTAGGTCACCGTCTCGGCCGCGTGTGCCGTACCGATGCCCAGCAGCAAGCCGAACAGGGCCATGATGGTCTGGCTGAAGCAGCGCGCAAATGTGCAGTTCATTGTCATGGCACGCCTCCTCACTGGTTGACGATGCTGGTGGGACTGCGCCAGGCGGAGCAGTTGGTGGTGCTCTTGCACGCCCTCACCCGGAAGCTACGCGTGCCCCGGCCCGACATGTAGAAGGATCGGTTCGGACCGCTGTAGCCAATGCCAGTTCCTGTTCCAGAAGTGATCTCCAAGTCGTAGCTCGTTGCGCCCATCGATGCTGCCCAGTTCACGTTCCAGTCGACCAATGGAGGCCTCACGATGTCGTCGACATAGATCACCACCGACAATGTGGCGGGCATCGCCGGGGTAATCTCCACATGGGTGACCTTGGTCGCGCTCCATGGCCCGCAACCACCGGCATTACAGGCCTGCACGCGATAGTTGTAGTTGCCATCCGCTGACAGGCCTTGTGCACTGCTCAAAGCGCCACCGCTGTAGGCGCTGACCCATGTGCCGCCGTTGAGATTGCGCTGCAGGGTGTAACTGGTCGCGGTCGCCGCGCCGGTCCAGCTGACCGTGTAGCTGCCCGTGACGTTGCTGGCCGGCGCGGTCAGCGTCGGCGCGACCGTCGGCGGATAGGTCACCACCACAGTCTTCACTGTCGAGTAACCGCCGCAACCGGCCGGATTGCAGGCCTTGGCCCGATAGGCGTAGCTGCCCGCCGCCTTGCCGCTGGTCGACCAGCTCAACACCGCTGTGTCCTGTACCGTGGCATAGGCTCCGCCATTGGCGCTTTGCTCCAAGGTGTACTTGGTCGCACCAGCCACGGCGCCCCAGTTGATCGTATAGCTGCCGTTGTTGCTGGCCGGCGGTGCCGCCAGCACCGGCACTCCCGACGGCGGCACATTTACCACTGTCGTCACGGTCACGCCCCACGGCCCACAGCCATGCGTATTGCAGGCACGGCCGCGGTAGTTGAACACTCCACCGGCATGGCCGGTCACTGCCTTGCTCAGGGCGCCACCGCTGTAGAAGCCCACCCACACGCCACTGCTACCGCTTTCCTGGATTTCATAGGTAGTCGCGGTTGCCACTGCGGCCCAGCTGACGGTGTAGTTGGGCGTGGGGTTGTTGGGCACGGTGATCACCGGAGCACCGACCGGCGTCAGGTCGATGGCGACGGTGACCGCCGTGGAGTAATTACCGCACACACTGCCTACGCAGGCCTTGGCCCGATAACCGTACTGACTGCCATGGGCCTTGCCGCTGGCATCCCAGTTCAACGCCGTGCCCGAGTAAACCTCGACCCAGGCACCGCCATTGCTGCTTTCCTCCAGCACATAGGCGGAGACGCCTGAGATGGCCGCCCAACTCACGTTATAGCTGCCGGTGGTGCTGCGCTCAGGTGCCTGCAGTGCCGGCACCGGCGCGTCGGCGGCCACCTTGGCCACCAGCTTGCCGCCCAGATGCACGTAGTCGGTCAGCTTGTTAGCGCCCAGGTCATGCTCGAACAACAGCTGCCCGGCCTGCGAGTAGGTGTAATAGCTCTGCCCCACGCCACTGCCATTGCTGCGCTTCACGCGCCGGCCCCAGGCGTCGTAGCGATAGCCACCTTTGCCGGCATAGGCCAGCAGCCGATTGGCCTCGTCGAAGCTCAACGTGGCGCCGTCGCGCGTGGTGACATTGCCTTTGGTGTCGTAGTCGTAGCTGTGCAACGTCTGATTGTTGGCCGCATTGGCGATGCGCACCAAGCGGTTGGCCGGGTCGTACTCGAAGCGGTTGTTGATGCCGCCACGGGTGATCGACAGGAAGTTGTCCAGCGCGTCATAGGCATAGCTCTCCACCCCCCATAACCCAGTAGCTGTGCTCAGCCGGTTCAGGCTGTCGTAGGTCATCGTCTTGGTGCGCGAGGGCGACATCGGCAACAGATCGGTCACGTTCGTCAGGTTGGCATTGGCGTCGTAGGCCAGGTCCTGGCTATACAGCAGGCCACCCTTGGCATAGGTCAGGTTGCTCGGCAGCGAACGCGTGTTCTTCTCCGCGGCGTAGGTGATGCCATTGGCGTACTGGTACGACGACAGATCGCCGTCGGGGAAGTACTGGACGCTCCCGACATAGCCACCGGCCTGGGTCGCTCGACCCAAGGCGTCCGGGAGATAGTCCACCACACGGCCGTCCGGGTAGGTCAGTGTCTTCAGCGAACCTTGAGGGTCATAAACGTACTGCAGACCGTAGCTGAAGCCGTCCACATGGAGCATCTCGCTGGTCGGCAAGCCCAGGCTGTTGCGGACCCCGTAGTTCCAGACCACGTCCTGAGCAGCACTGACGCCATAGGCAACAGCGGTGGCGACGTTGCCGGCGGCATCGTAGCTGTAGGCGATGTCGCCGGTATCGGCCGGATAGTCGATCGTCTTGACCCGGTTCATCGGATCGTAAGTGCGGGTGATGCGCGCCGCGGTCGGGACCTGGGTATCGCCGCAACCGGTGCCGGTGATGGTCATCCCGGTCGCCGACCAGGCCACGTTGCCGGCGGCATCGTAGGTGGTGACCGTGCTGCCGGTCTCCGGCTCGGTGACCCGGCACAGCCGATGTTGGCTGTCGTAGACGTAACTGCGCGTCAGCGCGCTGCTGCCCCCGGCATGCGGACCACTCCGGGTGAGGCTCAGCGTCTTGCCGTACTTGTCGCGCTCGATTGCGGTGGTCACCGCCTCGGGCAACTGCACCAGCACCGGTGCGTCCGTGCTGGGTGCGTCGAAGGCCTGATAGCTGGTGGTAGTGACCGCCAGCCTGGGATCTGTAACCTGGGTCTGGAAGCCGTCTGGGTAAGCGTAACTGGTGACCAGTGGCGTGCCACCCAGTTCCGAGTCCTGCCGGACTTCTACAGGACGGCCCAGCGCATCGTAGGTGGTGCGCGTGCCCTTGAGCGTGGCCGGCCAGCCGCTGGCGCCGAACGTCGGGGCGGTCGCGGTCGGATAGGAGGTGAAGGTCTCGCGACCGAAGGCATCATAAGACCGCGCCACGAACGAGCCGGCGACATTGGTCGCGTAGTCGTAGCTCAGAATTGGCTGCCACTGCGCATCGTAGTAAGTGATGCTACGGGCCGTACCCTTGCTGACCGTGCGCCGCCAGTGGTTGGCCGGAATGCCGTACTCGGCGCCGGTGACCTTGACGAACGCGATCGTGCTGTCGTTCCAGCCGGTGGGCAGATTGATGCCGGTCATCCGCCCCATCACGTCGTAGCCGTAGCCGGTGGCATGCCCCAAGGGGCTGGTCACCGAGCTCAGTTGACCGAAATCGTCGACTACCGCCGAGATGAACTTCGTATCCGGAAAATCGATCCGCTGGGCGATGCCGCGCTTGTAGTTGTTGAAGGTGTATGCCGGATGGAGCGGATCCTTGACGGTCTTGAGCGAACCGTCAGGGTGATAGGTGAAGCTCTGCTTGAGTGCACCAAAAGCATAGGTCGCCGTCGGCAATGCCGTGGTTGGGTCGTACGCCGTCTCCTGCAACACCGTCGTGCCGGGAGTCAGACCATCGGCACTGTCGCGCACCTTGGCCACCGGGCCGATCACCCAGCGGTTGGTGTTGTACAGGTAGTCGGTGTAGTCCGAACGGCTGTTGGGCGCGGCCAAGTTACTCGAACGCGTGACGCCCACCGGGTTGGCGTAAGCGTCGAACTTCTTCGCCTCCCATTTGAAGACCCCGCCTTGCTGGGTGATCGTTTTGAGCTTGAGCGGAGTCCAGCGACTGAGCTGAATACCGCCACCGCCGCTCAGGGCATATCCCGGGTTGGCCGGATAGGGACCGAAAGTCGATGCGGCGTACTGATACGCCTCGCGACGTTTTAGGGTCGACTCTCCTTCATGAAAATCAACCTGCAACAGCTTGGATTCCATTTCGCCGACGCGGTTGCTGTAGGTGTAGCGGGTGCGGTTGGCATTCGGATCGCGGATATCCACATATTGGGTAGCCAGACACGTACCACTCGCGGCACACGGGTCGGATGTCGTGCTGCCGTTGCCATCGGAATAGCCGTAGGTCCATACCTTAGCCGCCACGCCTGGACCGAAGATTTCTCTCCTGATCAGCGAATGCACGTTGTAAAGCGGCGGCTCATATTCGTAAGGTTCGAATTCTTCCGGAGGCTGTGGATAGCGACAGTCGCTGGAAACATAGCTGCGCGAATGCCAGATCGGCGTCGTAGTGAATTTTCCGACCAGACCAGAAGGGTGAGTGATCGTGCTGATGCTATTAGTGCCGGTATCAGGCAAGTTGCGCGTCGTACACTTGTTCAGGTCATAGTGGAACCAAGGACCCGGACCCATGCCCGACAGGTTGAAACCCCATTGGGTGCCATCCGGAAGCACCACATTCGTCAAAGTGGCACTCGTAGCGGTGACATTCGCGTACAAGTACTGCCAAGTACGTGGCTGGTCGGCAGCAGGTTGTACGGTGATCGAACTGATGACGCGGCTGTCGCTGCGCCAAGCGATCGTGACTTGGCGTCCGTCACTGGCCGTGATGGATGTCAGCTTGTCGCCGGAATAGGCATAGGTCAGATAGTTGCCGAACCGATCCTCGACGCGGCTGACATACATCCTGGCCAGCATGCGGCCCTGACGGAGTCGGACGCCATCCTCATCGATACGGAAGATCGAATCGGCGCGTTCTCCGGTCAAGTGATCGATCCAGTACTTGGTGCCGTCCGGCGAGACCACGAAGAACGCTTCACCTTCCTCGCCGTTACTGGTCGTGGCCAAACAGCCCACCTGCCAGTTGTCCAGAGTCAAGCCTGGAAACACGAGTGGGCTACCCTGCGAATTGGTCATGGTCGGCTGAAGTGTGTTAGTTGTACTTCTAACAATTACCGGCTGCCGGTCGCCACTTTCCGTAACCAACTCCATGCCGTTCCAGCCTTCGCCGGTGAAGAAGATCTCGATATTGGAAAACCAAGGCCGCTTAAGCTGGCTGCAGCGGGAATAGCGAGAGGGGTTATCTGGACCATCAATGGCCCAATGCAGGCCTGGACTTGTGGGCTGGGTCTCCGAACCCGGAGGCGCATAGCCCATATTGGCCAGCGTTTCGATCCGTGGAATTGATAGAGACCAATTCCCGAACGCATACGGCAGCGAGTGGCTATCGTTGTCCAGGCCTGACGTAGTAGTGCGCACCAGCGAAATCGTCGGCCCGGTACCTTCGAGCACGATATCGGTCTGACGAAAGCTCAGATCGCCGTTGTATAAATTGATCTGTTCTCCGAAGGGCGCATCCCCTTCCGGCTGTATGGTCTGATAGACCTTCAAACGACGGGCATACTCGCTCTCCGGCGACACCTCAGCTGCGCGTATGGGATTGAACGACATGCACAACAATACGGCCAGAGCCGCAAGCCACGGCTTGTTCCCAAATGCCATCATCTTCCCCTGTCATCCCTTAGAGTCGCCGCATTGCGCAGCGCCATACCCCTACCCTCGAGCCAACGATCTGACTACCAACGATAAAGATCAAGCCGTGCAGAGCCACTGAAGTGAGATAGCCATTCCACAACGCACAATTTCTCTGAACTTTATCCCGACGTAATCAACTGATGAAACATCCCGACGCTTCCCTCCGGCTCTTAGAATCTAGGCGGGACCCCCTGTGGGCGATCGGCATCTCTCTGTTGATACATGGCGCCTTTTTGAGTTCGCTTTGGCCCCGGTTCGATACGAATTCAAGCACCAATGAAATACTTTCTGGTGAAAGCAGTGCCCTAATAGTTCAGTACATCAAGATCAGCGCCCCGCCTACGCCGACTTCTCCTATCGCTGAAGTGCATCAATCTCCACTTGAGAATGAACCCACCTCGCCCATCCCAAGGCTTGAAGCTGTCGATCAGACACCTTCTCTCGACAATCACGAACCGGACGCACAGGTTCCAACAGAGGTCGCACCCGAACCACAAGTACAACCGATTGCCACGCCTGCTGCAGCTTCTGTGGGTTATGCGGACCCAGCACCATCGACTCGCAGTGCCCCGCCACCGATAACTCCAAGCGCTTCTGACAGTCAGGACAGCACTGCCAGCGATAGCCTTCGCAAAAGATACCTTTCGGCCATCAGGCAAGCCGTCGAACTACATTGGGTAGGCCGTGAGAGCATCCCCGCAAAGATAGGATCATGCACACTATCCATTCGGCAAGCGGCTGGTGGTTTCGTACGCTCCGTGAGCTCAGGTAAGTGCACCTTGGACGATCAAGCGCGTCACGCCCTTGAAAGCGCTCCTATCAGCGCGCAACCGCTTCCTTATGCAGGATTCAAAAGCGTTTTCCAGGAAGAGGTGGCTATCGAGTTCAGAATGTTGCCTCCGAGTACAGAACCTGGTTTTCCGTCCAAGAAATTCTCAGAATTACCGTAGTAGACCGACCTGGCCATGCAAATGCTTGGCCACAATGCTCCCGCCATAGCCTTACTCATAATAGAAAGGCACTCTTTAACTCAGCTATCCACATATTCTCAGGAAGCTTCACAACTACTCCCGAGCGGAGATAAGACTGTCAACATGCTGGCTGGTGAATTCTTTCAGTGCAGTTAAGACCCTGCACCTTTGAGGCTTGCTCTTGCTTATAAGACGAAACGAATCTCATCGTGTAGCGGAATAGTCCTCCTCTCGCAAAGTGACAACATTGTTCTTGCATAGGCCACTAGCCGCTTTCAAGGCGTTAGGCGGCTGTATTGATGCAGGTCGAAGCCCCTCCCACGTGAGGTTGGGTGCCGCTCGCAAGGGGCACGTGGCCCATACCAAAGGACAAAATCCAAGTTATGCTTTGCCTGCTGGTCATGACGACCGGTGTTAACGGATCTCACATTGACAAGGAGTAGGAAGATGAGTCAGAACTTGGTTTCAACCCACTTGAGCCTCGACGAATGGGCCACGGTGGATCAAGCGATTAACACGCTGGAGCAGTCCCTCGCCCCCATGCTAGTGGCGCTGACGGTTGGTGACCGGCAGCGAATAGTGAAAATGGGCGACGGTTCGGAGGCCTTCTGCCGCAGAGCCTTGGACGTAATGACCGAAAATAGCGCGCTGTTGCCGCGCGGCATGGACATTGAGGAAATGCGTCGCGACCTAACAGCACACGATGCACTCAATGCCCGACTGGTGCGTCTTGCCCGCTTGCTTGAAAGAGCCAAAGACACTGAAATGGCTTTGGGTAGCGATGTTATGACTTCGGCATTGGAGGGTTACGCCCTCCTCAAGATTGCTGGCAAGAACGATGGCCTGCATGCCCTGAGCAAATCGCTCGCCAAGCGTTTCGAGAACAACGGACCGCGTCGGACGGGTTCCACACCGCCATCGGAATCACCGGAGCCTGCGCTATAACTCAGCCGCGTTAAAAAAAAGGCCCCGATTCCGGGGCCTTTTCAATGCAATTGGCGCCACTGCCGCAATGAGAATTCAGAACCCGAACACATACTCCGCCGACACCTGGTTGTCCTCCAGGTTCTCCGCGGAGCGATGGCTGAGGTCGAAACCGAGCGTGGCGCGATCGGAGAGGCCGACGTTCAAGCCGACACCGAACAATCGACCGGAATCGGCGAGGCCGATGCCGGCCAGCGTCTGCCACTGGTCGACACCGACGAAGCTGGCATCGAACGCGCCGCCGTGCGCGGACAAGGTCTTCTGCCATTCGGCGCGCGCTTCCAGACCCAGCCAGTTGCCGCCGGCCAAGCGCCATTGGCGGTCGGCGCGCAGGCCGGCGATGGCCTGCCAGCGGTCGCTGTCGCTGTCGCGGGTCTTCAGGCCGAAGCCGTCGGCGCCGGCTTCGCGGAAGCCATCGTTGCGGATGCGCGCGAACTGGCTGGCAACATAGGGCGTCAGCCGCGACTGGCCCAGAGGCATGCGCCATCCGGCTTCGGCATGCGCGACGTCGTAGTCGCCCGAGTACGAAGTCGCCACGCCGGTCTGGCGCCTGCCCAGCAGCACGCTGCGATCGACCCGGCGATCGAAGCGGCCGAAACCGAGTCGGCCCTGCAGGTAGGCGTGGTCGCCGATCAGGCCGGCGTAGACCTGGCCTTCGTCCTGACGGCTGCGGCTGCGGTCGTTGCCCTGGTCCAGCCAGCCGGCACCACGGGTGCGGCTGGCGGCGACGCCGAGCACGCCGTGCCGGCCGATACGCTGGTCGATGCCAAGCATCTGGCCACTGAGGTTGTAGTCGAAGCCGCTGAAACCGGCGCGCGCCATGTCGCCGCTCTGCGACAGGTTCTGTTGCCACATGCCGCCGGGCAGCCGCTGCTCGCCGATCTCGTCGAAGCGCGACGACAGCGCGCGACGACTGGCATCGATGCCCTCGTAGGTCATCGCATCGGCGGTGGCGTGCAGTTCGCCGGACAGGCTCTTCAATGATGCTTCGGCCAACTGCATCGTCGGCGCACGCTGGAAGTCGCCGGCCGCGGCGATGAAGTTGCCGCTGATGTTGCCAGTGATTCCGGCTGCGATCTGGTTGTCGATGGCGTCCATCGCGGTGTCGACACGCGCCGCCGATGCGCTCGACGCTGCGGTGTAGTTCATGCCCTGCACGGCGGTGACGCTGATGCTGGTGATGTCCAGCCAGGCACTGGTCGCGTCGTAGCCGCGCGTTGCCGCCAGGAAGACACCGGGCGCCGCGGTCTGCGAGGAGAACTGTCCGCTCACGCCACCATTGGCACGCAGCACTACTTCGCGGCTCTGCGTGACATAGCCATCCTTGACGCCCAGGACGTGCAGCTCGCCACCGATTTGCGCCGTACCGGTCACGTTCAACCAGTTGCCCAGGTCCACGGCGAGCCGGCCGGTGCCCGTCTGCGTGTAGTTGCCGGCGATGCTGAGGTTGGTGGCGCCTTCGACGGTGACCGTGCCGTTGTTGGCGACGTTGCCGCCGATCGAGCCGGTGCCGGACAGGTTGCCCTGCGGGCCGATCGAGAAGGCGCCGTCATTGGATCCTTCCATCCGCAACGTGCCGCCGAGCACCTCGGTGCGCCCCGTGTATTCATTGTTTCCACTCAACACGAGCGTGCCGTTGCCGTTCTTGATCAGGCCACCGGCACCGGTGATCGGGTTCGACCAGGTCGAGGTGATGCCGTCGAACGTCACGTCGACATCGCCCCAGTTGAATTGCGACGGCCCCTTGACCGCCTTGCCGACATTGAGCAGGCCGTATCCGAATACGGCGTCGACGCCGGGCGCACCGAGGTCGGTTGCGCTGCCGAGTATGGTCTGCCGCACCAGGTCGTTGTCGAAATAGGGGAACGCTTCCCAGACCAGTGCCACGGTGCCGGTGACTTGTGGCGCGGCCAATGAGGTGCCGAACCATTGCCAGTAGTCGGGAGTGCTCGGCGGGTCGTTGGTACCGGTGGTGATGACGCCACCGGGAGCGACCAGGCAGTAGTTCTTGGCTACGCCGCAGGCATTGGATTCGGGATCGAGCCGGGTCGGGTTGGCGTTGTCGAGCCAGGCGACCGCCAGCCAGCCTCTTTCCAGCGCCTCAGCGCCGGCCTGGCTCGGCAACGCCGCCATGCTGCCGGGCTCGGCATTGCCGTCGTTGCCGGTGGCGAATACCACCAGCCCGCCGTGCTGCAGCACGAACGGGGTATAGGCCTGCAGGAAGCCGGTCGTGATCGAGTCGCTGTTCCAGTACAGGCCGCCCCAGGAATTGTTGGTGACCCGTACGCCTTCGGCGATCAGGTCGGCATTCACCTCTCCGATGAACGTCGGGGTGTCGTCACCGGGCGGCACTTCGCTGCCTGGCGGACCACCGTCTTCCGGCGGATTCTCGTCGTTGATGATGCGTGCGGAAACGATCTGCGCGCCTGGGGCGATGCCGCCCGGCCATTCGCCGAACGGTTTGCCGGCGAGGATCTGTGCGACCGCCGTACCGTGATCGGCGGCATCGTCGACGCTGAGGTCGTTCGGCGGCGAGCTGACATAGGTCAGGTTCTTGATGACCCTGCCCGCCAGCGCCGGATGGTTGCGGTTCACGCCGGTATCGACAACGCCGATGATCGTGCCGGCGCCGGTCAAGCCGGCAGCGTGCGCGGGCGCGGTATTGGTCATGGCCAGATGTGCATCGAAGGCTGGCTGCGGCCGTTCCGGCGGGTTAGTCGGCGGGGGGTTAGTCGGAGGCGGTGGCGGTGTGGGACGCACCCCACCGCCACTGCTGCCGCCACCGCATGCGGCCAGGCTGACGGTCAGCGCCACGGCGACCCCCCAAGCCAGCCGACTCGAACGTTGCTGCCGCCGCTTCATTGCCTTCATCGTCTTTCCCTGCGATTCGATCGTGATTCGTTTGATGGGCCCACACGGCTTTGTAACGCGCATCGGCACGCGCGGCAATGCGATCCCTTCCTATTAGTGACGTGGTCCTGCATTCATCGGCCACATTTGACGCGCCGCAGCATTTGCCCGTCCAACGCGCGATAATGGCGGCACTGGCCCTGCGCCGCAGTCCATGAATCACGGAGCCCTACCCATGTCCGACATCGTCATCGTCGGTGCCAAGCGCACCGCCATCGGTTCGTTCCTCGGCCAGTTCACCGGCGTCCCCACTCCCACGCTCGGCGCCGCGGCCATCGGCGGCGCGCTCGAACATGCCGGCCTGGCCCCCGACCAGGTCGACGAGGTCATCATGGGTTGCGTGCTGCCGGCCGGCCTCGGCCAGGCGCCAGCGCGGCAGGCCTCGCGTGCGGCCAGCATTCCCGACGCGGCCGGCTGCACCACGGTCAACAAGGTGTGCGGCTCGGGCATGAAGGCGATCATGCTGGCGCACGACCTGATCAAGGCCGGCAGCGCTTCGGTCGTCGTGGCCGGTGGCATGGAATCGATGACCAACGCGCCGCACCTGCTCAACGGTTCGCGCACGGGCATCCGCTACGGCAGCGCCGAATTCCTCGACCACATGGCATGGGATGGCCTGACCAATCCCTACGACGGCAAGGCGATGGGCATCTTCGGCGACATCGCCTGCGAGAAGTACGAACTCAGCCGCGAAGCACTCGACGCCTACTCGGCTGAAAGCGCCAGCCGCGCACAAGCGGCGATCGCCTCGGGTGCGTTTGCTGGCGAGATCGTGCCGGTCACGGTCAAGGGCAGGAAAGGCGAAGTGGTCGTCGATGTCGACGAAGAGCCTGGCAAGATCGATGCCGCCAAAATTCCCGGCCTGCGCCCGGCGTTCGGCAAGGAAGGACGACTCACGGCCGCTTCATCCTCGAAGATTTCCGATGGCGCGGCCGCGACATTGCTGATGTCCGCGGAAGAAGCCGGCAGGCGCGGCCTGCAACCGCTGGCGCGGATCGTGGCGCACGCCGGCCATGCGCAGGCGCCGGAATGGTTCACTACCGCACCCGTGAAAGCGATTACAAACGTGCTTGCGAAGGCGGGCTGGCAGGTAGACGATGTCGACCTGTTCGAGGTCAACGAAGCCTTCGCGTGCGTGGCGATGGCACCGATGAAAGACCTCGGCATCCCCCACGAAAAGCTGAACGTCAACGGTGGTGCAGTTGCGCTGGGACACCCGATCGGCGCCAGCGGCGCACGCCTGGTGGTGACCCTCATCCACGCCTTGAAGGCGCGTGGAGGCAAGCGTGGCGTGGCATCGCTGTGCATCGGCGGCGGCGAAGCGACCGCACTGGCCATCGAAATCCTGTAAAAGGTTAAAAACGGATAACACAAAAAACTTAGGCCAACCGCTTGACACGTCCGACGGGCTTGTCATCATGTTATTGGCGCGCACTTGCGCGTTGCCTAACTAAACGACGAGGAAATTCGATTATGTCCATGAACAAGGCTCTGCTTGCCCTGGCGATGGGTCTGGCCCTGGCCGCGTGCAGCAACCAGAAGCAGGCCGAGGACTCGGCCGCTGAAGCTGCCTCGGCTGCGACCGAAGCCCAGCAGGCTGCTGACACCGCCGCCGCCGCTGGCGACACGATGGCTGCCGACGCTGCACAGCAGTCGGCTGACGCCGCTGCCACCGCTGCCGACGCTGCTGCGACCTCGGCTGACGCCGCTGCCGCTGGTGCGACTGCCGGTGCTGCCGACGCTGCTGCCGACACCGCCGAGAACGCTGCTGAAGCTGCCGGCCAGGCTGCCGACGCTGCTGCCGCTGGCGCCGAAGCCGCTGGCGAAGCTGCCGGTGAAGCCGTCGACGCTGCCAAGGAAGAAGCCAAGAAGTAATCACTTCTTGCCGCATCTTTGTGGAAAAGCCGCCGGCTTGCCGGCGGCTTTTTCTTTTGCGGGGCCTGGGTTAGGCTGCGACCGCAATCGCGCCACCCGCCCCACCCACACACGACCGGAGTTGCCCATGAACACCAAGCTCTATGTACTGCTCGCCGCTGGCGTCCTGGCCCTTTCGGCCTGCAAGAACGAAACCCCGACCGCCGAACAGCAGGCATCCGAAGCGGCAGCCGCCGCCGACGAGGCGGGCATGCAGGCCGCGGATGCCGCACAGGCTGCAGGCGATGCCGCAGCCGAAGGCGTCGATGCCGCAGCCGCCGCCACCGGCGAAGCGATGACCGAAGCCGGACAGGCTGCGGAAGCCGCTGCCGATCAGGCCGCTGCCGCCACCAGCGAAGCCACCGCCAATGCCGCCGAAGCTACCGCCGATGCTGCACAGAATGTCGCCGACAAGGCGCAACAGGCTGCCGATGAAGTCAAGGCGGAAGAGAAGAAGTAATTCGTCCGCTGCAACAGATGGATTCCGGAAAGCCCCGCGCGAGCGGGGCTTTTTTTGTTGCAGAGGACCCACCGTGCCGAGCACAGGCAGCCTTTCGATGACGCCGGTCTGTATCCTTTGGCCTTCGCCAGCCACGACGCGCCGCGCATGCCCGTACTCACTTCCCAACTCGACCCGCGTTCGCCGGAGTTCCGCGACAACGTCGCCTATCATCGCGCACTGGTCGACGAACTCGATGCGCGCCTGTCCGCCGCGGCTGCTGGCGGTGGCGAGAAGGCGAGCCTGCGGCACACCGAACGCGGCAAGCTGCTGGCACGCGATCGCGTCACCGCCCTGCTCGACCCCGGCTCGCCCTTCCTCGAACTGAGCGCACTGGCCGCCGATGGCATGTACGACGGCGCCGCGCCTGCCGCCGGCATCGTCACCGGCATCGGCCGCGTGCTCGGGCAGGAGGTGGTGGTGGTCGCCAACGACGCCACCGTCAAGGGCGGCACTTACTTCCCGATGACGGTCAAGAAACATCTGCGCGCGCAGGAAGTCGCCCGCGAGAACCGGCTGCCATGCATCTATCTGGTCGACTCCGGCGGTGCGTTCCTGCCGCTGCAGGACGAGGTGTTTCCGGACCGGGAACACTTTGGCCGGATCTTCTACAACCAGGCGCGCCTGAGCGCGGAGAACATCCCGCAGATCGCGGTGGTGATGGGCAGTTGCACAGCCGGCGGCGCGTACGTGCCGGCCATGTGCGATGAATCGATCATCGTCCGCGAACAGGGCACCATCTTCCTCGGCGGCCCGCCGCTGGTGAAGGCCGCCACCGGCGAAGTGGTCGATGCCGAATCGCTCGGCGGCGCCGAGGTGCACACCTCGATTTCGGGCGTGGCTGATCACCTTGCCGAGAACGACACCCATGCGCTGCAGATCGCGCGCGACATCGTCGGCAGTCTCAATCGCAGCAAGACCCTGCCGGTGGCGACGCAACCGGCGCGCGATCCGCTGTTCGCTTCCGAGGAGCTTTACGGGATCGTGCCCAAGGACACGCGGCGCCCGTTCGACATCCGCGAATTGATCGCGCGCATCGTCGATGGCAGCGAGCTCCAGGAGTTCAAGGCGCGTTACGGCAAGACGCTGGTCTGCGGTTTCGCGCACCTGCACGGCTATCCGGTCGGCATCGTCGCCAACAACGGCATCCTGTTTTCGGAGAGCGCGCTCAAGGGCGCGCACTTCATCGAACTGTGCAACCAGCGCGGCATCCCTCTGGTGTTCCTGCAGAACATCACTGGTTTCATGGTCGGCAGGAAATACGAGAACGCCGGCATCGCCAAGGATGGAGCCAAGATGGTGACCGCAGTGGCGTGTTCGTCGGTGCCGAAATTCACTGTCGTCATCGGCGGCAGCTTCGGCGCAGGCAACTACGCGATGTGCGGCCGCGCCTATGGCGGACGCTTCCTGTGGATGTGGCCGAATGCGCGGATCAGCGTGATGGGCGGCGAACAGGCGGCCGGAGTGCTGGCCACGATCAAACGCGACGGCATCGAGGCGGCCGGCAAGTCCTGGAGCGCGGATGAGGAAGCCGCATTCAAGGCGCCGATCCGCGAGCAGTACGAATCGCAGGGCAATCCGTACTACGCCACCGCGCGGTTGTGGGACGACGGCATCATCGATCCGGCGGACACCCGCCGCGTGCTCGGCCTGGCGATTTCGGCATCGCTGAATGCGCCGATCGAACCGGCGAAGTTTGGCGTATTCAGGATGTAGGCCGACGCTCGACATCGCTAATGGAAATTTAACTCCATTCAGCGATGCGTCCGTGCCGTGACATGTATTGGTGGGACGCCATCAGAACATCGCGCAAAGTATCGTTTTAGTGAGACTTATCGCGACGCACGTGCGGAAACGCGTGTTAGTCTCCGGCTACGACGCAGTCGTCCCCCGTCCTGCCTATCGATAAGAGGAAACGTTCCATGGCGATCTGGAAAGAACAGACCCCCGCGAAGAAAGATACCGCCAGCTTCCCGCTGGATCCGCCGCCGGCACCGGCACCCGCGCAGCCGCGCGAGACTACCGTCAGCCAGGACTTCGCACCGGCTCCGGCCCCCGCTTTCAGTGCGGCCCCGACACCAGCTCCGCAGGCGTCCGCCGCCAAGGAATCCCTGATCGCTTCCGACATCACCATCGAAGGCAAGATCGAAGGCAGTGGCCATGTCCGCATCGCCGGCAAGTTCAAGGGCGACGTCAACGTGCAGGGCGACCTCACCATCGAGACCGGCGCCAAGCTCACCGGTGGCGTGCGCGCCAACAAGGTGATCATCGCCGGTGAAGTGGAAGGCAACATCGAGTCGGCGGCCGTGGTCGAGCTGCAGGCCAGCGGCGTGCTGGTCGGCGATCTGAAGGCCGGTTCGCTCAGCGTCGCCGCCGGTTCGCGCATGCGCGGCCAGGCCGACTTCGGCTGGAAGGACGACAAGGGCGGCAAGAAGTCGACGGAGAACGGCGCCGGCGCATGAGCACGCCGCGTCCGGGAACGGCAGGTTCGACGCGGACCTGCCCGCATTGCAAGACCAGGATCCTGGAAAGCGCGAGCGTCTGCCCGGCTTGCAAGCACTACCTGCGCATCGATTCCGCGGCATCGCCGCTCGCGGAATCGCTGCCTTCGCCGTTGAAGGTCGAGGGCATCATCCGCCAGCCGGCCCATGGCGGCTCATCGGAATATTCGGTGGTGGTGACGATCCGCAACGAACGTGGCGAGGAAGTGTCGCGCCACGTCGTCGGCGTCGGCGCACTGCATCCCAACGAACAACGAACGTTCACCCTGGCCGTGGAAATGTTCGCCGCCACCGGTGCCAAGGCGCGCCGTCACTGACCCGCTGCTTGCGCGGAACTGCTGCGCGGGCGCCTGACCTACCCGGGTTTCGACGAAGTATCGCAACTGTTGCAGCCGCCGCACGCGTCGGCGCCGGCCTGCGATGGCGGTGGCGCGATCCAGCGTCCGAACGAACGCAGCCACGGCGGCCGCCCCTCGCGCAGCAGCGGCAACGCACACGCGATGCGCAACCTTCGCGTTGCCTGCGGAAACTGTTTCCGGGCGACGACGACGACACTGGCCAGCACCGCGATCGCGATCACCACGTACTGCAGCGTCAGCGACATGCTCGACATGCTCACCCCGCCCCCAGCGCCACGGCGACCTGGTAGGTGACCAGCGAGGCCAGATAGGCCAGCGCGAACAGGTAGCCCGCGCTGATCGCGACGTGTTTCCAGGAATTCGTTTCGCGCCTGATCGTGGCCAGCGTGGAAATGCACTGCGGCGCGTAGATGAACCACACCAGCAGCGACAACGCGGTGGCCAGCGACCAGCCGTCGGCGATCAGCGGCGACAGCGCCTGCGCTGCCGCTTCGTCATCCGCGGCGGACAACGCGTACACCGTCGCCAGCGAGGACACCGCCACCTCGCGCGCAGCCATGCCCGGAATCAGCGCGATGCAGATCTGCCAGTTGAAACCGATCGGCGCGAAGATCGCCGTCATCGCATGGCCGATGCGTCCGGCGAAGCTGTAATCGATCGCCGGCCCGACCGCATCCGCGGGCGCTGCCGGGAACGACAGCAGGAACCACAGCAGCACGGTCAGCGCCAGGATGATGCCGCCGACGCGCTTCAGGAAGATCATCGCGCGCTCGTAGAGGCCGATCAGCAGGTCGCGTGGATGCGGCAGGCGATAGGACGGCAGTTCCAGCAGCAGCGGATGTTCGCTCTTGTCGCGGCGCCATTTCTTCATCACCCACGACACCACCAGCGCGCTGAGGATGCCAGCCATGTACAGCGCGAACAGCACCAGGCCCTGCAGGTTGAAGACGCCCCATACCTGCTGCTGCGGGATGAAGGCGCCGATCAGCAGTGCGTATACCGGCAGCCGCGCCGAACAGGTCATCAGCGGCGCGACCAGGATCGTGGCGAGCCGGTCGCGCGGATCCTGGATCGAGCGCGTCGCCATGATGCCGGGGATCGCGCAGGCAAAGCTCGACAGCAGCGGGATGAAGGAACGACCCGACAGGCCGGCCGCAGCCATCATCCGGTCGAGCAGGAAGGCCGCGCGCGGCAGGTAACCCGATTCTTCCAGCGCCAGGATGAAGGCGAACAGGATCAGGATCTGCGGCAGGAACACGATCACGCCACCGACGCCGGCGATGATGCCGTCCACCAGCAGACTGTTGAGCGGTCCTTCCGGCAGCGCACTACCCACCTGAGCACCGAGCCAGCCGGTGACCGCTTCGATGGCGTCCATCATCGGCGTCGCCCAGGCGTACACCGCCTGGAAGATCAGGAACATCACCACCGCCAGCGCCATCAGCCCGAACACGGGATGCAGCAGCCATCGATCCAGCGCGTCGTCGATGCGCGCGGTGCGACGCGGCATCGTCACCGCCAGCGACAGCAGGCGCCGCGTCTCGGCGTGGAGCGCTTCCATCTCCACGTCGCCATCGTGGTCGTGCGCGGCCAGCCGCTTCCGCGGTGGCGCCGTGGCGATATCGAAACGGTCGAGTGCCTCGACCAGCGCCGTGGCGCCGCCACGGCGCACGGCCACCGTCTCGATCACTGGCACGCCCAGTTCGCGCTGCAGTGCGTCGACATCGATCTGGATGCCGCGCCGGCGTGCGGCATCGGCCATGTTCAGGGCCACGATCATCGGCTTGCCGATCTCGCGCACTTCCAGCACGAAACGCAGGTGCAGGCGCAGATTGGTAGCGTCGATCACGCATACCAGCGCGTCCGGCGCCGGCTCTCCGGGATAGAAACCGCGGCAGACATCGCGCGCGATCGCCTCGTCGAGACTGGCCGGATGCAGGCTGTAGGCACCGGGCAGATCCAGCACCGCGTACTGGCGGCCCGAAGGCGCGACCAGGCGGCCTTCCTTGCGCTCGACGGTCACGCCGGCGTAGTTGGCGACTTTCTGCCGGCTGCCGGTCAACTGGTTGAACAGTGCCGTCTTGCCGCTGTTCGGATTGCCGACCAGGGCCAGCCGCATCGGGACTGCAGTTGCACTCATGCGCCGCCGCTCCCGTTGCTGCGCACGCGGATCCGTGCGGCTTCATTGCGACGCAGGGCGAAACGCGTGTAACCGACCTGCACCAGCAGCGGTTCGGCCCCGATCGGCCCGACCGCCATCACCTCCACCTGCTCGCCGTCGACGAAACCCAGTTCGCGCAGCCGCCGCGAAATGAGGTCGTTCGGAACCCGGTCCTCGACGGCTTCCACCGTGGCCGAGGTGCGTTGTGGCAATTCGGAAAGGATCATGCGAGGCAGCAAACAAGAATTGTTCTCATTCTAGCATTCGCCGGCGGCGGCCGAAGTCGCCCGGCTGGAACACTGCCTCCGGCTATCATGCAGTCCCCCTTCGCGAGCGGCTTCGATGACGACAGCGCACTTCCAGGTCGAACGCACGGGTCAGGTCGCGCGCCTGCGCCTGGACCGGCCGGAGCTGCACAACGCCTTCGACGCCGACCTCATTGCCGGGCTTACCGCCGCACTGGAAGCCATCGCCGTGGATGCCGGCGTGCGCGTGATGGTGCTGGAAGCGTCCGGCACGTCGTTCTCGGCTGGCGCCGACCTGAACTGGATGCGCGGCATGGCGAAGGCCAGCGAGGCCGAAAATCGCGACGACGCGCTCGCCCTCGCCCGCCTGATGCGCACGCTCGACGAACTGCCCAAGCCGACCATCGCCCGCGTCCAGGGCGCCGCCTTCGGTGGCGGCGTCGGCCTGGTCGCCTGCTGCGACATCGCGATCGGCGTGCCGGAGGCGAAATTCGGCCTGACCGAAAGCAGGCTCGGGCTGTTGCCGGCCGTGATCTCGCCCTACGTCGTCGCGGCCATCGGATCGCGCCAGGCGCGACGCTGGTTCGCCAGCGCCGAATCCTTCGATGCCGATACGGCATTGCAGATCGGCCTGCTGCACCAGGTGGTCCCGGCCGGTCACCTCGATGCGGTCGTGCAGCGTCAGGTCGACCTGCTGCTGAAGGCCGGCCCGATCGCCAGCGCGACCGCGAAAACGCTGGTACGCGATGTCGTCGCGATGGGCAGCGACCGCGATGCGCTGGACGCGGCCAACGCCCATCTGATCGCGCGCCTGCGCATCTCGCCGGAAGGCCAGCAAGGCATCGCCGCCTTCCTCGAAAAACACCCTCCTGCCTGGATCAAGGAGTAGCCATGCTCGATCACGTCGGCATTCCCGTTTCCGACTTCGCCCGTTCCAAGGCGTTCTATACGGCCGTATTCGCACCGCTGGGCTATGGCCTGGTCATGGAAGTCACCCCGGAAATGACCGGCGACGGTTCCAGCGCCGCCGGCTTCGGCAAGGGCAAGCCTGATTTCTGGATCAGCAGCAGCGACCGGCACGCCCGCACCCATGTCGCGATACTCGCCGCCGATCGCGCCGCAGTGCGGAAGTTTCATGAAACCGCCCTCGCTGCCGGCGCCACCGACAACGGCCCGCCCGGACTGCGGCCGCACTACCACGAGAACTATTACGGCGCGTTCGTGATCGATCCGGACGGCCACAATATCGAAGCGGTCTGCCACGCACCCGAGTAGCTTGCTCCTGAAGCCCTCCCCTTCAAGGGGAGGGTTGGGTGGGGATGGGTTTGATGTTCGAAGTCACGAAGAGCATATGGACGGCCAAACCAACCGAAAAATAATCGACGCCGGATTACAGCGCGGGTTGCGCAACAACGCGACCGATGCGGAACGCGCCTTATGGCAACGATTACGTGGCAGACAGTTAGATGGAACGAAGTTCCGTCGCCAACATCCATTCGGCGATTACACCCTTGATTTCGCCTGCTTGGAGCGAAAAGTAGCGGTTGAGCTGGATGGCGGGCAACATGCGGAAGCCGCCGAATACGACAGCACGCGAACCGCAATGCTGGAGAAAGCGGGTTTCGTGGTCCTGAGGTTCTGGAACAATGAGATCTACGAGAACATGGACGGGGTTCTCGATGTGATCTGGCGGGCACTGCGCGAAAGAGCAAACCCATCCCCACCCAACCCTCCCCTTGAAGGGGAGGGCTAAAAAGCGAAAGCCATGTTCGACAAGATCCTGATCGCCAATCGCGGCGAAATCGCCTGTCGCGTGATCCGTACCGCGCGCCGGCTCGGCATCCGCACCGTGGCGGTGTTCTCCGAAGCCGATGCCGATGCGCAGCATGTACGACTCGCCGACGAGGCCTGGCCGATCGGCGGGCCGCGGCCACAGGACAGCTATCTGCGCGGCGACGCGATCATCGACGTCGCCAGGCGCTCCGGTGCACAGGCGATCCATCCGGGTTACGGCTTCCTCAGCGAGAACGCCGACTTCGCCGATGCGGTGGCTGCCGCGGGCATCGCTTTCATCGGTCCCGACGCGGCGTCGATGCGCAAGATGGGCAGCAAGGCCGGCGCCAAGGAACTGATGCAGGCAGCCGGCGTGCCGGTGGTGCCCGGATACACCGGCGAGGACCAGTCGCCGCAACTGCTGGCCCGGGAGGCCGCGCGGATCGGCTTTCCGCTGATGATCAAGGCCGCGCACGGTGGCGGCGGCAAGGGAATGCGCATCGTGCGCAGCCTGGAGGAATTCCTGCCGCATCTGGAAAGCTGCCAGCGCGAGGCGAAGAACGCGTTCGGACGAGACCGCGTGCTGCTGGAACGCTACGTAGAGCAGCCGCGCCACATCGAGATCCAGGTCTTCGGCGACCGCCACGGCAACGTGATCCACCTCAACGAGCGCGAGTGCTCGGCGCAGCGTCGCTACCAGAAGGTGCTGGAGGAATCGCCGTCGACCTTCCTCACTGCTGAAATGCGCGCGGCGATGGGCGCGGCGGCGGTGTTGGCCGCACGCGCGATCGACTACGTCAACGCCGGCACCGTCGAGTTCATCGTCGCGCCCGACGGCGGCTTCTATTTCATGGAGATCAACACGCGGCTGCAGGTGGAACATCCGGTGACCGAACTGGTCACCGGCCTGGACCTGGTCGAATGGCAGCTGCGGATCGCTGCCGGCGACGCCCTGCCGCTGGCCCAGGAACAGATCGGCCAGCACGGGCACGCGATCGAAGTGCGTCTGTACGCCGAGGATCCGGAGGCCGGTTTCCTGCCCGGCTCCGGCAAGCTGCGGCAGCTGCGCCTGCCGCTACCCGACGAGCACGTGCGGATCGATTCCGGCGTGGTCGAAGGCGATACGGTGACGATCTTCTACGACCCGATGATCGCCAAGCTGATCGTCTGGGACAAGGATCGCCCGCGGGCGCTGGCGCGCCTGCGCGAGGCGCTGGCGCAATGCCGCATCGAGGGCCCGAAGTCCAACATCGAATTCCTGGAAAGGCTGGTGCGGCACCCGGCGATCGTCGACGGCAGCATCGATACCGGCTACCTGGACCGGCATCTGGATCAGTTCATGCCGGCGAAGGATGCGGAACCGCACCTGCTGCTGGCGGCAGCGGTTGCCACACTGTTGACCCAGGAAGCCACGCAGCGCGAACAGGCGCGCAACCTGCCCGATGCCTCGTCACCCTGGGCCGTCGCCGACGGCTGGCGCCTGGGCCACGCCGGTGGCCGCACGCTGGCGTTCCTGCATCGCGGGCAGAGGCTGGAACTGGTCGCGCACGGCAGTGCCGGCGAATACCGCATCGAGCATGACGGCCGCACCGTCACGGTCGCCGGCGCGAGGCTGACCGATGACGTGCTCAGCGCGCGTTTTGATGAACAGGGCTGGCGTTTCCAGATGGCCGCGGGCGCCGGTTCGCTCGACGCGCACGACGGCACGCGTCGCTTGCGCCTGGAACCGGTGCTCCTGTATCGATACGAACCCGGCGCCGCCAGTCGCGGCGACGATCGGATCCAGGCGCCGATGCCGGGACGTGTGGTGCTGGTCAAGGTCGCGACGGGCGACAGCGTGGTCGAGGGGCAGGAACTGCTGGTGATGGAAGCGATGAAGATGGAACTTGCGTTGAAATCGCCGCGCGACGGCGTGGTCGCCGAACTGCGCGCCGATGCCGGCGACTTCGTCGAGGCCGATGCGGTACTGGCCTTGCTGGAGCCCTGACATGGCCATGCAGCAACACGTACGCATCGTCGAGGTCGGGCCGCGCGACGGCCTGCAGAACGAGAAAACCATGGTCGCCACCGCCGACAAGATCGCGCTGGTCGACCGCCTGTCGGCGACCGGGCTGCGCACGATCGAGGCGACCAGTTTCGTCAGCCCGAAGTGGATCCCGCAACTGGCCGACGCGGCCGAGGTATTCGCTGGCATCGAACGCAGGCCCGGCATTGCCTATCCGGTGCTGGTGCCGAACGAACAGGGCTACGACCGTGCACGTGCGGTCGGCGCCGAAGAAGTCGCGGTGTTCACCGCCGCGTCGGAAGCCTTCAATCGCAAGAACGTCAACGCCGGCATCGACGAATCGATCGAGCGCTTCCGACCCGTGCTGGAACGCGCTGCGAACGACGGCGTGCGCGTGCGCGGCTACGTCTCCACGGTGCTCGGCTGTCCCTACCAGGGAGAAGTGCCGGTCGCCGACGTGGTGCGCGTCGCCACGCGGCTGCACGGGCTTGGCTGCTATGAAGTCTCGCTCGGCGACACCATCGGCGTAGGCACTCCGCAGAAGGCGCGCGCGATGCTGAAAGCGGTCGCCGCGGAAGTGCCGATGCCGGCGCTGGCGATCCACTTCCACGACACCTACGGCCAGGCACTGGCCAATATCCTCGCGTGCCTGGAAGAGGGCGTGGCGGTGATCGACGCCGCCGTCGGCGGCACCGGCGGTTGCCCATACGCAAAGGGTGCCAGCGGCAACGTCGCCAGCGAGGACGTCGTGTACATGCTGCATGGCCTGGGCATCGCGACCGGAATCGATCTGGACAAGCTCGCCGACACCGGCCGCTGGTTGTCGGCCCTGCTCGGCCGCGAGACCGGCAGCCGCGTGGGCAAGGCATTGGCCGCCGCATGAGCACCGCCCCGCCGTCCGGCAACGATTCCGGCAAGGCGGTGGCGGATACCTTGCCGGCACTGGAACGCGCCTGCGGCGACGACGGCCTGCCATCGGCCACGCGCGCCCTGCTCGCACAGGCCAGCGAGGCCCTGCGCACCGTACTGGCTGAAGCCGAAGCTGCGCGCAAACGCTATCGCGCGCTGTTCGACGCGGTGCCGGACCCGACCAGCATCCTCGATGTCGATGGCACCGTGCTCGACCTCAATGCAGCCGGCGTGGCGGCGTATCAGCGTCCGCGCGAGAACATCGTCGGGCGCCCGATCCACGTGCTCAACCCGGACCTGCCGCGCGACCACATGGACCCGGTGCTCGAGGCCCTCGATCGCGGCGACAGCTACGAGATCGAAGTCACCAACATGCGCGCCGACGGCACCCGCTTTCCGGTGGAAGTGCATTCGGCCAATATCGAATACGAAGGCCGGCGCTGCATCCTCGCGGTGGCGCGCGACCTGAGCACGCGCTGGGAATCCGAATCCAGGTACCGCCTGCTGCTGGAGTCGATCGACAAGGGCGTGATCCTGTTCCATGCCGATCCCGGACAGGTACGCGTGGTGTCGGCCAATCCGGCCGCGCACCGCATCTTCGGCGTCGGCTCCAGCGAAAGCCTGGAGCGCAAGTTCAATCCGGAAGACTGGAAGATCGTCGACGAGAATGGCGACGAACTGACCCCGGCGCAGCAACCGACCGTGCGCGCCATGCAGACCGGACAGATCATCGAAAGCACCGTGCTGGGCATGTTCCACATCCCGAGCCGGCAGATGACCTGGATCTCGGTCACCAATGTACCGGTGTTTTCTCCGGGCGGCTCGCAACCTGAACACGTATTCGCACTGTTCAGCGACGTCACCGCGCTCAAGCGCGACAACGCGCTGTTCGATCGCACCCAGGCGCTGGCGCACGTCGGTGGCTGGGAGTGGGATCGCGTCAACCAGCAGCTGTATCTCACCGGTGAAGTGCGGCGCATCCTCGGTCGCGCGCATCCGCCACAGACGATGCCGGAACTGCTCGACTGCCTGCGCCCGCAATACCGGCGGCCTCTGCAGGCGGCACTGGGGCACCTGGTCGACATCAACGTCGGCTTCGACCTGGAATTGCAGGGGCAGCGCGAAGACGGCCATCTGCTGTGGATCCGCATGATCGGTGAAAGCGAGGCCGGCAATCCCAGCGCGACGCGGCTGAGCGGCACGATCCAGGACATCACCCAACGCAAGCAGGCCGAAGACGTGCTGCGCGTGCAGGCGCGTACAGATCCGTTGACCGGCCTGATGAACCGCGACGCGATCCTCGGCGAACTGTCGGCGATGCTGGCCAGCCCAAGCCAGAACAGGATCGCGGTGCTGTACGTCGACCTCGACCGCTTCAAGACGGTGAACGACGTCCTCGGCCACGCAGCCGGCGACGAACTGCTGGTCACCGCCGCGCAGCGCATCGTCGGCGCCGCGGGCCATGAAGGCCTGATCGCACGCTTCGGCGGCGACGAATTCCTGATCGTCTGCGCCATCGGCGACGACCACTCGCGCCCGGAACGGCTGGCAAACGCGCTGTTGTCCGCCTTCAGCGACGGCTTCCGCTTCGGCGACGACGAGTTCACCATCACCGTCAGTGTCGGCATCGCCTACGCGCCGGAAGACGGCAATCGTCCGCAGCAGCTGATCCAGAACGCGGACGCGGCGATGTACGACAGCAAGCGCCGCGTGCGCAACGGCTGGCAGGCGTTCACTCCTGAGCTGGCCCAGCGACAGCAGGATCGCCTGCAGATCGAAACGCACCTGCGCCGCGCCGCCGACAACGACGAGTTCCACCTGGTCTACCAGCCGCAGGTCGATCTCCGCCAAGGGCGGGTGATCGCAGCGGAAGCGCTGATCCGCTGGGAAAACCACCAGCTTGGCGAGATGCGCCCGGACCTGTTCATCAGCCACGCCGAAACCACTGGCGACATCGTCCGCATCGGCGGCTGGGTCCTGCGCGAGGCATGCCGGCAGGTGCATGAATGGCGCGAACAGGGCCACGGCATCATCCGTGTCGCGATCAACGTGTCGTACCGCCAGTTCCTGGCCGAAGACCTCGCCATCAGCGTGCGCGATGCGCTCGCAGAATTCGATCTTCCCGGCAGCGCGCTGGAGTTGGAATTCACCGAACGCGTGTTGATCGAGGATGCGCCCGATACCGTCAACACCTTCATGGCGCTGCGCGAACTGGGCGTGATGCTGACCATCGACGATTTCGGCGAAGGCTACAGTGCGCTCAACTACGTGCGCCGCCTGCCGATCCACGGCCTCAAGCTCAGCCAGCTTTTCGTGCAGGGCGTGCCCGACAACCAGTCCGATGTCGCCGTATGCCGGGCCGTGGCGGCGATCGCGCGCAGCCTCGGCCTCGGCCTGGTCGCCGAGGGCGTGGAATCCGAGGCGCAGCGCCAGTTCCTGCTGCAGTTGGGTGTGCCGGTCGGACAGGGCTTCCTGTTCGCACCGGGCCTGGCGCCCGATGAATTCGTCCACCGTCTGGGCCGGAGTCCCGACTTCGCACATGCCTGAAACAAGCAGCGTCTTCAAGATCCGTCCGATCGAACCACGCGACGACCTGGCCGTCGCCGGCATCATCCGCAGCGTGATGCCGGAGTTCGGCGCCATCGGCGACGGTTTCGCCATCAACGATCCCGAAGTGGACTGGATGAGCCGTGCCTACGGCGCTGCGCGCAGCTCCTACTTCGTCATCGAACATGCAGGCGCGATCCAGGGCGGAGGCGGAATCGCGCCGCTGGAAGGCGGCGACGACGACACCTGCGAACTGCGCAAGATGTATTTCCTGCCATCGCTGCGCGGACTCGGTGCCGGTGCCGCATTGATGGCGCGCTGCCTGGACAGCGCGCGCGGCTTCGGCTTCAGGCACTGCTACCTGGAAACGCTGGCCGGCATGGATGCCGCAAGACGCCTGTACGAACGCAGCGGTTTCCGCCGCATCGACGGCCCGCTCGGCGCCACCGGCCACGGCGGTTGCAATACCTTCTACCTGCTCGATCTGCAGGTAAAATCGCCGTTTCGATAACGCAGGACGCCCCATGCAACTCGATACCGTCCGCGCCATCGTCACCGGCGGCGTGTCAGGCCTCGGCCTGGCCGTCGCACAGCACCTGGTTGCCCACGGCGGCAAGGTCGCGCTGTTCGACGTCAACGACGACAAGGCCGCTGCCGCGGTCGCCGCACTGGGCGAAGCGAACGCACGCTACTTCCGCACCGACGTCACCGACGAGGCCGGAGTGGTCGCCAATGTCGAGGCCGCCCACACCTTCCTCGGCGGCCTGAATGCGGCGATCAACTGCGCCGGCATCCTCGGCGCCGGCCGCGTGCTCGGCAAGGAAGGCGCGATGCCGCTGAAGAACTTCGCCGGCACGGTAATGGTCAACCTGGTCGGCAGCTTCAATGTCGCCAAGGCTGCTGCAGCGCTGATGCAGCACAACGCCGCCGGCGACGACGGCGAGCGTGGCATCATCGTCAACACCGCCTCGGTCGCCGCCTACGAAGGCCAGATCGGCCAGGCGGCGTATTCCGCCTCCAAGGGCGGCGTGGTCGCCATGACCCTGCCGATGGCGCGCGAACTGTCGCGCTTCGGCATCCGCGTCATGACCGTGGCGCCGGGCATCTTCTGGACGCCGATGGTCGACGGCATGCCAGCTGAAGTGCAGCAGTCGCTGGGCGCATCGATTCCGTTCCCGTCACGCCTCGGCAAGCCCGAAGAGTTCGCCGACCTGGTCGCCTACATCCTGCAGAACCGTTACCTCAACGGCGAGACGATCCGCCTCGATGGCGCGGTGCGGTTGGCGCCCAAGTAAAGCCGTGATTCGGGATTCGTGATACGTGATACGTGATTCGTAGAAGCGACCCGACAGCCCGGCCTGATCGAATCACCAATCACCAATCACCAATCACCAATCACCAATCACCAATCACGGCATCTCAATGAAAGCCTACGACGTCAAAAAAGGAAACGTGGTCGAACACAACGGTACCGTGTACCAGGTGCGCGACATCGAACGCAGTTCGCCGCAGGGCCGCGGCGGCAACGTCAAGTTCCGTTTCACGATGTATTCCGTGCCCGGCGGCAGCAAGTACGACCTCAGCCTGGGCGGCGATGACGAACTGAAGGAAGTCGAGCTGTCGCGGCGGCAGGCGACGTTCTCGTACAAGGATGGCGACGCCTTCGTGTTCCTCGACGACGAGGACTACACGCCGTACTCGCTCGATGCCGACGTGGTCGGCGACGACAGCGGCTACATCAGCGACGGCCTCGCCGGCTGCTACGTGCAGATCATCGACGACCAGCCGGTGGCGCTGCAGTTGCCGCAGAGCGTGACCCTGGAAGTCACCGACACGCCACCGGAACTCAAGGGCGGCACCGCAACCAAGCGGCCGAAACCGGCCACACTGTCGACCGGCATCGAGATCCAGGTGCCCGAATACATCAAGGTCGGCGAGCGCGTACTGGTCAATACCGCCACAGGCGAATTCGCCGGCCGCGCGGACTGACACATTCGCTGTCATCCAAGGCGTAGCGAGGACCTGTTTCAATGCGTCGCCAAGAGGTCCCTCGCCGCGCGCGGCATGACAACCAGATCACGGGTGGAGTTGCGGCAATTCGTCTCCTCTTGCGAATAACCCCGCAATGAAAGCTTTGCCCTATGCAGCAAGCGCCAGCCATTTGCGCGCCATCCGTCGCAACGATGCATCCAGCGCCGCATCCTGCGCCAGCGACGCGATGTCGCGCCATGCCAGCGCGTGCGATTCGTCGCTGACCACGAACGTTTCCGTAATGCCGGCGCGCACCACGTAACGCACGTCGTAATGCCAGTGTCCGGGCACTTCGCGACGTTCCGGAATCCAGTGGCGGTCGATGTCGAAGATCGTCGGTTCGACCGACAGTCCCGCGAGACCCGACTCTTCTTCCGCCTCCCTCAGCGCGACGCGTTGCAGGTCGACATCGCCGTCGGCATGTCCGCCCAGCTGCAGCCAGCGATCGAGCTTGCGGTGGTGGGTCAGCAGCACGCGCCTGTCATCGCTGCTGACCAGCCACGCGGAACCGGTGAAGTGTCCGGACAGTCGTTCGCGCACGAAGGGATTCGCGCCATCGGCCAGCAGCGCGACGAATTCCCCGACGATGTCCGCCTCCGCTTCCCAGCGCCGGCGGTACTCGGACAATGCCGCGCACAGGAGGCCTCGTTCAACGCCGTCTTGGCTATTCATGCTGCACTGCGGCATCCGCCGATCATCCCATTCATGTCGCCATTATCGAGGTTCCGCGTACCGATGGCGCTTGTGCCGCGGGCGGCACGCCGGTTAATGTCCCGGGGTTCCACGGCGGCCCACCGCCGGACTGATTGCCCGCTCGTCTTCGTATTTCTGGGGAGAACACAATGCTTTTTTGGCGTGTCAAGCCGCTCGATCAGATTCTCGCTACAGCCGAAAGGAAATCGCTCAAACGCCAGCTTGGCGCCTTCCAACTGACCATGCTGGGCATCGGCGCGATCATCGGCACCGGCATTTTCGTCTTGACCGCCGAAGCGGGCCAGAAAGCCGGCCCCGCGATGATGCTGGCCTTCGTGATCGCAGCCGTGGTCTGCGCACTGGCCGCACTGGCTTACGCCGAACTGGCAGCGATGGTGCCGGTCTCCGGCTCCGCCTACACCTACACCTACGGCGTGCTCGGCGAAGGCCTGGCCTGGGCAGTCGGCTGGGCGCTGGTACTTGAATACGCGGTTGCGGCGTGCGCGGTGTCAGTTGGCTGGTCCGGCTACATGAACGGGCTGCTGATCAGTGCGGGCTATCCGTTGCCCGAGTTCCTGCGCACAGGTCCGATGGATGGCGGAAGCTTCAACCTGCTCGCCCTGCTCATCGCCCTGGTCGTGACCTTCCTGCTGGTGATCGGCACATCCAAATCGGCAAAGGTCAATGCGGTGCTGGTGCTGATCAAAGTGGCGGCGCTGACCGCCTTCATCATCATCGCCATCCCCGCGGTGCAGGATGAAAACTTCAAGCCGTTCTTCCCGACCGGCTGGGGCAGTCCACTCGGTGGCATTGGCGTGCTGGGTGCCGCGGCGTCGATCTTCTTCGCGTACGTCGGCTTCGACGCGGTCTCGACCGCGGCAGAGGAGACCAAGAACCCGAACCGCAACATCCCGATCGGCCTGATCGCGTCGTTGGGCGTCTGCACCATCTTCTACCTGCTGGTCGGCTACGGCGCGGTCGGTTCGATCGGCTCGCAGCCGATGCTCGATCTCAACGGCGTGGCTTTCCATCCCGGCAGCCCGCAGCTGGCGGAAGCCTGCAAGGGCAGCGACGCGCTGGTCTGCAGCAGGGAACCGCTGGCACATGTGCTGCGCATGCTCGGCTTCGCCAAATGGGGCAATGCGATCGGCCTGGCCGCGGCCCTGGCGTTGCCCTCGGTCATCCTGATGATGATCTACGGCCAGACCCGCATCTTCTTCACGATGTCGCGCGACGGCCTGCTGCCGGGCATCCTGTCGAAGGTACATCCGCGCTTCCATACACCGTACGTGGTCACCATCATCACCGGCGTGTTCGTGGCCGCTTTCGCCGCGTTGTTCCCGGTGGGCGTGCTCGCCGACATCTCCAACTCCGGCACGCTGTTCGCATTCGTTATGGTGTCGATCGCGGTGATGATCCTGCGCAAGCAACAGCCCAACCGTCCGCGTCCGTTCCGCACGCCGATGGTATGGCTGGTGTGTCCGCTTGCGATCGCCGGCTGTCTGCTGTTGTTCCTCAACCTGTCGATGTACACGCTGAGCCTGTTTTTCGGCTGGGCGGTGATCGGCCTGGTGGTCTATGCGTTCTACGGTTACCGGAACAGCGACCTGGCGCCCGGTCGCTCTCCGCCCACGGATACGCCGCAACTCGAACCCGCACCGAAGTTCCACGAAGGTCCCGACCTGGGCCCGTAAGCGGCTTCGGAGCATCGGAAACGGCGCGGGCAACCGCGCCGTTTTCTTTTGTGTCGCGCCATCGCTAGCGCCTGATCCTGCCGGTTTCGCTACACTCGCGGCATGAACGCCCTGTCCTACGATTCCCATCGCCTGCGCGAGCTCGCCGGCGAGATCATCATCAACGTCCGCGAGCTGTCCTCGCTCGGCTGGACGCCGGCGACCAGCAGCAACTTCTCGCGCCGCCTCGATGACCGTCATGCCGCGATCACCGTGTCCGGGCGCGACAAGGGTCGGCTGAACGAGGCCGACATCATGGTGGTCGATTTCGACGGCAAGGCCATGGGCAGCGACCATCGCCCGTCCGCCGAAACCCTCCTGCACACCCAGCTCTACCGCCGCTTCCCCGAGATCGGCTGCGTGCTGCATACGCATTCGCCGAACCAGACCATTGCCTCGCGCCTGTATGCCGGCGCAGGGCACGTCCACCTAGAGGGTTACGAACTGCTGAAGGCCTTTGCCGGCAACACCACGCACGAGATGGCGATCGACGTGCCGGTATTCGCCAATACACAGGACATGCCCACCCTCGCCGCCCAGGTCGACGCCCTGCTCGACCGGCAATGCCTGTGGGGCTACCTGATCGACGGCCATGGCCTCTATGCCTGGGGCCGCGACATGGCCGAGGCCCGCCGCCACCTGGAAGCCTTCGAATTCCTGTTCCATTGCGAACTGGAGCTGCGCAAGCTGCATACCGCGTAGCGCGGGACCCAGCCCGCTTCGGCAGCCGTGGAAGGATTTGGTCGCCCTTGTTCGCGGGCCGCACCCGCCCTATGGGTGTATTTGCCCACCCTGCTAACCTTGTTCTCCCCACACCCCGCATGCCGCCATGAGCCGTTTACGCATCTTCGCCGACGACAGTCCCGACACCCCGCAGTTCAGCAGCAGCGATGGCGGCGACATCGCGCGCGAGCTGCGCAAGATCGGCGTGACCTTCGAGCGCTGGCAGGCGTCGCAGCCGATCGAGCCCGGCGCCACGCCGGAACAGGTCATGGCCGCCTATCGGGCCGACATCGACCGGCTGGTGCAGCAGCATGGCTTCAAGACCGTCGACGTGGTCAGCATCGCGCCGGACAACCCGAACCGCGAGGAAATGCGCCGCAAGTTCCTCGACGAGCATTTCCACAAGGAAGACGAAGTGCGCTTCTTCGTCGCCGGCTCCGGCCTGTTCACGCTGCACGTCGGTGGCAAGGTCTACGAGATCGAATGCGTCAAGAACGACCTGATCGCGGTGCCGGACGGCACCACGCACTGGTTCGACATGGGTCCGGAGCCGAGCTTCGTCGCGATCCGTTTCTTCACCGAGCCGGACGGCTGGGTCGGGCATTTCACCGGCACCGACATCGCGCAGAAGTTCCCGCGCTACGAGAAGGACAAGACCGGTTGAGCATTTTCTACAAGCCGTCTTCCCACGCTGTCAGGACGCGTTTGCGACAGCCAAAGGCTGGTCTGCCCGTGACCCTGCTGTTCCGACCTGCTAATCAACATGGGCCCCGGCTTGCGCCGGGATGACGCGCCAATGAGCAAGCGCCTGATCCTCACCGATATCGAAGGCACCACCAGCAGCATCTCCTTCGTCAAGGACGTGCTGTTTCCCTACGCCAGGAACGCGCTGCCGGATTTCGTCGACGAGAACCGCGATGATCCCGACGTGCGCAGGTGGCTGGACATCGTCGCCACCGAGAGCGGCGGCATCTGCACCGATGCGGTGATCGTCGAGACGCTGCAGGGCTGGATCGACCAGGATCGCAAGCACACCGCGTTGAAGGCGCTGCAGGGCATGATCTGGCAGGACGGTTACCTGAATGCCGATTTCACCGCGCCGGTCTATCCGGATGCAGCGCGCATGCTGAAGCAATGGCATGCCGACGGCCATGCGCTGGCGGTGTATTCATCCGGGTCGGTCGCGGCACAGAAGCTGTTGTTCGGCCATACCGATGCCGGCGACCTGATCCCGTTGTTCTCGGCGTTCTTCGACACCGAGGTCGGCCACAAGCGCGATGCCGCCAGCTATCGCACGATCGCTGCACGGCTGGGCCGTCCTGCTGCGGAAATCGTGTTCCTGTCCGACGTGGTCGAGGAACTGGATGCGGCGCGCGACGCCGGCCTGCGCACGGTGCTGGTCGACCGGCGCGAGGACTATCCGCAGCCGCGCCTGGGCGAAGCCACGAATGGCCACGGCCGCGTCGAGGATTTCTCGGGCATACGCCCGGATGTCGCTTGAAACGGACGCGCTGCCGGATCGCCATGCACCTCGCACCACTGCTCTGCCTGTTGCTGCTGTCGACGTCACTGGCGGCGGACCAACCTGTCTCCTTCACTGCAGCCGGCGATCGGATTCCTGTCGACAGCGCATCCCCTGAGCGCATGCTCGACGACGGTGTGCTGGCCGAACGCGATGCCCGCCAACTCGATCGCGAACTGGCCGCACTGGCGCCGCAACGACCCGGCCAACCCGACCTGTACGTGCTCGGATTCGCCGGCGACGGCGAAGAGAATGTATTCCGCAATGAGGTCGTCTATCTGGAGTCACTATTCGAACAGCGTTTCGGAGCGCAGGGTCGCGTCGTTACCCTGATCAACCACGCCGACAGCCTCGGCAAGGCGCCGCATTCGCTGGCCACCTACGACAACCTGTACGACGCACTGGCCCGCATCGGCAGCACCATGGATCGCGAGCAGGACCTGTTGCTGCTCTACCTGACCATGCACGGTACCGAGGACCACGAACTGGCGGTGCACTTCCCACCCGTAGTGGAGGACTGGCTGACGCCGCAGGACCTGCGCACGGCGCTGGACGAGTCCGGCATCCGCAACCGTGTCGTGGTGATCTCCGCCTGCTACTCGGGTGGCTTCCTGCCGGCATTGCGCGGTCCGGACACACTGCTGATCACGGCAGCGCGCGCCGACCGCGCGTCGTTCGGCTGCGGCACCGAATCGGCGGCCACCTATTTCGGCCATGCCTGGCTGGTCGACGGCCTCAATCGCAGCACCGACTTCGTCGCTGCCTACGACCTCGCCCGCGACGCCATCGCCAAGCGCGAGAAGCAGGAAGATCAGGAGCCGTCGTTGCCGCAGATCGATGTCGGCGCACGCATCGGCGAGCGCCTGCGCGCATGGGAATCCAGTATCGTCCCGGGCGATCCGGTGCCTTATCCCTACACGCCCGGTGTCGCGAAAACACCGGCAGCCAAACCCCAGTAGCCAAGCCCTGCTTCACGCTACGAAACTAGGCGTGGATCTTTTCGCCCCGGGCCAGCATCGCCACCAGCTTTTCGACGCGCGCCGCGCGCGTTTCCGGCTTCTTCGCCGTCTGTACGCGCCAGCACACCGCATAGCGATTGGCCCTGTCCAGCTGCTCGAAGAACGCTTTCGCCTTGCGGTTGTTGGCCAGCGCGCGGGCCAATTCATCGGGTACCTGCATCGTGCTGGCCGGTTCGTAGGCGATCTCCCAGCGGCCGTCGGCCTTGGCGGCCTCGATCTCGCGCAGACCGGCCGCTTGCATGCGGCCGCAAGCGATCAGCTTTTCGGCCTTGGCGACATTGATCTTCGACCAGACGCTGCGTGGGCTTCGCGGTGTGAAGCGGCGCAGATAGAACTGCGCATCGAGGCTCTTGAGCTGGCCATCGATCCAGCCGTGGCACAGCGCCACATCGACCGCCTCCGCATAGCTCAACGACGACACGCCCTGTTCCTTCTTGGCGAACTGCATCCACACGCCGGGACCGTCAGGATGTGCGGCAAGCCATTTTTCGCATGCGGCAGCAGTCTTGAACAGCTTGACCGGCAATTCCGGAACGGGGGTCCTGCTCATCTTTCGACTCCGTGCGTTGGGCGAATGCGGCAAAGAAGCCGTTCGAAGTCAGGGCGCCGCCGCCTGCAGGCGGTATTGCGTCGACGCACGCTGCTCGCCGCGCCACGCGTCGAAGGCACGAACCTCGATACGGTGCGCGCCGATTGCCAGGTCGGTCGGCAGCGTACCGCGCCACAGGTGCAGCGATGGCGTGGCTTCCGGTGATCGGTCGAAACCGCGCAACGCATCGACGGCATCGTCGGCGACGTTCTCGGCCAGCATCCGCGGATCGGCGCGCGAGGCCTTCGTCATCGGCTTCCACGCACCGCCGTCGATGCGGTATTCGACGCGCTGGTCCTGCTGGCCCATGAAAACATTGGCGTACACCGCCCAGGCCGGATAGGCACCTTGGCGCAGCACCGCTGGCGCATGCAGCGCGACTGCCTTGGTGAAGTCCGCGCGCTCGCGGTGACGCGCCGGATGCCAGCTCAAGGCGTACGCACCGCCGGGTTGCACGTGCAGCGTCGCGTAGCCGTTGGGCGTGCCGTCGCTCATCGTCGCGTCAGGAATGCCGGCATCGTCCTTGACGCCACTCCAGAACGCGCCGCAGGCCGCACCAACGTTGTATTCGTGCAGCGGTTCAGCGCCGTGCCAGCCATCGACCGCGCCGTGGCGGACATGGCGCTGGGTATGGTCGTGCCCGGTCAGCAGCAGCACCCGCGGAAAGTCCCTGAGCAATGCGAACAGGCGTTCGCGATCGGCGACGCGGAACGACGGCCGCCCGGGCACCTTCGACGTGTCGAAGAACGGGATGTGCGCCGCCACCACCAGCAGGCGATCGCGCGGCGCATCGCGCAGGTAGGCTTCGAGAAAGGCGAACTGGTCCTCGCGCAGGCCGCCGGTGTAGGCAGGCTTCTGTCCCGGAAGATGGATCACGTCGTCCAGGCCGATGAATACCAGTTCCGGCTCTTCCCACGCGAACGTATCCGGTCCGTAGAGGTTGCGGAAGCTCAGCAGCGAGTCCTCGTCGCGCGACGCATCGAAGTCCAGATCGTGATTGCCCGGCAGGTGCAGCCACGGCACGCCCAGGCCTGCGGTGATGCGGTTCATCGCCGGGTACAGCGACAGATCGTCGTTGACGATATCGCCCAGCGACATCCCCAGCTGCGCGCCATGGGTGCCGGCGATGGGCTCGACGATGTCGCGGCGGTAATAGTCGACGTCGACCATGGACTTGGGTTGCGGGTCGGCGAATACCAGTACTTCGATCCCCGCCTTGCGTGGTGGCGTCCGCCGCAACGCGAAATCCCGGCACGACGATGCCGCCATGCCTCCGTACCGCAACGAATGCCCTGCCCCTGCCGGCGGGTTGCGCCAGAAATCGGGCAGGCCATCGGCGCGCGATGCCGGCGCGTAGCCTGCGGGCTTGACCAGAAAAACCGTGCGCGCCGCGTCGCCGCCCAGCCCCGCATAGCGTCCCGTGGAATCGGTTTCCACGATGCGCATGCCGTCCGATACCTTCACGCCGGCGATGCCGTCCTCGCCCGCATCCCGTGCGCCATTGCCATTGGCGTCGTCGAACACGTGGCCGCTGCCGCAGGACGGCATGTCCGCCATGACCGGCGGAGCTGCAAGTAGCGTGAACAGAAGGCAGAATGGCGTCGGCTTCATCGTCGATCCGGTGGCGGCAACAGGGGAATTATGCCGCCGCGGATCAGCACAGCGTGGCTAGGCCTGTCCGGAAAGGGACTGGAAGTCGCGTTGCTATTCCATGACGGCAACATGCGAGGCGTTGAGGCGCGGGCGGGCGCGCCAGGGATCCGGATGCGAGGGGGTGGTATGGGTTTTGGTTGGAGCCGGTGGCCGGTGCAGCTGGCGCTGTTCTTGATCCTGTCATGCACCGGCCCGTGGGCGCGGGCACAGACGACGCTGGAACTGTCACCCGGCATGGCCGGGACGTCGTTGACGGACCACACGCGCTATCGCCACGACGTGCATGCCAGCGATGATACGGCCAGCGCTTTTCGCAGGCTTGCCGCGGGCGAGTTCGTGCCGTTGCCAGGCGGCAGCCACGAATTCGGCTTCCAGCAGGGTGCGTTCTGGTTCCACGCCAGCATCGTCAACCGCAATACCCACGAGCAGCGCTGGCTGCTGGTGCAGCGCTACGCGCTGAGCGACAGCATCGACATCTACGTGAAGTATCCGGATGGTCGCGTCGTGCACCACGCAGGCGGCGACTCGTTGCCATTCGAAGCGCGCAGCATCCGCTACCGGCACCCGAATTTCTGGCTCGACCTGCCGCTCGGCGAGCAGGTCGACCTGCTGGTGCGCGTACAAAGCCAGAGTTCAATGCAGGTGCCGCTGGACCTGTACACGCCGACCGCCTTCGTCGACCTGACCCGCGATGCACAGCTGGCGATCGGCATCTACTACGGCATCCTCGTCGCGCTGTTCTTCTACAACCTCGTGCTATGGCTGACGCTGCGCGATCCCGGTTATTTCTGGTATCTGTTCCACCTGTCCGCGTTCGGCATGGTGCTGTTCACGCTCAATGGCCTGGGTTACGAATACCTGTGGCCCAACTCGCCCTGGCTCGCCGACAAATCCGTGCCGTTGTCGATCTGCCTGGCCCTGATCGGCATGCAGCAGTTCGCGCGCACCTTCCTTGAACTGCGCGAACGCTGGCCGTGGGGCAACCGGGTCAGCCTCGCGCTGATCGTTTTCTTCGCGCTGCTGGCACTGGCGGCGTTGCAGATGCCGTATCGCCTGTCGACCACCATTGCGGCCAAGGCAGTGCTGTTCGGCGTGGCCTGGATCGCGATCGCGAGCATCGTCGTGCTGCGTCGCGGCTACGCGCCGGCGCGGCTGTTCCTGGCCGCCTGGGCCTTGTTCCTGCTCGGCACCACGTCCTTCACCCTGGTCGCGTTCGGCGTACTGCCGAAGACCTTCGTCACCGAGTACGGCGTGCAGATCGGTTCGGCGCTTGAAATGCTGCTGCTGTCGATCGCCTTGAGCAGGCGCTATGCGTCGCTGCGCCAGGAGAACGAGCGCATCGTCAGCGACGCCAACCTGCGCCTGGAGCGCAAGGTCGCGCAACGCACCCAGGAACTGCGCGGCACCCTCGCGCAGCTCGAGGACGCGCACAACAGGCTGCGTGATTCCAGTCGTCGCGATGGATTGACCGGGCTGTACAACCGCACCCATTTCCGCGAGGCCTTCGAAGCGATGCTGCGCGAAAGCCGTGTCCTGGGATCGCCGCTGTCGCTGCTGATGATCGACCTGGACCATTTCAAGAACATCAACGACCAGCATGGCCACCTTGTCGGCGACGATTGCCTGCGCTGGGCCGCGCACCGCATCGGCGATACCCTGCGGCCGTACAAGGCGTTGCTGGCGCGTTACGGAGGCGAGGAGTTCATCGTCGGGTTGCCCGGCCACGACCTGGCGGCCGCCGCCGATGTCGGCGAAGTGTTGCGCCGGCAACTGCAGCAGGAACCCTGCGTAGTGCGCGGCGGCCAGGAGATCCACATCTCGGCGAGCATCGGCGTGCATGCCGTGCAGTCGACGGAGGATTCGGCCAGCAGCATCGATGCGGCGCTGATGGCGGCCGACCTGGCGCTGTATTCGGCCAAGGCGCAGGGTCGCGACCAGGTCTGCACATCGGCCGCGCCCTATGGGACGACGCAGGTCTAGCGATCAACCGCCGCGACCGCGCAGGGTTTCGTCCAGCTCGGCCAGCCCCAGCCCGCGCAGCCGCAGCAATACCAGCAGGTGATAGGTCAGGTCGGCCGCTTCGCCGAGCAGCGCGGCATCGTCCTGCACGACGGCCGCCAACGCCGTTTCGACACCCTCCTCGCCCACTTTCTGTGCCGCGCGCGTCACGCCGAGCTGCAACAGTTGCGTGGTGTAACTGCCATCGGGTCGCTCGCGGTCGCGCTGCGCGATGAGCGCATCGAGCGTCGCCAGCACGCTGGCCGGCGCGCCCGCGAAACAGCTGGCGCGATCGAGATGGCAGGTCGGCCCCAGCGGACGCGCCTGCACCAGCAGCGTGTCGCCATCGCAATCTGCCTCGATGGACACCAGCGCCAGTCGATGCCCCGAGCTTTCGCCCTTGGTCCACAGGCGCGCCCGGCTGCGGCTGTAGAAGGTCACCCAGCCGCTGGACAGGGTGAATTCGAGCGCCTGGCGCGACATGTAGCCGAGCATCAGCACGCGCTGGTTGCCGGCATCCTGCACGACGGCCGGCAGCAGCCCACCCTCGCGCCGGTCGGCCGCACGCGACCAGGCCAGTGATTCGACGACCTCAGGCTTCATGGCGCACCTCGATCCCCTGTCCACGCAGGAAGGATTTCAACGCCGGGATCGCGATGTCACCACCATGGAACACGCTGGCCGCCAATGCGCCATCGACGTCCGCATCGCGGAACACCTCGGCGAAATGTCCGGGGTTGCCGGCGCCGCCCGACGCGACCAGCGGCACCTCGCAGACTGCCCGCACGGCACGCAGCTGTGCGATGTCATAGCCCTCACGCACGCCGTCGCTGCCCATGCAGTTGAGCACGATCTCGCCGGCGCCGAGTCGCTGCGCCTCGACCACCCAGTCCAGCGTGCGCCGCCCTGGCGAGCGCATGCGATCGGGATCGCCGGTGTGGCTGCGTACGCGCCATTCGCCATCCGCGTCGCGCTGCGAATCGATGCCGACGACGACGCACTGCACCCCGAACGCGTCGGCCAGTTCCGAAATCAGGCCAGGCCGTTGCAGGGCCGGGGTATTGACCGAGATCTTGTCGGCACCGGCGTGCAGCACGCGCCGCGCCGATTCGACATCGCCGATGCCACCGGCAACGCAGAACGGTATGTCGAGCGCGCGTGCGACACGTTCGACCCAGGCCGGATCGACGCTGCGCCCCTGCGGACTGGCACCGATGTCGTAGAACACCAGTTCGTCAGCGCCCTCGTCGCGATAGCGCGCCGCCAGCGCGACGATATCGCCCATGTCGACGTGGTCGCGGAAGCGCACGCCCTTGACTACGCGTCCGTCGCGCACATCCAGACACGGGATGATGCGCCGGCTCAGCACGACAGCGCCTGCGACAGGTCCATGCGTCCTTCCAGCAGCGCCTTGCCCAGCACGATGCCGCTGCAGCCGGCCTCGCGCGCCCCACGGACGTCTTCGATGCCGCGCACACCGCCGGAAGCCTGCAGTTCGATCTGCGGCGCCCATTGCCGCAACAACGCATACAGCTGCAGGTTCGGCCCCGACAACATGCCGTCGCGGGCGATGTCGGTGCACAGCAGGTGCTGCAGGCCGGAACGGGTATAGAAGCGCACCAACGTGCTCAACGTGCGTCGTCCCTGTCGGGTCCAGCCATGCGTGGCCGGAAACCAGCGTCCATCAGGCGCGCAGCGTGCATCCAGCGCGATCGTCAGGTTCGCGCTGCCGTAGCGTCCGATCCATGCGGCGATGCGTGCCGGCGCGCTGACCGACAGCGATCCGATCACGACGCGATCGGCCCCGAGCTCCAGCAGGCGTTCGACATCCGTTTCGCTGCGCACGCCGCCGCCCGTCTGTACCGACAATCCGGTGTCGCCCTTGATCCGCGTCAGCAGTGCCTGCAGCGTGTAACCGCCTGCGCGCGCAGCGTCCAGGTCGACGAGGTGCAGCCATCGCGCACCAGCGGCCGCATAGCGCGTGGCGAGCGCCAGCGGATCGTCGTCGTAACGGGTCTCGCGCGCATAGTCGCCCTGCGCCAGCCGCACCACGCGGCCCGCACGCACGTCGATCGCCGGATAGACCTGGAATGTCGCGCAAGGCGGTGGCGGGATCATGGCTGCCACCGCAGGAAGTTCGCCAGCAGGCGCGCGCCGGGACCGGCGGAACGCTCCGGATGGAACTGCGCGCCGCAATGGATGCCACGCCGCACGATCGCGCTGAAGGTTTCGCCGTGACGGCAGGTAGCGACGGTGTCTTCGCCGACCGGTGCCGCATAGCCATGCACGAAGTAGACGCAGTCGCCGTCGCGGATGCCTTCCAGCAAGGGTTGCCCGGCGACATCGCGCAGCGGATTCCAGCCCATGTGCGGAACGCGCACGCCCGCCGTCGGCAGCAAGCGACGTACGCGACCGGGTATCAGGCCCAGGCACTGCACGCTGCCTTCTTCGGAACTGTCGTACAGCAGCTGCATGCCGAGGCAGATGCCCATCACTGGCACGTCGGCCTTGCGCAATGCCGCGTCCAGTCCGCGCTCGCGCAGCGCCGCCATCGCCGGCGCTGCGGCGCCCACGCCAGGCAGGATGATGCGCCCGGCGCGAGCCAGTTCGTCGGCATCGCGCACGATTCGAGGCGCGATGCCGAGACGTTCCAGTGCATAGCGCACGGAACCCAGGTTGGCGCCGCCGGCATCGATCAGCGCGACCGGCATCGCGATCCCGTTCACAGCACGCCTTTCGTGCTGGGCAGGTCGTCCCCTTCGCGCCGGATCGCCTGCCGCAACGCGCGAGCCAGGGCCTTGAAGCAGGCCTCGATCTTGTGGTGATCGTTGTCGCCGCGCACGTCCAGGTTGAGGTTGAGCCCGGAGGCATCGCACAGCGAACGGAAGAAATGCGGCACCAGTTCGGTCGGCAGATCGCCGACGCGCTCGCGCTTGAATTCACCCTCGAACACGAAATACGGTCGACCGCTGAAATCCAGCGCCGCGCTCGCCAGCGTTTCGTCCATCGGCAGGGTAAAACCGTAACGGCCGATGCCGCGCTTGTCGCCCAGCGCTTCGCGCAGCGCCTGCCCCAATGCGAGGCCGGTATCCTCGACCGTATGGTGTTCGTCGATGTGCAGGTCGCCCTCGGCCCGAACGTCCAGCGCGAAACCGCCGTGCTTGCCGAGCTGCTCCAGCATGTGGTCGAAGAACGGTAGCCCGGTGTCCACCTTCGGTTCCGCGGCCAGGTCCAGGTCCACCGCGACGCGGATCCGGGTTTCCCTGGTATCGCGCTGCACTACGGCGCGACGCGGCATGTCGGCGAGCTCATGGGCGATACCGGCCCAGTCCCATTCGCCACCGAACTGCGCCGTGCGCAACTGGAATCCGCGTATGCCGAGATTGTGGGCGAAGGCGATATCGGTGTCGCGATCACCGACCATCGCCGAGCGCCGCCAGTCGATGCCGCGGTCCTGCAGGTACGGCACGGCCAGCCCGATGCCGGGCTTGCGCGTCGGCTTGTTCTCGTGCGGCCAGCTCGCATCGACCAGCACGTCGCGAAAGCGGATGCCCTGGCTTTCGAACACCTGCAGCATAAGATTGTTCGGTCCATCGAACGCGGCGCGCGGATAGCTCTCGCTGCCGAGCCCGTCCTGGTTGGTCACGATCACGAACTCGTAGCCGGCATCGCGCAGCTTCAGCAGCGCCGGGATTGCGCCAGCGACGAAGCGCAGCTTCTCGTAGGCATCGACCTGGAAGTCGGCCGGCTCCTCGATCAGGGTGCCGTCGCGATCGATGAACAGGATCGGCTTCATGCCGCAACCTCGATCCTGCGCAATGCGGCCAGCATCGCGTCGTTCTGTTCCGGCGTACCGATGGTGATCCGCAGCGCGTCGCCCAGTTGCGGCATCGCCCGCATGTCCCGCACCACCACGCCAGCGGCCAGCAGACCCTCGAAGGCCGCGCCCGCGTCATGGAAACGGACCAGCAGGAAATTTCCCTGCGACGGATAGACGCGGCGCACTTCCATCAGGCCGGCCAGTCGCGCCGCGACCCGCGTGCGCTCACGTCGTACTTCGTCGATCACCGCAGCGGTCGCGGCCAAGGCGTCGGCCTGCAGGGCGGACAACGCCAGCGCCGCGCTGGGCGCGGGCACGGGATACGGCGCCTGGCAGCGACGCAAGGCCTCGATCACCCGCGCATCGGCAATGGCGCAGCCGATCCGCGCCGCCGCCAGCGCATGCGCCTTCGACAGCGTGCGCAACACGACCACATTCGACTGCGAAGCGACGCCGGCGACGATGGAACCGGCATCGGCGAACTCGACGTAGGCCTCGTCGATCACCACGAGGGCATGGCCGCTGAGGCGACGCGCAAGGCCGAGTACTTCTTCGATGGACAGCACGCCACCGGCCGGATTTCCAGGCGAGCACAGGAACACCAGTTTTGCCGCCTGGGTCAGTGCGATTTCGGCGATGTCGCCAAGGTCGGCGCGGAATCCATCCGCTCCTTCGTGCAGCGGAACTTCCAGCAGACGGGCACCGTGCAGGCGCGCACCGACGGCGTACATGCCGAACACCGGCGGCGTCACCAGCACCGCGTCGATGCCAGGCCTGCAGAACGCACGGACCAGAAGATCGATCGCCTCGTCGCTGCCGCGGCCGATCAACAGACTCTCCGGCGCGCATCCGTACAACTCCGCCAGTGCATTGCGCAGCGGTTCCGGCTGTGGCGACGGATAACGTCGCAGGCTACCTCCGCTGTCGGCCTGGTTCGCGCGGGCCGCTTCATTGGCATTGAGCCAGACCGTGCCGGCCGAGGTTTCGCTGCGCGCCGAACGGTATCCGGCGAAATCGCGCAGGTCTTCGCGCAGCAGCTGCATGACGTCGCTCGACAAGGTGGTGCTCACGCCGCAGCCTCCGCCAGCCTCAGCGCCACTGCATTGCGATGCCCGTCCAGCCCTTCGGCCTCGGCCAGCACCATTGCGCAAGGGCCGATCGCGCTGATGCCGGCGCGCTGCGCGGCCTGCACGCTGATCGTGGTCTGGAAACTCGATACATTCAGGCCGCTGACCGCACGCGCCGCGCCGCCGGTCGGCAATACGTGGTTGGTACCGCTGCAGTAGTCGCCGAGCGCCTCCGGTGTCCAGTCGCCCAGGAAGACCGAGCCGGCGGCGCGTACGCAGTCGAGCCATTCGCGCGGTTCGCGCAGTGCCAGGATCAGGTGCTCGGGCGCGTAGCGATTGCTGATATCGAACGCCGTCTCCAGCGTATCGACCCGGATCAGCCGCGACGCGGCCAGCGCCTGCCGGGCGATGTCCTTGCGCGACAGCTTCGGCAACTGCAGTTGCAGCTGTTGTTCGACCGCAGCGAGCAGCGCGGCATCGTCGGACAACAGGATGACCTGGGAATCCGGCCCGTGCTCGGCCTGCGACAGCAGGTCGGCGGCGATGAAAGCCGGGTTGGCGCCGGCATCGGCGATCACCAGCACTTCCGAGGGACCGGCCGGCATGTCGATCGCGGCACCGTCGCCGCGCATCGATACCTGCCGCTTGGCCTCCGTGACGAAGGCATTGCCCGGACCGAACAGCTTGTCGCAACGTGGGACGCTGTCGGTACCGAACGCCATCGCAGCGATCGCCTGTGCGCCGCCGAGCTTGAACACACGTTCGATGCCGCACAACCGCGCGGCCACCAGCACCGCCGGATCGGCGCTGCCATCGCGTCGCGCCGGCGTGCACAGCGTCACTTCGCTGCATCCGGCCAATCGCGCCGGCACGCCCAGCATCAGTGCGGTCGACGGTAACGGCGCGCTGCCGGCCGGCACATACAGGCCGACGCGCTCGATTGCGCGCACGATGCGCTCGCAGGTCACGCCGGGGGCGGTCTTCACCGCATAAGGCTGCAGCATGCCATCGTGGTGGAAGTCCTCGATGCGCTGCGCGGCGGCGATCATCGCCACGCGCAGGTCCAGTGGCACGAACGCTTCCGCTGCGCGGAATTCTTCCTCGCCGACCGCGAACCGATCCGCCGCGACGCCATCGAACCGCAACGTGAGTTCGCGCAGCGCGACATCGCCGCCGCTGCGCACCTGCTCGAGGATGGCCACCACTGCACTTTGGACATCGGCGGACACCACCTGCGCCGGACGCTGCAGCAGCATGGCGCGCTGCGCTTCGTCGATGACGCTCCATTCGATGATGCCGCTCATGCCAGCATCCTCTCGACCGGCAGCACCATCAGGCCGCGCGCGCCCGCAAGTTTCAGGTCTTCCAGGCGTTGCCAGGTCATCGCGCCGTGACACAGGGCCTGCAGCGCCAGCGTGTCGGCGCCGTCCACCTGCAGCATCGTCGGCGGTTCGGCATCGGGCAGCAGCTTGAGCAGGGCGGGCAATGTCTGCCGCTGCGCCTGGAACAGCAGCAGCTTGCTGTCCTTCAGGCGAAGCACGCCGTCGAGTCGGCGCAGAAGCAACGCAGCCAGTTCCTCACGCGCATCGACGAAAGGCACGGCCGGCCCGGCCAGTACCGCCTCGCTCTGCAACAAGGTGAGTACCGGCTTGAGCTGGTTGGCGGCAAGCGTGGCGCCGCTGGACACCAGGTCGCAGATCGCGTCCGCCTGGCCGAGCCGCGGCGCGATCTCGACCGAACCGGACAACGGCACCACGTCGGCCACGACATCCTGTTCGCGCAGCCATGCACCCAGCAATGCCGGATAGCTGGTGGCGATGCGCTTGCCGCGCAGTTGCGCGGATCCACTCCATTCCCAGCTGTCCGGCACGGCGATATCCAACCGGCAGGCACCGAAGCCGAGCGCGCGCCATTCGCGGTACTTCACCGACCCGGCGTCATCGATGCGCTGGCTGCCCTGCTCGGCCAGCACATTGCGACCGACGATGCCCAGGTCGCAGACGCCATCGGCGATCAATCCGGGAATATCGTCGTCGCGTACCAGCAGCAGGTCGACCGGCAGCGATTCGCCATAGCAGAACAGGCGATCGCGGCTCTCGCGCCAGCTCAGGCCACAGGAGGCCAGCAAGGCGCGCGCCGGCTCGCTCAGGCGTCCGGACTTCTGGATGGCGATGCGCAGACGGTCGCGCGCCGCCGGGAGGGCGGATGGGCTCATGCGGGCAGGTTCAATGGGAAGGAATCAGGCGCGGATGCTGGCGCTTCGCGGCCGCGGCATAGCCACCGGCGCCACGTTCCAGGGTGCGCGCAACGCGGCCGATCGTGGTCACGCTGACCAGGGTGCGATCGTGGATTTCCCGGTACGGCACGCCCTGCAGCAGCAACGGCACCACCCGCCAGCGGTCGGACATGGCTTCCAGTTCGGCTGGCGTGCACAGGTCCTCGAGGAAGGCACGCACGTCGTCGGGCCGGTCCAGCGCGGCAAGCGCCTTGGCCAACGCCTTCAGGGAGGCGTCGGCGTCGCGTTCCGGCAGGGGTTCGGGGCGTTGCTTCATTTGGCTAATGTAATAGTGCGTTAATACATTAGTCAAGCGCCTTGAGCCATGGATTCCCGCCTTGCGGGATGACGACCAAGCAATGACGGACCCGGGCCTTGGTGCGATCGGGCCGGATCGCTGCTAGTGTCCTGCCACGGACACCACGACGGGCATGCCTATGCACCCGAAAGCCTTAGCCGCCGTACTGGTTTCGATAGCCGCCATCTGTTCCCCCAGCGCCGGGTCGCAGGAGGCTTCGCCCGCCAGGAACGAATCGAAAACCGCCCCCGTCCATTCCACCGCGGACCTGGACCGATACCTGAAGGCGACGGCAAACGCCCCCTCACCGCTCGACCGGCTGTCGCCTCTGGCCCGCAAGCGCTTCCTCGACAGCCTGGAATTCAGGGATGGCGCCCTGGTCAGCCATGGCCGCTCCGACCTGATCGCGGAGCTGACCTCCGACGAAATCAGGCAGGTATTGGGAATCTTCGGGGAGGAACCGGACGAATACCTGCTGACGCTCGCGCGCCCTGCGCCGCGCACGGCACCACTACCTGCCGAACCGAGTGACGTCGAGCGCAGCTTCGATACCTTCAGTCAGATCGCGGATTCGCGTACCCGACACTCGGAAGAGGAACGCAGCCTGTCCATCGCCCACGCCTACGAGGAACAGCTCGCGAAATATGCCGGCAATCCGCAGGAACTGGACGACTACGACCTCGAGTTCGTGTTCCGTGCGGCGCAGACCAATGTGTTTTACAACCCGACGCCGAAGTATGCACGCAGTGCCCAGACGTTGCTTGCGGAAGCACAGTCGAGGGGTCTGTCCCGCCCGACCGATTTCGGCTATGTGTACAAGGCACTGGTGAGTGCCCGCCTGTTCGACGAGGCGCGCGAATTCGCCGACCAGCATCCGTCATCCGATCGCAAGCCGCTGCCGCAGCTGCACGATGCCCCCGGCTTGACTGGCGCCACCGCATGGGCGCTGGCCAGGGACAAGCGCGAACTGACGCGAAAGCCAATCGACCTGCGCCAGCCCGCGCAGGTCATCGTCGTTTCCAGCCCCAGCTGTCATTTTTCGCAGGATGCCGCACGCGATATCCGCAACGATCCGATGCTGGCGAAACTGTTCCGGCAACACGCCACCTGGCTCAACCCGCCCCTGGGCACGAGCGATTTCGACGACGTCCAGGCATGGAACCGCGAACACCCCGACCAGCCGATGGTGATCGCCTATGCCAAGGACGAGTGGCCCATGTTCGAGGACTGGGGCACGCCCATCTTCTACATCTTCAAGGATGGAGAACTCGCAGAAACAGTCCGTGGTTGGGGAGCGGGCAAGCCCCACGACGAGCTGTCGAAGGCGCTGGGGAGGGTCGGCCTGTTGCCGGCAGACGAAGCCACCGCTTCCAGGTAGGTCAGCCCTCGCGTGACGGAGCACGCCCCCACTCAGGCGCGCCTGCTCGCGGCCAGCAGACTGCCTTCCGCAACCAGGCGCACCGCAGTGGCAACTTCGTCATCGAGCGCGCGGTCGCGTTCCAGAAACGGAATCGCCTCGCGTAGCGCTGCGTGCGCACGCGCGACGGCAGCGCCTGGATGGAACGGTTCGGCCGCGGACAACTCTGCACGCATCGCGTCCACTTCGGCGATGAATCCGGCGCGATCGTCCGCCGACGGCAGAGGCCCGCCCTGCACTTTCGCGGCGAAACCTTCGGCATCGACCCGATCGGCCAGTCCACGCGCCGCGTTGATCATGTCGCGGCGCAGGTCCAGCGCCTGCGCGGCGGTGTACAGCTCCAGCGCCAGCACCTTGCCGAGGTCGTCGGCCATCGCCAGCACATGGCGCGCCTCGTTGGCGCCCATCGAGACGTGGTCCTCGGCATTGGCCGAAGTCGGGATCGAATACACCGAGGCGGGCATCGCGCGGCTGGTCAGGTCGTTGACGATCGCCGCCGCCGTGTACTGCACGATCATGAAGCCGGATTCGGTGCCATCCTCGTTGCCGATCAGGAACGCCGGCAGGCCGTCGTTGGTGGCCGGGTCGACCAGCTTGTTGAGGCGGCGTTCGGAAATCGATGCCAGCACTGGGATCGCGGCCTTGACGTAGCTCATCGCCAGCGCCAGCGGCATGCCGTGGAAGTGGCCTGCGGAAATCACCTGTTGTTCGACGTGTTCGGCCTGCGCATCCGGGAACACCAGCGGATTGTCGGTGACGGCGTTGAGTTCGATGTCCAGCACGCGCTTGGCCTGCTCCACCGCATCGCGCACCGCGCCATGCACCTGCGGAATGCAGCGCAGCGAATAGCTGTCCTGCGGCTGGTGCTTCTTGCCGCCGCGGAATGGCTTGAAACGCCGATAGAACTTCTCGCGGCCATGGCGTTGCGACAACGGCACCCAATCCCAGCCGATATCGAAGCCGAGCGACTGCGACTCAGCCGTATCCCAACTCGACGGCAGCCACTGCCGGAACTTCGGTACCAGGTGATAGGGAATGTCAGCCAGCGTCGAACCTTGGAGCAATGCGCGCAGGTTGGCTGCAGTCTGCAACTGTCCTGGATGCGGGCGCAACGCATGGACTTCTTCCGCGAACGCACCGAGACGGCCGGCGAAGGCATCGATGGTCATCGCGGCGGCCAGGTCGGCGGTGTCGAGCAGGTCGTCGAGCTTCTGCAGCGCCAGCACGCCGGTGGCGAGCATCTGCGCGGTGCCGTTGTTCAGCGCCAAGCCTTCCTTGTACGACAGCGACACCGGTTGCAGGCCGGCACGCTGCAATGCTTGCGCACCTGGCATGCGTTCGCCCTCGAGGAACGCTTCGCCGCCACCCAGCAACACGATCGCCAGGTGCGACAGCGGCGCAAGATCGCCGCTCGCGCCGACCGAACCGAGCTGTGGCACCACCGGTACGACGCCGGCGTTGAGCATCGCCGCCAATGCCTGCAGGGTCTCGACGCGGATGCCCGAATGACCGCGCAGCAGCGTATTGATGCGGATGCACAGCATAGCCCGCACCACGTCGGCAGCAAACGGCTCACCCACGCAGACGGCATGTGTGACGATGAGGTTGCGCTGCAGCTCCTCGTGCAGCGAACGACCGGAAGGCGTCGCGCCCTGCAATTCGTCGCGCAGCGGATGCGCGCCCAGCAGCTTGTCGGCGTTGCTGCCGAAACCGGTTGACACGCCGTAGATCGGTTCCTCGCGACGGACCTGTTCGGCGAGGAAATCGGCGGCGCGTGCGACCGCGCGCAAGGCGCCGCCGTCGAGCTGCACTGAGGCACCCTTGGCGACAGCAACAAGTTGCTCGCGGGTCAGCGAGCAGCCGTCGAGCAGGATGGCGGCACTCATCGCACCGACTCCTGGGCCGCCAGTGCCCGCCACTGTTCACGTTCGACGCGAAGCGTACGCGCCAGATCGCTTTCGGCCACTTCGAACTGCTCGCCGCGGCGCAGGTCCTTGACCGCGACCACACCCTTCGCGGCCTCATCGCCACCGCGGATCACCACGAAACGGATGCCGGCGCGATCCGCATACTGCATCTGCTTGGCGAGCTTGCGCGGCTCCAGTTGGGTCTCGACATTGAGGCCCGCGGCACGCAACTGTTGCGACAGGAACAGGGCATGGTCGAGGCCTTCGTCGTCGAGCAGGGTGACCAGCGCATCGACCGAGCTTTCCGCCGTCGCGACCAGCCCTGCTTCGCGCAGCTGCCAGAACAGGCGCGTCAGCCCGATCGAAATTCCGACACCGGGCAGCTTCGACTTCGTGTAATGGCTGGCAAGATTGTCGTAGCGCCCGCCCGAACAGATCGAACCGATCTGCGGATGCGCATCGAGCGTCGTCTCGTAGATCATGCCCGTGTAGTAGTCGAGGCCGCGCGCGATCGACAGGTTGATCGCATAGCGCGACGCGTCCACGCCCATCACCTTGAGCCGCTCCAGTACCTCGCGCAGCTCGTTGCGCCCTTCTTCGAACAGGTCCGTGCCGATGCCCAGCGCATCGAGCTTCGCCAGCGCATCGTCGTGGTCCAGCGAACGCACCTGCGAAAATGCCATCAGCTTGCCGACGACATCGTCGGCCAGGCCGAAGCCCTCGCCCGCCAGCGTCGCACGCACGGCTTCATCGCCACGCTTGTCGAGCTTGTCGATCTCGCGCAGCACCGCAAGCTGGCGCTCGCCTTCGATGCCGAGCCCCTCGAAATACCCGCGCAAGAGCTTGCGGTGATTGAGCTGGATGGTGAAATCGCCGATCGCCAGCGCCTCGAACACTGCGCTGATCACCGCCGGGATCTCGGCGTCGTGGCGGATCGACAACGCATCCTTGCCGATCACGTCGATGTCGCATTGGTAGAACTCGCGGAAGCGGCCGCGCTGCGCGCGCTCGCCGCGGTACACGCGCTGCATTTGGTAGCGACGGAAGGGAAAGGCGAGGTCGTGCTCGTGCTCGGCGACGTAACGCGCCAGCGGCACGGTCAGGTCGAAGCGCAGCGCCAGCTCCGGCATGCCATCGGCAGACTTCTCGAGCGCGCCGGTGGACTGCACGAAATACACCTGGCGCTCGGTCTCGCCCCCGGACTTGGTCAGCAGCACCTCCGACAGCTCCATCACCGGCGTTTCCACCGGCAGGAAGCCGAAGCGCTCGAAGGTCAGGCGAATCGTGTCCAGCATGCGCTGGAACGCGATCTGGTCACGGGGCAACAGCTCCATGACGCCGGGCGGTGTACGGGGCTTGATCAAGGTGAAACACTCCGACGGATGCGCAATCCGCACAGTTTAACGGCTGCCCGCACCGCGGCCCCGCCGCAACCCCGCCCAGGCGTGATCGACGCGCCGGCTATTGCCGCGACCCTTGCGTCATCATTACAATGCGCGGCTACACCGTCGGGGTGTAGCTCAGTCTGGTAGAGCGCTACGTTCGGGACGTAGAGGTCGCAGGTTCGAATCCTGTCTCCCCGACCAATCGGTTACAAGCAGAAAGCCCCTGAACTCAACAGTTTAGGGGCTTTTTTCGTCCGGGGCTGGTCAGTTTTACCAAAGTCGGGCCCTACCCTGCCTCCTCAAATCGCGCGCGGCAGGATCCAGCAGAACCGCCTTGCCGGGTCACGTCTTTTCGGACACGCGAATCAAGTACTGCGTTGAGATTTGTGGGCATTCCTCAGGCGAACCTGACCAGGTCCTTGAAGATCAGTTGACCCCAGGTTTTTCCGCGCGTCTGCACGAGCAGTCCACCTTCGGAAAGTCCGCCAAGCTGGATTGGCGCGAAACCGAGATTTTCCGCGAGCGCACCAATCTCCGCAGCGGCGCCCTCATCGTCGCTCGCCAGGAATACGACCCGCCTGCCGCCACCCTGTACCGCCGGATCCTGTTCAAGGACGGCAGCGACCAGATGGTTGAAGCCCCTGACCAGTCTTGCACCGGTGAAGGCCTGCGCGACGACCCTGGAGGAAGACGATCCTCCCATCTCTTCGGGGGACACGCCGTAGGTATTGGTCACGTCGACGATGGTCTTTCCCTCCCAGGTGGGCAGCGCCTTCGCGACCTCCGGGTGCGATTCGAAACGCGTGGCCAGAAAGATGACGTCCGCCTTGACCGCTTCGGCGAGCGTGGTGGGAATGATCCCGGGTCCGATCGCGGCCGCATCGGCTGCAAAGCTTTCCGGGGCGCGCGTGGTGGCAACGGAGACGTCGATGCCCTTGCGGGCGAACGTCTTGGCCAGGGCCTGGCCGATCTGGCCGAAGCCGATGATTGCGTAGTTCATGGGTTTCTCCTTAGGTGGTGCGTCAGATCTGCGCCAGGCCGCCGTCGACGGCGACCTCGCTGGCGGTCATGAAGCTGCTGTCCTGCGACGCGAGGAAGGCAGCCACGGCCCCGATCTCCGCCGGGTCGGCCATGCGCTGGAGCGGATTCATCGAGGCAAAGACCTTCATGCCTTCCTCGCCCAGCGCCTCCTTGGCCAGTTCGGTCGCGGTCGGCCCGGGCGACAGCACGTTGACCCGGATGCCGGTGCCTTTCAGGTCTTCCGCCCAGGTCTTGGCGAGGTTACGCACGGCGGCCTTGCTTGCGCTGTAGACGCCGAATGCCGGGGCGCCGGTGGTGCCGGCGCTCGATCCGGTCAGGATGATCGAACCGCCCGTACCCATCAGCGGCAGCGCCTTCTGCACCGTGAAGATCGTGCCCTTCACGTTGGTGTCGAACGTTTCGTCGATGTGCCCGGCCGTGATCTCGCCGAGCGGAAGCTGGCTCCCCGCCCCGGCATTGGCGAAGACAATGTCGAGGGTCCCGCGCTCGGCCTTCACCGCCGCATAGAGCCGGTCGAGGTCGGCCTCATCCGAAACCGAGCCGTTCACAGCGCGCGCATTGGGCCCGAGGTCGGCCACGGCGGCGTCGAGCGCTTCCTGCCGGCGGCCGAAGATGAAGACGAAGGCGCCTTCCTCGATGAAGCGCTTTGCCGCCGCCCGGCCGATGCCGGTAGCGCCGCCGGTGATCACGGCGGTCTTTCCATCCAGTCTGTTCACGTCATGCATCCTTGGTGGGGTTGCATGACTATCTGCTCGCGATTACCTTATAACAAGTATGCACCTTTTGGTAAGTATAGATGGCGACGCATCCCCAGATCTGCGGTGACGGCTTCTCCTGCGGGCTCGATGCCGCGCTCCACCTCATCTCCGGCAAGTGGAAACCGCTGATCCTGTTCTTCCTGCGCGACGGCACAAAGCGCTACGGCGAGCTGAAGCGATCGATCGGAGGCGTCAGCGACAAGGTGCTGATCCAGCAACTGAAGGACCTGGAGGCCCATCGCGTGCTGGCGCGGACCGATTACCAGGAAGTGCCGCCGCGCGTGGACTACGCGCTGACCCCGCTCGGGCGCAGCCTGGCCGACGCGCTCGTGCCGCTGTGCAGCTGGGGAGCCGAGAACATGTCCGAAGTGGCCAGCATCGTCGCCGAGCGCGACACATTGCCGTAGCGGGAACCCCTTTTTCGACATCCGCCGCTTCTGCACCAACCGGCTGCAGCGGCTTCGTCATGCCCAGCCCTTTTGATTCATCCGGATGATATCTGGCACGCATTGTGCTTAAAATACCAATCGATATGTGACGCAAATCACAAATTGCGTCGCCTGTCTTACGGAATCAGGGGGATACACCATGTCATTCATTCGCCGTGCGCCTTTGGCGCTGGCGCTGTTCATTGCGTGCGCGCCATTTGCATGCAACGCGGCGGCAACAACTGACGCGTCCCGGCACTCCGCGCCCACGGCGTCTCTCGACAGCATCCGCGCACTGCGCGACCAGCGCCAATGGCTGCCGGCGCTGGCGCTGATCGAGCAGACCGCCGCGGCCTATCCCGATGACGACACCTTGTACGTGCTGCGCGTGCATACGCTCACGGAAATCGGCGCGCGCCATCGCGCATGGGTGCTGTATCGCGCACGCGCGGACCTGTTCGGTGCGGAGGAAGCGCAGCGGATCGAAGCCGACCGCCTCGCGCGGATGACTTCCTGGAGCCGGCTCTACGTCGCCGACGAGAAGCACCTGCTCGATGAAGCCCGCGCGACCGACCAGGCCACGACCGACTACCTGAGCCGTGCCGGGATCGATCCCGGCGCCCTGCCGCTGCGGCTGCGACTGGACCGTCTCGATCTGCTCAACCGGCTCGCCCGGCACCAGGAGGTGGTCGACGAATACACCCGCCTGCAGCAAGAGGCACAGCCGGTTCCGGGACGCACGATGGCCATCGTTGGCGACTCGCTGATGGCCCTGCAGCAGCCGGAACAGGCGGCGATCGCGTTCGCCGCGGCGCTGCAGGCCGACCCCGGCAACAACGACCTGCAGGTGCAGCACGCCTACGCATTGATGGAAAGCGAGCGCTTCGACCTCGCGCTGCCCGGACTGAAGGCCGTGGTCGATGCGAATCCGGCGTGGCCGAATGCCGACGGAGCGCCGCGTCCTTATGCCAACTGGAAACGCTACGAGGCCGAAACCAATTACGCCATGATGCGTTCCTACGGCGAGGACCTCGCCGGCGCACAGGCGATGCTGGAACCGCTGCTGGCGATCGCACCGGACAATGCCGGCCTGCATTCCTCGCTGGGCACGATCTACGAGCGGCGCGGCTGGAACGAGCGCGCGCTCGAGCGTCATCGCATGGCGGCCACGATCGATCCGCTCAGCGTACAGGCCCGCGTCGGGCAGTCCGAAACCCTGACCCAGCTGCAGCGCAGCGACCTGGCGCGGCCGATTCACCACAACCTGCTGTCCACTCATGGCGATGCATTGCCGGTGAAACTGGCCGACAAGGCGTGGAAGCAACACCAGGGCTGGCAATGGCGCGCCTTTGCCGGAGGTGGGCGCAGCCGCGGCGACGCCAGCAGCGTGTCCCCGCTCGGCAGCCGCGACGCGACGTACGGCTTCGAGGTCGAAAGCCCGTTGCACGACGATCGCTGGCGCCTGACTGCCGGCAGCGTCGACCGTTCCGCGGAGTTCGACGACGAAGTGGTACACGACCGCCGCATCGGTGTCGGCGTGCGTTACGGTTTCGATCGCCTCGGCTGGCATCTGCAGGCCAACCGTGCATTCGACGCGGTCGACGATACCGGCATCGCGCTGGACGTGGACTGGCGCTTCAGCGACCTGCTCGACGGCAATGTCGCGCTTCGCAAGTCCGATCCGGAGGCCTCGCTGCAGGCGCGCGAAAGCGGCATCACCGCCGACTCGGCTGCGATCGGCCTCGACTTCCATCCGAGCGAACTGACCCGGTTGAGCGGCACGCTGCAGACGTTCCGCTTCGACGACGACAACCGCCGCGATGCGCTGGCCGTCGACCTGGACCAGCGCCTGCTGACGCGTCCGCATTTCCTCCTCCATGGCCTGGCCGGCGCGTACGCCAGCCGCGGCTCGCGCGACGACGCGCCCTATTTCAATCCATCGCGCGACAGCTCATGGGAAATCGGCCTGCGCGCCGACCACCTGGCCTGGCGACGCTACGACCGCCACTTCCGGCATCGCTTCACCGCCAGTACCGGTCAGTACCGGCAACGCGGTTTCGACAGCGCCTGGGTGCCGTCGCTGCGCTACGAACACGAATGGCGCTTCGGCCTGGGCAAGGTGCTGGCCTACGGCCTGAACTGGTCGCGCCCTGTCTACGACGGCCAACGCGAACGCCACGTTGGCTTCGACGCCGAATTCCGCTGGGGAGAATGAGATGCGTATCCATGGATTGAAGCATTGGTTTCGCGCCTTCGCCTTGCTGTGCCTGATCCAGGCTGGCGGTGCCTTCGCCGCCGAGCCCGAACAGTTGCTGGTGATCAGCTACCACGACGTTCGCGACGACGTCGCCACCAAGGGCGATGTCGACAGCTATGCGATCAGCACCCAGAACTTCGCCGCGCATCTCGACTGGCTGTCGGCGCAGGGCTACCAGCCGATCAGCCTGACGCAGCTGATCGACGCGTCCGAAGGCCGCGCCGCTTTACCTGACAAGCCGGTACTGCTGACGTTCGACGACGGACTGCGCAGCCTGTATACGCACGTGTTCCCGCTGCTGCGCGCCTACAATTTTCCGGCGCTGGCAGCAGTGATCACCGGCTGGGTCGACCTGCCGCAGGGACAGACCGTCGATTTCGGTCCCCGCCCGTATACCCATGAGGACTTCGTCACCTGGGCGCAGCTGCGCGAGATGCAGGATTCCGGGCTGATCGAAATCGCCTCGCACACCGACAACCTGCATCACGGCGTGCTGTCCAACCCGCAGGGCAACCAGACGCCGGCGGCGATCACCCGCATCTACGATCCCGCCAGCGCGCGCTACGAGGACGAAGCCGCCTACCGCGCGCGCGTCCGCGCCGACATCGCGCGCAGCAGTGCGCTGATCGGGAAAAACCTGGGGCGTGCGCCGCGTTCGATCGTGTGGCCATATGCCGCCTACAGCAGCGTCGCCAACGACATCGCCGACAGCGAAGGCATGCGCATCACCTTCGACCTGGAAGGCCGCAACGCGCGGCTCGGCGGCGATCTGCACGGACTCGCGCGACTGTTGATGATGGACAACCCGACCGTCGCCGACCTGGCCTACGACCTGCGCCACGACCTCGAACTCGATGGCATGCGCGCCATGCAGGTCGACCTGGACGACGTCTACGACGCCGACCCGGCGCAGCAGCTGCGCAACCTCGACGCGCTGGTCGAACGCGTCAAGCAGATCGGCCCCAGCCATGTGTTCCTGCAGGCGTTCGCCGATCCCGACGGCAATGGTTCCGCCGATGCGCTGTATTTCCCCAATCGCCACCTGCCGATGCGCGCGGACCTGTTCAACCGCGTCGCCTGGCAGCTGTATACCCGCGCCGATGTCCTCGTCTACGCGTGGCTGCCGGTGTTGGGCTATGAGCCGCCGGATCCCGGTTTGCGCCGCCGCATCGCCATCCCCGACGCACAGGACCACGAAATCTTCCGTCTCGACTTCACCCGACCGGAAGCACGCCAGCTGATCGCCGACGTCTACGAGGATCTGGCGATCGCCAGCTATTTCGAAGGCCTGCTGTTCCATGACGACGCCTTCCTGCGCGAGGGCGAGCTGCCCGCCCTCGCCGCCGGTGCGCGCACGCAGGCGCTCATCGACTTCACGCTGGAACTGAAGCGCGCCGCCGAGAAGTGGCGACCCAAGCTCAAGACCGTACGCAACCTCTATGCGAACACGGTGCTCGATCCGGCCAGCGAAGCCTGGTTCGCGCAGCGCCTGGACAGCTTCAACCGGGCCTACGACCACACCGCGCTGATGGCCATGCCGTGGATGGAGAACAGCGACGAACCGCGGCAATGGATGCGCGACCTCGTACATGCCGTGCGCGGCCACGATCCGTCGTTCGCGAAGACGATATTCCAGCTGCAGACCGTCGACTGGCGCAGCGGCAAGCCGATCCCTGGCGCGACGCTGAAGCAACAGGTGCGCGAACTTCAGGCCAGCGGCGTGCGCCATCTGGCGTGGTACCCGGACGACTTCATCGCCGATTCGCCGCCGATGGAAGTCGCGCGCGAGGCGTTCTCGGCACGCAACTTCCCCTACATCGCGAAATGAGGCGGACATGAGCCCGGTACTTGCCCTGCTGTTCCAGTTCGCCTTCTTCTATCCGATCGTGATGTCCTTCTTCTGGATGTCCGGCGGCCTCTATTACTACTTCCGCCGCGAGCGGAAGGCGCGGCTGCGCACCGACCCGCCCACGATCGCGACGCTGCCGTTCGTCTCGATCCTGATCCCCTGCCACAACGAGGCCGAACAGGTCGACGAAACCATGGCCGCTGCGCTGGCGCAGCACTATCCGGATTTCGAGGTGATCGCGATCAACGACGGCAGCAGCGACGACACCGCCGCCCGGCTGGATGCGCTGGCCGAGCAACATGAGCGCCTGCGCGTCATCCATCTCGACCGCAATCTGGGCAAGGCTAACGCCCTGCGCATGGGTGCGCTGGCGGCGCGTTCGGAATACCTGGTCTGCATCGACGGCGATGCCCTGCTCGACGAATACGCCACGCACTGGATGGTCTGGCACCTGCAGTCGGGTCCGCGCGTCGGCGCGGTCACCGGCAATCCACGCATACGCAACCGCTCGACCCTGCTCGGGCGGCTGCAGGTCGGCGAGTTCTCCTCGATCATCGGCATGATCAAGCGTGCGCAACGCGTGTATGGCCGCCTGTTCACCGTGTCCGGCGTGATCTGCGCGTTCCGCCGCACGGCGCTGCACCGGATCGGCTACTGGTCCGACGATATGGTGACCGAGGACATCGACATCAGCTGGCGCCTGCAGATGGACCACTGGGACATCCGCTACGAGCCCAATGCACTGTGCTTCATCCTGATGCCGGAAACCCTCAAGGGCCTGTGGCGGCAGCGACTGCGCTGGGCACAGGGTGGCGTCGAGGTGATGCTGCGCCACACCCGCGACCTGCTCAGCTGGCGCAAGCGCCGCATGTGGGCGGTGTTGTTCGAATACATGCTCAGCGTGACCTGGGCCTACACGATGCTGTTCATCATGGTGCTATGGCTGCTCGGCCTGTTCATGCCGATGCCGCAACAGCTGTACGTGCGCAGCATCCTGCCGTCCTGGCACGGCGTGATCCTGGCAATGGTGTGCCTGATGCAGTTCGCCGCCAGCCTGATCATCGATCGCCGCTACGAGACCCGCGTCGGCCGCAACTACTACTGGATGATCTGGTACCCGATCGCGTACTGGATGCTGAGCCTGTTCACCACCGTCACCGCGCTACCCAGGACCTTGCTCAAACGGCGTAACCGGCGCGCCATCTGGACCAGTCCGGACAGGGGAATCAAATGAAGCACGATTCGCGCATCATCGACAAACCATGGCAGCTGCCAAGGCTGCACCGCTCCTTCTTCGGCATCGTGACCGCCGCATTCTGGCTGCTGTACGCCTACCTGTGGCTGCCGCTGGCGACGCTCATTCTGTGGCTGATCGGCATCCGCACCGCCACGTTCGAACTCTACCTGCGCGAGCAGGCCGTCGAGCCCTTCCTGCTGATCGCCTTGCCGGTGCTGGCGATGGCCAGCGCCGCGCTGCTGATCGCCTGGGCCGAGTACAACCGCTTCCGTTTCAATGGCAAGGATCGTCGCAATGCGCACGCCAACGTCGGCCACGACGAAATCGCCGGATCGTTCGGCGCCAGCATGGAAATCGCGCTAGGTCTGGCCGGCAGCAAGATCGCGATGCTGAACATGGACCGGGACGCACAGCCGACCGGGTTCTCGATGCTGCTCGGCGTGCGCGACGACGCGCAACGCATCATCCCGCGTGAACAGGCATCGGAGATCGCCGTCGCCGGATAAAATACCGGCGCATGAACACACCATCGCGGGATCGCCGCCGCCTCGACCCCGCATCCACTCCCCGCCATTGGGACGGCCGTGCATTGGTGCTGGCCGGCATCGTGCTGTCGGCATTCAACCTGCGTACCGCCGTCACTTCGCTGACGCCGTTGCTGGACCAGCTGGAGGAGCTGTTCGGCTTCGGCTCGACCATGACCGGCGTATTCGGCATGCTGCCGAGCGCCGCATTCGCCGTGTTCGGCGTGGCCACGCCCGCGATCGCGCACCGGATCGGACTTGAACGCGCCGCCCTGCTGTCGATGCTGCTCGCCGCGGCAGGCCTGGTCGCCCGCTCGATGGCCGGCGGCACCAGCGGATTGCTGGTCGGTTCGGTCGTGGCGTTGGCCGGCATGGGCATGGGCAACGTGGTGTTGCCGCCGTTGGTCAAGCGCTACTTCCCGGATCGCGTCGGTGCGATCAGCACGTTGTATATCACCGTGCTGCAGTTCGGCACCATCCTGCCCGCGCTGGTCGCGGTGCCGCTCGCCGCTGCCGCTGGCTGGCGGATTTCGCTAGGCGTGTGGTCGCTGATCGCCGTCGCCGCCGCACTGCCCTGGATCGGCGTACTGCTGATCGAACGCCGCAAGGATTCGGCGCTCGCACGCCGCCATGACCATGCCGTTGCCGCCGGCGACGAGGCGCCGGAACTGTCGGCACCACCCGCGCGCGGCAAGGCCAGCCGCTCGTCGCTGGCCTGGGGCATGGCGCTGATGTTCGGCATGACCTCGCTGATCACCTACTCGATGTTCACCTGGCTGCCGAAGCTGATGGTCGAAGCCGGCGCATCGCCGGCGTTCGGCGGCACGATGGTCGCGTTGTTCTCGACGCTGGGCCTGGCCAGCGCCCTGCTGATGCCGGCGGTCGCCGTGCGCGTGCGCAATCCGTTCCCGATCGTGCTGGCCTGCGCCGCCTGCCATGTCGGCGCCTTCGCCGGACTGCTGTTCGCGCCGATGGCAGCGCCGTTGTTGTGGGTGGCGCTGCTTGGCCTGGGGCCGAGCACGTTTCCGCTGGCGCTGACGCTGATCAACCTGCGCACGCGCACGCCGGCCGGTTCGGCGGCGCTGTCCGGTTTCATGCAAGGCCTGGGCTATGCGCTCGCCTGCCTGGGCCCGTTGCTGTTCGGCATCCTGCACCAGGCCACGCATGGCTGGCTGTGGCCGTTTGCGATGCTCACGGCCAGCGTCGTGGTGCTGCTGGTCGGCGGCTGGCTGGCGTGCCGGCCGCGGATGCTGGAAGACAGCTGGTAACCACGCACCGTCGCCACCAGCCGGTGGCGCCCTCAGCGCAGCGCTGCCAGCCGCGTGTGCAGTTCGCCCAGCCTGGGATCACCGGCCGCACCCGGCGAAGTACGTGCAGCCAGGCTGGCGACGGGATCGCCTTCGGCCCAGCGCGCGGGATCGGCGGCCTGCCTGTATGCATCGCGGAACGGCATTCCCTGCCTGGCCAGATCGACGGCAAGATCGGTGGCGTACATCGAAGGTTCGAGCGCGGCACGCATGCGGTCCTCGCGCCACTCCAGATTGCGCAGCAGATCCGGCAGCAAGGACAACGCAGCCAGCCCCTTGCCGAAGCCATGGAACAGGGCGCCTTTGCTGATCTGCAGGTCGCGGTGATAACCGGACGGCAGCGACAGCAGCTGTTCGATCTCGCAACGCGCTGCGGCCACGCTGGCGTAGCTGGCCCGCATCAGTTCGATGACGTCGGGGTTACGCTTGTTCGGCATGATCGAACTGCCGGTGGTGTACTGCGCCGGCAACGCGACGAAACCGAATTCGGCGCTGGTGAACAGGCTCAGGTCCCACGCCAGCCGGCGCAGGTCGAGCATCGCACTGCCCAATGCTTCGAGCGCCGCCATTTCGAACTTGCCACGCGACAACTGCGCGTACAGTGGCGACACCTGCAGACGTGAGAATCCGAGCGCCGTCGTGGTGTGGTCGCGTTGCAGTGGCAGGTTGACGCCATAACCGGCGGCGGTACCGAGCGGATTGGCGTCGACCCAGGCGTGGGTCGCCGCCATGCGCACCGCGTTGTCGATGTAGGCCTCGGCCCAGCCCGCCCACCACATGCCCAGCGAGGACACCACGGCGCGCTGCAGGTGCGTATAACCTGGCAAAGGCACGGCGGTTTCGGCTTCGGCGCGCGACAGCGCGATCCCCGCGATTTCGACGCACAGTGCCTGTGCGCTTTCGAGTTTTGCCTTCAGCCACAGCCGCGTGGCGACCAGCACCTGGTCGTTGCGACTGCGACCGGTGTGGATTCTGCGACCGGCATCGCCCAGCCGCTCGGTCAGGCGCGCTTCGATCGCCGAATGGCCGTCCTCGTACCGCGCATCGAGCACGAACGCACCACTGCGGAAGTCCGCAGCCAGCAGGTCGAGTTCGCGCGACAACCCGGCCAGTTCATCCTCCGACAGGATGCCGATCCGCTGCAGGCCTTCGGCATGCGCCTGGCTGGCGACGATGTCGTACAGGAAGAATTCGCGATCCAGCAACACGTCGTCGCCGGCCAGGAATGCCTGGATTTCGGCATCGACGGTGACACCGGGTTTTTGCCAGAGCAAATCAGACATCCAATCTTCTCCTGAAGTCATCCCGAATGCAGTAGGTCTGCTGCAACCAGGATGACGCGCGTGGGTTATTGCGGAATGCCAGCCATCTCATCGAACCCGAAGGCCAGATTGAGGTTCTGCATGGCCTGCGTGGCCGCGCCTTTGAGCAGGTTGTCGAGCGTGGCCACCACCACCAGGCGCCGGCCATCGCCGGACAGGCTGAAGCCGCCAATCTCGACGCCATGCCTGCCGGCGATATGGCTCACCCAGGGCGCAGAATCGATGATCCGCAACAGCGGCTCGCCGGCATAGCGCTCGACGTAGCGGAGTTTGGCTTCCTCGATCGTCAGCGACGTGCCCAGATGCAGGTTCGCGGTGATGGTCAGGCCACGGAAATGCGGCGCGACATGCGGCATGAACTCGATCGGCACGCCGAGTTGCCGCGCCGCTTCGCGTTCGTGGACATGGCCGGTCAGCGCGTACGGCATCAGGTTGTCGCGCAGCTTGTCGAGGTCGTTCTTGTCCGACGGCGTGGTGCCCGCGCCGGAATAGCCGGACACGCCGAAGCACTGCACCGGCCCATCGACCAGATCCAGCATCGGCGCGATGGCGAGCTGCATCGCGCTGGCGTAGCAGCCCGGGTTGCTGATGCGCTTCTGGCCCGCATAACGGCTGCGTGTCAGCTCGGGCAAACCGTAATACCAGCGCTCGTCGAAGCGATGGTCCGCGGACAGGTCAACGACCACCGGATCCCCACCGCCCGCTTCGATGGCCGCAACGAAGGCACCGGACTTGTCATTCGGCAACGCCAGCACGACCGCATCGGCACTGGGTCCTGCCACCTGTTCCGGCGACAGGTTCGAGTAGCGCAGCTCGCCGGGATACTCCGGCACGTGCGCGGACACCGGCTGGCCATCGAGCTCGCGCGACGATACGAAACCCAGTTCCAGATGCGGATGTCGGGCCACCAGCCGGATCAGTTCCGCGCCGGTATGGCCGCGCGCGCCGACGATGCCAAGGGTCTTGCGCAGGCTCATGGGGACGCGGGCTCCAGCAGTGTCGGCACGCGCATCGCGCAATGCTCGACCGCCTTCTGGATGGCATCGAAGCCCTCCAGCCCGTACCAGAACACCTTCCACTTTTCCTGCTTGTAGCAGCCGTCGGATTCGGCGTAATAGAAGTAATTGACGGCGTTGCGGTGGCGCGAGCGCCAGAACAGCTTCGGCGTTTCCTCGCGCATCACCTGCCACACCGCGCGCCCCAGGCCTTCACCCTGCGCGTCGTCCAGCACCGCGAACTTGTCGAGGTAAGGCATGCCCTCCTCCTCGGTCAGGATCACCGCGGTGCGGTAGTGCTCGCTGACGTAGGCGCGGTGCAGCGGCGTGCGCTCGAAGTAATCGGGCACCAGCTTGCGGCCGAACGCGGATTCGATCAGCGCACGCAGGCGCGGCAGGTCGAGCTGGTCCCAGCGCTCGGCACGGATGACCCGCTCGCCACGCCGCACCAGCGTGCCGGAACCCTTGTGCGTGAACAGCTCCTTGGCCAGCTCATCCGGCTTGGTGATCGACACCGACGAGGAAGGCGGCAACGCCATCAGCAGGTCGTGGATCTGTTCGATCTTGACGCGCATGCCCGAGTGCAACCACGGCTGCGCCAGCAGTTCCTCGTACTCGGAACTGAGGTTGATCGAGTCGATGACCTTGCCGTCACCGTCGAGCAGGCCACCGGTCCCGGTCAGGAACACGATCTTGTACGGCTGCAACGTCTTGATCAGCTCGTTGGCGGCCCAGTCGGCGTTGACGTTGACGATCTGTCCGTCCGCGGTTTCGCCGAGCGAGGCGATCACCGGAATCGAACCGACCTTGATCGCCGCCTGGATGCCGTCGGTGTCGACGCGCGTCACCTTGCCGACCAGGTCGTACTTGCCGCGGTCCAGATAAGCGGCCTCGAACACGCCGGACTGGATCGAGGTCGCACGCACGCCCTCGGCCTGCAGCGCCTCGACCAGCTTCAGGTTTTCCTGCCGCAACACGCGACGGACCACGGCGAGCACCGGCGCGTCGGTGTAGCGCAGGTTGTCGATGCTCTTCTTCTCGATGCCGGCGGCCTGCATTTCTGCATCCAGTTGCGGGCCGGCGCCATGCACCACGATCGGCGTCAAGCCGACCTGCTGCAGGAACGCGAGCGACGACACGAGCGAATCGAGTTCGTCGCGCAGCACTGCGCCGCCGACCTTGACCACGGCAAAGCGCGCGGCATCGAGCTGCGAGAAACGCTTGAGGTATTGCTGGATCTCCTTGGCGCTGGCCATGTTGGACAGCAGCCGGACGATCGTGGTGCGCAGATCGGTCATGGTCAGCAGCAACTCATCGCCGCGCGACCGGAAGTGCCCTCCGATCACCCGTGAAGGCGGTCGAAGCGGCGGCGTGTAGATCGGAAACGAGCAGGTTCATGATCGGGCTTCCATCAGGCGTTGGTAGGTGGTGGCGGCAAGCGACAGTTGTTGCAGTGAAACCCATTCGTCGGCGGTATGGGCCTGGGCGATGTCGCCGGGGCCATACACCAGCGCGGTGAGGCCGGCGGCGGAAAACAGCGAGGCTTCGGTCCAGAAATCGACCGCGTTGCCGATCGGCATGTCCAGCGCATCGGCGAGGTCGCGCGCCGCGAGGCGACGGTCCTCGGCAGCGGCGATGTCGCCGGCAGGCAGCGGTGGCCCGCGGAACGTGGGTTCGTATCCGGTGCCCTCCGGCGCGAAACCGCGGAAACGCGCGTGCAGCGACTCGATGTCCTGCGACGGCAAAGGGCGAAAACCGAAGCGCAGCTCGGCACTGGGCGCGATCATGTTGGCCTTGATGCCGCCTTCCACCCGCCCGATGTTGAAACGCAGGCCGGTGAGCCCGCCGAAGCGCTGGTGCGATTCGGCCTCCACCAGCGCAAGTGCATCGGCGCCCCAACGAATCGCCTGGTGCAACGCGCTGGCCTGCATTGCATTGGCGCCGGAAGCATGTCCGGCTTCACCCTTGAATTTCATCAGCACCGACGCGATGCCGCGATGCGCCAGCACCGCTTCGCATTGCGTGGGCTCCGCGACGATGACTTCGTTGAAGCCGTGGTCGCTTTTCAGGAAGGCATCAATGCAGCGCGCGTCGTTGGCTTCCTCGTCGGTGCTGAACAGGAAGGCGACATCACCTTGGGTCAGCTGCGCGGCGGCGATCAGACAGGCGGCGGCGCCCTTGATGTCACAGGCACCGAGTCCGATCGCGCGCTCGCCGCTCACCCGCAACTTGAGCGGATCGGCGGTCCAGGCGGGCGAATCGGGCACGGTGTCCAGGTGTACGTTGAACAGCCGTGTCGGCGCGCCGCGCACCGCGAGCAACGACACCGCGCCCGCGCCGTGATCGCGCACGTCGATGCGGAAATCCGGCAGCTGTGCGCGGAGGTAATCGAAGATGCCGCCGGTGCGGATGGCACGCGGCGGATTGCGGGTGTCGAAAGACACCAGCGCTTCGAGGTGGCGGAGGATGGCGGGGAGCATGGGGTTGTCTTCTGGTTCTTTGGTTGTTCGGTTCTGGGGTTGTTGGAATTGAGCCTCAGGTTCCCGTGATCGAGAACCGCAAAACCCAATGACTCAAGAACCGTTCTTGTTGATTTCCGCCCACAAGGTGCTGCTCATTCCGAACAGCTTGATGAAACCCTCGGCCTCTTCCACGCCCCAGTCCGCCGACTGCGCATACGTCGCACCCTTGGCATTGAGGATGTGCGGCGAGTCCACCGCCACCGCATCGACGCGGCCACCGCGGGTTTCCAGCACCACCTCGCCGTTGACCGTCTGCTGCGACGAGGACAGGAAGGCTTCGAGATCGGTCTTGAGCGGATCGTGGAAGAAACCCTCGTAAACCAGCTCCACCCACTTGCGCGCAACGTCCGGCTTGAAGCGGTTCTGCTGCTTGGTCAGCACGGCCTCCTCCAGCGCGCGATGGGCGACCAGCAATGCCGTCAGGCCCGGCGCTTCGTACACGATGCGGCCTTTCAGGCCGATGGTGGTATCGCCGGTATACAGCCCGCGTCCGACGCCGTACTTCGCGAACAATGCATTGAGTTGCGCGAGGAGTTGCGCGCCCGGCATCGCCTGGCCGTCGAGCGCGACCGCTTCGCCCCGCACGAAGCGCAGCGTCACCCGCAGTGCTTCCGCGGGCCATTGCTCACGGCTTGCGCACCAGCCGCGCGCGCCCTCGCCGGGCGCCTGCCAATGGTCGATCTCGCCGCCGGACATGGTCAGTCCGAGCAGGTTTTCGTTGATCGTGTAGGCCTTCTGCTTGGCGCGCACGCCAAAGCCGCGCTGCTCGAGATACTGCTGTTCGTAGGCGCGGGTCTGGGTGTGTTCCTTCTGGATTTCGCGGATCGGCGCGACGATCCGGTAGTCGCCGGATGCCTTCACCGCCAGGTCGAAACGCACCTGGTCGTTGCCCATGCCGGTGCAACCGTGGGCGATGGCCTTCGTGCCCAGATCGTTGGCGCGCGCCAGCGCGGCATCGACGATCAGGTAGCGATCCGAGACCAGCAACGGATACTGGCCCTGGTAGCCCTCGCCCGCCCAGACGAACGGCTTCACGAAGCCATCCCAGATCGCGGGCCCGCCATCGATCGTGACATGACTGGCGACGCCAAGCTCCGCGGCGCGGTCTTCGATGAACCTGCGTTCTTCCGCATCGACGCCGCCGGTATCGGCGAACACCGTATGCACGTTCCAGCCCTGTTCCTGCAGGTAAGGCACGCAGAAGCTCGTGTCGAGGCCGCCACTGAAAGCAAGCACGATGTCCTTGGATCCGTGATTTGTGATTGGCGATTGGTGATTCGAAGAAGCGGGCTGCTGCGACATGGGGGAATCTCTATGCAATCAGGAAAGTTATACGGGGCGTAATCGGCTCTGCTTTTTACGAATCACCAATCACGAATAACGAATCACGACGCTTGCGCAGCAAGCGCAGCCATCACCGCCTTCTGCACATGCAGGCGGTTCTCGGCCTCTTCGATGGCGATGCAGTTCGGGGAGTCCATCACCGCGTCGGTAGCCTTGACGTTGCGGCGCAGCGGCAGGCAGTGCGAGAACACGCCGTTGTTGGTCAGCGCCATCTTGCGTTCGTCGACGATGAAATGCCTGAAGCCGTCGCGGATGGGCTTTTCCGGCCCCCAGTTGCCGAAGTACGGCAATGCGCCCCAACTCTTGGCGTAGACGACGTCGGCACCGGCGTAGGCGCTGTCGATATCGTGGCTGACCTTGAGCGAGCCGCCGCTCTCGGCGACGTTCTGCTCGGCCCAGCCCATGTAGCGTTCGTCCAGCACGTATTCCGGCGTCGGGCACAGCAGGGTCACGTCCATGCCCATGCGCGTGGCGATGGTCAGCGCGGAGTTGGCGACGGCGGTGTTGAGCGCCTTCGGATGGTAGGTCCAGGTCAGCACGTATTTTTTGCCACGCAGGTCGGTGGCGCCGAAATGCTCCTGCAGCGCCAGCACGTGCGCGAGTTCCTGGCAGGGATGGGTGATCGTCTCCATGTTGATCACCGGCACGGTCGCGTGTTTCGCGAAGCCCTGCAGCACCCGGTCCTGGCGGTCAAGCGACCAGTCGATGAACTTCGGAAACGCACGCACGCCGATCAGGTCGACATAGCGGCTCAGCACTCTGGCGACTTCGGCGATATGTTCCTCGGTATCGCCGTCCATGACCGTGCCCAGGTCGAACTCGATGGGCCACGCGTCCTTGCCCGGCTGCAGCACCACCGCATGTCCGCCCAACTGGAACGCACCCAGTTCGAAACTAGTGCGGGTACGCAGCGAAGGATTGAAGAAAACCAGCGCGATGCTCCTGCCCCTGAGCTCGCCACCCAGCTTGTTGCGCTTGAACAGCGCCGCCTGCGTCAGCAGGGCGTCGAGCTCGGGACGGCTCCAGTCCTGGGTGTTCAAGAAATGCTTCATTCGAAAGTGATCCTGCGATTTTCCTGGGGGGCCGGGTGCGTGCTGCGATCCCGGAAACGAAAAAACCCAGCGCGAAGGCTGGGTTTGTCCTGTGAAACTCGGATGACGACGAGTCCCGGCTACCCAGCTGGCTGTAGGGTTTCCGGTCGGCGCGCGCGCGAAGTCATGCCCGAGGCCATCCGGGCGGCACTTGCGAACAGGGCGGTGAGGGTCGTCTTCATCGGCCGGGCATCCTCGCATGCCGCGCCGGACACCGCAAGCATGCCCGCAGATCGGCTCAGCGCCCGGAACCCGGCATGTTCGGCGTCACCGAGACGCGTATGCGCAGGCGCCGACCGGGGTCGCGATCCAGCCGCGAGCGGTATTTGGAGCCCTTGTAGACGTAGTCGACGTCGTATCCGATCTTGCGCTTGAACTCGCGTTCCACCGGCACCAGGCGGCATTCCTGCCCATCCTTGGTGACCACCGGCTCCTCCTTGCTGGGAGTCAGGGCATCCTTCACGGCACCGACGACGCGCGACAACCCCTTGCCTTCGCCATCGCCGCCGGGCGCTTCGCAGTGGTGCTCCATCCGCGTGGCGCGCAGGGTTTCGTAGACCGGTTCGACCCTCAGTACCCGGGCATAGTCGGTACGTACGTTCTCGGCGTGGATCACCACCATCTGGGTTCCCTGCGCCATCGCCGCGCCGGGCAGGCCGAAGGCCAGGATCAGCAGGAGATGTCGGGGCGTGCGATACGACACGGATTCAGTGCGTTGACGGGGAGTGACAGTCTAGGCCGGATATTACCGCAGGACTGAATCGATGCTGTCGCGATGCAGGCCGGGTGGCTAAAATCGAGACTTCGGTCGACGGCAACCTCGATGAGCCTGCATCTCCACAACACCCTGACCCGCCGGCTGGAAGCGTTCGTGCCGCTCGATTCGCAGTGCCCGACCATGTACGTCTGCGGCCCGACCGTCTACAACTACGTGCACATCGGCAACGCCCGCGGACCGGTGGTGTTCGGCGTATTGGCCGATCTGTTGCGACGGCGCTTCGGCGCGCTGCGCTACGCGCGCAACATCACCGACGTCGACGACAAGATCAATGCCGCCGCGCAGGAACAGGGCGTACCGATCAACGTCATCACCGATCGTTTCGCCGCCGCCTATCGCCAGGACATGGCCGCACTGGGCGTGCAGCCACCGGACCTGGAACCGGAAGCGACCGCGCACATCGCGCAGATCGTGGCGATGATCGAACGCCTGGTCGCCAGCGACCATGCCTACGCCGCCGAAGGCCATGTGCTGTTCTCGGTCGCCAGCTATGGCGAATACGGCAAGCTGTCGCGACGCGATCCCGAGGAAATGCTGGCTGGCGCACGCGTCGACGTCGCCCCCTACAAGCGCGATGCCGGCGATTTCGTGCTGTGGAAACCGTCCACGGCCGATCTGCCGGGCTGGGATTCTCCCTGGGGGCGTGGCCGACCGGGCTGGCATATCGAATGCTCGGCGATGGCTGCCGCCCACCTGGGCGAGACGATCGACATCCACGCCGGCGGCATCGACCTGCAGTTCCCGCACCATGAGAACGAGATCGCGCAGAGCGAGTGCGCGCATGGCGGCAAGGTGTTCGCGCGCTATTGGTTGCACAACGGCATGCTCAATCTGGCCGGCGCTAAGATGTCGAAATCGCTGGGCAACATCGAGAAGGTGCACGACCTGGTACGCAGGCACCCGCCGGAAGCGCTGCGGCTTGCGCTGCTGTCGGCGCATTACCGGCAACCCCTGGATTGGTCCGATGCGCTGATCGAGCAATCGGTGCGGACGCTGGACCGCCTGTACGGCACCTTGCGCGACCTCGACGATATCGATGCGGTGGCGTCGATACCGGGCAACATCGAAGCCGCGCTCGATGATGACCTCAACACGCCGCAGGCGCTGGCCGAGATCGCGCGCATCGCCGGCGAAGCGCGCAAGTCCACGGATGTCGCGGAAAAAACGCAGCTGAAATCGGAACTGCTGGGTGCAGGCCTCTCACTCGGCCTGTTGCAGCAGGACCCGGCGGTCTGGTTCGTGCGCGGTGCATCGAATGATGACGACGCCCGCATCCAGGCCCTGATCGACGAGCGCGCCGCAGCCAAGAAGAATCGTGATTTCGCGCGTTCCGATGCGATCCGGGAGCAACTGGCCAATGAGGGCGTACTGCTGGAAGACACGCCGCAGGGCGTGCGCTGGAAACGCGCCTGACGGACTTCCTTTGGTGCGAGCGGCTTTGGCCGCTCCCGTAAAGAGCGTGAGTCCTGGCCAACCAACTTATAATTGTGGCAGCCGAAGCCGCTGGGTTCCCGCCTTCGCGAGTTTCAACAGCCGAACGGCTGGTCATGACGGCTCAAGAGCAAAACGTGAACGACTCTGCTTTCCCTCTCGAATCCACGCCTGCCGAAGCGCAAAGCGCCATCGCCGAGGAATTCGCGTTCTTCGGCGACTGGTCCGAACGCTACCAGTACCTGATCGATCTCGGCCGCAAGCTGCCGCCGATGCCGGATGAATTGAAAACCGAACAGCATCGCCTGCTCGGATGCCAGTCGATGGTCTGGATCGTGCCTTCCGGCGATGCGTCGCGGCTCGACTTCGCCGCGGCCAGCGATTCGGCCATCGTCTCCGGCCTGATCTACCTGGCGCTGCGCGTCTATTCGGGCCGGTCCGCCGCGCAGATCCTGGCGACCGATCCGGACTACATCGCCTCGATCGGCCTGGCCAAGCACCTGTCGCCGACCCGCAGCAACGGGCTCGCCGCCCTGCTCGCCTTCATCCGCGAAACCGCACAACGCGTCTCGTCGTGAGCGTCGCCCGCGGCGAGGTCGCGTCGTTGCTGCGCAACCGCGGCTTCACCGGCCTGCTGCTGTATCGCGTGCTGGCGACGCTGTCCTACCAGATCGTCGCGGTCACGGTCGGCTGGCAGATCTACCAGATCACGCGCAATCCGCTTTCGCTGGGACTGATCGGCCTGACCGAGGTCATTCCCTATTTCTGTTTCGCCCTGTTCGCCGGCTACGCGGTCGACCATCTGCCGCGGCGCAAACTGGGCATGTTCGCCTGCCTCGGCCTGCTGCTGACGACCCTGGTGCTTGCCGGCGTAGCCAGCGGCACGTTGCCGTCCCTGGGCACGATCAGCATCTACGTGGCGATCGCCGTCAATGGCGTGGTACGCGCGTTCCTCAGCCCGGTCTACAACGCATTGTTCGCGCGCGTACTCAAGCGCGGGCAGTTCGCCCGTGGTGCCGGCATCGGCAGCGTGGTGATGCAGACCGGGCTGGTGACCGGCCCCGCGCTCGGCGGCACGCTGATCGCTTGGCAGGGCTTGACCGTCACCTACCTGGTCGCGGCTGCGTTCGCTGCCGCTGCCGCGGTGGCGATCGTCAGCCTGCGCGTGACCGAGCCGGCGCTGCCGGCCGAACGCGCGCCGGTGTTCAAGAGCATCGGCGAAGGCCTGCGCTTCGTGTTCAGCAACCAGATCGTGCTCGGCGCGCAGGCGCTGGACATGTTCTCGGTGCTGTTTGGAGGCGCGGTCGCGCTGCTGCCGGCCTTCATCAACGACATCCTCCAGGCCGGTCCGGAAGCGCTCGGACTGTTGCGGGCATCACCGGCTGCCGGCGCGGTGCTGGTCGGACTGTGGCTGGCGAGGCGACCACCGCAACGCCACGCCGGACGCCTGCTGCTGTTCGCGGTCGCCGGTTTCGGGTTGTGCATCATCGGTTTCGCTCTGTCGCGCCAGTTGTGGCTGTCGATGCTGATGCTGCTGCTGTCGGGCATGTGCGACGGGGTGTCGGTGGTCCTGCGCACGACCATCCTGCAACTGGCCACGCCCGACCACCTGCGCGGCCGCGTTTCCTCGATCAACGGCATCTTCATCGGCTCGTCCAATGAGCTGGGCGCCTTCGAATCAGGACTGGCTGCGCGGCTGATGGGGTTGGTGCCCTCTGTGATCTTCGGTGGTTGCATGACGTTGGGCGTGGTCGCCGCGACCGCAAGGCTTGCACCCAAACTGCGTCGTCTGGATCTACGCGATCTTTACGGCGCGGCCGCGGAGGTTTTCTCGAAAACGGCGGCATAGGACTACTGTCGAAGGCCGGCGGCAGGACACGATCAGCGTAGCGCGGCCCATTCCGCGTACAGGCCATTCTCCATCGCGGGCCGCGACTGCGCGACGACGATCGACTGCGCCGCCGGCGGCAGTGCCATCTGAGCGTAGATCGCAGCCGTCGACAGGCCATAGGGTTCGCCATCCTCGTTGGAATAGGCGTAGTACGCCGCCGACACGCCACACAGGTGCATGGCAGCCAGGCACATCGGGCATGGATGGCCACTGGCATAGACGACGCAGCCGTCCAGTCGCGGACTCCGCAGCAGGCGCCCGGCCTCGCGGATCGCCAGCAACTCGGCATGCGCGGTGGGATCGCAGGTGTCATGGATGCGGTTGGCGGCGCTCGCGATCCGCTCGCCGTCGCGCGCGACCACCGCACCGAAGGGACGGCCGCCCTGGGTGATATTGGCACGCGCCAATGAGATCGCCTCGCGCATGAACGGATCGTTGGCAGTCGGCATGAGCAGCGTCCTCGATCGACATCAGGGCCAGTCTGCGCAGGCGCCGGCACGACCGGCAACAAAAACCCCGCGCGCGGCGGGGTTCGTGTTGCGAAGCGAGGACGACGATCAGTCGCCCATCTGCTTCTGCATGTGCTCCCAACGCTCCTGCGCATCGATCGTGCGTTCAGCGGTAAGACGCGCTTCCAGGCGTTCCAGGCCGATTTCCTCGCCGGTGTCGACGCAGTAACCGTAGTCGCCTGCTTCCAGGCGCTTGAGCGTGCTGTCGATCTTGCCGATCAGCTTGCGGTAACGATCGCGGGTACGCAGTTCCAGCGAGTTCTCGGTTTCGCGGGTCGCGCGCTCGGCTTCATCGCCGACGTCGCGGACCTCGTCCTTCAGGTTCTCGATGGTCTGCTTGGATTCCTCGACCAGGTCCGCGCGCCAGTCGAGCAGGCGCTGGCGGAAATACTCGAGCTGCAAGGCGCTCATGTACTCCTCGTCCGCGGCCGGCTTGTAGCCAGCAGGCAGGATCGGGCGGCCAGTGGCCTCGTCGGTCTTGTACGGCACTACTTTCACCTTGTCGCGCGGCGCGGGCGCCTGCGGCTTGGCGACGACGGCCACGGCGACCTTGCCGACCGGGCGCGACGCAGCGGGGCGGGCCACAGGCTGGGCGGGAGCCGGCGCAGTCGGAGCGGATTTGGTCGCCGGCTTCCTGGCTGCAGGTTCGGGCTTGGGCGGTGCCACCACTTCCGGCTTCCTGGCCACGACCGGTGCAGCCTTGGCTTCGGCCTTCGGCGCGGGCTTGCTGGCCACGGTCTTGGCCGGCGCAGCCTTCTTTGCGACCGGCTTGGGGGCCGGCTTCCGCGCGACCGGCTTTTTGGCTGCCGGCTTCTTGACCGCAGCGGACCTGGCGGGCGCGGCCTTCTTGGCGGCCGGCTTCTTCGCTACGGGCTTCTTGGCGACCTTCTTCGCGGCCGCTTTCTTGGCGGCGGGCTTGGGCGCCGGCTTCTTGGCAGCCGTCTTCTTGGTTGCCGGCTTGGTGACCTTCTTGACGGCCTTGGCGGATTTCTTCGCTGGTTTCTTTACTGCCACGAGCTGATGTTCCTCTTCCCTTGAGGCGGGAAAGCGCGCTGTTATAGCCTAATGGGCTTACAGCGGCAACCGCGCATGCCTGCGCGCCGCGACACGATGTTCAGGTATCTTGGTCAAACACTTCCTTATCGCCTGTCTGCGCGTCTACAAACGCTGGTTGAGCCCGCTGCTCGGCCCGCGCTGCAGATTCATGCCCACCTGCTCGGAATATGCGATGCAGGCGATCGACCGTTTCGGCGCGATCAAGGGCAGCTGGCTGGCGCTGCGCCGGATCGGACGCTGCCATCCCCTGCATCCGGGCGGCCACGATCCTGTACCGCCGGTCTGACCGCCTGGACATCCCTTCGCAACACCGACACGGAACCGCGCACATGCCCTCGACCCTGATCGTCAACGCCCGCCTGGTCAACGAAGACCGCGAATTCGATGGCGACCTGCGCATCGAGTCCGGTCGCATCGCGCAGATCGGCACGGGCCTGGCGGCGCACCCCGGCGACGCGGTGGTCGACGCCTGCGGCCGGCGGCTGCTGCCGGGCATGATCGACGACCAGGTGCATTTCCGCGAACCGGGAATGGAATACAAGGCCGACATGGCCACCGAATCGGCGGCCGCGGTCGCCGGCGGGCTGACCAGCTTCATGGACATGCCCAACACGAGCCCGCCGACGCTGGACGCCGCGGCGCTGGAAGACAAGTACCGCCGCGCCGCCGGCCGCGCCTGGGGCAATCACGGCTTCTACATGGGCGCCAGCAACGACAACCTCGACGCGATCCGTACGCTGGATCCGCTGACCGCGCCGGGCATCAAGGTGTTCATGGGCGCGTCCACCGGCAACATGCTGGTCGACAATCCGGACACGCTGGACGGCATCTTCCGCGAGGCGCCGACGCCGATCATCACCCATTGCGAAGACACGCCGATGATCGACGCCGAACTCGCCCGCTACCGGGCGAAATACGGCGACGACATTCCGGCCGAATATCACCCGGACATCCGCAGCCGCGAGGCCTGCATGAAGTCGACGCAACTGGCGATCGCGCTGGCCAGGAAGCACGGCACGCGCCTGCACGTGCTGCACATCTCCACCGCCGATGAACTGGCGCTGTTCACGCCGGGCCCGCTGATCGATGCCGACGGCGTACGCAAGCGCATCACCGCCGAGACCTGCATCCACTTCCTGCGTTTCGACCGCGCCGACTATGCGCGGCTCGGCCACCTGATCAAGTGCAATCCGGCGATCAAGGATGCCGGCGACCGCGAAGCGCTGTTGCGTGCGCTGGCGGACGACGTGATCGACGTGCTGGCGACGGACCACGCGCCGCACACGCTGGAGGAAAAGGCACGTCCCTACACTTCGGCGCCGAGCGGACTGCCGCTGGTGCAGTACGCGCTGAACGCCGCGCTGGAATGCGTGCACGAAGGCTCGCTGACCACCGCGCAGGTGGTGCGCAAGTTCGCGCATGCGCCGGCACAGCTGTTCGACGTCAAGGAGCGCGGCTTCCTGCGCGAGGGCTACTGGGCCGACCTGGTGATGATCGAGGGCACGCCGATTACCGTGCAGCGCGAGGACGTGCTGTCCAAATGCGGCTGGTCGCCGTTCGAAGGCACCACGTTCCGCTCGCGCATCGCCTCGACCTGGGTCAACGGCCAGCTTGCGTGGGATGGCCGGATGCTGGTCGGCACGCCCAATGGCAAGCGGCTGGAATTCGCGCGTTGAGGCCGGAAGCCGCGTTGCTGGGGCTTCTGCTTGCCATATGCGCCGTCGTGCAGGCCGAGGTCGGGCCGCCGTCACCGACCCCTCGTGCGTCCTATGCGGGCGACCAGCGTGTCGTGTTCCCCTCCTCCGTTTCGCAGGGCGCGCTGGTGATCGGCAAGGTGCCAGCCGGCAGCGAGGTGCGCTATGCCGGTCGAAAGCTGCGCGTGACGCCGTATGGCAGCGTGGTATTCGGTGTCGGCCGGGATGAGAAAGGCCCGGTGTCGATCGAAGTGCTGCGGGCGGACGGCAGCAGTGAGCGGGTGGCGATCCTGGTAACCGCGCGCGACTGGCCGATCGAACGCATCGACGGCGTGCCGCCGAAGACGGTGCATCCGCTACCGGCGATCGCGGCGCGGATCGCACGCGAACAGGCGCAGGTGGTCGCCGCTCGCTTGCGCGACGACGATCGCGCCGACTTTGCACAGGCTTTCGCATGGCCACTGCAAGGCCGCATCAGCGGCCGCTTCGGCAACCAGCGCATCTACAACGGCACGCCGAAATCAGCGCATTCGGGCATGGACATCGCCGCGCCCACAGGCACGCCGGTCAAGGCACCGGCCGCCGGTATCGTCACCTTCGCCGCACCCGATCTGTACCTGACCGGCGGCACGCTGCTGATCGACCATGGGCACGGCGTCAGCAGCAATTTCCTGCATTTGTCGCGGATCGACGTGAAGGTCGGCGACCGGGTCGAGCAAGGCGAGGTGATTGCCGCCGTGGGTGCCACCGGGCGCGCGACGGGGCCGCATCTGCACTGGGGGATGAACTGGTTCGATGTGCGTATCGATCCTCTGCTGGTGCTCGAGAAGCGATAACCACTGCCTTCTTTGGTTCCGCGGCGCGGCGAGCCATGATCAAGAGGTAATGATCGGCATAGATCACAGTGCAACTGTACGGCACCGTGCTAGACAAGAAGGCCCAAAGCTTCCGGCTTCGCCGGGTCACTTTCTTTGCTGGCCCAAAGAAAGTAACCAAAGAAAGGGCCAGAAGCCGATTTGTGTCGTCTCGCTCGCGGCGCAAAAGCCATAGCAACGACAGTGGCGTACCTGACAAGGTCTCGACCAAAATTCGCTCGTAGCGATTGCTAAGTCGCAGCTCAGCCATCGCCCAACAACGCCAACTGATCTCGTCACGAATCGACTGACGGCAGCGGTCGCATTTCAATGTCGAAGCTGGAACAGGAGCAATGGTCGCGACGAAAGCGACTAGGGCCCTAATCGTCGTACGCAACGAATGCCATTCGGGCTTCAGGCCCTTTCTTTGGTTACTTTCTTTGGGCCAGCAAAGAAAGTGACCCGCCGCAAGGCGGAAGCTCTGCACTTTGCAGCAAAAGCAGCTGAGCAGGATCCCGGCGTTCACAGGAACGAGCAATGCAAGCCCTCTGGGCTGCCGTCTACGCGAGAACGACGGCTACGAGCGGTTGCCCACGCCCGAAACCCTCGCCACCGCATCGTGCGCATGCAGGCTCTCGAAATGCGATACGGTCACGTCATAGCGATCGACCCGCGCGTCATCGGCCAAGGCGGCGGCGACGCGCCGAGCGGCGTCCTCGCAGAACATCAGGTTCTCGGCATTGAGACGCGCGAAGGCCTGTTCGTCCTCGCGCTTGACCGCGGTCTGCACCGGCGTACCGACTGCCTGCTCGACGCTGTCGATCAACGCTGTGAACGGCAGTTCGTCGAAGGCCGCGCGCAGTTCGACCCGCACGTCGGCGCGGCTGCGCTGGGCATGCGGTGTGGCCGCCAAGCCGCGCTCGGAATGCAGCCATTCGCTGACCACGCCGGTCGACAGCGGATGCGCGTTGGCGAAGTCCTCGGCGAAACGCTCGGCATTGAGCTGACGTGACAATGCCGCCGATGCCGGACAGGTGCTGGAGTATTCGGCCGCGAACGCGACGGCCAGCTTCAGGTGCCCGTCGCGCAGCGTGGCCTCGATCTCGACCGGATAGTTCTTCCAGCCGCTATGTTCACTGGCCAGCGCACGGCGCTTGAGCAGGAGGTCGTAGCGGATCACCAGCCGCGCCGCCGTCGACAGGCCTCGCTGCGATTCGACCATGTCCTGCAGCACGCGGCGCAGGCCGGCCGGAGTCAGCGCCTCGCCGGCGAAGGCGTCCTGCAGGCGCAGGTACAGCCGCGACATGTGGATGCCACGCGCGCCGGCATCCTGCAGGTTGACCGCCGCATCGATAGAAGCGGCCACCTGCAGCGTATCGCCATCGGCGCCGTGCACGCGCAGCGGCAACGCGATGCGGTCCATGCCCACCCAGCTGAGCTGGCGGGCGAGCGCGACGGCGTCGTCGGCGACATCGGGCAGGCGCGAGGGGATCGAGGGAGAGGAAGACACGGCGTTTCCCGCAGAATTCGAAACCAGACAATGCGGCCATTGTAGCGGCCCGCAAGGCAACGCCTGCGCAACGCTCAGTGCCGGGCGGCGCCCCAGGCGGTCCACAGCACGCGCCAGGCCGGCACGGCGGTCGTGCGGCCCAGTCGCGCACGGGCCAGGGCAGCGATGATCCGCCGCGGCCGCGGGCCTTCACGCACAGGCCATTGCGCGAGCAGATCGCGGATGTGATCGGCGTCCCTGCCCGACCAGCGGGGATGGACCGCGAGCAGGGTCGCGGCAACGTTCGCAGTGCCGGCGGCGCTGTTTTCGGCGATGAACAGCGCCCGTTCGAGCGCTGCCACGGCCGCTGCGAAAATATCCAATGCAGCGAGTGCCGATCCTGTTCCGGCCGGCAAATCACGGCTCGCGCGCAACGACGCCAAGGCCGAGGCAAGCTCTGCCCAGGGCGCGTCGTGGCGCTGCAGCACCGTACCCAGTGGGTGGCGACGCCGGCCCAGCGACCAGCCCTGCAATTCTTCCTGCCACCAACCCAGCTTGGCGCTGCCCGGCGTCGGATCGTCGCCGGCCCAGGCCGCATCGGTCAGTTCCTGCAGCAGCGCAAACCAGGCCGTCACCAGCTGCCGTTGCTGCGCCGGCACGAACACTTCGGCCACGGCCCATTCCGGCCAGCGCTCGCGCCACTTGCCGATGAAACCATCGAGCGCGACCGGATCGCTCACGCGGGCGAATGCGACGGCCACGCCGCCGTGTCGAGCAGGTCGCGTGGCGATTCGAGCATGACATCACCACCCCAACGTTCCGGCGCGTCGTCCGGCAGGCGGTAACCCCACAGCGCGACCACGGAAGGCATGCCGGCAGCGCGCGCGGCGATGATGTCGCGCTCGTCGTCGCCGACGTAGACGCAATCCTCCGGCGCAATACCCAGGGCCTGCGCCGCGTGCAGCAGCGGCAGTGGATGCGGCTTGCGTTGCGGCAGCGTGTCGCCGCCGATCAGGATTGCGCAGCGCGTCTGCCAGCCCAGCAACGGCAATAGCAGACGGGCCAGGTATTCGGGCTTGTTGGTGACGATGCCCCAGCGCGCACCGTCGGCCTCGATCGCGGCCAGCAGTTCCTCGATGCCGTCGAACAGGTGCCCATGCAATGCCAGTTCGGCTTCGTAGCGCGCCAGGAACGGGGCGACCATCGCCTCGCGCTGCGCATCGGTATCGCGTGCGAACGCCGCCGCCAACATCGCGCGCGAGCCTTTCGACACGTGCGGGCGCAGTTCCTCGAGCACCATGGCCGCTTCCCCACGTTCGGTGCGCAGGGCGTTGACGGTGGCCAGCATGTCCGGCGCGCTGTCGAGCAGCGTGCCATCGAGATCGAACAGCACCAGTCGCGGAAAACGCGTAGCCCCACCCTGTCGTTCCAGGACCCTATGCCGCATTCCCGGTTCCCGGCTTCACCGCGCAGGCGAGGTAATTGACGTCGGTGCGCGAGATCACGCGCGCGGCATTGCGCCAAGGCTCGTACATCAGGCCGCTGACATCTTCCAGGTCGAGTCCGGCCGCGCGAAGCCAGGCGGCCAGTTCGGATGGCTTGATGAATTCACGGTACTGGTGCGTGCCTTTCGGCAGCAAGCCGGCGATGTATTCGGCGCCGACGATCGCCAGCGCAAACGCCGCCGGCGTGCGGTTGAGCGTCGACACGAACAGGCGTCCACCCGGCTTGAGCAGTGTGGCGCAGGCCATTAGGATCGCCGCCGGATCGGGCACGTGCTCGAGCATTTCCATGCAGGTGATCGCGTCGTAGCGGCCAGGCTGCTCCTCCGCCAGCGTTTCCACCGGACTGAGTCGATAGTCCACTTCGACGCCGGATTCGAGACGATGCAGCTTGGCGATACGGATCAGTTCCGGCGCCAGATCGATCGCCGTCACCTGTGCACCCGCCTTCGCCAGCGCCTCGCTGAGCAGGCCGCCACCACAACCGACATCGAGCACGGTCGCGCCGGGCAACGGCGTGCGCGCGGCAACGTAGCCCAGGCGCGCGGGGTTGAGTGCGTGCAACGCCTTCTGCGGGCCTTGTGGATCCCACCAGCGGTTGGCGAGCGCGCCGAACTTGTCGAGCTCGGCCTGGCTGAAGTTGTCGTTGTTGGCGCCGGTGCTGTCCATTCGAACACTCTACCTTCCGTCATCCCGGCGAAAGCCGGGATCCATTTTTGCTGTTGTTGTTCATGGCACGACCACTTCGAGACAAGATCAAAATGGGCCCCGGCTATCGCCGGGATGACAACAAACAAGAATACGCTGCGTCCTGGAATTCACCGACCGATCACCGCGATCCTTTCGCGCCACTGCTTCACGTTGGCGATGATCTCGGCCACATCCATCTCGACCAGCTCGCGGTCGCGCAATTTCGGTTTGCCCGCGATCCACACATCGCTGACCTGGTGGCGGCCGGTCGCGTAGACCAGTTGCGACACCACGTGGTGCAGCGGCTGCGTTTCCAGCGCAGACAGATCGATGCATACCAGGTCGGCCTGCTTGCCCGGTTCGATCGAACCGACGCGGTCGTCGAAACCGATCGCCCTGGCGCCTGCCAGCGTGGCCGCGCGCAATGCGCTGAAGGCGTCGAAACCGGCGGCATCGTCGGCGACCGCCTTGGCCAGGATCGCGGCGGTACGCGCTTCGCCGAACATGTCCAGGTCGTTGTTGCTGGCCGCGCCATCGGTACCGAGGGCCAGGTTGACGCCTGCGCGCTGCAACGCGCAGGCCGGGCAGAAGCCGGAAGCGAGCTTGAGGTTGGACTCCGGGCAATGCACCACCGACACGCCGCGCTCGGCGCACAAGGCGATTTCGCCCGGCGTCAGCTGCGTCATGTGCACCGCGATCAGGCGGTCGTTGACCAGGCCCAGCCGATCCATCCGCGCCAGCGGCCGCTGGCCATGCTGCTGCTGCGACTGCGCGACCTCCTGCGCGGTCTCGTGCAGGTGCAGATGCACCGGCACGTCGAGCTGATCGGCCAGCATGCGGATGCGTTCGAAATTCGCGTCCGACACCGTGTACGGCGCATGCGGCGCGAACGCGGTGGCGATCAGTGCATCGTCGCGCCACTGGTCGTGGACCTCGCCGGCGCGGTCGAAGTATTCATCGTCCGAACTGGCCCAGGCGGTCGGGAAGTCGATCACCGGCAGGCCGACGCGCGCGCGGAAGCCGTAACGCCGGTAGGTGGCCGCCTGCACGTCGGGGAAGAAATAGTTCTCGTTGCAGCTGGTGGTGCCACCGCGCAACATCTCGGCGATCGCCAGGGTGACGCCGTCGGCGACGAAATCAGGCCCCATCACCGCGGCCTCGATAGGCCAGATGTGTTCCTGCAGCCATACCTTGAGCGGCAGGTCGTCGGCGACGCCGCGCAGCAGCGTCATCGGGTTGTGCGTATGGGCGTTGACCAGCCCCGGGATCAGTGCGGCATCGGGGCGTGATGCGGTTTCTTTCGCTTCGAAGCGGGTACGGGCGTCGTGCGTCGGCAGGATCGCGACGATGACACCATCGCGTACTGCGACGGCGTGGTCTTCCAGCACCACGCCGTGCGGCTCGACCGGAATGACGAAGCCGGCTTCGATGAGGAGGTCGCAGGATTGGGGAACCGGTGTATCCGTCATGCCTTCACGCTGTCATTCCGAACTTGGTGAGGAACCTGTGTCTTGTCGCGAACAATAAGCACTGGGAGCGAATAGCAGATCCTTCGCTGCGCTCGGGATGACGATTTGGCAAAGCCGTGTCCGCTTTGCGGACACGGGCCGAATCGTCACTTCACGCGGCTGACGTACTCGCCACTGCGCGTATCGACCTTGATGATTTCGTCCTGGTTGACGAACAGCGGCACGCGGACCACGGCGCCGGTTTCCAGCGTCGCAGGCTTGCCGCCGCCGCCGGAGGTGTCTCCGCGCACGCCGGGATCGGTCTCGGTGATCTTGAGCTCGACGAAGTTCGGTGGCTGCACCGCGATCGGCGTGCCGTTCCACAGCGTGACCACGCAATCCTCCTCGCCCTTGAGGTACTTGGCCGCGTCGCCGACGCCGGCCTTGTCCGCCTGGACCTGCTCGAAGGTTTCCTGCTGCATGAAATGCCAGTGTTCGCCGTCCGAATACAGGAACTGCATGTCGGTGTCGACCACGTCCGCCACTTCCACCGAGTCGGTCGCCTTCATCGTCATTTCGACCACGCGGCCGGACTTGATGAAGCGGTACTTGATGCGGGTGAACGCCTGGCCCTTGCCCGGCTTGACGTACTCGGTCTCGGTGATGATGCAAGGCTCGTTGTTGACCAGAATCTTCTGCCCGGTCTTGACGTCGTTCATGCCATAGCTGGCCATCTGCAACTCCTGCGGATAGAGGGGAATCCGCCGCAGCCGGAGGTGCGACGAATAGAATGGAGGCTGGCCGGACCGCATCCGCGGCCTGCGGCAATGATTCCAAGGCGCAAATGATAACCGCAGCCCCCATCCCCCTACACGTGGCCGTTCCGGCGCCGCGCTGGCAGCAGCTCTGGCGTGACGCCGTGCGCGATCCACGGGAACTGCTGTCCATGCTCAGCCTGGATGCTCTGGCGGCCACCATCCCGGATGCGGCCGCGGCGCAGTTTCCGCTGCGCGTACCCCGCGGATTCGTGGCCCGCATGCGCCACGGCGACCCCGATGACCCCCTGCTGCGCCAGGTGCTGCCGATCATCGACGAAACCCGGGTGGTGCCGGGTTTCGGGCTGGATGCGGTCGGCGACGCCGCCGCGCGCGCGGCCGAAGGCGTGATCCGGAAGTATCGCGGCCGCGCCCTGCTGGTCGCCACCGGCAGCTGCGCGGTGCATTGCCGTTACTGTTTCCGCCGTCATTTCCCGTACGCGGACGAAACCGCTGCGCGCGACGGCTGGCAGGCGGCAGTCGCCGTGATCCAGGCCGACAGCAGCATCGACGAGGTGATCCTGTCCGGCGGCGATCCGCTGTCGCTGGCGACCGCAAAACTTGAGGAACTGACCCGCGCGCTGGCCGCGATCCCGCACGTGCGCCGGCTGCGCCTGCATACGCGCCTGCCGGTGGTGCTGCCGGAACGCGTCGACGATGCCCTGCTCGCCTGGCTCCGCAGCCTGCCCTGGCCGGTGGCGGTCGTCATCCACGCCAACCACGCCCACGAGTTCGATGCCGCGGTCGATACCGCGCTGGCGCGGCTGCGCGATAGCGGCGCCACCCTGCTCAACCAGGCGGTGCTGCTGCGCGGCGTCAACGATTCCGCCGAAGCCCTCGCCGCGCTGTGCGAACGCGGCTACGCGGCCGGCGTGCTGCCCTACTACCTGCACCAGCTCGACCGGGTGGCCGGCGCGGCGCATTTCGAAGTTGCCGACGACCGTGCCCGCGACCTGCACGCCGCGCTGGTCGCTGCGTTGCCGGGTTACCTGGTGCCGAAGCTGGTCCGCGAGGTCGCCGGCGACAGTGCGAAGCGCGCGCTCTGATCGAGCGTTTTTCCCACTGCATCAATGTATTGCATCGATGGTTTGATGTATTTTGGCGGCTGGCCCAGTGACCCCGGGGAGCTAGCGGATGCAGACAGGCAGGGAAACGACGGTGCGCTTGCTGGTGGTGGACGACAGCGTCGAGGACGCCGAGGCCATCGTCAGCGGCCTGCGCAATGGCGGTCTCGCCGTGCGTCCGTCGCGTCCCGAGAACGCCGCGCAGCTGGCGGCGATGGTCGGCTCGCAGCCGCTGGACCTGGTACTGGCCGCAAAGACGGCGCAGCAGGTCAGTGCCGCCGAGACGATGGCGATCCTCGACGCCAGCGGCAAGGATCTGCCACTGATTCTGCTGCTGGACAAGCTAGACGATACCGCCCTGCTCGACGCCGTGGCGCTGGGCGCACGCAACGTGGCGCTGCGCGGCCGCATCGACCACGTGCAGACCGTGGTCCGCAGCGAATTTACCGATCTCGAGGCGCGACGCGGCCTGCGCCGGCTGGAAGCGCAGATGCGCGAGACCGAGCGCCGCTGCGACGCGCTGATCACCTCCTCGCGCGACCCGATCGCCTATGTGCATGAAGGCATGCACATCCGTGCCAACGACGCCTATCTGGAAATGTTCGGCTTCGAATCCTTCGACGACATCGAAGGCATGTCGCTGCTCGACCTGGTGGCACCAGCGCACGTCGACAGCTTCAAGCAGCTGCTGAAGGGCATGAGCAAGGGCGAGGCACCGCCGCCGCGATACGACCTGGAAGCGCGCGGCCTCGACGGCAACACCTTCCCGGCCTTGATGGAATTCACGGCCGCCACCTACGACGACGAATCGTGCCTGCAGATCGTCCTGCGCCGCCAGGAAACCGACCCGGCACTGGCGCGCGAAGTCGAGGAACTGCGTCGCCGCGACCAGGTCACCGGCCTGCTCAACCGCCAGACCTTCCTGCATGCGCTGGAGTCGGCCGTCTCCGAAGCCGCGCAGAACGGCGCCAATCACGGCCTGCTGCTGATCGAACCCGACCACCACCAGCAGTTGCTGCAGGAAATCGGCCTGGACGCCGCCGACGCGCTGGCCGCCGCCCTGGCGCAGCGCCTGCAACCGCTGCTGGGCGAAGACGACGAGGCGTCGCGCTTCGGCGAATACAGTTTCGCGGTGCTGGCCCGCGACAGCGATCATGCACGCACCGCGCAACTGGCCGAGAACATCCGCGCCGGCCTGGCCAAGGCCGTCATCGAAGCCGGTGCACGCTCGCTCAGCATGACCGTGAGCATCGGTGGCGTGCAGATCAGCGAACGCAACGCCAGCCTGGCCCCGATCCTCGCCCGCGCCAGCGAAGGGTTGCAGTCCGCGCTTGGCGTCGGCGGCAACCGGGTCGAGCTCTACGATCCGGGCGCACTGGACCGCGCCGAGGAGGAACGCATCGAAGCGTGGGTGTCGCGCCTGCGCAAGGCCATCGACGAGGATGGTTTCCTGCTGCATTACCAGCCGGTGATCAGCCTGCAGGGCGAGCCCGGCGCGATGTACGAATGCTTCCTGCGCCTGGATGGCGGCGATGGCGAACTGGTGCAGCCGCAGGCGTTCCTGCCGATCGCCGAGGAACACGGACTGATCGCCGAAATCGATCGCTGGGTGGTGAAGCGTGCGATCCGCATCATCGGCGAACGCTCGCGTGCCGGGAAACCGGTGCAGTTGCTGGTCAAGATCACCCAGGCCTCGCTGGGCGACAACGTCCTGCTCGATCTCATCTCCGAACAGCTGGCATCGCAGCGCGCCGCGGGCGAGTGCCTGATCCTGCAGCTGCCCGAATCCAAGGTGTTCACCCACCTCAAGGCCGCGCAGGCCTTCCTCGTCGGCGCCGCCAAGCTCGGCTGCCGGGTCGGGCTGGAGCAGTTCGGCTCCGGCCTCAACTCGATCCAGCTGCTGGCGCATTTCAAGCCGCATTTCGTCAAGATCGACCGCGGCTTCATGCAGGACCTGAGCAAGAACGACGAACAGCAGGTGCGCGTGCGCGAGATCGCGAAAATTGCACGCGAGGGCGACATCCGCAGCATCGCCGAGTTCGTGCAGGACGCAGCCAGCATGACGTTCCTGTTCAGCAGTGGCGTCGATTACGTGCAGGGCCACTTCCTGGCGATGGCCGGACCGGACATGAACTACGAGTTCGAGTAGCAGCGCGTCCTGCTGCTCAATCCCGGGTGTCGCCGGACAGGGTCGTGACCAGCATCGAGGGCCGTCGACAGAATTCCTGGTACCAGGCCGACAGCCGCGGCCGGCCCACGCCGAAGGGGTAGAGATCGCGGAATTCGATCCAGCTCAGCGCGGTGGCCAGCGCGATCCCGCCGATGCCAACGGGAGCACCCAACCCGAGCTCACGTTCGACGAAATCGCAGCCGGCAGCGATCTTCTGCAATTGCGCCTCGTGCATGTCGGGCCAGCGCAGTGACGGCGGGCGCCGCTCAGCCTCCCAGCGCATCGCGATACCTGCGTCCGCCATGCCCTGGGCCAGGGCCTGCAGCCGCAACGCCTGCCAGCGTTCCGCTGCGTCCTGCGGAATCAGCCGTTCGCCGGCGTGCAGGCCGTCCAGGTACTCGCAGATCACGTTCGAATCGAACAGCACCGTACCGTCGTCGCAGATCAGCACAGGCACCTTGCCGAGCGGATTGAGCGCGAACACCTCCTCATTGCGCCGGGTCGGACTGGTTTCGTGGTGGATCACCTGCAAGGTTCCGGCGAGGCCGGTTTCATGAGCGGCGACCAGCACCTTGCGTGCATGGGGCGAGTGCGTCTGGTAAAGGAGTTTCATCGATCGGTCCTTGGGCTTTGAAGCGGAAAGTCGTGGCGGTGGCCACTCATGCCAGCGGCGTTCGCGCATCCCGGTCTCGACATTGCGGCCGCACAGCAGGGTGGCGACGCGCTGTCCGGCGAAACGCTGCGGCTCCGCCAGGATCGCGGCGATACCGGCGGCGCCGGCCGCTTCGACGATCCTGCCCAGGCGCCGGTGCGCGAGCGTCATCGCTTCGAAAAGCGCCTGCTCCGATACCGAGACGACGGCATCGCAGCAATGGCGCAGCATCGGCAGCGTCGCTGCGATCGGTACGCGCACCGCGATGCCGTCGGCGATGGTGTCGGCACGCGCGGTTTGCACCACGCGTCCGGCGTCGAGCGAGAGTTTCATCGCCGGCGCATTGCTCGCCACCACGGCGATGACTTGCGTACGCGGCGCCAGATGACGCAGCGCCGTGCCGACTCCGGCGAGCAGGGCGCCGTTTCCCAGCGGCACGATGACGACGTCAAACGTGCCGGCCGCGACCAGCTCGATGCCGATCGTGCCCGCGCCCTCGGCGATCGCCGGCTCCGCGCCATCCTCGACATGGCGCAGCCCACTCACCGCGGCGTATCGCCAGGCCGCGTCCTTGGCCGCGTCGAAATCCGCGCCGAGCAGTCGCACTTCGGCGCCGAAGCGACGCATCGCCTCCACCTTGACCGGATTGGCGTTTTCGGCGGCGAACACGCTGCAGCGATGGCCACGCTTGCGCGCCGCCCATGCCAGGCCCTGCCCGAAGTTTCCCGCGGATGCGCACACTACCGCTTCGCCTGGCGCGAGCGCGGTCGCGGCGAAGAACTCCGCGCCGCGTCCCTTGAATGAACCAATCGGATTCTCCGTTTCCAGCTTGGCCGAGAGCCGGCAACCGAGCATGTCATCGAGGGCGGCGTCGGTGAGGATCGGCGAATCCAGGAAGGCCGGATCTATCCAGCGCGGCGCCGTCAGGATGCGGTTGATGTCGATGCTGGAAGCCATGCGTTCTGAGCCACTGCGGGAGTGCGCTCATGCTAGGGTTCCGCCATGCGGCCCGGCCGCGTATAAAGCCCTGCTGACGGGGAAATTCCCCGCACTTTTGTCGGGACGCGCCGAATGTCATTTGAACTGGACAAGTTCGATCGCAACATCCTCGCCATCATCCAGTCCGACGCACGCCGTCCCGCCGAAGCGATAGGCGCCGAGGTCGGCCTGTCGGCGTCGGCCGTGCAGCGACGCATCGCCCGCCTCCGCGACGAAGGCGTGATCGCGGCCGAAGTGGCCGTGGTCGACGCGCGACGCGTCGGACGGCCGTTGACGATGATCGTCGACATCGAGGTGGAACGAGAGCGTCCCGAACTGGTCGCCGGGCTCAAGCGCTGGATCGCGGACGAGCCCGCGGTCCAGGAAGCCTGGTATGTCACCGGCGACGGTGACTACGTGCTGGTGGTCACCGCCCGCGATGTCGACGACTACGACGCACTGATGCAACGGCTGGTGGTGGAGAACACCAACGTCCGCCACTTTCGCACCCGCGTCGCGCTGGGCACGCTCAAACGCGGCCTGCTGGTCCCGACACTCCCGCCACAACCATGACCGGCCTGCGGCAAAAGCGCCTGCAAATCAGGCGGCCAGCCCCTGCCGCAGCGATTCTTCCGGCGTGTTGCGCAGTGCCGTGATGCGCTCCTCCAGCGGCGGATGGCTCATCAGCAGCTTGCGCAGGCCGTGGCCGATCGCGCCGCTGATGCCGAAGGCCGCCACCTGCTTGGGCAGGGTGTTGACACCGTGGTTCAAGGACAGCTTCTGCAGCGCGGCGATCATCTTGCCGCGTCCGGCCAAGGTGGCGCCGCCGGCGTCGGCACGGAACTCGCGATAGCGCGAGAACCACATCGCGATCATGCTGGCGAACAGCCCGAACACCATGTCCAGCACGAACACGGTGACGAAATAGCCGATACCGCCACCACCGCTGTCGCGGCCGCCGCTCATCCAACCATCGATGGCGCGGCCGACCACGCGCGCCAGCACGATCACGAAGGTGTTCAGCACGCCCTGCAGCAACGCCATCGTCACCATGTCGCCGTTGGCGACGTGGCTGACCTCGTGGGCCAGTACCGCCTCGGCCTCATCGCGGCTCATGTGCTGCAGCAGGCCGGTGGACACCGCGACCAGGGCATTGTTGCGGTTGGCGCCGGTGGCGAAGGCGTTGATCTCCGGCGCGTCGTAGATGGCCACTTCCGGCATGCCGATGCCCGCGGCCTCGGCTTGGCGGCGCACGGTGGCCACCAGCCACTGTTCGCTCTCGTTGCGCGGCTGCTCGATGACGTGCGCGCCGGTGCTGCGCTTGGCCATCCACTTGGAGATCGCCAGCGAAATGAAGGAACCACCGAAACCGAATACGGCCGCCATCACCAGCAAGCCGGCGCTGCTGGACGCGTTGATGCCGAAGATCGCCATGACGATGCTGAGCAGCGCCAGCACGGCGAGGTTGGTGGCGAGGAACAAAGCGACGCGCTTCAACATTGCGGAGGTCCGGAAGGCGCAGGATGCGCCATGTCGGTGCCAATCTATGGGGCGCTCGGTTAAATTCAAGTCAGCGCAATCGTGCGCGCAAGCTGCGTCAGCGACGGATCCAACCTTGAATCCACCCTCGACCTATCGCGGCCGATTCGCGCCCTCGCCCACCGGGCCGCTGCATTTCGGTTCGCTGCTGGCGGCGTTCGGCAGCTGGCTGATGGCGCGCCACGCCGGCGGCGAATGGTGGGTACGGATCGAGGACATCGATCCGCCACGCGAAGTGGCCGGCGCCGCCGCCAGCCAGCTCGATACGCTGGCGGCGTTCGGCCTGCAGTCCGACGCGGCGATCGTGCGCCAGAGCGAACGCAGCGATCTCTACCAGGCCGCGCTCGACCGCCTGCTCGACAGCGGCCAGGCCTTCGTCTGCCATTGCAGCCGCAGCGACCTGGCCGACGACGGTGGCGTGCATCGTGCCTGCGTGGCTACGCAGGCACGCCCGGATCCTGCCATCCGCCTGCGCGTGGCGCCCGGTACCGTGGTCGCGTTCGAGGACGGCCTGCAGGGAACCGTTCGACAGGACGTGGCGGCGGAAGTGGGCGATTTCGTGCTGCGCCGCGCCGACGGCTTCTGGGCTTACCAACTCGCCGTCGTGGTCGACGACCACGCGCAGGGCATCAGCGACGTGGTCCGCGGCGCCGACCTGCTCGATTCCACGCCGCGCCAGATCCTGCTGCAACGCGCGCTGGGCCTGCCGACGCCCCGTTATGCGCACCTGCCGCTGGTGCTCGACGGCGACGGCCGCAAGCTGTCCAAGTCGGAGGCGGCATGGCCGGTCGATCCGGCCGCACCCCTGCCCGCCTTGCGCGCGGCATGGGCGATGCTGGGCCAGGCGCCTATGTTCGATGACATCGCGTCGGTCCCGATCCTGCTCGAAACGGCGCGGCTGACATTCGATCCGTCGAGGATTCCGCGTGTGCCGGCGCTGCCCCTCGCCGCATTGCACAACACGCACGTCACCAACGCTGACTAGAATCGGATGGCCGCATCGACGGCCACACCACTTACGGAGAAACACATGACGGCACGCATCGCCCTGGTCACCGGCGGCACAGGCGGTATCGGTACCGCCATCGTCAAGCGGCTGGCGAACCTGGGGCATCGGGTCGCCACCAACTATCGCAATGAGGAAAAAGCGCGCGACTGGCAGCAACGGCTGCAAGCCGAGGGCTACGACATCACCTTGGTCAAGGGCGACGTGTCCTCCCCGGAAGAAGCCGAAGTGCTGGTGCGCGAGGTCGAGCGCAAGCTCGGGCCGGTCGACATCCTGGTCAACAATGCCGGCATCACCCGCGACACCACCTTCCACAAGATGACCCCGCAGCAATGGAACGAGGTGATCAACACCAACCTCAACTCGGTCTACAACATGACCCGGCCGGTGATCGAGGGCATGCGCGAGCGCAAGTGGGGGCGCGTGATCCAGATCAGTTCGATCAACGGCCAGAAAGGCCAGTACGGCCAGGCCAACTACGCCGCCGCCAAGGCCGGCATGCACGGTTTCACCATCTCGCTGGCGCAGGAAAACGCCCGATTCGGCATCACCGTCAATACGGTGTCGCCGGGCTACATCGGCACCGACATGGTGATGGCGGTGCCGGAAGAGGTCCGCAACAAGATCGTCGCGCAGATCCCGACCGGTCGCCTGGGCAGCCCCGAGGAGATCGCCTACGCCGTGGCCTTCTTCATTCCCGACGAGGCCAGCTGGATCACCGGCGCCAACCTGTCGGCGAATGGCGGGCAGTACATGGGGTGGTGATACCGGGATTCGGGGCTGGCGACGGCCCGCTGCCACGGGCGGGATGAAGCCTGATCTTCCGCCTTTCCCGCTTTTCGACCCCAGCCCCCATTCAGGTTGCAAGCCCTGCTGCACTGCGCCATGCTCGGCCCCCAGCTTCCGCCGGACCTGCGCATGGCCAACCGCATCATCAAGAAGTACCCGAATCGCCGGCTCTACGACACCGAGATTTCCAGCTACATCACGATCGAGGACGTGCGCCAGTTGATCGTGGATGGCGAGGAGTTCGAGGTCCGCGACGCCAAGAGCGGCGAGGACCTGACCCGGCAGGTGCTGCTGCAGATCATCGCCGAGCACGAGCAGGACGGCGAACCGATGCTGTCGACGCAGCTGCTGAGCCAGATCATCCGTTTCTACGGCGACTCCCTGCAGGGTTTCATGGGCAGTTATCTGGAGCGCTCGATGCAGATGTTCCTGGAGCAGCAGAACCAGTTCCGCCACCAGATGGGCAGCATGCTCGGGCAGACGCCATGGGCGATGATGAACCAGCTGACCGAGCGCAACCTCGAGCTGTGGAAGGAATTCCAGCAGACCATGGTCGGCGGACTTGGCCGCACGGGCGATGCAGCACCCCAGGACCCGGCCAAGTCGCGGGTGAAGTGACTCCCCGACTAACCCGAAATCCGCGCCTGGTGCGCGGATTTTTTTTGGCCGACAACGGAACAACAAGCATGAGCAAACGCGTGGCCGTGGTGAGCGGCGGCATCGGTGGACTGGGCACGGAAATCTGCAGGTCGCTGGCCGATGCGGGCCGCACGGTGATCGCAGCGGACCTGGACAGCCGCCCGCAACGCATCGACGAATTCCTGCGCGACATGGATGGCCGCGACGTGAGCTTCGAGCCGCTTGACGTCGCCGACTTCGATGCCTGCGCCGCGCTGGTCGGAAAAGTGCAGGCCGGACAAGGCGCCATCGACATCCTGGTCAACGCCGCCGGCATCACCCGCGACACCACCCTGCGGCGGATGGATCGCGTGCAATGGGATGCGGTACTGAACGTCAACCTGGACGGCGTGTTCAACCTGTGCCGGCATGCGGTGGATGGCATGGTCGAGCGCGGTTTCGGTCGCGTGGTCAATATCAGTTCGGTCAACGGCCAGACCGGCCAGTTCGGACAGACCAACTATTCCGCCGCCAAGGCCGGCATGCATGGCTTCACCATGGCGCTGGCGCGCGAGGTCGCACGCAAGGGCGTCACCGTGAACTCGGTGTCACCGGGATACTGCGAAACGGCGCTGGTGATGGCAATCCCGGAAGACATCCGCAACGGCATCGTCGACAAGGTACCGGTAGGGCGGCTCGGCAAACCGCAGGAAATCGCACGTACCGTCGCCTTCCTGACCGCCGACGATGCCGGCTTCATCACCGGTGCGAACATCCCCGTCAATGGCGGGCTGTTCATGAGTTTCTGAAGCTGCTTTTGTTCTTCGCCGGCCTGCGTATGCTCGCGGACCCGCACGCGAGCGGAAGCTTTTGGCAGCTTACCGCAAGAGCAGCGGAGCAGCTCCGCTCACAACAGCAAAGTCACTGGGTCTTGCGCGCCGGCTTCGAGGGATGGCGTGGAACAACAACGGCTCTATTGAGCTCCGGAAGCCCCAGACTGCTCGCAGTACTTCGCCCGGTACTCCATCGCCTTCGGCATCAGCGCCTGCAGGTTGCTGATGCGCGTACCAGGATTCGGGTGCGTCGAGGCAAATTCCGGCGGCGCCTGGCCGCCGCTGGCAACGCTCATGCGTTCCCACAAAGGGACCGCCTGCTGCGGATCGAAACAGGCCGCCGCAGCCAGCATCAGGCCGACCTCGTCGGCCTGCGTTTCGTGGCTGCGCGCGTACGGCAGCATCATTCCGTACCCGTACGCGGACATCACCATCTGCTGCGTCTGCGCATCCATGCCGCTGGCCGCGCCGGCGACCTGGCCCAGCTGTGCCAGGCGCTGCTGGGCCATACGTTGCGCGCCATGACGCAGCAGTGCGTGCGCGATCTCGTGGCCCATCACCACCGCCATCGCGTCGGCATTCTGCGCGACCGGGACCAGCCCGGTATAGACCGCCATCTTGCCGCCAGGCAGGCAGAACGCATTGGCCTGGTCGGACTGGATCACGTTGACTTCCCACTCGAAGTCGCGCGAGAAGTGCTGCGGTTGCAGGCCGTGTTCGGCGGCGAGCGCAGTTTCGACGGTTTCGACCTTGGCGACAAGGCGCTGCGCGATCTCGCGTACCTGCCTGGCGACCGGCGAGTTCGGATCGACCGGCTGCTCCTGCTGCAGGATTTCCTGATAGGCCTGCAGGCCGAGCGCCTTCTCGTCGTCCGCGGACAGGCTGCGATCGATGACTACCTTCTCTCCGGTCATCGGATCGGTGCTGCGGTTGGAGAACCAGTAGTACGCGGCGTAGCCGGCAAACAGCAGCAGCACCCACCAGCGGATACCGCCCCCGAAGCCGCGACGGCGCGGACCGGCCTGGCCGGTGTTGCCGAAAGGATCAACTCGCATGTTGTCTCCTTGGAGCTGGGGCTGATAACGAGAAGCGAACCACAAGCACGAGTTCCGCAGCATTCCTGCCCGGACCCCAGCAGATTACAACTCGCGCACGACGCGGAATCCCACCCGCGCATTGGTCAAATCCGCCGACGCCGACATGCGCCAGGCCGAGCGCGTCTGTGCCGGCGAACTGGCCCAGGAGCCGCCGCGGATCACGCGAGTGCGGCACCCCGGATTGAGCCATGCTCGCCCATCCGTCGGCGCGCGTCGATAGCCTTCGTGCCAGCAGTCGGCGACCCATTCGCTGACGTTGCCGGCCAGATCGTGCAGGCCATGACGGTTGGGCTTGGCACTGGCAACCGGCGCCGGCCCCCAGAAACCATCGCCATAACCCTCGAAGGCGTTGCTCCAGCTGCGCCCCGAGGGCGAGCGATCGAGGCTGCCGGTCAGGTTGCCTGAACCCAGCGGTGGCATGTCGACGCCCCAGGGCCACGGGCCGTCGCTGCCGGCGCGCACCGTGTATTCGAATTCCGCTTCGCTCGGCAGGCGATAGCGATGGCCGGTCTGCTGACTGAGCCACTCGGCATAGGCCTCCGCATCGCGGGCGCTGACGTGCAGCACCGGCAGCTGGTCGCTGGCCGGCCGCCCGGCATAGTCGCTGCGCCAATCGACGCCGCTGCGACGCACGAAGTTGCCGCTGCGCTCGTCGTAGACGATCGAATGCCCGCGCCGGGAAGACCGCGCGCGATGTCCGGTGGCCTGCATGAAACGACGGAATTCGCCTACCGTCACCTCGCTGCGCGACATCGCGAAACCGCGGTCGAAACGCACGTAGTGCGACGGCCATTCGGCCTTGCTGGCGCCGTCCTCGTTTTCCTTGGCGCCCATGCGGAAGCCGCCATGCGGCACCACCGCCATCTGCGGGCCGCGTCCGCCATCACGCATGGCGTCGGTGAAGGTCTGGCCCGGACGGAACAGGCCGTAATGGGCCGCCAGTTCGATGCGCTGGCGCAGATCGGCCGCGGCCGCGTCACCAGGCGTGGCGATGCGCAGCACGTCGGCCAGCTTGCCGCGCGCCACTGCCAGGCCATCGTCCTTGCCCAGTGCGGCGATGCCCTCGTCGTGCCAGCTTCGTACCAGTCGTGCACGGGTCGCTTCGATGCGCGCCTTAGCATCGGTGATCGTGCCGCTGCCGGGCCGTAACGGCGCGGCCTGGTTCAACCAGTAACGCGCGGCGCCGAATTCGCCGCGTTCGGCCGCACCTTCCGCGCGCCGGATCAATCCGCTCTCGACCGCGGCCAGTCCTTGCATCGCACGCGGCTGTCCCGGGCGCAGCGTGAGGACCGCGCGGAACTTGCGCAGCGCGCCGTCCATGGCCTCGCCCAGGCGGCTGTCGCGCAGGTCAGCCTCGCCCTGCTCGTTCAACTGCAACAGGCGATCGGCCACGTCGACCCGGGTCAGGTACAGGATCACTGCCGGATCGGCCGGATCCACGGTGCGCGCGACCGCGGCGATCTCGTGCGCACGGTCCAGCGCCTGTTCGTCATGGTCGGTCTGGGCCAGCGCGACGTCGCCTGCCTTCAGCAGTTCGCCCAGCGCGCGCTTCAGGCCGGCGCGCGCCATCTCGTCATCCGGCGCCAGCTTCAGGATCGCCAGGTACAGGGGGATCGCTGATTCCGCGTCGGCATATAAGCGCTGCTCCCTGACCGCCTTGGCGGCGCTGCGTCTCGCCGCCGCCAGTTGGTCCGGTTCCAGCACCACGGCCGGCACCTCCCAGCTCAGCAGGTCCGCGGCGCGATCGTCGCCGCTGATCGTCACCGAGGGCGCGTTGCTCTTCGGCGCAACAGCGCGGCCGGCGCCCTCCGTGCGCGGCTTGGGCGCGACGTCATCGCGATCGCAGGCTGCGCACGACAGCAGCAGCATCAGCACGGCAAAAAGGACGCGCAAATTTCCTCCAGTCGGGCAAGGCTTTCCGCGGATCTTCCGGCACCATGCAATGCGAATCATGGCCCGCACGTTAACTGCCTGCGCCGCTTCCTGCCACCTGGCCGCGATGACGGCCGTTTGACAAGCACACCACCTCCGCGGTTAGGCTCGCTCCCTTACCCGCTGCGCTGAATCGCCTTTGTCGACCTGGATTTCCGACCCCGAAGCCCTGTCCCTCCGCATCGCCACGCGCCCGACGCGGATCGGGCTGGACACCGAATTCATCCGCGAGCGCACCTACTGGCCACAGCTGGCGCTGGTGCAGATCGCGATCGACGACGAAGTGCTGCTGGTCGACTCCCTGGTACCCGGCATGTGCACGGCACTGGCGCCGTTGCTGGCCGACCCGACCGTGCTGAAGATCATGCATAGCGCCAGCGAGGACCTGATCGCGTTCCAGCGCGCCTGCAACGTCGTGCCACAGCCGCTGTTCGACACCCAGATCGCAGCCGCGCTGGCCGGCATCGCCGGAGGCATCGGCTATCAGCGGCTGGTGCAGGAACAGTTGGGCGTTGCGCTGGACAAGGGCGAGACACGCTCGGACTGGCTGCGCCGGCCGCTGTCGTCGTCGCAACTGGAGTACGCCGCCGACGATGTACGCCATCTGTTCGCGCTGCACGACCTGCTCGATGCGCGCCTGCGCGAACTCGGTCGCAACGGCTGGCTGACCGAGGACGCGGCGCGCCTGGCTTCCGGCAGCGCCGCCGATGCCAGCGAGCGCTGGCCGCACCTGGCGATGCGGGCCGCGCAATACCTGGATGCCGAGGCGCAACGCCGCCTGCTGCGCCTGCTGCGCTGGCGCGAACGGCAGGCGCGCGACAGCGACCGGCCGCGCAGCTGGATTCTCGACAACGAACTAGCCGTGGCGTTGGCGCGCATGCCGCCAGCGGATGCGCGTGCCTTGCAGGCGCAGCTCGACGCCCATCCCAAGGCACCTCGCAAACTCGGTGCGGCCATCTGGCAGGCATTGTCGACACCACTGCCGGACGAACCGACGATGCCGCTTGCCAGCGCAAACGATCGCGACAAGACCCGCCTGAAGCGCATGCAGGACGCCGTTTCCGTGCGCAGTGCCGAACTCGGTTTGCCGGACGGCGTCCTCGCCTCGCGCCGTCATCTGGAAGCGCTGCTCAATAACGGCGTGTGGCCGGAAACGCTGTCCGGATGGCGCAAGGCGCAGCTGGAGCCGGTGCTGGCGCCGTTGCTTGTGGCGGGTGATGCCGCGTCCGCTGAAAGCTGACGCGGCACGCCACAACGCCATCTTCCGAATGTAGTGAGAACCTGCTTTCTTGCGTTGCAAGCACCGTCCTGCGGTGACGCTTTGCGACAGCTCACCGCACCGGAAAATCGTAGGCCATGTCCGGCGTTGGCTCCGGCTTGAACGTGAAGTGCCACCACTCCATCGGATAGTTCTCGAAGCCATGACGCTGCATGGCTTCGCGCAGGCGATGGCGATTGGCGCGCTGCGTGGCATCGACCAGCGGCGAATCGGTGTTGGCGATCGACCCGAAGAAATCGAAACCGGTGCCCATGTCCAGCGGCTCGCAACGGCCGTCGGCCGCACAACGCATCAGGGTCAGGTCCAGCGTGGCGCCGCGGCTGTGCCCAGAGGTGGGCGAGATGTAGCCGCCGAGCAGCTCCTGCTTGTCCAGGTCCGGGTAGTAGTCCGGCTTGGTGCGCACATCGCGCACATCCTCGACCCAACGCATGAAATGCAGCACCGCGCGGCGTGGCCGATAGCAATCGAAGATCTTGAGGCGCAGATTCTCACGTCGCAGGTCCTGCTCCACGCGCTGCAGCGCTTCGGCGACATCGCGATGCAGAAAGCATTTGCCTGCTTCGTAGCCTTCGACCGGAGCACCGACGAAGTTGTCGCTGCCGGCATAGCGGATTTCCAGCCGCATGTCCGGCACCAGCGCCTGGATGTCGACCATGCCGGCGTCCGCAGCGTTCGCTGCCGGCGAGACATTGACGGTGGACTCCCGTCCGTTCGACGTGCAGGCAGCGATCGCCAGCAGCACACATGCCAGTGTTGCGCCACGCGCAAGCATCATGCCGGCCATCTCAGGGACACCCGCGAACGCGACTGAAATGCAGGTCTTCATAGTCATAACTGAAGTCGGCGTCGGGATCGATCTTGGCCATGGTCATCGCGGCGGGCTGATTTTTTCCGGCTGCGACGAAGGCCAGCCATGGCTCGGTATCCACGCTTTCCGCGTCCCAGTCCACCAGGAAACGATCGTCGAGCTGCATCACCTTGCCGGCGAGCATCGGCGATTTCGCCGACGTGAAGTGCACGGCGTCCTGTTTCGGACAGATGGATACTTCGCCGAACCAGGGATCACGATAGACGCCGAGCCATTGCTGCATCGCCGTGCTGCTGGCGGCGATACGCAATGAGGTGTCCGGCACCGGTCTGGCCGCCGTTTCGTCCTTGTCTTCTGCCGCGATCCGTTGCGCGTAATACGCCAGCGTCCGCTTCTGTGCCGGCGCGGTGAAGTGCTTCACCAGCGTCTGGTTCAGGACCGTGCGCGCCTCGTCCGCATCGGCGTTGATCAGGATCACGAAGCCGATATTCTTTTCCGGCAACAGGGTCAGTGCCGAGTACATGCCCGACAGCGTGCCGGTATGCGACACCTTCTGCGTGCCGTCGACGTCGGCCAGGCGCCAGCCGTAGCCATATGCCGAGTAATGGCTGCCATCCCAGTCGCGCATCCGTTTCGACAGCGGCATCGTCATCTGTGCCGACCACACCGCATCGCGCTGCGCCTGCGACAGCCACGGCTTGCCGTCGACCAGGCCGAAGCGATCCGGCGTCAGCCACATCTTCGCCCACGTCAGCATGTCATTGAGGCTGCAACGGATCCCGCCGGCGGCCGCCATCGGGATCGCCTCGATCACATCGCCATCGCCACCGGCCACCACGTTACGGCCGTCCCGTTGCGAATGCGGTTGCGCGACATTGCCGACTTCGTCGCGCCGCCATTCGCCCACCTGGCAACGCGTCAGTGCCAGCGGCTCGAAGATCTCGCGACGGACCAGTTCCTCGTATGGCGCGCCGCCTACCGCGGCCGCCACCTCGCCGGCAACGATGTACAGCGTGTTGTCGTAGGCATAGCGAGAGCGGAAGCTGTACACCGGCTTGAGATGAGCCAGCCCCGCGATGACGTCATCACGCGTGAATGCGTTCGGTGACGGCCACAGCATCAGGTCGCCCGCGCCGGCGCCCATGCCGCTGTTGTGGATCAGCAGGTCGCGCACCTGTATCTCGCGCGTGACCCAAGGGTCGTACATGCGGAACCCGGGTAGGTGCTTGATGACGGGATCGTCCCACTTCAGCTTTCCCGCATCTACTAGCCGCGCCAGCAACGCCGCCGTCATCGCCTTGCTGTTGGAGGCGATCTTGAACAGGGTCTCCGGCGTGATCTCGTTCCCACTTCCCACGGCGAGCTCACCGGCGGTACGCAGATAGACGATCTCGCCGTCCCGCACCACGCCGACGGCGAGGCCGGGCAGGTCGTAACGAGCGACGGCATCGTCGAAGGCTGCATCGATATCGGCGTCTACGGGCTTGACCGCATGCGCGGACAGCGAGGCGATCGCCAGCAGGGCGAGAATCGCTTGGAACCACGGTTTTTTCATGCGATGGAAACCTCGCTGGCGCCGCCGCATATTCTGCCGCGGCGCGTAGTTGAAAGAAGCACGCATTCGCGGCCACTCAGGGAAAATCAAAACCAGCGTGCGTCGACTGGCCAGTGGCAGACCACAGCTGCGCATGAATCTACTTGTACTTCCGCAAAAAAAGGGCGGCCCGGTGAAGGGCCGCCAAAGGGATATACAAGGTCACTCCGCATGCACTCAGAAACTGTAGGTCACCAGCAACTGCATGTAGCGCGGCGACTGCCACACAGTCCCCTGCCCGAAATAGGGCATACGCGTTCCGGGGGTACTTTCGTAACGGGAATGCACATTGACGACCGCTTGGTCGTTGAGCACGTTGTAGATGGAGAAACGCGCCTTCAGGTCGATGTCCGCGAACGGCGTAAAGGTCACGTTGAGGCCCAGATCCTTGACCCACGGCAGTCGGCCGAACGCGCCGCGCGGCGAGTACTCCAGTTGCCGCGTCGTGTAGTCCGAACAACCCGACACGCACAGCCAGCCCGAACCGCCGCCGCTGAACTCGCCCGGACCGCCGGCGCTGCGGTTGTCGTTGGGCCAGCGCACGCCAAACGCGGTGATGGGGCCGCCCGAAATGGCGGAGAACGTGGCGCCGAAGCTGAACATGTCGTTGAGCTTGTAGCTGCCACGCAGCTTGAACTGGTGACGGTGGTCGTTGAACAGGACGCCATGGCGTTCATTGACGGCGGGGTGGTCGTAGTACTGCACCAGGTTGGTGTCGGCGTAACCCGTATCCGAGTTCACCGGGCCTTCGATGTTGCCCTCGGACTTGGACCACACGTAACTGGCATTGAATGCCCACTTGTCGTCCCAGGCACGATCGAGCTGGAATTCGACCGCCTTGTAAGTGCGCTTGGGCTTTTTGTAACCCATGACCGCGCCGCTGCCGGATGCGATGTAGCCATCCTTCGAATTGTCGAAGGTGACCCAGCTTTCGGTATCCGGACACCACAAGGTGTTCTTTTCGCCGGGATTGAGGATCGGCCAGTCGCCGGAATACCAGTCACACCCTTCCACGTGGTTGGTGCGCACGTCTTCCACCGCACGGGTCGTCTCGCGGTAGGTGGCGTTGACACCATACGACCATTCCTGGTTGATCGCCTGCTGGAAGCCCAGGATGTATTCGTCCTGGAACACCTGCTTCAGGTCACGAGCCACCGCAGTGCGCACGTCATCGGGCGCAGGCGCGTTGCCTTCGGTATTGACCGGGCCGATCTGCGAACCAATGTCAGGCAAGAGGTAGGTAGCGCCGGTGACAGGATCGGTCTGCTGGGTCCAGCCATCGAGCACGTAATAGGTGTGTTCGTCCGTGGTGCCGCCGCCGAAATAGTCGGTGAGCTTGTTGGTCAGCGGAATGTAGTAGCGGCCGGCGTTGCCGAACAGTTTGGTGGTGCCGTCACCCTTCATGTCCCAGCTGAAGCCAAGCCGCGGCGAGATCATGTCGCTGAAATCGGCCTTGGCGAAGGTCGCGCCCGACGCGAGCGTGTTTTCGAACTTGTCCGCACGCACGCCCAGGCTCAGCAGCAGGTTGGGGGTGACGCTCCAGTTGTCTTCGATGTAGATGGCCTGCGCCTTGGTCGAGACTGGCGCACCGGTGATGTATCGGCGCGCATCGACGTAGGCCGTCACGCCGACGGGCACGTCTTCACCGTTGGGAAGCTCACGATCCTCCGGGTCCGCATCGGCGGGTATGCCGAGCACCGTATAACTCACGCCATCGCCCGGATATACCCTCGAACTGTCCGAATCCATCTCTTCCTGATCCAGGCCGAAGCGCAGGAAATGGTCGCCCAGGGTCCACTCGAAATCGAGGCGCGCCGCTTCGCGCTTGTCGTAGCGGCTGTTGATGCTGCTGTTGGTCGGATGACAACCTTCCTGCACCGTCGCGTCGCCGAACAGTTCGGTATAGCTGCTGTCGCGGGAAACGATGCTGCATGCGGCGTCCCCGGGGCTACTGCTGAGGGCGCTGCGCTCGTTCACGCCATACATGGCCTTGGCGGAAAAACTGTCGGTGAAATGTCCCGTGTAGGTGAGCGACCAGTTGTCGCCGCCCGAACCGGAGTTGGAATCGCCACCCAGCTTGCCCAGCGTGTCGGTGTCCCAGGTGTATCCGTAGTTGGTGGTGACCGACTCGGCCTCATCGGAGAAAGCCAGGAATTCCAGCAGGTGATTGTCGGTGATCTTCCAATCCAGTTTGGTGCCCCAGAAATCGTCGTTGCTGTCGGTGAACCAGGCTTCGGTCGTGTCGATGTCCCTGGAATCTCCGTCGCGCATCTCGTACATCGCGAAGAAGAACAGCCTGTCCCTCACGATGGGACCGGATGCCCACAGATTGGTCTTGAACAGCGAGCTTTCATCACGGCTTGTCCGATCCCGCTCGTCCACCGTGCCATCGGTGTGGAAGTGGTCTTCCTTCGCGGACTTCCATCCCGACGGCTCGAACGTCAGTCCAATACCGGCGTGGAATTCGTTGCTGCCCGAGCGTGTCACGGCATTGATGACGCCACCGGTGCTGCGACCGAATTCCGCCGAATAACCACCGGTCTTGACCTGGAATTCCTCGTAGAAGGCAAATGGCACCGACGAATAACCCTGGCGAAGGTACGGGTCGGTCACGTTGAGGCCATTGATGTAAACAGCGTTCTCCGCCACCGACGATCCGCCGAACGTCAGGCCGCCGAAGGTGGCTCCCGTGGCAACCACTCCGGGGGCGAGCAGGGCCACTGATGCCAGGTTCTGGTCGACCGGCAGCCGCGCCAGTTCCTGACGATTGATATTGGTCGCCGTCTCGGTGGAGCGGACGTCGACGCGGTTGATGACGCGGGAGCCGACCACGGTCACCGTATCGAGGTCACCGATGCCGCCCAGATTCACCGTGGTCGTGCCACCCACGCCGACGCTCACGGGCACGGGCTCACCCACGGCCTGGCCTTCGCGACTGACCTGCACGCGATATTGGCCGATCGGCAATTGGCTGAGACGGAAGCTGCCGTTGGCATCCGCCGTCGCGGTACGGGTCAAGCCGGTCGCGGTGTTGGTCACCGTGACCTGCGCACCGGCATCGGCACGGCCGGCCACCGCGCCTGTGACGCTCTGCGCGAGTGCAAGGGGCGACAAGGTCGCCAGACATGCCCCCATTGCCATGCAAAGTACGGTCTTACGCAACGCGCGACTGTTCATGCCCCTCTCCTGCCCCATGTTTTATGGATGTATGCGTTATGGATGGCTGACGTTGTGGATCGATACCGCGTCAGTTGTTCTTGCGTCCCTTCTCCAGCGGGAGGATCTTGACCTTGAAGTCGTAATCCCACTGGTCGAAATACAGGTTGCCGCCGCTCCACTCGACTTCGCCGCGTTGCAGATCGACGGTTTCGGAGCGGAAATGCTGTTTTGCCGGCACGAACTCCCGGCTGTAGTCGTCGTTGAAGGCGATGCGATAGGCATCGAAGCCGCCGAGATAGAACCACTCCAGCCCGGAAGCCGGATCGAAGCGACCGGTGGTCACGTCCATCGGCACCCAGCCGTACGGCGCCAGGTACATCCAGCCCCAGTCGTGCAGGTTCCAATAGTCGCCGTCGGAATAGACCATGCCCGACTGCCAGCGCGCAGGGATGCCGTTCATGCGCAGCAACGTCATCAGCAGCAGTGTCTGCTGGCCACAGTCGCCATGTCCGCTGCGCCTGACGTATTCGGGAATGTTGCTGATCGTCGAATACTCGCGCGCTCCGGCCCACGGCACCTTGTCGACGGCGGCGAACAGCTTCTGCGCGATGCGGTACGGATTCTTCTCGTCGCCGACCACCTGGGCCGAGAACAACCGCAGGTCGTCGCTGAACACTACGTGCGGCGCGCGTTCGTCCACGAACGGCGCCAGCTCTGGCGTGATCTCCACCGGCACGACCTTGTCCGGATCGATGTCGAAGTACTGGCCGTAGATGGTGACTTCGTAGGTGATCGAGAACTGTGTGGGCTGTCCGGGCTGCGCAGGCTTTTCCAGATAGACGGTGCGTTGCAGCGTGGACTCCGGAGCGATCTGGTGGTTGCCCGGCGTGCTTTCGATGAAGCGGATGTCTTCCTGCTGGCCGGGGCGTGCGCGCGGGAACGGAATCCACGCGCGCACCGTTTCGCCCGCGGGCACCGCATCGGCGTTCACCGTGATGCCCTGGGTCACGCGGATGCGGCGCGGCGCGACGCTGCTCTTGCCTAGTGCGATGGCCTGGTCGCGCACCTCGCGATGGTGGGCGTTGAGCGTCGACATCTGGCCATCGCTGAGTGGCGGCAGCTTGGGGTCGCGACGTGCCAGCGCCTCGTCGCTGAGCCGGAACAGATTGGACGGCGAGCGGTTGAAGTACAGCCGCTTGCCGTCGATGACCTGGTGCTCGAACAGCCCTGCCGCGTCCCACTTCGCGAACTCGTCTTCCTTCAGGTCGGGAATCTGCTTGCGGACGCGCTGCTCGACATCGTCGCGGCTCAGGGTGAGGTCCAGCAGGATGCGGCGCATGCGTTCGCGCTGGAAGCCGAGCGCGTCGCGCGCCGGCGGATCGAGACTGGAATCGGTCAGCGCCTGGGTGATGCGTGCCTCGGCCTGCTGGAAATGGCCGGCATCGATCAGGGCAATCACTTCCGCTTCGGCATCGGCCGTGGCGGAAGGCGTAGCGGCGAACGCCACCATGACGGCTGCGGCCAGCACTACCGCCGCAAGCCATTTCGCGCGAAGGCGCGGCCGTGAACGGTTTTTTTCCACTGGTCGCAAACTGCCCAACGTACGGCCCCCTCGATAGCCCCGTAACGGATGTGTAACATGCGTCCGCGCCCAGCGTCAATAATTTATTCTTTTGATCTATGCTATAAGAAATACGTATTCTGCAGCGCACCAAAAACAGCCGAGCAACACGCCGTCTCGTAGGGGAAAAAATCGATGCAGCAGCCCGTTCGTGCTCCACAGCCGGTGGTCGCCGCCGGATGGTCGTCAGCCTGCGATGTGTTCATCGCAATGTGTAGTTCGTCTTTCGTCCGCAGGAACATGGCGCCGTGACCATCCGACACATCCTGTTCGCCGGCGCCCTGTCGCTGCTCGCAGCCTGCGCCACCGCACCGGTTCCCGCCTCGCAGCCGGTACCGCCGCTGGCGACCGACACCCGTGGCGTACCCGGCATCGACAGTGCGCACCTCGATCCGGAATTCTGGATACGTCGCCAGCAGCAGGCCGACCGGGTCGTACTCGATCGCGCGGCGATCGCCGCCCAGAACGCACGCCTGCTGCAGACCGACGATTCGGTGCGCGACGTGGCCGCGCTGCCGGCGACACTCGATGGCACGCAGATCAAGACCTGGATTGGCAATCTGTCGAAACGTCCGAGCCGCACGCTGTACGACGTGCAGGGCCGCCCGGTGCCGGCGAACGCCATCGACGCGTTGATCCGCAACCTGGCTCTGTCGTCCGTTCCGGCCTCGCAGGCCACACGATACGGTCTGGTCACGCATCGCGCCGACCTGCGCACGTTTCCGACCCGCCTGCGCGTATTCAGCCGCCTCGGCGATACCGACATCGACCGTTTCCAGGAAAGCGCGCTGTTCCCCGGCACGCCGGTGGTCATCGCTCACGAAAGCCGCGACGGCAAATGGTGGTTCGTGGTCAGCCCGCGCTATGCCGCGTGGCTGGAAAAGGATCGCGTCGCGGAAGGCGACCGGCAGGCTGTGTTCGATTACACGCGCAAGACGCCTTACCTGGTGGTGACCGGTGCCACGGCGCGCACCGTGTACACGCCCGAGCAGCCGCAGGTGTCCGACCTGCAGCTGGACATGGGCATACGCGTGCCGCTGCTGCGCGACTGGCCGGCGGACCAGCCGGTCAACGGCCAGCATCATTTCGCCTCGCACGTGATCGAACTTCCGATCCGCGGCAAGGACGGCAAGCTGGATTTCACGCCCGCGTTGTTACCCAGCACCGCGGACGTCAGCGGCGACTACCTGCCGCTGGACCGCGCCCACCTGCTGCGCCAGAGCTTCAAGTTCCTCGGCGAGCGTTATGGCTGGGGCCATTCCTACAACGCGCGCGACTGCAGCGGCTTCGTGTCCGAGGTATATCGCAGTTTCGGCATCACGCTACCGCGCAACACCAGCGACCAGGCAGTGAGCCCGGCGTTCAACCGCATCGCTTTCAGCGAATCGGACGGTGCCGAAAAGCGGCAGCAGGCGATGCGCGACCTGCAGGTCGGCGACCTCGTCTATATCCCGGGCCACGTGATGATGGTGATCGGCCACGACAAGGGCATGCCATACGTCATCCACGACACCAGCGGCGGCGCCTGGCGCGGCAGCGACGGCCGCAGGGTCGAGGGCAAGCTCAACAGCGTCTCGGTGACGCCCTTGTCGACGCTGCTGTTCAACGACGAGCAGACCTACGTCGACCGCATCACCAACATCCAGCGCATCCGTCCGTGAGCGGGCCTTTCGAATCTCTCACGTCGATTACGAACACCTTGGCGGCGCAAGCCGCGCGTCCATCCCACGAGATTCCAGCCAACACATGAAGATCACCCACATCGAGTTCGGCATGCTGCGGGTTCCGCTCAAGACGCCTTTCAAGACCGCGTTGCGCACGGTCGAAATGATCGAGGACGTCGTAGTCATCATCCGCACCGACAGTGGCAACGTCGGCTATGGCGAAGCGCCAGCGACGGCAGTGATCACCGGCGATACCCACGGCTCTATCGTGGAGGCCATCGACAAGTTCATCGCGCCGCGCCTGATCGGCCAGGACATCGCCAACCTCAACCGCATCACCCAGCTGATCCAGACCGCACTGGAAAAGAACACCAGCGCCAAGGCTGCGGTCGAGATCGCGGTCTACGACCTGTTCGGCCAGCTGTACAACGCACCGCTGTACAAGGTGTTGGGCGGTGGCGAACCGGTGATCACCACCGACATCACCATCAGCGTCGACCATATCGACAAGATGGTCGCCGACTCGCTGTCGGCGGTGGATCGCGGCTTCGAATCGCTGAAGATCAAGGTCGGCAAGGACATCGGCGTCGACATCGAGCGGATCAAGGCAATCTACGCCGCGGTCGAAGGCCGCGCGCTGCTGCGCCTGGACGCCAACCAGGGCTGGACCGCCAAGCAGGCGGTCTACGCCATGCATACGCTGGAAGACGCCGGCGTGCTGCTGGAACTGCTCGAACAGCCGGTAAAGGCACAGGATATCGATGGCCTGAAGTACGTCACCGATCGCGTGCATACGCCGGTGATGGCCGACGAAAGCGTGTTCGGACCGATGGAAGTGGTCGAACTGATCAAGCTGCGCGCCGCCGACATCATCAACATCAAGCTGATGAAAACCGGCGGCATCTCCAATGCCATCCGCATCGCCGACATTGCCGCGCTGTACGGCGTGGAATGCATGATCGGCTGCATGCTGGAGACCAGCATCAGCGTCGCCGCCGCGGTGCACGTGGCGGTGGCCAAGTCCAATGTCATCACCAAGGTCGACCTGGATGGCCCGTCACTGAGCCAGTTCAATCCGGTCGACGGCGGCGTGATCTTCAACGAGTCCGAGATCTCGATCACCGATGCGCCGGGGCTTGGCATCCGCGAGATCCGCGGACTGGAACCGATCCGGGTCTGAACAGGCGGAGGCCTCGACGATGGCGCCCCTGCTGAAAATCCGCTCCGAACGCGACCAGATGTCGGCGATCGAACGCCGCATCGCCGACTTCATACTCGAAAACGCACACCTGCTGCGCGACTACTCGTCGCAGCAGCTGGCCAGCGCGCTGGGCATCAGCCAGTCCAGCGTGGTCAAGTTCAGCCAGAAGCTGGGATTCAAGGGCTATCCGGACCTGAAGTATTCGGTCGGCGAAGCGATCGCGCGCAACACCGGCCAGGATGAAGCCGGGCGCGTGCTGGCGCTGGCCGACGATCCGCATGCCGCGCTCGCCGAGGACCTGTGGCGGCAAAAAGCGCGTGCGGAAGAGGAAACCCGGCTGATCAATCCGCCGGAGCGGATCGACGCGATCGCCGCCGCCATAGGCGGCGCAGGCCGGGTATTCGTGATCGGACTCGACGGCGACGGCGTGCTGGCGCGTGCGTTCGCACTCAAGCTGTCGCTGCTCGGCATCCTGACCGTGCATCACTTCGATCCGGTGCTGATGGCGACCAGCGTCTCGGCCGCAGGCACCGGCGATGTGCTACTGGTGTTTTCCGAGCACGGTGGCCAGGTCGCGTTGAGCCAGATCAGCCGCCAGTTCCACGAGCGCAAGGGCAAGGTGATCTCGGTCACCCGCTACACCGCCAACCCGCTACGCGCCCACGCGGACGCCTCGCTGCTGGTATCCGCGCACGACGATCGCGCGCACATCGAGCCGTTGCTGTACCAGTCGGCGCTGCAGCACCTGCTGGATCTGATCTTCGTGCTGCTGTGCGAAGGCGGCGAACGGATGGCGCGGCTGGAAGCCAATCGCGAGCGCATCCAGCTTATGCTCGAACCATGAACGCCTCTTCCGCAGCAAGGTATCGCACCGCATCACTGGCGAAACGGTTGCGCGTGGCCGCAATGGTGCTGATCGCTTCCACGGCGCTATTCGTCGGCGCCTGCACGCAGCACATCGCAAAGGATCCATTGCCCTGGTCGGATGCGCAGCAACTGGTGCTGGTCACGACGGCCGACTGGAGCGCTACTGACGCCACGCTGCGCACCTACGCCCGTGATGGCGACGGTTGGCGCGAAGTGGGCGCCGCCACGCCTGTCACGGTCGGGCGCGCAGGTTCGGCATGGGGCCTGGGCCTGCATCCTGCGCAGGACAAGGGCCCACAGAAGCGCGAAGGCGATGGCCGCGCGCCGGCCGGCGTGTTCCGGATCGGCAGCGCGTTCGGTTATGCCGAATCCGCCGATACCGCCCTGCCCTATGCGGCGATGCACGCATCCAGCTATTGCATGGATGTCGTCGGCTCGCCCTTGTACAACCGCATCGTCGATGCCAGGGAAGTCGGCGCGGCGGCAGTCGCCGGCTCCACCGAACCGATGCGGCTGGACCTGCGCACACCCGGCGACCAGCGCTACAAGCTCGGCTTCGTGATCGAACACAATGTCGACGGCAAACCCGGCGCCGGCAGCTGCATCTTCGCGCACCTGTGGAAGGCGCCTGGCGAGACCACCGCAGGCTGCACCGCGATGGCCGAGCCGGCGATGCAACGCCTGTACGGCTGGCTGCGGCCCGACTCGAAGGCGGTGTTCGTGCTGTTGCCGGAGTCCGAACACGCACGACTGAAGGCACCATGGCACCTGCCCTTTTAGGAGCGCACCTGGGCGCGACCGCTCTCTTTCGCAAGAGCGGTCGCGCCCAGGTGCGCTCCTACACCAACATCGATAGAGGACGTACTGCATGTCGTTGACCACTCGCGTGTTGCTGGCCCTGATCGCAGGCGCCATCGGCGGACTGCTGCTGGCGATGTGGGATCCCGCCACTGCGACCATGTCCGCCAACGCCGTGCAGCCGATCGGACGCCTGTGGCTGAGCGCATTGCAGATGACCGTGGTGCCGTTGGTGGTGGCGCTCGTCGTGATCGGCGTCAACACCGCCAGCAATGCCGCGGCCTCCGGCCGCACCGCGCGCAAGGCGATGATCGTGTTCGTGATGCTGCTGAGCGCGGCGGCGGCCTTCGCCGCACTGGTGGCGCCGATGCTGCTGTCGTTGCTGCCGCGCGACGACGCACTGGTGCACAGGCTGCGCGACGCCACCACGCCGGTCGAACAGACGACGCCGACCACCCTGGCGGACTGGTTCGGGTCGATCATTCCGGCCAACGCCATCGACGCTGCCGCGCAGAGCGCGATGCTGCCGCTGGTGGTATTCGCGCTGTTCTTCGGTTTCGCCCTGACCCGCATCGACCCGGAGCGCCGTACGCGCATGGTCGACTTTCTGCAGACCATTTCCGACACCATGATCGTGATCGTTCGCTGGGTGCTGTGGGCGGCGCCGCTGGGCGTGTTCGCGCTGGTGTTCGCGGTGTGCGCGCGGGTCGGCGCCGGCATGCTCAGCGCACTGGGTTACTACATCGCCCTGCAGTGCGTGCTGTACCTCTCGGTGACCCTGATGCTGTACCTGGTGGCGGGGTTCTTCGGTGCCTCGCCGATCCGTCGTTTCGCCGTCGCCATCCTGCCGGCACAGGTGGTCGCCGCGAGCACGCAGTCGTCGCTGGCTTCATTGCCGGCCATGATCGAAAGCGCGCGCACCCGGCTGGGCTATCCGCTGTCGGTCACCTCGCTGGTGCTGCCGATGGCGGTGTCGTTGTTCCGCATCACCAGCCCGATCCAGTACATCGGCGTGGCTGCCTTCGTCGCCTGGATCTATGGCATCGACGTCTCCGCCGCGCACGTGGTTGCCGGCGCGGCACTGGCCGTGGTGATCAGCCTCGGCTCGGTCGGCCTGCCCGGCCAGGTCAGTTTCATGGCCACCAACATGCCGGTGGTGCAGTCGATGGGCCTGCCGGTGGAGCCACTCGGCATCCTGCTGGCAGTGGATACGATCCCGGATGTATTCGCCACCCTGGGCAATGTCACCGCCGACCTGACCGCCACCAGCGTGGTCGCCAAGGACGCGCCGGCCGACGAACCCGGCTCCCTGCACATCCACATCGAGACCGTCGACGCGCCTCGTCCCCGCCCGGGCTGAGCCCCCGGAGCGAAACTTATCGGCCCGGCGCAGGTGCTGGCCGGACGCTCCGGTACAGGCGAACACCCCAGCCGATCAGCGTGAAGGCGACGATCAGCGCCAGCAGGAACTTGGTCGTTCGATCGCTGGCCGGCGCCATGAATACCGGCCCATCCAGCACGATCCAGACCAGGACCGCGCAGATCGCCACGCCCTGCACATCTTCGACGCGCCGCATCGTGGCCGACCAGCGGCCACTCACGATCACCGTGGCGAAAATCGGGATGTACAGCAGCATCAGCAGCAGGAGCAACCACGTCGCCGGGCTCTGGCGAAACGCCTCGGTGTACGTCAGCGCCTCGTAGGCCGCAGGCGCCGCACGCCCGCCCCAGAAGAAATCCAGCACCCAGCGCGGTTCGACCAGCACGTACAAGCCGCACAGTATGCCGACCAGTGCCATCGACATGGCCACGCGCCCGCCCTGCACGCGATCGCCGGCACGCGGCTTCCACGCCGAAGTCTGCGGCCATCGACGACGCGTCCAGGTCGCCAAGCCGAATCCGACGACCAGCATGCCCGGCCACCACAGCGAACCCACCACCGTACCCACCCACCATTGGCCGAGCTTTCCGAGGAATCCGCCGGCATCGCCCGGCTGCAGGAATACCTGCAGCAGCCCGAGGCTCCAGATGATGGCCAGGCCGATGACGGTCCAGCGCAGGAACGCGCGTCCATCCGCGGGATCGATGACAGTCAGCTCCGGACGATAACGCGCCGCCACGTCCGCGGGTCGACCGAAGGCTTCCAGAAACTCGATCGCCATGGCGGCATCGACCGTGCGCCCGGCCACTTCGGCTTGTTCCTGCAGGCCTTCGTCGATCAGGGCACGCAACTCGAACGCCACGTCATTGCGCTGCCTGCGGGGCAACTGGACCGCCACGTCGTTGACGTAGGACTCGACCAGGTCGTTCGCGTTCATTATCAGTCCCCTTCCAGGAGTTGAGCCATCGCCTCGTTCATGCCCTGCCAGGACTCGGTGAGCTTCCTGAGCAGTTTCCGGCCATCCGCATTCAGCACGTAGTAGCGCCGCGGCGGCCCGTCCTCGATCTTCCACTCGCTTTTCAGCAGGCCCTGCGTTTCCAGGCGGCGCAGCAACGGATACAGCGTGCCCTCTTCGATGGGCATGCCCTTCTCCGCCAGGGCCTGCCGCAACTCGTACCCGTAGCGCGGCGCGCGCAACTGCGAGAGCGCGGCCAGCACCAACACCCCGCGCCGCAGCTCGAGCTCCAGTTTTCCGAAAGCGTCCAAGTCACCCATGCGCCGCACATTACTGTGCCATACACAGTAAGTCAAGTGGTCGGCCGAATGCGTTCGCACTGGCGATCCGGCCGCGTTGGCTCCCATCTGCACCTTGGTCACCCCATGCCGCAACCGACGACTGGCGTCCTCGCAACGCTGCCGCTAGAATTCATCCGGCTGTGGGGCGGTAGCTCAGCTGGGAGAGCGCCACGTTCGCATCGTGGAGGTCAGGGGTTCGATCCCCCTCCGCTCCACCACCTCAGCCAGAACAGCGTGTCGCACCCTGCGGTGTGATGCGCTGTTTTGTTTTGGGCACAGGCTTGACGGCTCGCGACCGCAATAGAGCGCCGTGCAGACCTTGCTGCGAAGTCCGTCGATGAACCATGGAATGCAGCGCTGCGTGATGCAGTGGTGGGTTCGCGATCCCAGCCTCTTCCGGATGGATTACTTGACGCTGTAGCCGCGCCCCTGCATGCAGGCGCCATAGGCCTCGTAGTAGGTCGCCAGCGCCTGCGATTTCGATGCCTGTGCCTGCTGCGCCTGCGCCGCGTGGTTGCGTCGCGCGCGTGCCCCGCCGGCGAGCACGCCGGCCGCGGCGCCGACGCCGGCGCCCTTGCCGGCATCGTCATCGACGATCTCGCCGATCACCGCGCCGCCGGCGGCGCCACGCAGCGCCCCGCGCACGCGTTCGCCCTGCGGGCCCGTGGATGGCGCGGGTGCGGCAGCGATCGCAGCCGGATCGATGCCGGTCTGCTGCTTCGACCAGCCCAGGCATTGCGCGTCGTCGGTGGTCTGCTGTTGCGCATCCTGACCCTTGGACGGATAGGCGATGGGCTTCTGCGCCCAGACCATGCTCGCGGTGGTCAGCAAGACGATCACCGTCATGAAGCGGATGAAGTTGCGCATGCCTTTCTCCTGCATGGACGGAGCGGAGATCGACGCGTCAGAAAATGAAACCGTAGCCCACCATCGGACCGCTCATGATGATGTCGGTCGTGCTGCTGCGTGTTTCCAGTCCGACCGACAGATGGCGGTAGCCGAACAGCCACGCGCCGCGCTTCATCCGATACTGCGCCACGGCACTGGCATTCCATGTTCCTTCGGTGTCGCCGAAGGAACCGTCGCCACGCAACGTCAGCTTCCAGCGTTCCGACAGCGCCCAGGTGTAGCGTGCACCGAGCATGAAGTCGCTGAACGACTTGCTGTTGTCCAGCGTCCTGCCAGGGAACACCGGATTCGCCGGAACGAATTTGACCGTCAGGTCGACGTCGATGTAACGCAGCCCGGCGAACACATCCAGGCCTTGCATGCGCGCGTTGTCCGGGCTCCAGGTGGCGGCAAGCTCGAACAGCCGCGTATCCAGGTCCGACTCGGTATGGAACCGAGGGCGATCATGCTGATCGGCCAGGCCGAGCAGGGTGAAGTCGGTGAACACGCCAAAATGTTCGCCCTGCCCTTCGATATGGATCTGGAAGGCCGAATCGATCTTGTCGATGATGCCGCCGAAATCGGTCTCGGTGCTGACTTCGATCAGCGGAGGATGTCGCGTCCGCAAATCGGTATCGATGCCCGCGGCCCAGCCATAAGGCGCCACCATCCACTCCCAGTCTTCGTCGGCCTGGGCGGGAGATGACATTGCCGCGGCGCACAATGCCGCGGTGCCCAACATCGCGTGTCGCAGGATCGGGTTCATGGCTGCCTCCTCAGGGATGAGCACGTCGACTGTGGTGTGCGCGTGACGCTGACCGCTTCCGCCACGTGGACGGTGGAAACGGCCTTTTCGACCAGGCCACACCAGGGCCTGATACTACTGCCGCGCCATCGCGATGCGTACCGCCTGTTCCGGGTCGACGAGGTGTTGCGCATTTTCCGCAGCGTCGTCGATGGCGATCTGCACGCCCCTGACCTGGCCGTTGAACTCGTTTCCGCGCGGACCGTAATCCTCGGACACCGGCGATCCGGTGTCCTGGCCGACATCGCAACCGTCGTCGGCCGAGAAGACCATCGCCGCCGTCACCGATACCTTGCCTTCGCCGACCTTCTTGCCGTCGACGAACAACGACACCGTACCGCCCTTGCCGAGGCCGCCACCGTCGTAGGCGAATTCCATCCGTACCTGGTGCCTGCCTGGCGACAGCGCGCTGTCGGCCTCGACGTAGGTGTAATCCACGCCCAGCAGGTTGTAGCAGTACTTGAGCCTGCCGCCCTTGGCATAGAGGCTCCAGCCGCCGATGTTGCCGCCCTGGGCGATGATCACCCCCTCGGCGCCGGCCTTGGGCACGTCGATTTCGGCGCTGACCGAATGCGACTTGTTCTTGATGCTGACGACCGAATTCTCCGACAGCCGGCCCATGCCGCCGAACAGCAGCTGCGTGTTGCCGCGGATCAGCACGGGCCGGCCGGCAAGGTCGGGATTGATGCGCTCGGCGACCCGGTCGTCCAGCGGTAGCACGTTGTAGCGGACTGCTTCGATCAGCCACAGCCGCTGCAGGTCGTGCAACTTATCCGGCATCTGCTTGGCCAGGTTGTTGGCCTGGGTCCAGTCCTTGCTGGTGTCGTAGAGCTCCCAGACATCGTCGTCGAATGCGGGCGTCTTCTCGCCGACCAGCACCCACGGCGTCTTGTGCCGCGTCACCGCCGTCCAGCCCCTGTGGTAGATGCCGCGGTTGCCGAACATCTCGAAATACTGGGTCTCGTGCCGCTCGTCTGCCTTGGCGTCATTGAACGAGTACAGCATGCTGACGCCCTCGATCGGGTGCTGGGCGATGCCGTTGACCGTGACCGGCTCGGGCAGTCCCGCCGCTTCCAGCAGCGTCGGCGCGACGTCGATCACGTGATGGAACTGGGTGCGTTGCTCGCCCTTGGCCTTGATGCCCTTGGGCCAGTGCACGATCGCGGGATTGCGCGTCCCGCCCCAGTGCGAAGCGACCTGCTTGGTCCACTGGTACGGCGTGTTCATCGCATGCGCCCAGCCGACCGCATAGTGGTTGTAGGAATCCGGGCCACCGAGCCTGTCGAGCCGCTCCATCAGGAATTCGGGCGTTTCCAGCGCGGCAGCGCCGTTGAAGTTGATCATCTCGTTGAAGGTGCCGTTGAGCGTGCCTTCCGCAGACGCACCGTTGTCGCCGAGGATGTAATAGACCAGGGTGTCCTCGAGCAGGTCGAGCTGTTCCAGGTTGTCGAGCAGCCGGCCGACGTGGTGGTCCGCGTATTCCATGAATCCGGCATAGACCTCCATCTGCCGGCGCAGCACCGGCTTCAGTGCCTCGGGCATGTCGTCCCAGGCCGGGATTTCCTTGTGACGCGCAGTGAGCTGGCAATCCTCGGGAATCACGCCGAGCTTCTTCTGGCGCGCGAAGGTTTCCTCGCGGAGTTTGTCCCAGCCGTGATCGAACTTGCCCTTGTACTTGTCCGCCCATTCCTTCGGCACGTGGTGCGGCGCATGGGTCGCGCCGGGTGCGAAGTAGACGAAAAACGGTTTGTCGGGGATCAGCGCCTTCTGCTGGCCGATCCAGCCGATGGCCTTGTCGGTCATGTCCTCCATGAGGTGGTAGCCCTCTTCCGGCGTTTTCTTCACCTCGATCGGGGTGGTGCCTTCGTACAGCGACGGATACCACTGATGGGCTTCACCGCCGATGAAACCGTAGAAGTATTCAAAGCCGCCGCCACCAGTCGGCCAGGCGTCGAACGGGCCGGCCGGGCTCGTCTCCCAGACCGGCACTTCATGGCATTTGCCGAACTGCGCGGTGGCATAGCCGTTGAGCTTGAGCGTGCGCGCGATCGGCGACATCGTGTTCGGCAACACCGAACAGTAGCCGGGCGAACCGCTGGCGATCTCGGTGATGCCGCCCATGCCGGCGGAATGGTGGTTGCGCCCGGTCAGCAGCGCCTGGCGCGTCGGTGAACACAGCGCAGTGGTATGGAAACGGTTGTATCGCAGGCCGCCTGCGGCCAGTCGCTCCGCATTCGGCGTCTGGCAGGGACCGCCGAACGCGCTGCATGCGCCGAAGCCGGCGTCGTCGATCAGCACTACGAGGATGTTCGGCGCACCCTTGGGCGGGCGCAGCTGTTCGATCACGGGGAAACGGGTGTCCGGATCCTTGGCGTCGTAGGTCACCAAGCCCATGCGGATCGCGTTCGACAGTGGCAGGTGGGCACGATGATGCTTGTCGATGGTACTCATGTCTGGACTCCTACGCCTGTGGATCGTGGGAACAGGGAACAACGGACCTTAGCTTGTCGCGACGCCATCAATGGCCGCGCGCCAGGCGCGTAACCAGGCCGCGGACGAGCAGGTAGGGCACGATCGCCAGGGCCAGGGCGACCACGATGGCTTCGCCCGGATAGACGAAGCGCATGACCATGAACTGGTAGGCGGCATCCAGCGCCAGTGCGAGGACGAACACCTTGCCGATGCTCTTCCAGCCGTCCCGCAACATCTCGCGCCGGTGCGCCGGATCGCTCAGCAGCGCCCAGAAGTACGGCGCCTTGCCTGCGCTGGCATCGGCCAGTCCGGAACGGATCGCGAACGCGATCGCCATGATCGGCTGCAGCAGCAGCCTGAATTTCATCGGCCCGCTGACACGGCCGTCCATGTTCTCGACGAAACGCATCCAGATGTCATCCAATGAAGTTCTCCGGAACTACCACTGCAGGAACAGCCACGCGGACGTGGCTCCGCCGGCGAATATCAGAAGCGCGGTGTAGATGATCACGGCACGGTGCAACGGCCTGAATTGCGCCGTCTCGATGTCGTGATTGACATGCCAGTAGCGGTACAGCGACCACATGACCAGCAGGATGCCGATCACCACCATGCCCGCCCCGGCGTGTTCGGAACTGCGCAGCGTCGGTTCGGCATGACCCGGCACCAGCTTGCCTTTCTCCTGCAGGAACACACTGAAACGGTTGATGGTGATGCCGAATCCGATCAGCGAGATCGCGGTGCGCAGGTAGGACAGGTGCGTGCGCTCGTTGGACAGATGCGAGCGCAGGTCGGACAGGCCGGTCCGCTTGATCGACAGCCGCGTACGGTGCGTGGACAGCAGCGTCGAGGCCGTGCCGCTGTCCTTGCCTTCGATCGAACGCGCCAGTGCTTCCGGCAGCGCCGGGTCGCCTGGCTGGACCGCACTCATGTCGCCTCCAGCGGTGCGGCGCGACCGCACCCGGGCGTTCCGGTCGGCGCGTTGGCTGCAGATGCCCGGCAAACGGGAGAAGCTTGCTTCGCGATCATCACGGCCATGGCTCCTACTCCAAGTTTGCGGGCTAAACTAGAGCCGATGCGGCGTTGCCGTAATTGGACTTTGATCCCATGGCGTCGGCCGATCCGCCGACGCCGGACACGAGAGCGGTGGTGATCGGGTCCCTGGACGCATGTAGTCCGGTGGCCGGTCTATCGCCGTCATGACGTTTTACCGAACGGCGTGGCCGTTGGCCGGGGTGCGGCCAGCAGGGAGAAGCCCGTGAATGCCGATGCGACGGTATTGCTGATCGATGACGACGCCGACGTCCGTGATGCCGTCGGCCGGCTGCTGCGTTCGGCGGGATGGAAAGCCGAGGTGTTCGCCTCCGCGGAGGACTTCCTAGCCAGCAACAGCCAGGTCAGGATCGGCTGCGTCGTGCTCGACGTGCGCATGCCCGGCATGAGCGGCCCGGAACTGCACGACTGGATGCGCGAGCACCACGTGTCGCTGCCGGTGATCTACCTGTCCGGAAACTGCGATGTCCCGACCAGCGTACAGGCGATGAAATACGGCGCGGCGGACGTGCTGCTCAAGCCCGCCGATGCCGACGTCCTGCTGCAGGCCATTTCCGACGCGATCGCAAGGCATTGCATGGACCGGGCCCGCCACGACCTTGCCGACAGTATCCATCTGCGGATGCAGCGACTGTCCGCGCGCGAACGGCAGGTCATGGACCACGTGATCGTCGGTCGCCTCAACAAGCAGATCGCTGCCGACCTGGGCATCGCGGAAAAGACGGTGAAGGTCCATCGCGGCCGGGTGATGGCCAAGATGGAGGTACGTTCGGTCGCCGAACTGGTGCACCTGTGCGACCAGCTGGAGAGCACCGTCTAGGTGGCTGGTCCACGCACGGCGCAGGCCCCCTGTCCGCCAGCCAAGACTGCGGCGGGATGGGATCAAGGTCCCATACCTTTCCAACCCGCTTCGGCTCAACGTGGGCGCGGGCGGGAAATGCAACAGCCGCCCGTTGACGAAGCCCGGTTGCGATTGGCCGCCGGCATCGCCCTGGACAACAACGGGAGGCCGGCCAGTGGCCAGGGTGTCGAAATCCGCGGTGGTCTACATCGTCGACGACGACGATGCCGTCCGGGCCGGCTTCGCGCGGCTGCTCCGGGCCGCGGGACTCGAGCCGCGCGCCTACGAATCATCGGAGCGGTTCCTCGCCGAGGTCGAGGATGGTCCGAACGCCTGCGTGCTGCTCGACATCACCATGCCCAGCCTGACCGGTCCCGACGTGCAGGCGCAGCTCAACCAGCGCCATGTCGGGCTGCCGGTGATCACCGTGTCGGCACGCGACGACGAGGAGACGCGAGCCTGGGCACGCGCGCTGGGCGCGCGCATGTTCCTGCGCAAGCCGGTCGACGACCAGGCACTGCTCGACGCCATCCAGTGGGTGCTGGACGGCAAGCCGCGATAGGCACGGCTTCGGCGAAGGATGGCTCGTCCCGCGTTTCCTGCGCGCCTGTTCGCACGATGCATGCGTGCGACGGATGCCGGCCATGACCTGGGTCGATATCATCTGGCCCGCGCTGGGCGGCGTAAGCCTGGCACTGGGGCTTCTCCACTTGCTGATCTGGCTGAGGCAGCGCAACCAGCCTGCCCTGCTGATGTTCACGCTGGCCGCCGGCGCGGTCAGCATGCTGGCGATCTTCGAGCTGTTGCTGATGCGCGCGCAGACGCCGCAGCAGTACGCCGCGCTGCTGCGCTGGGGGCACCTGCCGGTCGCCATCCTGGCGATCGCGCTGGTCGGTTTCGTGCTGCTGCATTTCCGCGCCGGGCGCGCCTGGATCGGCTGGACCGCGTGCGCGCTGCGCGTCGCCATCACCCTGCCCGGCCTCCTCTCCGGCGGCAGCCTGCGATTCCGGCAGATCACCGAGTTGCAGCCAATCGAGCTGTGGGGCGGCGTGATGGTGGCCACGCCCATCGGAACCGCCAGCCCGTGGGTGCTGTTCGCACAGATCGCAGATCTGCTGCTGGTGCTGTTCCTGGTCGACACGATCATGGCGGTCTGGCGACGCACGCGCGATCGCGACGAACGGCGCCGGGTGCTGCTGGTCTGCGGCAGCATGATCGCGTTCGTCGTGCTGACCAGTGGCTGGTCGATGTTGGTGGCCTTCGGCTGGCTCCAGGCGCCACTGGGACTGAACCTGCCGTTCCTCGCCGTCCTGCTGGTGATGAGCTACGAGCTTGGCGGCAGCGTGATCCGTGCCGCGATGCTGGAGAAGCAGCTGCGGGAAACCGAATCCAGCCTGCGCGGCAGCGAACAGCGATTCCGCTTCACCGCCGATGCAGTGGGCATCGGTTTGTGGAACTGGCATGTCGACGAGCGCAAGGCCTGGCTCACGGAAGCCGGCAGCGCCCTGCTCGGCGTGGAGGGGGAAGGCCGCATCGACGCCGACTCTTTCCTGGCGCGCGTGTCACCACTCGATCGCGAGATCGTGGCGCGTGCGCGCGACGAAGCGCTCCAACGCACCGGCAACTTCCAGTGCGAGTTCCGGATGTCGCAGCCCGATGGCAGTCTGCGCTGGCTGGCCGCCACCGGTCGGGTCGAACCCACGCCCGCCGGTTCTCCGTCGCTGCTGCGCGGCGTGGTGCTCGACATCACTCGCCAGCGACAGGCGGAAGAGCGCTTCCGCCTGGTGGTGGAGTACTCGCCCACCGCGATTCTGATGATCGACGGCAACGGCGCCATCGCCCTGGCCAATACCCAGGCCGAGCGCGTGTTCGGTTACAGCAATGCGGAACTCCTCGACCTGGACATCGACACGCTGGTGCCGTCGCTGGCGCGGCCACAGCGTTCGCGCGAACCTATCCGCACGCCGGGCGACAAGCCGGTGATCGCCCGCGACCTGTCCGGATGCCACAAGGATGGCGGCCGCGTCCCGATCGAGGTCGCACTCAACCCGATCCGCATTGCCGACGACCTGTACTCGCTGGCATCGATCATCGACATCAGCGAACGCCTGCGTTACGAGAAGGAGCTTGCGCTGCAACGCAGCGAACTGGCCCACCTGTCGCGCATCACCCTGCTGGGCGAGATGTCAGGCTCGCTTGCGCATGAACTCAACCAGCCGCTGACCGCGGTGCTGAGCAACGCGCAGGCGGCGTTGCGGTTCCTCGACCGCGAAACCCCGGACCTCGTCGAAGTACGGGAAAGCCTGGTGCAGATCGTCGAGAACGACAAGCGCGCCGGAGAAGTGATCCGGCGACTGCGCGCGATGCTGCGCAAGGACCCCGTCGACCACCAGGCGCTGCAGATCAACGATGTCGTGCAGGACGTGATCCGCATGGTCAGCAACGACCTGCTCAACCGCAGCGTGTCGGTCTCGCTGGACCTGGCGCCTGGGCTGCCGGCGGTGAATGGCGACCCGGTGCAGCTGCAGCAGGTGCTGTTGAACGTGGTGATCAATGCCTGCGACGCGATGGGCGACCTGCATGGCGGGCGCGCGCTGGCGATATGCACCGGCCGCGCGCCGGACGGCATCCGCATCGATGTCAGCGACGTCGGCCGGGGCATTCCCGAAGAGGATCTCGAACGGATCTTCGAGGCCTTCGTCTCGACCAAGCGCGAAGGCATGGGACTGGGCCTGACGGTGTGCCGCACCATCATCCAGGCCCATCGCGGAACCCTTTGGGCGACCCGCAATACCTCCGCAGGCGCCACGTTCCACGTGCTGTTGCCGTTGGCCGAGGTGCTTGGCGGGGAGTCGGAAAGCGCTTCTGCCTGATCGGCAGACATTCCCCGGAACGCACACTCACCCGATCGTCAGCGACAACGCCGCTTCGACCACCGGCTTGGCCCACTCCGGCGTCCGCTGCAGCGACGCAAGGTCGGCCGGACGCACCAGCCTGCCTGCGATCGTTTCCAGCACCAGTACGGGATCTGGAATCGCCTCGCCATGCGCGGCATCGACGCTGTTGTCGTACACCTGCAGGTGGGCCAGATGCGGCATCAGCGCGATCAGGTTTTCCAGCGCGGTTGGATAGCGCTCGCGGATCCTGGCCTCTGCGATGTCATGGCCACCGGCCGCGACCCGCGCCTTGACGCGAGCGATGTGCTGATCGGGCGAGGACAACCCGCAGAACCAGATCATCACGTCGTGGGTCGCGGTCGCCGCCTTGATCCTGGCAGGAACGGTACGGCCGCCGAGCGTGGTTTCGAAGGCGTAATGTCCGCCCTTTGCGATGGCGTCGTCCAGCCGGCGCATGCCTTCCTGCCAGGCCATCGCATTGGCTTCGGTCTGCTCGCAGCCTGTCGCCGCGATCAGCTCGCGCGCGAACGTATCCGGGTTGAACCAGTCCAGTCCGGCCTGCCGCAGCAGGTATCCACCGATCGAACTCTTGCCCGCGCCGTTGACGCCGGCCAGGACGTAGAGGACCGGACGCGGCATCAATGGCCGGTGCCGGCCTTGACCTTGTTGCCGAGCCTGACCGGAGCGCGCATCAGCGAACGCAGGCGATCACCGGCATCGACGGACTGCAGCGACGCCAGGCGCTCGTCGAAGCGCTGGCGAAGTTCATCCAGCGCGGATTCGTGTCGCGATCCGGCTTCGTGCAGCGCCTGCAGGATGGCGTCGTATTCCCCGGCGGAGAGAATGACCGCCTCGGGCTCGTTGTGGTTGGTGACCACGACCTTGCCGATGCGGCCGATGGTCTTCATGACGCCGCGCCAGCCGAGCTTTTTCACGTCGGATGCCGGCGTGCGCGGCAGGTCCTCGATCGCATCGAGCCTGAGTGTCTGGACCATCTTCCCGCTCCTGTGGACTGGGATGAGGCTAATATACCCTTTTTGGCCATTTTGGCAACCTGCCATTGGGGCCGGCGGCGAGAAGCCTGCCGCCAGGCCGGAATCGGGTTCCGCTCCGTTCAGTCCCGCGCCAGCACCACATCCAGACCCAGCAGCCAGCGCCGGCCCGGCGCCGGCTCGTAATAGCGGCCGTTGCTCTCGTTGACGATCACCGACCCGATTGCGTCGCGGTCGAACAGATTGTCGATCCGGGCGAAGCCGGTGACCTCGAATACACCCCACCGCCAACGCCGCTGCGCGCTGAGGTCGAAAGCGACATATCCCGGCGCACCAGCAGTGTTGCCATCGTCGGCGAACACGTCGCTGATCGCGTGCGCTTCCAGTGCGATGTCGAAATCGTCGACCGGCAGCCAGCGCAGTTCGGCCCAGCCGTTGTGGCGCGGCAGTCCGGGAATGCGGTTGCCAGCGGCGACGACGTTGTCCGGCTGCGCGCACGGCGCGGCGCCGCACACGGCGAACGCTTCCCGGTAGCGGGCATCGAGCCAGGTATAGGCCAGCGCGTACTGCCAGCGCGGTGACCACGCGCCGGACCACGACAGTTCGGCGCCCTGCCGGCGCGACGCCGCCGCATTGGCGTAGGTGCTGCGGCCGCCCTGGTTGGCAGCGACCACCAGCTCGTCAGCGGTATCGCTGCGGAACACGGCAAAGCCGACGCGGGTGTCGCCGCGACGCGCACGCAGGCCGGCCTCGATGTTGTCGCTGGTCGCAGCGCGCAAGGCGGTGTTGAGTCCGCTCAGTCCATCGCTGCGATAGGACAGCTCGTTGAAAGTCGGCGTCTCGAATCCCCTGCCGGCATTGGCGTACAGGCTGAGCCAGTCGCTGGCACGGAACAGCAGGCCGGCGACCGGCGTGGTTCGCGCGTAATCGAGCCGTCCGCTGTCGTCCGGGTTGTCCGCGGTGACATAGGCATCGCGCGAACGGAATGCGACGCGGCTGCGGCGCACGCCCAGATCGATGCGCCAGCGCGGCGCGAGCTCCCAGTCCGCCTGTAGGTACTGGTCGTTGCCGTCGACGCGATTGCGTTCGTCGCGGCGCAATGCGCCACGCACGCCCAGTTGCGTGCCGACGAAATTCTCGTAGCCGCGACGATGCTCGTCGGAGCGCTGGTATTCGATGCCGGCCGTCAGCGTGAACGGACGCGTCGCCAGTTGTCCCTGCCATTGCCAATGCGCATCGACGCCGCCGTAGCCGCGATCCAGGTCGATCACGCCGCCGCTGCTGAGCGGGTTGCGCTGCGCGGCCACCGGCACGGTCAGGAACTGCACGGTATCGCGACCGCCGCCATGTACCGTCGCGCCGAACCGGCCCGGCCCGACGCCATGTTCGAAGTGCGCGCCGAGTTGCTGTTGGCGCACGCGCTTGCGGGCATCGAACAGCAGCGCGCCGGCGCTGGCGGCACGGCGATCGACCTGCAGTTGTTCGTACGTGAGCCCCTGCGGATCGTCGGCTTTGGAGTCGAGCGCATTGGCGATCACTCGGAACTCGCCATCCGTGCCGAAGTCGCTACCCAGCGCGAGCTGCGCGTTGTCGCGGCGCGCGCGGCTGTGCTCGCGATAACCGTCGCTGGCGAAGGCGCCGGCATCGATCCGGTATCCGCCATCGCCGCGCTGCCAGGGCCCACGCCAGGACAAGGCGCCGCGCCACAAGCCGTCGCTGCCTGCAGCGACGGCGGCGGCCAGTTCGGGTCGCGCCGGCGGCGCGGCACTGAACACCTGGATGACGCCGCCTGAGGAGTTGCCGTACAGCGCGGAGAACGGCCCGCGCAGCACCTCGATGCGCCCGGCGGCCTCCAGCGCGACGTGCGAAACCTGGCCCTGTCCGTCCGGCATCGTCGCCGGGATGCCATCGGTATACAGGCGCACGCCGCGCACGCCGAAGCTGGCGCGCGTGCCGAAGCCGCGGATCGATATCTGCAGGTCCTGCGCCTGGTTCTGGCGATCGCGTGCCAGCACGCCGGGTACGCGCTGCAGCGATTCGGACAGATTCACCCGCGGCTGCGCGCGGCGGATCGCATCGGCATCGATGCGGTCGATCGCCGCCGGCACCAGCAGCGCGTCGTCCTCGCCACGTGTGGCGGTGACGACCACGGTATCGAGCGTGCGCGGACGCACCGGCTCGGTCGCGTGCGCAGGCATCAGCAAGGGGATGAGAAGCAGCGGAAACAAACGCAAGAAGGCCGGCATTCTTCTAGGATAGCTGCGGCCGCTGGGCCTATCTGTGATAATTCGTCGCTTGTGGCCCCGTAGCTCAGCTGGATAGAGCGTCCCCCTCCTAAGGGGAAGGTCGTGCGTTCGAATCGCGCCGGGGCCGCCATTCGCAGCGGCCAGCGCCATGCATGCCGCCCGCAGCGGAACCCTTCGCCCTTGTTCCGCGCGTCCGGCGCGGGCTTCCCCATGTTCCAGGAGCAGACAACGCCATGACCCACCCCGTTCTCACCGCGCTCGGCCTGACCGACAACGAATCCGGCACCTACCTGGGCAACAGCGAATGGTCGAAAACCCGCGATGCCGGCGTGCTGGAGCCGGTCAACCCGACCGACGGCGAAGTGCTGGCGCGGGTGCAGGCTTCGTCGCAGGCCGATTACGACCTGATCGTCGAGCGCGCCCAGGCGGCGTTCAAGGTCTGGCGCAGCACTCCGGCGCCGCGTCGTGGCGAGGCGATCCGCCTCTGCGCCGACGCGCTGCGCACGCACAAGGACGCGCTCGGTTCGCTGGTGGCACTCGAAATGGGCAAGTCCAAGCCGGAAGGCGACGGCGAAGTGCAGGAGATGATCGACATCGGCGAATTCGCCGTCGGCCTGTCGCGCCAGCTGTACGGCCTGACCATGCACAGCGAGCGTCCCGGCCATCGCATGTACGAGCAGTGGCATCCGATCGGCCTGGTCGGGATCATCTCGGCGTTCAACTTCCCGGTCGCGGTGTGGGCATGGAACAGTTTCGTCGCGGCGGTGTGCGGCGACATCAGCATCTGGAAGCCGTCGCCGAAGACGCCGTTGTCGGCGATCGCGTCGATGAAGATCTGCAACGAAGCGCTGAAGAAGGGCGGCTTCCCCGACCTGTTCTTCCTGTTCAACGATGCCGGTACCGAACTGGCTTCGTCGTTCGTCGACGACAGGCGCATCGCGCTGGTCAGCTTCACCGGTTCGACCAAGGTCGGCCGCAATGTCGGCGAGCGCGTCGCCCTGCGCATGGGCCGCAGCCTGCTGGAACTGGGCGGCAACAACGCGATCATCGTCGACGAGACCGCCGACCTGAAACTGGCGATTCCCGCGATCGTGTTCGGCGCGGTCGGCACCGCCGGCCAGCGCTGCACCACCACGCGCCGCTTGTTCGTACAGGAAAAGATTTACGGCGACGTGCTGGCGAAACTGGTCACCGCTTACGGACAAGTCGAGAAGAAGATCGGCGACCCGACCGACCCGGCCAACCTGATGGGTCCGCTCAACAGCCAGGATGCGGTGCAGGCGTACCTCGCCGCTGTCGAGAAGGCCAAGGCTTCCGGCGGCAAGGTCGAGACCGGCGGCAGGGCGCTGACCGATCGCAAGGGCAACTTCGTGCTGCCGACCATCGTCACCGGCCTGGGCAACGATGCCGAAGTGGTGCAGACCGAAACCTTCGCGCCGATCCTGTACGTGATGAAGTATTCGACGCTCGAGCAGGCGCTGGAACTGCAGAACGCGGTACCGCAGGGCCTGTCCTCGTCGATCTTCACCACCAACCTGAAAGCGGCCGAGGCCTTCCTCGCGGCGTCGGGTTCCGACTGCGGCATCGCCAACGTCAACATCGGCACCTCCGGTGCGGAGATCGGCGGTGCGTTCGGCGGCGAGAAGGAAACCGGCGGCGGCCGCGAGTCCGGTTCCGATGCCTGGAAGGCCTACATGCGCCGCCAGACCAATACGATCAACTACTCCGATGCGTTGCCGCTGGCGCAGGGCATCAAGTTCGAGTTCTGAGATACTCGCCGGCGGCCGGTCACCGTGACCGGCCGACTCTTCCCACGCACCCAGGAGAGAGCACGATGAGCACGCCCATCCGCCAAACCAGCACGCTCGCCATCATCAGCCTGATCGCCGGCATCCTGGGCTGGACCGCGCTGCCGCTGATCGGCAGCATCGGCGCGATCATCACCGGCCACATGGCGCGCGGCGAGATCAACCGCGAACCGCAGCGCCTGGAAGGCGACGCGCTGGCGGTTGCCGGACTGGTGCTGGGCTACACCGCGATCGTGGTCGGCATCCTCGCCCTGTTCGTCTTCGTGCTGTTCTTCGGCGGAATGGTCTGGCTGGGACTGCAGTCCTGACGATGTATGCCCTCGCCCGTCCCTTCCTGTTCGGCCTGGATCCGGAACATGCGCATAGCATCGGCCTGCGCGCCATCGAGGCGGCCTACCGCAGCGGAACCACTTCGCTGCTGGCGCGGCGGCCGCAACCGTTCCCGAGCAAGGCCTTCGGCCTGACCTTCCCCAATCCGGTCGGGCTGGCAGCCGGGCTCGACAAGAACGGCGCGCACATCGATGCGCTGCTCGCGCTGGGCTTCGGTTTCGTCGAAATCGGCACGGTGACGCCGCGGCCGCAACCGGGCAATCCCAAGCCACGCATGTTCCGTCTGCCGGAACACCAGGCGATCATCAACCGTCTCGGTTTCAACAACGACGGCGTCGACGCGCTGGCGCGCAACGTCGAAAGGTCGCAGCGCAAGGGCGGCCTGCTCGGCATCAACATCGGCAAGAACAAGGACACGCCGAACGATTCGGCGGAACGCGATTACCTGGTCTGCCTCGAACGCGTGTATCCGCTGGCCGACTACGTCACCGTCAACATCTCCTCGCCCAACACCGCCGGACTGCGCGAACTGCAGGAAGAACAGTCGCTGCGACGCCTGATCGGCACCCTGCGCGACGCACAGGAGGGGCTGGCCGTGCAGCACGGCCGGCGCGTGCCACTGCTGGTCAAGGTCGCGCCGGACCTGTCCGACGAGGACATCGATGCAGCCAGCCGCGTGCTGGCCGATCTGCATGTGGACGGGGTGATCGCCACCAACACCACGGTGTCGCGCTTCCCGGTGCAAGGCCACCGCCACGCGCACGAAACCGGCGGCCTGTCCGGTGCGCCGCTGCTGGGCAAGTCCACGTCGGCGCTGCGCCGCCTGCGCACGCGCCTGCCCGAGTCGATTCCGCTGATCGGCGTGGGCGGCATCCTGTCCGCATCCGACGCCGTGGCCAAGACCGCGGCCGGCGCCAGCCTGGTGCAGCTCTACACCGGCCTGGTCTATCGCGGGCCGGGCCTGATCGGCGAATGCGTGGAAGCGATCCGTCGCCGCAAGGAAGCACCGAGCACGGGCGGCGTGTCGCGCCCATGAGCACGGCGTACCGGATCACCCGCGACGCCTCGCTGCGCGCACGCAATACCTTTGGCGTCGACGCGCGCGCCGGCAAGCTGATCGAAGTCGACGACGCGGACGCTCTGGCCGAAATACTCGCCTCCGAATCCGACGAGGCATGTCCGCTGGTGCTTGGCGGCGGCAGCAACCTGCTCTTCGCCGGCAACCCGGACGGACCGGTGCTCGCGCTGGGCTCGCGCGCCTTCCGCGTCATCGCCGACGATGGCGATCACGTCGTGATCCGTGCCGATGCCGGCGTGCAATGGCATGCGTTCGTGATGGCGACGCTCGAACAGGGCTATCGTGGCCTGGAAAACCTGGCGCTGATTCCCGGCACCGTCGGGGCCGCGCCGATCCAGAACATTGGCGCCTACGGCGTTGAAGTGGAAACGCTGATCCATGCGGTGGAGGCTTTCGAGCACGACGGCCGGCGCCACGTGCGACTGGACCGTGAAGCATGCGACTTCGCCTACCGCGACAGCCGTTTCAAGCGCGAGCCCGATCGCCACATCGTCACAGCGGTCGAGTTCGTCTTGTCGCGCAGCGGCATGCCGCAACTGGAATATGCCGGCATCCGCGACGAACTGGCGGCCATGCACATCGACAACGAGCCCGACGCGTTGCAGGTCGCGGAAGCGGTGATCCGCCTGCGCAGGCGAAAACTGCCCGATCCTGCCGTCATCGGCAATGCTGGCAGCTTCTTCAAGAATCCGATCGTGCCGCTGGCGCGGGCCGAAGCCCTGCAGGCGCAATACGAGGCGCTGCCGATGTTCCGCGTCGACGGCGCCGCCACGCGCAAGCTGTCGGCGGCATGGCTGATCGACGCCTGCGGCTGGAAAGGCCATCGCGACGGCGATGCCGGCGTGTCCGAGCGGCATGCGCTGGTGCTGGTCAACCATGGTTCGGCCAGCGGGATGCAGCTGCTGGACCTGGCGCGGCGGATCGCCGATTCGGTGCGCGAGCGCTTCGGTGTCGCATTGGAACCGGAGCCGCGATTGATCGGTGCAGAGTGGTGAGGCTGTTTGCCTTTGCTCAAGAAAAAAGCAACCAGAAATGACAACCCGCTCCGCTTCTCCCCACACCCGCGCTGCGCTGCTGATGCTCGGCAGTACGGTGTTCTTTGCGCTAATGGCGCTCGCCATACGCCTGGCATCGCAGACGCTGCATACATTCGAGATCGCTTTCTTCCGCAACTTCTTCGGCCTGCTCGCACTGCTGCCACTGCTGCACCGGAGTTGGCCCGGCGTACTGAAAACGACCCAGCTGCCGCGCTATTTCCTGCGCAGTGCGATCGGCATCGCGTCGATGCTGTGTGGTTTCTGGGCGATCGGCCACCTGCCGCTGGCGCAGGCGATCTCGCTGTCGTACTCCACGCCGTTATTCGTCACCATCGCTGCGGTGATCTTCCTGCAGGAACAGGTGCGCCTGCGGCGCTGGTCGGCGGTGATCCTCGGTTTCATCGGCGTGCTGGTGATCGTGCGGCCGGGCAGCGCAGAGTTCAGCGCGGGCACCCTGATCGCGCTGTCGGCGGCGGTGCTCAGCGGCATCGTCGCGATCCAGATCAAGCAGCTGTCGCGCGTCGATTCCGCCGACACCATCGTCCTCTATACGTACCTGTTCTGGGTGCCGTTGTCGCTGATACCCGCACTCTTCGTGTGGCAATGGCCGCAGGGCATCGCCTGGCTGTGGGCGGTCGGCGCCGGCGTGCTGGGCACCGGCGGCCAGCTGCTGTGGACGCGCGCGCTCAAGCTGGGCGACGTGTCGGCGCTGACGCCGATCAGTTTCATGCAATTGCCGATCGTCGCGCTCGCCGGCTGGCTGTGGTTCGGCGAAGGCCTCGATCGCTGGGTCGTGGTCGGCGCGGCGATCATCTTCGCCGCCAATGCCTATATCGCGCATCGCGAAGCGCAGCTCGCACGTCGCTCGGCGACGACCGCACCGGTGGAAGCAGCCAAGCCGGGCGAATAGCCGCGCCATCGCGATGGCTCTGCGATCATGGCTTCCGACACTGTATGCCGGCGAGCCGCGATGCTATCCATGTGCGGGCCATCCAGACACCTGTCCATCCTTTCGGGAGCCGCCATGCGATCGCAGCTGCTGCTAGCGCTTGCCCTGTCCTTCGTCGTGCCTGCGTTCGCGCAATCGCCGCCGACAACCAATCCGCATCCGGTCACGATTACCGTGCCTTCTGCCGCACCGAAGGACGTGGAAAGCATCGACGCGATCATCGCCGCCCTGTACGACGTGATCTCCGGCCCCGCCGGCCAGGCGCGCGACTGGAATCGCATGCGTTCGCTGTTCATTCCCGGCGCCCGCATGATGCCGGCCGGCGTTCGCGCCGGTGGCGAAGTCGGCATGCGCCTGCTTGAAGTCAACGATTACATCGCCATGTCCGGCGAGCTGCTGGTCAAGAAGGGCTTCAGCGAACACGAGCTCGCGCGCCGCACCGAGCAGTTCGGCCACATCGCCCACGTGTTCAGCACCTATGAGGGCCGCATGGCAACCGAGCCCACCGTCCTGCGCGGCATCAACAGCATCCAGCTGCTGAACGACGGCAAGCGCTGGTGGGTGGTCTCTGTGTTCTGGGAAGCCGAGCATGGCGACCTGAAGCTGCCGCAGCACTACCTCCCTGGAAAGGCGGATACCGCCGCCAAGGCAAGCCCGTAACGCTGTTGCCTGCACCCACAAGACTGGAGCTGCACCAATCTCAACGTAGCGTGGGCTGTGCGCACGATGGATTTACCTCGTTCGTGCGCACGGCGCACACTACCGCTGGTTGGCGCAAGGATCTGCCGATTGTCGTGCAATGGAACCGAAGCTGGATGCGGCCCGTGATGTGAAGCGCCGCGTCAATGCGAGGCTGCGGTTGCCACCGCGCCATCTTCCTGACGCTGCTCGTGTATCGCGCTGACCATGTTCCTCTGCGCTTCGCCCAAGCCGTCTGGCGGCATCCTCAGCAGGGGCTCGATGTATTCCTGGCTGACCTGCAAGGCTTCGTCGCGCTTGCCGGCCTCGATCAGTATTCCCTCGAACTCCCACGCCGCGCGCACGGTATCCGCATGCTGCGGACCCAGCAAACGACGGCGGATGTCCAGCAGTTCGCGATACGAAGCGAATGCGGCCGACTGATCGCCGATATCCCATGCAGCATCGCCACGGATCATCAGGGTCACTTGTGCCTGTCGATGTTGCTCACCCAATACCTCGAAGGCCAGCGGCTGCACCCGTTGCAGTAGCGCCAGCGCCGCTTGGTGCTGACCGTCGTTCTGCAAGGTGCCGGCATGGTTGACCAACGCGAACACGGTATCGGGATGACGCGGGCCAAGCACGCGTGTACGTGCTGCGATCACCTTCTGCTCGAGTGCAAGCGTCTGGTGATAGCGATGGAGCCGTGCGTACAGCGTCGCCAAGCTCAACTGCGCGCGTAGAGTCTGCGGATTGTCGGCACCGAGCACGCGTCCACGCGCCTCGACCACGGCCTTGGCCTCGGACAGGGCTTCTTCGGCCCGGCCGCGCATGTTCGCCAGTACGTTCACCATATAGCCGCGTGCCATGAGGGTCAGCGGATGCTCGCGGCCCAGGCGCCGGCTCTGTATGCCAACCAGTTCCCGCTGCAGCGCCAGCGCCTGCTCCAGATCACCGGACTGCGTCCGCATCGCCACGAGTTGCGCGGTGGCGGCGAGAGTGTCGGCGTGCTCGGGACCCAGCAGCGTCTTGTACATCGGCAACAGACGCTCCATGTGCGCGCGGCCCGCCTTTATCTCGCCGAGGTCCACCAGGGTGCTCGCCAGTCTGTTGAGCACTTCCATGCTCGACAGGTCGCGCTCGCCCCGCGCGTCCACACTGCGCCGATGGAGCGCCTGCTGCAGGTCGAGGGCACGGCGACGGTCGCCCAGGCGCGAAATGGCTTCGCTGCGGGACAATTCCAGTCGGATCCGCAGCGGATCGGCATCAGGCAAGGCAGTGGCGTGGGCCAACGTTGCTTCCAGCACGCGCCTTGCCGCTTCCGGCTGGTCGGCTGCCAGCAGCGCATCGCCCTGCTCCTGGCGCGCACGCAGGGTCGAAGGATCCGCGGCGCCGAGGCGTTTTTCGCGCCGATCCGCGACCTCGGTGAAATCGATCGCCGCCTTGTCGCTCATTCCAAGCGCGACGCGCACGCGCGCCACCGACTCGCGCAGGTCGGCCGACAGCATCGGCTCGTCGTGGAAGTCGCGTTCGATCGCCTGCTGCGCGCCAGTGAGGACATGGCGGTCGATCATTTCGCGGGCCAGATCCGGCGGACTGGCGTGCGCCAGTGCGGCTTCCAGCTTCGGGCCGTCTTCCGGCCTGGCCTGTGCCACCTGACGGCGCAGGCCGTCGGCCAGGCCCACGCCCATCGCCTCGATGTCCACCCCTTGCAGCATCGACTGCTGGAACGCGGCCACCTTTTCCAGTTCCGCGCTGCGTTGCTCGGCGATCACGCGCTGCGCCCGCGCCTGCGACAAACCATACAGCGACAGGCCCAGTCCGCCCAGCAACGCCGCCAGCGCGACGCTCGCCGCCAGCAGCGCGCCCCGGTGACGACGCACGAACTTGCCCGCCACGTAACCGCGCCTGGCGGGAACCGCCTGCAGCGGCTGACCGTCGAGGAAACGGCGCAGGTCGTCGGCCAGAGCTGCGGCCGAGTCGTAGCGGTCTGCGCGGTCGTGGCGCATCGCCTTCAGCACCACCCAGTCCAGCTCCCGGCGCAGCGTGCGACGCATGTGCGGCAGGCTAAGCCCCTGTACTCGCGCGATGCGGCCGGCCGCATCCGGCGGCAGGGTCGACAATTGTTCGGAAGGCAGGCGCAACGTGTGTGCGTTGCCGGTAACGGTTTCGCCGCCGACGCCCGGACGCCGGCCGGTCAGCAGTTCATACAGCACCACGCCCAGCGAATACACGTCGCTGCGCGTGTCGACCAGGGCCTGGTCCGCCGCGGCCTGCTCCGGGCTCATGTATTCGGGGGTACCGGCGACTTCGCGCGGATCCATGGCATCGGCGAGCGACGCCGTGGCGATGCCGAAATCGATGATCTTCGGCAACGCGCGGCCGTCGATCCGGTCGACCAGGATGTTGCCCGGCTTCAGGTCGCGGTGGATGACGCCCTTCTGGTGCGCATGCTGCACGCCTTCGCAGACGCGCACCAGCAGTTCGATGCGTTGCCGCAAGGTCAGTTCGTGCTCCGCACAGAAGCGGGTCAACGGACTGCCTTCGATGTACTCCATCGCGAAGAACGGGAAGCCGTCGGCGGTGGTATCGGCGTCGTAGATCTGGGCGATCGCCGGATGCCGCATCTGCGCCAGCAGTTGCCGTTCGACTTCGAAATGCGCCAGGTGTCGGGCATTCAGGCGCCTGGAGCGCAGCAGTTTCAACGCGACGGTGCGCCGCACCGGTTCCAGCTGCTCGGCGCGATAGACCTCGCCCATGCCGCCGCGGCCGAGCAGCGCTTCGATCCGGTAGCGCCCCAGCCTGGCGCCGGGCGACAGGGTGTCGTCGCCATCGCGTGCCGCGACCGCTGCGCGTGTCGCGAGCTGCCGGGTGCGGTCCGGATCGTCTTGAGTGTCCTGTGTCGCCATCGTCGACTCCCCCAGTCGGCCACCAGCCAATGGTACTAAATGCAGCTGCGCGCCCGGACGATGCGGCTACACTGCGCGCGATCGATCCTGCGACGGCGCATGACTCCGCACGACTCCAGCCCCGACACCACCCAGCGCACGCTGCCCAGCGGAGGACCGCTTCGGTCGCCGCCGCGCACGGCGTGCGTGGTGGTGATCCATGGCGAAGGCCTTGGCCGGCGCGCCGACATCGGCCATCGGCCGGTACTGGTCGGGCGTTCACAGGAGGCCGACCTGCACATCGCGCATCGCAGTGTCTCGCGCGAACACTGCCGGATCTGGCGCGACGGCGACGAATACCGCGTGCACGACCTGCGCGCGACCAACACCACCCGCGTCAACGACCAGATCATCTCCGAGGCCACGCTGACCGATGGCGACCACATCGCCATTGGCGAAAGCATCCTGAAGTTCATCAGCCACACCAGCGTCGAAGCGCGCTACCACGAGGAGATCTACCAGCTCGCCACGCACGATGCGCTTACCGAGCTCTACAACCGCCGTCATTTCAGCGAGCTGATCGAACGGGAAATCGCGCGCGCCCTGCGCCACCAGCGGCCGCTGGCGCTGTGCATCATCGATGTCGACCTGTTCAAGCCGGTCAACGACCGTTATGGCCACGCCACCGGAGACGGGGTACTGCAGCAGATCGCGCTGCTGATCCATCGCCACGTGCGCAACGACGACATCGCCGCGCGCATCGGCGGCGAGGAGTTCGCGGTGCTGTTGCCGGAATGCGACAACTACGCTGCCGGCAGTTTTGCCGAACGCCTGCGCGAGGCCATCGCCGCAACACGGTTCGCACCCGGCGGCGAACCGCGGCAGATCACCGTCAGCATCGGCATCGCCGCCTTGTCGGAGGGATGCGGCACGCGTAGCCGCCTGATGGCCGCCGCGGACGCCGCGCTGTATCGCGCCAAGAGCCAGGGCCGCAATCGCGTCTGCCTGGAAGATTGATCTACCGGTTTCGCCAGGGCCGCAGATGGCCGTAGAACACCAGCGCGTAGCAGCCGATCACCCACACCAGCGCGGCCGCCCAGCCCGCCAGGATGTCCGAGGGGTAATGCACGCCCAGGTAGATGCGCGACAGCCCCACCATCGGCACGAACACCGCCATCGCCACGATCACCGGCCAACGCCAGCGCGTTCGCCACGCCAGCATGATCAGTACGCAGGCCAGCGTCGCCGAACCCATTGCGTGGCCGCTGGGAAAGCTGTACGTCGTTTCCGGTGCGATCGAATCCCACAGGCCCGGCCGCTGGCGCGCGAAAAACTGCTTGGTCGCCACGTTGAGCAGCGCCGAACCGCCGAGGGCGATGGCGGCGAACAGGCCTTCGCGGAAGCGGCGCGCGATGGCCAGTGCAAGCACCAGCAACAGGTCGAACGGCACCACGCCGTAGCGATAGCCGATCGCCGAGAAGAACAGGAACAACCGGTCGAAACCCGCACGCGCCATGTCGCGCGCGAACAGCAGCAGTGGCTGATCGAACGGAAACGCCTCGGCGTCGCGCACCTCGTCGGCCAGTTCGGCGAACACCCACAACGGCAGCATCACGCCGGCGAACAGCAACGCCAGGCGCAGGCCATGCCGGCGCAGGAACGCAATGCCGAAGCGCGCTTCCTGCTGCAGCGTCGCGTCGGGATCAGATGGCCGTTGCGGCACGGCCGTAACGGCGCTCGACGTAGCCGTCGATCAGCGCGACGAATTCATGGGCGATGTTCTCGCCGCGCAGCGTCACGCTCTTCTCGCCATCGACGAACACCGGGGCGGCCGGCGCCTCGCCTGTACCGGGCAGCGAGATGCCGATGTCGGCATGGCGCGATTCGCCGGGACCGTTGACCACGCAACCCATCACCGCCAGCGTCAGGTTCTCGGCGCCGGGATGGGTGATCTTCCATTCCGGCATCTTCGCGCGCACGTGCTCCTGCACGACCTTGGCCAGTTCCTGGAAAAATTCCGACGTGGTGCGGCCGCAACCCGGGCACGCCGTCACCATCGGCGTGAACGCACGCAGGCCCATCGTCTGCAGCAGTTCCTGCGCGACCACGACTTCCTGCGTGCGCGGCGCGCCGGGTTCCGGCGTCAGCGAGATGCGGATGGTGTCGCCGATGCCTTCCTGCAGCAGCACCGACAGCGCGGCGCTGGACGCGACGATGCCCTTGCTGCCGATGCCGGCTTCGGTCAGGCCCAGGTGCAACGCGAAATCGGAACGCTGCGCCAAGTCGCGGTACACGGCGATCAGTTCCTGCACGCCGCTGACCTTGCAGCTCAACACGATGCGTTCGGCCGGCAGGCCCAGTTCCACGGCACGCTCCGCGGAATCCAGCGCGGAACGTATCAGCGCCTCGCGCAGCACGCGCGCGGCTTCCCATGGCTCCGCGCGCAGGTGGTTCTCATCCATCAGCCGTGTCGCCAGCGCCTGGTCCAGCGAGCCCCAGTTGGCGCCGATGCGAACCGGCTTGCCGTACTGGATCGCGAACTCGATCAGCTGCGCGAACTGCGTGTCGCGTTTCTTGCCGAAACCGACGTTGCCGGGGTTGATGCGGTATTTCGCCAGTGCCTGCGCGCAGGCGGGCTCTCCGGCCAGCAGCTGATGCCCGTTGTAGTGGAAGTCGCCGATGATCGGCACCTCCACCCCCATCATCGCCAGCTTCTCGACGATCCTCGGCACAGCGGCTGCCGACTCCGGATTGTTGACGGTGACGCGCACTAGTTCCGAGCCGGCACGCCACAGTTCGGCGACCTGCTTCACCGTGGATGCGACATCCGCCGTGTCGGTGTTGGTCATCGACTGCACCACCACCGGCGCATCACCGCCGACGGCGACGCCGCCGATGTGCACCTGGCGCGTGGTGCGACGCGGTGCCGGGCCAAAGGAAGGCACGGACTCGATATGGCAGGGCAAGGGCTGGGCGGCGGACATGGCGCCATTTTACCCGCCATGGCGGTGTCCAGCGTTTATCCTGACGGAATGAATGTCACCGCGCCCACCGGCGAGATCCTCACGCCCAGCCAGCTCAACACGCTGGCGCGCGACCTGCTCGAGGGCGCTTTTCCGCTGATCTGGGTGGAAGGCGAACTCGGCAACGTGTCGCGACCTTCGTCCGGTCACCTGTATTTCACCCTCAAGGACGCGCGCGCGCAGGTGCGCTGCGCGATGTTCAAGCCCAAGAGCAGCTGGTTGCCGTTCCAGCCGCGCGAGGGGCTGCGCGTACTCGCGCGCGGGCGGCTGACGCTGTACGAGGCGCGCGGCGATTACCAGCTGGTGCTCGACCACATGGAGGAGGCCGGCGAAGGTGCGCTGCGCCGCGCCTACGAGGAACTGAAGACGCGTCTGGTCGCGGAAGGCCTGTTCGACCAGGACCGCAAGCGCGCCCTGCCCGGCTATGTGCACCGGCTGGGCGTGATCACCTCGCCATCCGGCGCGGCGGTGCGCGACGTGCTCAGCGTGCTGGCGCGGCGCTGCCCGCTGCTGGAAGTGGAAATCCTGCCGGTGCCGGTGCAGGGCGCGGGCGCTGCAGCGCAGATCGTCGCCATGCTCAAGCGTGCCATCGCATCATCGCGTTACGACGCTTTGCTGCTGACCCGCGGCGGCGGCTCGCTGGAAGACCTGTGGGCGTTCAATGACGAGGCGCTGGCGCGCGCCATCGCCGCATCGCCGGTGCCGATCGTGTCCGCCATCGGCCACGAAACCGACTTCTCGCTCTCCGACTTCGCCGCCGACCTGCGCGCACCGACGCCATCCGTGGCCGCGGAGCTGCTGGTGCCCGATCAGCGTGACCTGCGCGCGCGGCTGCGTGCGCTGCAGGCGCGCGTCATCCATCTGGGACGCCACCGCCTGCGCCAGGATGCGCAGCGTGCCGATCGCGCGGGCCTGCGCTTGAATGCGCAGCGTCCGCAGGCGCGCCTGCAGATGCTGCAACGTCGCGAGGCGGATGCGCGACGCCGCCTGGACATGGCCTGGCGCACGCAACTCGAGCATCGCCGCGCACGCCTGCGCCGCATCGACACCGTGCTGCGCGCAGCCGATCCGCGGCGGCGGCTGGCGATACTGCGCGCCCGGCTGGCGGCGCTGGCACTGCGCCCCCAGGCCGGCGTCGCCCGCCAGCTGCAGCAGCGCGCGATGCACCTGCGCGCACTGGCGCGCTCGCTCGAAGCGGTCAGTCCGCTGGCCACCGTTGCGCGCGGCTACGCGATCCTGCAACGTGAGGATGGCCGCGTCGTGCGCAGCATCGATGACGTCGCGGCAGGCGATCCGCTGGATGCGCGCCTGTCGGACGGCCGCCTGCGGCTGCGCGTGGAAGGTTCCGATTCCTGATCCTGCTTGTGGTGCGGACAAGCTCCGCCCCCTACGAAGTACGAGCCTGCATGCGGCATTCACCGCGCATGCGCGATGCTGCGCGCAAGGAGACATCCATGCTGAAGAAGTCCTACCCCTACTACCTCGCCAACCAGACGGTCGCGGCCAACAAGGATCTCGACGTACTGGACAAGTATTCCGGAAAGCGTGCGACGCGCGTGGCCTTCGCCGATGCGGCTACGATCCGCAAGGCGATCGTCGCGGCATACAAGGCACGCCCGGCGATGGCGGCGTTTGCGCCGGATCGCCGTCGCGACGTGCTGGAACACTGCGTGCGTCGCTTCAGCGAGCGCCAGGAAGAGCTGGCGCTGGCCCTGTGCATCGAGGCCGGCAAGCCGATCCGCGACGCGCGCGGCGAAGTGACCCGTCTGATCGACACCTTCCGCATCGCCGCCGGCGAAGCCACGCGCGGTGGCGGCGAAGTGCTCGACCTGGAAATCAGCGAACGCACGCGTGGCTATCGCGGCATGGTCAGGCGCGTGCCGGTCGGTGCCTGCGCCTTCATCACGCCGTTCAACTTTCCGCTCAACCTGGTGGCGCACAAGGTCGCGCCGGCAATCGCCGCCGGCTGTCCGTTCGTGCTCAAGCCGGCCGCCAAGACACCGGTCGGCGCACTTATCATCGGCGAAGTGCTGGCCGAAACCGACTTGCCGAAGGGCGCCTTCTCGATATTGCCCTGTTCCAACGAGGACGCCGGCCTGCTGGTCGAGGACGAGCGCATCGCCCTGCTCAGCTTTACCGGCGGCCTGGTCGGCTGGGATCTGAAGGCACGCGCCGGCCGCAAGAAAGTAACGCTGGAACTTGGTGGCAATGCCGCCTGCATCATCGACGACGATCCGGGCATGGATCTGGACAAGGTCGTCGAACGACTGGTGTTCGGCGCCTACTACCAGTCCGGCCAGAGCTGCATCAGCGTACAGCGCATCTACGTCCACGCGGCAATCTACGACAAGCTGAAGAAGAAAATCGCGACGGCGGTCGGCAAGCTGAAGATGGGCGATCCGCGCGACGAACAGGTATTCGTCGGACCGATGATCGACGAGGACGCCGCCAGGCGCGTCGAACAATGGATCGCGGCGGCGATCAAGGGCGGCGCGAAGAGACTGGCCGGCGGCAAGCGCAACGGCAACATGCTGCCGGCTGCGCTGTTGGAGAATGTCGCGCGCGACAGCGACCTGTATCGCAAGGAAGCGTTCGGTCCGGTGGCCTGCATCGAAGCGTTCGATGCTTTCGACGATGCGCTCAAGCGCGTCAACGACAGCGACTTCGGCCTGCAGGCCGGCGTATTCACCGGCAGGCTGGCGCACGCGATGCGCGCCTGGGACATGCTGGAAGTCGGTGGCGTGATCGTTGGCGACGTACCCAGCTTCCGCGTCGACAACATGCCCTACGGCGGCGTTAAGCAATCGGGCCTCGGCCGCGAGGGCGTGCGTTATGCGATCGAGGACATGACCGAACCGCGCCTGCTGGTGATCCGCTCCTGAGCTCTTGTAGAGTCGAGCCTGCTCGATTGCCTTCCGAGCAAGAGCAGTCGTGCAGGCTCGACTCTACAACGGCAGCGGTAGCGGTAGCGGGCTCGACGCTACGGAGTCGGGTCAGCTTTTGCGGGCGTACCGGGTCTCGACCGCTTTCATTTCGTCGCCCTGCGGCGTGATGTTGTTCATGACGATCACCAGGGTGTCGGCGTCCGGCTGTTCGATCAGGGTACGCCAGCCCCAGTCCGGCCCGCCCTCGCCGTCTCCGTAATGGCCGAGCACGTTGAACATCGAGTCGGCCGACTTTCCGGTCGAATGCATGATCTGCGTTCCGGTGCCGAAGCTCTCCACCCACGCCGATTCCCAGGCGCCGGCGTCGAGGTGATACCCGTAGATCGCAACCCCCGATACGGCGTCGCCGTTGATCTGCGTCTCGTACTCATGCAACAGGAAACGTCCGCCGAGGATCGACCTGATCGTGCCGCGCTGGATCGATTCGCAGGCCGGGTCGCCGGGTTCGAACCAGAGCTTGAACGTGCCCTCCCATTCGCCGGCCATGTCGGCCATGCGGCGGTGCGCGCCTTCGGCCCTTGAAACTTCGAATTCCTTCTTGCCCATGGCTTCGCCTCTCTCGGTGAATGGGGCCTGCAAAGTGTTGCACGTCTCACATTTCGATGTGTGCAACTGCATCAAAAGCAGGTGTAACCGTTTGCAGGCGAGACGCCCGTTTCCAACGCCGGGAACAGAGTGTTACAAATCGATGACGGGGATTCGTGAGTAGCGGTGCGGTCCATTGCAGACGGATGCGGGCATGGAGCGCGCCATTCCACTCAGCTGACATAAGGAAATGCCGATGACCTGCTCACGCAACATCCCATCCATGTTCATGACACTGCCTGCCGGCACACTCGCCGCGGCACTCGCACTGCCCGTCGCCGCGCAGCAGGACCCGGCTACGGCACCCGATCGGCCGACGCAACTGGATGCCGTGCAGGTGCTGGGATCGCGCGCCGGCGCCCGTACCGCCGCCGAATCGGCCGCGCCGGTCGACGTACTCAGCCGCGAACAACTGGAAAAGGCCGGCGTGCAGGAGATCGGCCAGGTGCTGCAGATGCTGGAGCCGAGCTTCAACTTCTCGCGCACCTTCGTCAGCGACGGCACCGACATCATCCGCCCGGCGACCTTGCGCGCCCTGGGCCCGGACCAGGTGCTGGTGCTGGTCAACGGCAAGCGTCGCCACCAGCAGGCGCTGGTCAACGTGCAGCAGACCGTCGGCCGTGGCTCGGCCGGCACCGACATCAACGCGATTCCGATCTCGGCCATCGACTACATCGAAGTGCTGCGTGATGGTGCGGCGGCGCAATACGGTTCCGACGCGATCGCCGGCGTGATCAACATCGTGCTGAAGAAAAGCACGGACGTCACCACGATGTCGTTCGAGGCCGGGCAGACTTTCGAAGGCGACGGCGAAGTGCTGCACGCCGGCTTCAACAGCGGCTTCAAGATGGGAGAGGAAGGCTTCGTCAACCTCACCGCCGAATTCCGCGATCGTGGCGAGACCAATCGCGCCGGCCCCGACCGCCTGCGCGTCGACCCGCCGCGCGTCACCCAGCGGCTCGGCGATGCCGATGCCAAGGACGCCTATTTCTGGCTCAACGGCGGACTGCCGATCGGCAGCGGCGAACTGTACTGGTTCGGCGGCGCATCGCGTCGCGCCGGCGATTCGTCCGGCTTCTTCCGCACCGCCGGCGACAACCGCACCGTGCCCGAACTGTATCCCGACGGCTTTCTGCCCAACATCATCACCAAGGTCAAGGACACGTCGATCGCGGTCGGTTTCCGCGACCAGATCGGCGGCAGCGACTGGAACTGGGACATGTCGGTCAACCACGGCCGCAGCCGCTTCGGCTTCAAGCAGCGCAACTCGGTCAATGTCAGCTGGTGGTACGAACCCCGGCCCGGTGGCGGCATCTATGCCGAGTCACCGACCGTCACCGACACCGGCCGGCTCGAATACGATCAGACCACCTTCAACCTGGATTTCCGCGGCCCGATCGACTGGGGCTTCGGCAACGAGCCGCTGTACCTGGCCACCGGCTTCGAATGGCGCGAGGACAACTACGCGATCCGTCCCGGCGACCTGGTGTCGTACAGCTTCGGGCGCGGCAACGATCGCAGCATTCCGATCGTCGGCCAGACCGGCGAAACCGCGCAGCCCGGCATGCAGGGCTTCCCCGGTTTCTCGCCGACCGAGCAGATCGACGCGGGCCGGCACAACATCGCCGTCTATCTCGATGCCGAGTCGCGATTGACCGAGAAGTTCCTGCTCGGCGCGGCATTGCGCTTCGAGGACTATTCCGATTTCGGCAATACCAGCACCGGCAAACTGTCGGCGCGCTACGACGCCAGCGAGCGCTTCGCGATCCGCGGCACCATGGCCACCGGCTTCCGCGCGCCGGGCGTGCAGCAGCTGTTCTACAGCCAGCGCTCGACCAACCTGGATCCCAGCGGCGTGCTGGTCGATACGCTGACCGCGCGCCAGGACAGCGCCGTGACCCGTGCCTTCGGCATCCAGCCGCTGACCGAGGAGACCTCCACCAGCGGCACGCTCGGCGTGGTCTTCAAGCCCGGCAGCAACACCACGCTGACCGTCGACCTGTTCCGCATCGACATCGACGACCGCATCATCTTCTCCAGCAACATCGTGCCGGAGAGCGTCGGCATCGACGGCCTGCCCTGCGCCGCAGGCAATGCCAACTGCCCGATCCGCGCGATCCTCGAACCGATCGCCGTCGGCCAGGTACTGTTCTTCACCAACGCCATCGACACGCGCACGCAGGGCATCGACGTGGTCGCCGAGCACGGCATCGACTTCAATGGCGGCGCGCGCCTGGACCTGACCGCGCTGCTGCACTGGAACAAGACCGAAGTGAAGCAGCGCCGATCGCAGTCGGCGATCCTGCCGCCGGAGCGGCTGTTCGACGATACCCAGGTGACGCTGATCGAAGAAGGACAGCCAGGCGCGCACCACGTCCTGCAGGGCCTCTACCGCACCGGTGCCTGGGACTTCACGCTGCGCGGCAACTATTTCGGCAGCGTCTCCGGCGAAGGCTTCACACCGGGCATCAAGCAGACCTGGGGCGGCAAGTGGCTGACCGACCTGGCGGTGGGTTTCCGCTTCAACGACAAGGTCAAGCTGACCGTCGGCGGCAACAACATCTTCGACACCTATCCGGACAAGTGGACCGCCGGCATCACCGATCCCAATGATCCGAACCTCAACAATCCCTTCCCGGCGCTGGGCTTCATCTACGGCTGGGAAACGCTGCCGTTCGGTATCAATGGCGGTTACTACTACGCCAAGCTCGACCTGCGCTTCTGACAGAAAGCGGCAGGAGTGGACTGTGTTCCGCTCCTGCCGCGATCAATAAAAATACGGCTCAGATGCGTGGATGGCCCGGCACCGGCCGGCCGAACAGATAGCCCTGCCCGTACTCGCAGCCAAGATCGCGCAGCGCGATGCGTTGGGCATCGGTCTCGATGCCCTCGCCGATGGTCTCGATGCCCAGTGCGCTGGACAACGCCAGGATCGCGCGCGTCACCGCCATGCTCTCGGGGCTGGATTCGCCGTGCAGGCCGGCGACGAAGCTGCGGTCGATCTTGAGCGTGGCGATCGGGAAATTGTGAAGGTACGACAAGGCCGAGAAGCCGGTGCCGAAATCGTCCAGTTGCGCCAGCACGCCGTGGTCACGCAGGGTGAGCAGCATGCGCAGCGCGCGTGGCGCATCGTCGAGCAGCGCCACTTCGGTGATCTCGATGCGCAGCCGGCGCGAATCGGCACCGCAGACATCGAGCATGCGCAGCAACCGGTCGGCGAAATCCGGCGAACGGAAATGCCGTGGCGACACGTTGACCGACACATAGCCCTCGCCACCTGCCGCCAACTCCATGGCCACCTGCTGGTACAGCATCCAGTCGACCTGTTCGATCAGGCCGCTGTCCTCGCCCAGCCCCATGAAGTCGCCGGGCGCCAGCACGCCGCGCTGCTCGTGCTTCCAGCGCAGTAGCGCTTCATGGCCGATCACCACGTTGTCGGACAGGCGCACGATTGGCTGGTACCAGGGCTCGAAATGGTCGGCGTTGATCGCTCGGCGCAGGTCGGCTTCCAGGTCGAGCAGGCGCATCGCATGCTCGCGCATGTGTTCGTCGAACATCGCGCTGCGACCGCGCCCTTCCGCCTTGGCGCGGTACATCGCGGCATCGGCGTCGCGCAGCAATTCCTCGCCGCTGCGATAGCGCGGCTGCCACATCGCGATGCCGAGGCTGGCCGCGGGAAAGAGTTCGCGTCCGGCGATCCATACCGGCGCACCCAATGCCTGCAGGATCCGCGTCGCCAGGTGCCCGGCGACGTCCTCGCTGTCGACGCCTTCCACCAGCACCGCGAACTCGTCGCCACCCAGGCGCGCGACCACGTCGTCGGGGCGCACCGCAGAGACGATGCGGCTGCCGGCCTCGACCAGCATCTCGTCGCCGGACGCGTGGCCGACGCTGTCGTTGACCAGTTTGAAACGGTCCAGGTCCAGGAACAGCACCGCGAACTTGAAGGAAGGGTCGCCGACGGCGCGGGCGATCGCTTCGTTCATGCGATCGAGCAGATGCGCCCGGTTAGGCAGGCCGGTCAGCGCATCGTGCAGCGCCTGGTGGGTCAGGCGCCGCTCCGCGCGCAGCCGTTCGCCGATCTGTGCCAACAGCTTGTGGTTGCTTTCCTCCAGTTCGCGGGTGCGCTCGTCGACGCGCTGTTCCAGTTCCATGTGCGCGGCTTTCAGGTTGTCCTGCGCCTGCTTGCGCATCAGGCCGCTGCCGATCTGGTGCGCGACGAAGATCAACAGTTCCTGGTCACGCTGGGTAAAACCGATCCCCTCGTGATAGCTCTGCACGGTGATGACGCCGACCACGGTGTCGCCACGGAACAGCGGAACGCCCAGCCAGCAATGCGCCTGCTCGCCGAAGCTGCGTACGCGGCCCTGCGCCTCCAGCGCGACGATGTCGGCGCGCTGTGCCAGCAGCGGCTGGGCCGTCGACAGCACGTATTCAGTCAGGCCTGCCGACAACCGTCGCGTCTTGCGATGGCTCTGGCGCTCGTCGACCGAGTACGGGAATTCCAGATGCTGGCCGTCCGCAGACAGCATCGCGATGTAGAAGTTGCGCGCATACAGCAGTTCGTCGACCACCGCGTGCGCCTGCGCGTAGAACCGCTCCAGGCTGTCGCTGGTGGCGGTGAGTTCGGCGATCCGGTAGAGCGCACGCTGCAGTTCCTCGCCGCGCTGGCGTTCGACGATCTCCGCCTGCAGTTCGTCGTTGGCGCGCTGCAGTTCGCGGGTGCGCTCGCCGACCCTGCGCTCCAGTTCCACCTGCGCGTACTTGCGATCCAGTGCGGTCTGGATGTGCTGGGCCACGAATTCCAGCAGCACGCGATCCTCATCGCTGTAGCTGGCCGGATGGTCGTAGCTCTGCACCACGATCGCGCCGCTGACGCGTCCCTCGCGGCGCATCAGCACGCCCAGCCAGTCCTCGCTGTCCGGACCGTGCGCCGGGTCGCGTGCGATGCCCAATGTCTGCCGGATCTGTTCGGAAGGACCATGCAGCGGCTGGCCGTGCAGCAGCAGGCCGACGGTCAGGCTGCTCGGCATCTCGTCCAGCGGGATCGCGCGATCGGGTTCCGGCACGAAGCTGTCCGCCTGGTCGGCGAAATACAGGAACCGCAGCGTGCGGGCGGTGTCGTCGTACAGCACGATGTAGAAATTGCGCGCGTACATCAGCCCGCCGACCACCGCGTGGATGCGGCGCAGCATGTCGCCCACTTCCAGGCCCGAGCCGGCCAGGTCGGCGATCTCGTACAGCGCCTGCTGCAGGCGCTCGGACTTCTGCAGCGATTCGATGCGCGCCTGCGCGCGGATCGACACCAGGGTCGCCGTCACGGTGCGCCGTGCCAGTGCCAGCCACGCCTGCTGCGATGCTGTCGGCAGGGTTTCGGCCAGCGCTGCGGCGATCGCGATCCGGGTCTCGTCGTCGGCGGTCCAGCTTTCCAGGATCTCGCCATTGCCGGCGGTCATCGGCTCGCCGGCCAGCAGCCTCGCCGAGCGATCCAGCAATCGCGACGTGCCGTCGGTGGCGGCATTGCCCTCGCGCCCGCTGGCATCGCGCCAGCGCACCACCAGCTGCGAGCCGGTCGGCAGGGTTTCGACCAGCATGCCGGCCAGACCGGACGCGGGCACGCCCAACTGCGCCAGTAGCCCTTCATCAGCCATGCGTCCGACCCGCTGCGGTGTCTGGCCCCCTGCCATGCCATCAAGGATAACGTGTGCGGCGGCCGGCAAACGGCCAACCCCATCCCGCTTTCATGGCCGTTCGAAGCTTCATGTATTGCCTGACGCCCGCCATGGCCGCTTGCGACGCGCCTCGCGCCGGCTTCCCGGCAACGGCTACTGCGCTTACGCTGCACGGCATGGATGCAGCCACCGAACCCGGCGACGAAACGCTGATGCTCGCTTATGCGGCCGGCGACGTGACCGCATTCGAGCGGTTGTACGCACGCCACCGCGGCCGGCTGTACCGGTTCATGCTGCGCCAGGTGCACGATGCGGGCCTGGCCGACGAGTTGTTCCAGGATGTCTGGCAAAGGGTGATCGCCGCTCGCGGGCAGTGGCAGCCGGACGCCGCGTTTTCGACCTGGCTGTTCCGTATCGCGCACAACCGCCTGAACGACCATTGGCGTGCGCAGAAGCATCGTCCGCCGGCGCCGGCGGACGGCGACGAACGCGCCGCGCGTGTGCCCGATCCTCACACGCCGGAGCGCACGCTGTCGGAGTTCGAGCAACGCCGTCGCCTGCAACTGGCGCTGGACGAATTGCCCGAGGAGCAGCGCGAGGTGCTGACGCTGCGGCTCGAGCAGGAACTGACCCTGGAGGAGATCGGCAGCATCACCGGCGTCGGCCGGGAAACCGTCAAGTCGCGATTGAGATACGCGATGGACAAGCTGCGCACGAGACTGCAGGAATGAACATCGGCCCCGAACATCCCACCGACCGCGAACCGCTGACCGCGGAGGAGCGCGAACTCGCGCAGCGCCTGTCGCGGCTTGGCCCCAGCGCTGGGCCGCATTCGACGGTCGACGCCCGGATCCTGGCCGCCGCACATGATGCGGTGACCCCGCCGCGCGCGCGCATCCGCCCGCGCCCATGGCCGGTGGCGCTGGGCGTGGCCGCGTCGCTGGCGCTGGCGGTCGGCATCGCCTGGCGGCTGCGGCCATTACCGGAGCCACCGCAGGCCGCAACGCCTGCGGCCGCCAGCACTGAAACCAGTGCGACATTCCTGGAGGAGGCGCCGGCGATCGAGGCCGCGCCCAGCGCCAGCCACGAAGAGTCCCGACCCGACGACGTACCGGCCGCATCACCCGAAGTTGCAAAGATCCAGGCCAGGCGTCGACCGGTGCCAGCGGCGGCCGCCGAACCCGAAGCAGCTATGGACGAGCGCCCGGTTGCCGACGTGGCGGCGGCCGCACCTCCTCCACCCGCCCCACCCGCGCCAGTCGCGCAGGCCCCGGCTGCGCAGGCTTTGTCGGCGACGGCCGTCGACGCCGCTGCGGCCGGTGCATCGCCGTCGCCCGAGGAACGCCAGCGCATGGCCAAGGCCGTCGAAGCCAGCCAGGACGCGCGACGTGATGCGCAGTTGGCGACGGCATCACAGGCGACGCCAACGGCAGCAGCGACGGCACACGAGAAGGAGCCAGCTGCCGGCAAGCCGGAAATCGTCGAACTGGACAACGGCGACGAACCCCCGGCCTACGCCAGTTCGCCGCAGGTGCGCGAAGCCTGGCTGCAGCGCATCCGCGAGCTGGTTGCCGAAGGAAAACCGCAGCAAGCACTCGACAGCCTGCACGAGTTCCAGCGCCGTTATCCCGGGCAGCCATTGCCGGACGACCTGCAGCGCTTCGAGCAGTCCCATCCCGACCCGCTCGTTCCGTGACGCTGGATACATTGACCGCACCGGCTTCGCACGCGCTCGAGGCCAGGCACAGCCGTTTCCTCGCGCGGGCGGCGCCCGCCGCGTCGCCCGAGGCTGCGCTGGCCTGGTTGTCGGCGAACGCCGATCGCGATGCCACGCATAACTGCTGGGCCTATCGGATCGGTGCGCAATATCATTCCAGCGACGACGGGGAACCGGCCGGCACGGCCGGACGCCCGATCCTGGCGGCAATCGATGGACAGGGCTGCGACCAGGTCGTGGTCGTGGTCACGCGCTGGTACGGCGGCATCAACCTCGGTGCCGGCGGACTGGTACGCGCGTACGGCGGCGCCGCAGCCGAATGCCTGCGGCGTGCGCAGCGGCGGCCGTTGATCGCGATGGCGGACGTCCGCCTGGCCTGCGGTTTCGCCGACAGCGCCGAAGTCCACGCCGCCGTTGCCGCCTTCGATGCCGGAAAACGTGCAGAGGATTTCGATACCGAAGGCGTCCGCTTCCTGCTGTCGTTGCCTGTCGACCGCATCGATGCCTTCAAGGCGCGCCTGCGCGATGCCACCCGCAACCGGGTACGCTTCATCGACTGATGCGCAACTGGTCGGAACAGCAAAGACAAAACAAGAGAGAAGCAATGTCGGAAACACCCGCATCGAACAAACCCAAGCCCCGTCTCGGCACCTTGCGCGCGCTATGGCCATTCGTCATGCGCCAGCGTGGCCTGTTCATTGCGTGGCTGTTCGCACTGGCCGTCGCTTCCGCGGCCACGCTCAGCCTGCCGCTGGCGGTCCGGAGGATGATCGACCAGGGCTTTTCCAACGGCAGCAACATCGACCGCGCCTTCCTGTTCCTGTTCGCGGTGGCACTCGTGCTGGCCCTGGCCAGCGCCAGCCGCTTTTACTTCGTGTCGCTGCTGGGCGAGCGGGTCGTCGCCGACCTGCGCAACAAGCTTTACTCGCATCTGGTCGGCCTCGATGCAGGCTTCCATGACCGCAACCGCAGCGGCGAACTGATCTCGCGCCTCACCGCCGACGCCGAACTGCTGCGCAGCGTGGTCGGTTCCAGCATGTCGGTGGCGCTGCGCAGTACCGTGACGGCCGCAGGTTCGCTGGTGATGTTGTTCGTTACTCAACCGCGACTGGCGTCGTATGCGCTGGTCGGGATCCCGCTGGCGGTGCTGCCGATCGTGATCGGCGGACGCCGCATCCAGAAAGTCGCGCGTGCCAGCCAGGACCGTGTCGCCGACGCCAATGCACTGGCGACCGAAACACTGGGCGCGGTACGCACCGTGCAGGCACACGCACGCGAGCCTTACGAACGCGGGCGCTTCGGCGATGCCGTCGCCGTCGCGGTGGAGACGGCGCGCAAGCGCATCCGCGCGCAGGCCTGGGTCACGGCGGGTGCGATCACCCTGATCTTCGGCGCGATCACGCTGGTGCTGTGGTCCGGCGCGCATGACGTGATTTCCGGCCGGATGAGCGCCGGCACGCTTGGCCAGTTCGTGCTGTATGCACTGATCGGCGGTGGCTCGGTCGGTGCGTTGGCGGAAGTGTGGAACGATCTGCAGCGCGCGGCCGGTGGCATGGGCCGCATCAACGATCTGCTGCAGGAAACACCCGCGATCGTCGCGCCAGCGGCGCCGCGCGCGCTGCCGCAACCCCTGCACGGCGAACTGCGTTTCGACGACGTCACCTTCCACTATCCGATGCGTCCCGATCTGCCGGCGCTGCAGGCCTTCTCCCTGCAGGTGCGGCCGGGCGAGACGATCGCGCTGGTCGGCCCGTCCGGCGCCGGCAAGAGCACGGTGTTCTCGCTGTTGCTGCGCTTCCACGATCCGCAGGCAGGCACGATCACTGTGGACAACGTGGATATCCGCGAACTCGATCCCTCCGCATTGCGCGAGCACATCGCGCTGGTGCCACAGTCGCCGACCATCTTCGCCGCAAGCGCACGCGACAACATCCGCTACGGCCGGCTGCAGGCCGACGATGCCGCTGTCGAAGCGGCGGCGCGCTCGGCCGAAGCGCACGAATTCCTGTCGCTGCTGCCGGACGGCTACGACGAGCAACTCGGCGAACGTGGCGCGCGACTGTCCGGCGGCCAGCAGCAGCGCGTCGCCATCGCCCGCGCGCTGCTCAAGGATGCGCCGATCCTGCTGCTGGACGAAGCCACCTCCGCGCTGGATGCGCAGAGCGAGCGCGCGGTGCAGCACGCGCTGGAAAACCTGATGCAGGGTCGCACTACCCTGGTGATCGCCCATCGCCTGGCGACCGTGCTCAAGGCCGATCGCATCGTGGTGATGGACCAGGGTCGCATCGTCGACCAGGGCACGCATGCGGAACTGATTGCCAGGAACGGGCTGTACGCGGAACTGGCGCGACTGCAGTTCATCGATTGAACCGAGAAAGCCGTCTGCTGCGCCCCATTCGCCTCCCCCCGTCATCCCGAACGCAGTGAGGGGTCCTGCTTCACGCCTGGGATCCAGGGCAATGACCTCACTGCGTTCGGATGACAGATGAAGAAGCGATGCGAGCACGGAACCCGTTGTCGGCGGCTTGCACGAACCCGGAATTCAGGCATGCTGAGACGCGGGCATATCGAACGTCCGTGGCAACGCCACTGGAAACCGGCAGCATGAAGAACATGACCCAAACCCCGGCGCATGACCGCTTGCGCTTCTCCGTGGCCGGATGGAATCGATGCGCAGTCCTGCGTCGCCTCCCGCTGCTGCTCGTGGTCGCGGCAGCGATGCTGCTGACCGCCTGCCAGCCGCCGGTCAGGCTGATGCCGAGTCCACTGTCCTTCACCGATGACGAGACTCCGGTCTTCACAGACAACAAGGCGGCGCGCAACGCGCCCGAGATTCCGATCTTCTACGCCACCAACCGCCAGGTGCTGATGGAGAACGTACCGCCGGTCTACACGATCTTCCCCGGCGACGAATTGCGAATGGGCATCGCGCACCTGCGCGTGGGCGACGGCACCCTCAACTGGAAGGAGTTGAATGCGCTGTCGCGCAGTCCCGACCCTGCCAACCGTCCGGCCATCAAGCTCAAGGAACTGGAGGAACTCGCCGTACTCGGCGAAAGCCGCGACGACCCGACTTCTGCCGCATCGCAGGATTTCTTCGCCCGGATCAATGCTGCACTGGCGCAGAGCCGCCACAAGAACCTGATCGTCTACGTCCATGGCGCCAACAATGCCGTGCATCGTGCCACCGGCCAGGCTGCGCAGTTCCAGCATTTCACAGGCCGCGACGCCGTGGTGCTCACCTTCATCTGGCCGTCGGCGGAAAGAGTGCGCACCTACTTCACCGACATCCGGCACGCGCGCGCCTCGGTGCCGGTGTTCAGCCATCTGCTCGCGATGCTGGCTGACCACACCGACGCGCAGCACATCGACGTACTGGCCTATAGCGCCGGCGCGGAAGTAGCCAGCGCCGGGCTGGCCGAACTGGGCAGCGAAATGCGCAACGGATCGCGCGCCGAAATGAAGCGCCGCCTCAAACTCGGGCAGATCTATTTCGCGGCGCCGGACGTGGACACGCGTGGCTTCGTCGACGATCTCGAACAGTACGTCGACCTCGCCGACCGCGTCAGCCTGTCGGCCAACCTCAACGACTTCACGCTGGCGGCGGCGGCGATCCGCCATCGTGGCTCGCGCGCCGGCCGTCCCGACCCCAGCGAGCTCAGCGACGAACAGACCCAGCTACTGGTCAATGCGTCGAACCGCTACGGCTTCGACCTGATCAATGTCGATCCACGCGTGGTGCCGGGCATGAACCGGCGTTCGCACACGTTCTGGTATTCGAACCCCTGGGTCAGCAACGACCTGCTGGCAGCCTTCACGCGCCGTCATGCGCCGCAGCAACGTGGCCTGGATGCGCGCGCCACGACTACGGATATCCGTTACTGGGTGTTCCCGCAGGATTACGACCAGCGCGTCCGCGCGCTGTTGCGTGCTTCGGCCAAGCAGGCCCCGTAGGGCGGCGGCTCAAGCCCGCCATCACCCGCGGCGAACCGCGCCGGGAATCATCACGCATTGCAGGATGGCGACGGCGGGCTTGAGCCCGCCCTACGCAGCCTGGATCAACCCGCCTGCAGCAGCGGCGCCTTCGCCTCGGGCCGGCTCGGGAATGCGTGCCGCAGGATGCGCCAGATCACCTGGCCGAACTGCTTCGGCAGCGAACCGGTGTTGTACTGCTGGCCGTAGCGGGCGCAGATCGCGCGCACTTCCGGGGCTATTTCGGCGTAACGGTTGGCCGGAATGTCGGGATAGAAATGATGCTCGATCTGGTGGCTCAGGTTGCCCGACATCAGGTTCAACAGGCGGCCACCGGAAATATTGGAGGAGCCGCGCAGCTGGCGCAGGTACCAGTGGCCGCGCGATTCGTTCTTGATCGACTGCTTGGGAAAGGTTTCCACGTCGGCGGTGAAGTGGCCGCAGAAGATGATGACGTAGGTCCAGACGTTGCGAAGCACGTTCGCCACGACGTTGCCCAGCAGCACCGGGAGGAAGAACGGGCCTGCCAGCAGCGGAAACACCACGTAGTCCTTCAACAGCTGCCGCGCCATCTTCCTGCCCACCGGGCGGAAGTTCTCGCGCATCTTCGCGTGGTTGGTCTTGCCCGCCCACCAGCGGCCCAGGCGCAGGTTCTGCGCGGCCACGCCCCATTCGAACAGCAGCGCGAACACCACTGCGATCAACGGCTGCGCCAGGTAGAACGGCTTCCAGCGCTGCTCGGGGAAGATGCGCAGCAGCCCGTAACCGATGTCGTCGTCCATGCCGCGCACGTTGGTGTAGGTGTGGTGGCGGTAGTTGTGGGTCTCGCGCCAGTTCTCGCTGGTGCCGGCGATGTCCCACTCGTAGGTCTTGCCGTTGAGATGCGGGTCGCCCATCCAGTCGTACTGGCCATGGATGACGTTGTGCCCTACTTCCATGTTTTCCAGGATCTTGGCAATACCCAGCAGCAGCGTGCCCAGGATCCACGTCGGCAGGAACAGGCTCGCCAATGGCAGGCCGGCCAGGGACACGCTGGCCAGCGACAGGCCACCCAGCAACGCAGCGGCGAACAGCAGCACGCGCCCCGCGATTTCGATGTAGCGCACGGCAGCGACGACGCGGCGGATGTAGCGCGCGTCGCGCGCGCCCAGGCTTGCCACGGTGCGCACGCGTATCGCGTCGAGCTCGGCGCCGAACCGGTCCAGTTCGGCGGCGCTCAGTGGGCGGTTGCTGGTCATGTCGTTCATTCGTAAGCCGCCGTCAGAGGTCGAGTTCGAGATCGGTGACCGCGCTGTTGATGCACAGCTTGAGCGCGGACATCGGTTCGTGGGTGAGTTCGCCGGTAGGCAGGTGGCGCGTGCCGCCGGCACGCTTGCCACAGGCGCAGGTGTTGCAGATGCCCATGCGGCAGCCGGCTGCCGGCTTGATGCCTTCGGCCTCCAGCGCACTCAGCAGCGACTGCCCGCGAGGCACCTGCAAGGTGCGACCGCGCCGTGCCAGCCGAACCTGCACGGTGCCGGTATCGGTGATCGCCACCGGCTGCGGACTGAAAGCCTCGGCCTGGAAGGACACGACGCGATCGGCCAGCAGCGTGCGCGCGGTTTCGACGAAACCGCCGGGGCCGCAGGCCAGTACCTGCTGCGCTGCGATACCGTAGACCAGCGAGGACAGCAGCGCTTCGTCGATGCGGCCTACATGCTCGTCGGCGGCCTGCGCCGGCTCACGGGTCAGCAGCAGCGACAGGCGAAAATTCGGATGCCGGGCCGCCAGCGCACGCAGTTCGTCGAGGAAACAGAACTCGTCGCGACTGCGCGCCCAGTACAGCAGCGTCAGCGGTACCGGCATGCCCTGCGCAGCCAGTGCGCGGGTCAATGCCATCAGTGGCGTGATGCCGCTGCCGGCGGCCAGCAACAGCAACGGGCCCTGCGGCTGGGCCGGCAGGGTCATGTCGCCGAAGGCCGGGCCGAGCTCGAACACGTCACCCGGCTTCGCGACATGGCACAGATGCTGGCTGAGCTTGCCGCCTTCGATAGCCTTGACGGTGATCGCGATGCGTCCGTCCGCGCGCGGCAGGTCGACCAGGCTGTAGCTGCGGGTGATCCGCGCACCGTCGATCTCCGCGCCGAGGTTGAGATGCTGGCCTGGCTGGAAACCGTGCCAATGGCGGTTCGGCTTCAGCACCAGGGTCACGGCGTCGCGCGCGGCGGGCTCACGGCCGACCAGGCGCGCCAGCGGGCGCTCCCAGGTCCAGGTGCGATCGACCCGCGAGGCCCAGAAATCGAACACGGCCGGGGCCACCAGCGGCTTGAGCAGGCGTTTCACCGGATGCAGGCGGCGATCCGGGACGGGACGGAGGACGGCATTCATGGCCTACACTATACAGGCACAAGGACACTCGTGTGCACAACTGTATATTAATGGCTGCCGCTATGATGTCCCGTCCCGACCTGCGATCCGACATGCCGACCCGCGTGATCCCCAGCCACGACATCCCCGCCCCGGGAGAGGAGCACGCCCCCGGGCGCAAGGCCTCGATCTCGCGCGAGGACCTGATCGCGGCGGCGCTCAAGCTGCTCGGGCCGCATCGCAGCGTCTCCAGCCTCAGCCTGCGCGAGGTCGCCCGCGAAGCCGGCATCGCGCCCAACAGCTTCTACCGCCAGTTCCGCGACATGGACGAACTGGCGGTGGCCCTGATCGACCTGGCCGGCCGCTCTCTGCGCCGGATCATCGGCCAGGCCCGCGACCGCGCCACCACGCGTCGCAGCATCGTACGCAGCTCGGTGGAAACTTTCATGGAGCAGCTGCGTGCCGACGACAAGCTGCTGCACGTGCTGCTGCGCGAAGGCACGGTGGGCTCGGATGCGTTCAAGCAGGCGGTCGATCGCGAACTGGACTTCTTCGAGGAAGAACTGCGCATCGACCTGATCCGTCTGGCCGCCGCCGATGGCGCCACCCTGTACGAACCCGCGCTGGTATCCAAGGCGATCACCCGCCTGGTGTTCGCCGTCGGCGCCACCGCGATGGACCTGCCGCCGGAGAAGGACGCGGAACTGATCGACCAGCTGTCGCAGATGGTGCGGATGATCCTCACCGGTTCGCGCGCGATGGGCGCCGACGCTTCGCTGCGCGGCTGATCCGCAGGCCTCGATCCTCGGACGTAGCCGGGTAAGCAACGCGCACCCGGGAATCCAGCGCAGCGAATCAACGCCATCAAGCGCGCAGGCCGGCTCTATGCCGACATGCCGGATCGCCGCATTGCATCGCGAGCGCCTTCGACTAGCCCGTCCTCCCCACGACCGCAAGAACGCTAGCCCACCGCCCTTTCGATCAGCGCATCGAAATCCTCGCCAGCCGGCAAGGTGCCCAGCGCCAAACCGTGTTCACCGCCAAGGCGACCCCGCACGAACGGCGTCGCCGCCGGGCTCCGCGCCGACAGCAACACCGCCGCCTGCAGCGCCAGCGCCAGCTGTTCCACGAGCCAGCGCGAACCGGCCGGATCGAAGGCGTCCTGCGACAGTTCTGTCGCCAACTGCGCGACATACCGGTCGAAAGTCGGGTCGATGCCTTTCGCGCGTGCGAGTTCCTGCTGCAGCGCGGCCACAGTTTCAGGTTTCCTGGCCAATGCGCGCAGCACGTCCAGGCACTGGATGTTGCCGCTGCCTTCCCAGATCGAGTTCAGCGGCGCCTGCCGGTACAGCCGCGGCAGGATGGATTCTTCGACATAGCCTGCGCCACCCAGGCATTCCTGCGCTTCGTTGACGAAAGCCGGGGCGCGCTTGCAGATCCAGTACTTGCCGATCGCCGTGGCCACGCGCGCGAACGCCGCTTCCTGCGCATCGCGCGGCGCGGCATCGACCGCACGCGCAACGCGCATCGACAGCGCCAGCGCCGCCTCGGATTCGATGGCCAGGTCAGCCAGCACGTTGCGCATCAGCGGCTGTTCGACCAGGCGCTTGCCGAAAGCACGACGATGCATCGTGTGATGCAGCGCCTGCGCCAGCGCCATGCGCATCTCCGCGGCGGAACCGAGCATGCAGTCGAGGCGGGTCAGCATCACCATCTCCAGGATGGTGGCGATACCGCGGCCTTCGTCGCCGATGCGGTGCGCCCATGCGCCGGTGAATTCGATCTCGCTGGAGGCGTTCGACCAGTCGCCGAGCTTGTCCTTCAGTCGCATCAACTGGAACGCATTCCTGGTGCCGTCCGGCAGGCGCCGCGGCAGCAGGAAACAGCTCAGGCCGCCACGCGCCTGGGCCAGCACGAGCAAGGCGTCGCACATCGGCGCCGAGAAGAACCACTTGTGGCCGACCAGAGAATATTCATGGCTCGCCGTGCCATCGCCCGACAGCGGTTCGGCGCTCGTGGTGTTCGCGCGCACGTCGCTGCCGCCCTGCTTCTCGGTCATGCCCATGCCGAGGGTGACGCCGCTCTTCTGCGCCATGGGCACGTCGCGCGAGTCGTAGTGCGACCCGGCCACCTTGTCGGCCCATTCGTGCAAGGCCGGCGCATGCCGCAGCACCGGCACCGCGGCATGGGTCATCGTCAGTGGGCAGCTGCTGCCAGGCTCGACCTGGTGGTGCAGGTAGCTCAGCGCCGCACGCGCGACGTGCACGCCAGGCCGGGGATCGGCCCAGGACAGGCCGGCCACGCCATGCTCGATCGCCGCCTGCATGATCCGGTGATAGTTGGGATGGAACTCGACGACATCGATGCGATGACCGAAGCGGTCGTGCGTGCGCAGTCGCGGCCGGTCGCGATGCGCATCGAAGCTGAGCCGGTACAGTTCGTCGCCGGCGAGCGCGCCGTATTCGCCCAGCCTTGCATGCCAGGCATGGCCGCCTTCGCGTTCGACCGCTTCGCGCAGCAGCGGGTCGCTGGCCCACAGGTCGCGCGGCGCGAATTCGGGCGGCTGGTTGTCGACGCTATGGGTCTGGAACCGGGACATGGCGTGCTCCCCGTACGTCGGAAGATCCGTCGCCATTATGTACGTGGCGCGCAGCGCTTTCGAAACCAGGGCTGCTGGCCGTCGCGTCGAGGCGACCGGCGCCGCGCACGAAAAAAAACCCCGCGACGGGCGCGGGGCCTGGAATGCCTCGATGGCCGGGCGCGTTACTGTGCCGGCGCCACGCCTGCGGCTTGCGAGCCCTTCGGGCCCTGCACGACTTCGTAGCTGACGCGCTGGCCTTCCTGCAGGCTGCGGAAGCCCTGTGCGTTGATCGCCGAGAAGTGCACGAACACGTCGGCGCTGCCATCTTCCGGTGCAATGAAACCGAAACCCTTGGCGTCGTTGAACCATTTCACGGTGCCGTACTGCATAGCTTTCCTGACCTCATGGTGGGTGCGTTGTCCGTGCGTCGGCGCGTGGGGCTGCCTGACGCACGGCGCGAGTATGCAAAGCAACCCGCCATGCTGGCAATCACCCCGGCGCGGTCATGCCTCCAGCAATGCGGACACCAGTACGGGCAGCCCCGCCGACGCGGCGGCGACGTTGGCGAGCACGTCGTCGAAGGTGATCACCTCGTCCGGATCCGGCCCGGCGCCCGCCGCCCAGTTGGCGACGATGGCCAGGCAGGCGTAGTCGAGGCCGAGTTCGCGAGCCAGTCCGGCCTCGGGCATGCCGGTCATGCCGACCAGGTCGCAGCCGTCGCGTTTCATGCGCGCGATTTCGGCCTTGGTTTCCAGACGCGGGCCCTGGGTGGCGCCATAGCAACCGTGTCCGACGACGGCCACCCGGACCCGTGCGGCCGCGGCGAGCACCTGCTGGCGCAGCGCCGGCGTGTACGGATCGCCGAAGTCGACATGCAGTACCTCACTGCCCGGCTCCTCGCTGAGCGTGGAGACGCGGCCCCAGGTGTAGTCGATCAACTGCTCCGGACAGGCCAGCACGCGCGGGCCGAAGTCGGCGGTGATGCCACCCACCGTGTTCATGGCCAGCACGCGCTGCACGCCAACCGCCTTCAGTGCCGCCAGGTTCGCACGGTAGTTGATCCTGTGCGGCGGCAGCGAATGGCCTTCGCCGTGACGCGCCAGGAACGCGACCCGCTTGCCGGCGAATCTGCCGACGCGGATCGGGCCCGAAGGTGCGCCATAGGGCGTCACCGGTTGATGCGCTTCGGCGTCCTGCAATTGCGCCAGCGCATAGACGCCGGTGCCGCCGATGATGGCCAGGGAGATGTCGGTCATGTCAGATCGGATGCTTGCTGAGATTTGATGAATTCCAATGGGACCCGGACAAGAGGGTCTAATCAGTGCCGACTCGCATGGAGTGTCGGTGCGAATCGGCGTGCAGGCTTCAGGCCTTTAGCGCGTAGATCGCCGGCAGGTTGCGGCCCTGCTCCTGGAAGTCCATGCCGTAGCCGAACACATAGCGGTCGGGGACCTCGACGCCGACATAATCGGCTTCGATCCCTTCCACGCGGCGGTCGTGGATCTTCACTGCAAGCACTGCGACACGTATGTCGGCGGCGCCCTGGTCCTCGCACCACTGCCGGATCGCCAGCAGTGTGTGGCCCTCGTCGAGGATGTCGTCGGCCAGCAGCACGCGCCGGCCGCGCATCGACGTGGCCGGACGATGCAGCCAGGCCAGTCGCGCGCCCGAGGTGTTGCCGCGATAACGGGTGGCGTGCAGATAGTCGAATTCGAGATCCAATCCACGCTCGCCGAGGGCGAATGCCAGCTGCGCGGCGAACGGCATGCCGCCGTGCATGACGGTGATGAACAGCGGCGCGGTTTCACCGTCGTAATCGGCGCGGATGGTGTCGGCCATGTCGGTGATGGCCGCTTCCAGCGTGGCGCGATCGTGGATCAGGTCGGCTTCGGGAAGCACCTCGCCCAGCTGTACCGGGCTCATGCCACGCTCCCGGCGTCACCGGTCAGGCGCGAGCGCGCGTGTCCGTAGCGCGTTTCGGCAAGCAGGCCTTCCCAGGCCATCGCGCCGCGGCCGATCAGGCCGATCAGGGCCATCGTGTTGAGCTCGCGATCCCGTACCGCGGCCAGCGATTCCTCGACCAGCTCCGGATGGCAGACCAGCACCACGTCGCAGCCGGCGTCCAGGTGCGCGTCGACGCGCGCCTTGATGCCGCCTGCCGAGAACGCGGCCTTCATGCCTATGTCATCGGAGAACACCACGCCGCGGAAACCCATGTCCTCACGCAGGACGTCCTGGATCCAGCGGGCGGAATAGCCGGCCGGTTCGGGCGCAACCTGCGGATAGACGATGTGCGCCATCATCACCGCGTCGGCGCCCGCGTCGATGCCGGCGACGAATGGAACGAGGTCGCGATGTTGCAATTCCGCCAGCGGACGGTTGTCGATCGCGTTGTCGAAATGCGTGTCCTCGCGCACCGTGCCGTGGCCGGGAAAATGCTTGAGCGTCGCGGCCATGCCGGCCGCATGCATACCGCGGACGTAGGCGCGCGTGAATTCGGCGACCACATGCGGCTCTTCGGAAAAGGAACGGTTGCCGATCGCGAGATTGCCGTGGCCGACATCCGCCACCGGCGCGAAGCTCAGGTCGACGCCGCTGGCACGCACCTCGCTGGCCATGAGCCAGGCATGTTCCTGCGCCAGTTCAAGCGCCGCGATCGGATCGGCTGCGTACATGCGGCCGATTTCCTCCAGGGGTGGCAGCGCGCTGTAGCCCTCGCGGAAACGCTGCACGCGCCCGCCTTCCTGGTCAACGCAGACCAGCTGCGGCCGCGGCGCGGCGGCACGGATCGCGGCCGACAATTCCGCCACCTGCGCGCGCGAGGCGAAGTTGCGCTTGAACAGGATCACGCCGGCGCAGGCATCGTGCTGCAGCCAGTCGCGCTCCTGCGCGTTCAGTTCGGTGCCAGCGACGCCGATCACGAGCATTGCGGATCTCCGTAACGTGCGCGGCGCGCACGGATCATGGTGGCATGGACGACGTGAAGCATGCGCTAGACGCCACCGGCGCCGGCCCGCTCCGCTTCGCTCCATTGCGAATACGGACGCGAGGCCAACGCCAGATTGTAGTAACGCGATTGTTCGGTGACATCGGCGCCTGCCCAGGCGGGCTTTTCGAAGCCCTCGCCCACCGACGCCAACTCGATTTCAGCGACGACCAGGCCGGCGTTGTCGCCCAGGAATTCATCGACCTCCCAGACATGCCCGTCATGGTTCAGGTAATGCCGGCGCTTCTTGATGACGCCGCCGACGCACAAGCCCAGCAACGCGCGCGCCTCGGCCACGGGAATCGGATAGTCGAACTCCAGCCGGGTCGGTCCGAGGTCGCGCGATTTCAGGTTCAGGAAACCCGCTTCGTCGGCAATGCGTACCCGCACCGACGCCTGCTGCGCGCCGCTGTCCAATGCTGCCTGGTCGTTGATGTAACCCTGCGCCATCGGTACGACCTTGTACGCAAACTGGCGCCAGCTGTCGTCGACCACCAGGAACTTGTATTCGATTTCGATGCCCACTTTTCTCGTCCTTTTCTTTAGCCGTCATTCCCGCGAAGGCGGGAATGACGGCTTAAAAACTACAGTTCAAACATCGCGATCGACTCCACATGCGCGGTATGCGGAAACATGTCCATCACGCCCGCGCTGCGCAGTTTCCAGCCGCGCTCGTTCACCAGGTAGCCCGCATCGCGCGCCAGCGAGGCCGGATGGCAGCTGACATAGACGATCCGCTTCAAACCCTTCAAAGGCAATTGTTTCAGAACGGCGTCGGCGCCGGAACGCGGCGGGTCCAGCAGCAGCTTGTCGAAGCCGGCGCGCATCCAGGCATGACCGCCCAGGTTCTGGGCCAGGTCGGCGGCATGGAACTGGGCATTGGTCAATCCATTGTGCGTGGCATTGGCGCGGGCGCGCGCCACCAGCCCGGCCTCGCCTTCGACGCCGACCACTTCCCGCGCGATCCGCGCCAGCGGCAGGGTGAAGTTGCCGAGTCCGCAGAACAGATCGAGCACGCGGTCTTCCGGTTTCAGGTCGAGCAGGTCCAGGGCCAGCGCGATCATCTTCTGGTTGAGGCCGGCATTGACCTGGATGAAGTCGAGCGGCTGGAACTGCAATTCCACGTCCCACGCAGGCAGGCGAAACGACAGCGACGGCGCTTCCGGCCATAGCGGATGTACCGAATCCACGCCGCCAGGCTGCAGGAAGATGGCGAAGCCCTGCGCCTGCGCAAAGGCGACCAGGGCATCGCGGTCGCGTTCGGACAGCGGCTGGAGATGGCGGAACACCAGTGCGATCCCGCTGTAATCGGGAGTGCTGTCGCCAGCGATGAATTCGATCTGCGGAATGTCGCGGCGCGCGTCCAGGCCATCGACCAGTGTGGCCAATGCGGCGATGCCGTCGCCGATCTGCGGTATCACGGTATGGCATATCGACAGGTCGGCGACGAAGCGCGGATCGGCCTCGCGAAAACCGACCAGGGTCTTGTCCTTCTTCTCGACGCGGCGCACCGAAAAACGTCCCTTTCGGCGATAGCCCCAGGCGTCGTCGGTCAGCGGCGGCAGCCAGGATTCCGGCGTGACGTGTCCGATGCGCTCGAAGTTCTCGCGCAGCACGCGCTGTTTGGCCAGGATCTGCTTTGCCTCGTCCAGGTGCTGCAGCGCGCAGCCGCCACAGGTACCGAAATGCGGGCAGCGCGGCGGCACGCGATCCGGCGAGGCCTGCAGCACTTCCAGCGTGACCGCTTCGTCGAAGCTGCGCGAGCGTGCGGTCTGTTTCGCCATGACCGTTTCGCCCGGCAAGGCGCCGGCGATGAACACGGTCTTGCCATTGTCGCGGCGGGCGACACCGCGGCCGTCGTGGCTCAGATCGAGGATGTCGGCGGAGAACGGGGTCTGGTCTAGGCGGGCCACTAAGCGCAGGAATCGGCGATGGGCCGCATATTGTCGCAGATGCCATCGCGCGCCGGTCGCGACCAGACAACCGCGGGGTCCGCCCCAAAGTCGCGGGGCAGGCCGAAGCCCCTCCCATAACGGAGAAGCCGGCCCTGCCCCGCAACAAGCTGCCGTTACTTCTGCTTCCAGGCGCCGCCCGCGTCCTGATACCACCAGCCGCTGCGTGCGCTGGCCACCCACTGGCGCGCGAACACGCTGCGGATCTGCGCTTCCCATTCCGGATGATTGTTGGCGACTGCGATCTCGCGATAGACCGCCTTGGCATCGCGGTTCTGCTCGGCCACCGCCTGGTTGACCGCGACGCGATCGCCCAGCGGAATCTTGGCGGCGTCGCGCACACTGACTTCACCGCTATTGCTGAAGCCCAGCGCGCCGGCGTCGAAGTGCTTGCGCAACGTACCGTCAAAGCGCGATGCCATCCGCGACTGGATCGCCTGGATCGCCGGTGTCTTGATGGTGATGTCCGGCGTCGTCTGCGCGTGCGCGGGCGAGATGCCGATCAGCATCAACGGATCGAAGCGCAGCGCCATGCCACCGCCGGGCTTGCCTTCGTCCTGCCCGGGCGCCGGTGTCGTGCCCTCTTCGCCGATCACCTTCTCGACGAATTCCTTGGCCGCTTCCTTGGCTTCCGCGGCCGGGAAGTAGACATTGATGGTCACGCACGCGGTCAACGCGAGCGCGGCGGTTATCGGCATTCCCAACCAACGACGCATGGTGTTCTCCTGGGTGAAAAAAAAAGGGACTAGGGGCTGGGGACTGGGGCGCGAGCAAAAGCGGTAAACAACTGCGACGCTTTCAGCCCCTAGATCCCAGATCCCAGCCCCCACTACTCGAACACCGGCTTGACATCGCCCTTGCCGACCGCCGCCACACGATCGACCAGCGTCGGCCAGTCGACGCGCCGGTTGTAGCCGACCACGTCCAGACGCGGAATGCCGGCTCCTTCGACGATAGTAAATCCGTCGCCGGCTGAATGCAGGCCGCCCATCTCGCAGACCTCGTTCGCGAGCCGGCAGGAAATGCCGATCCGCTTGTAGCCGAAATCATCGAACAGGCCGATCAGCTGCCCCTGCAGGCTGCCCACGAACGACGCATCGCCGACGCTCGAAATGTTCTGCACCGCGCGCTGGCTGATGCGCTGGCGCACGCCAGGACTGCGTTCGGTGTGCAGTTCGGCATTGAAGGCGGTGGCGCTCCAGTCGACCAGGCGCAGGTCGCCGATGCGTCCATCCATCCGTCCGCTGATGCTGCCGAAATCGAAAACGCCGGTCAGCGCCTGCAGGTCGATGTCTTCCAGCGCGATATCGGCGGACAGCGTGGGTGCCACGCCGAACGGCCGTTCCATCGCCAGCGACGACACCTGCACGCGGCCATCGAACAGCTCCAGTGCCAGGCCGCCGTCGAAATCGATGCGGTCGTCGGCATAACGCGCGCGCGGGATGTAGCCGCTCAGTTCGCCGGTGAACGCCGGCAACTGCAGCGCCGTGGCGATCCTGCCAATGTCGATGCGGCTGAGCGTCAGGCCGAATTCGATCTGCATGCCAGCGTCCGCACCCGGTGGACGCAACTCCATCGACTCCAGGTCGACGCGGCCGCCGAGCATGGCGATCACGACCTGCCGCTGCAGGCGCAGTACGCCATCGCGGCTCTCGAAGGGCAAGGTCGCCGCACCGAAATCCATTCCCTGCAGTTGTCCGCCGCGCCAATGCAATTCGCTGGTCACCGGCACATCCGCGGAAAAACGTACCGCGCCGTCGAGCCCTTCGAACGCGAAGCGGTCGCGGTCATCGCGTATGGCCACGTCGCGCAGGCGGGCGTCGACCACCTCGAGTTTTCCACCCTGCAGACGCACCCGCGCGTCAAGCGCGCCATCCAGGCCGATCCCGCTCAATCCGGCCAGCGCCAGCCAGCCGGACAGATAGCGTTCTCGCAGCGGCGACACATCGTCGCTATCCATGTCCACCTGCAGATCACGCAGTTCGGCATCGGCCGACCAGGCCGCACGGCCGGTGACCTGCAGGGCATTGCCATCGCGCCATTCGAAATGCGGCAGGCGCCAGCCCTCGTTGCCGGACTGGCTCGCCTCGATCCGCAGGTCGACCGGGACCGCCGGCAACACCACGTAGGCGTTGCCGGCGAGGAATTCGCCCTGGCGCAGCTTTCCAGCAAGGATCACCTGCGCGTTGTCGGCGGCCTTGCGGTAATCGATGTCGAACCTGCCTGCGATGTTTTCCGCGGCAACGCTGCCGTCGGGCGTATCGAAACCTGCACCGGACAACTCGAGCGTGCCGGCAACACGCAAGGGCTTGCGTTCGGAAGCGTCCACGACCAGCTTGCCGTCGAGCGTGCCCGACTTGAGCCTCGCGTCCGCCCATGCCTGGCCGGCCAGCGCCTGCGCCCACGCCACCGGCACGCGGGTCAGGTCGAGCGTGGTCAGGTCCGGCGCAGCCGCGCGTCGGTGCAGCGCGAAACGCGACCTGCCCTGCGACAGCACGGCATCGGTGCTGGCCGCGCCCAGGTCCAGCGACAACTGCAGCGGCCTGCCCTTGCCTGCGCGCAGCGCGCCATCGCAACGCCAGCCACCCTGCCCGTCGCGCAGCAGCGGACAGCGCCAGGACACATCGGCATAGCGGTAGCCCAGGTCGGGCGCCGAAATCCGCCTGGCGGTAAGCGACAGTTCGCCCTGCGTCGCCTGCGCCGGCCACTCCAGCCGCACGCTGACGCCTTCGAGCGTGGCGACGGCGGTCGTCACCCGATCGATCTTCGCAGTCAAGGTCCGCGCCGATACCGGCCCGGCACAGGCAAGCAGCAACCAAGGCAGCAGGCGTAACATCGGCAAGGACATGGACAGAGCATAACGATGCAGGATGCAATTGCGATGAAGCCACGCTTGTTGCTGGTCGAGGACGACCCCACCACCCGGGCATTTCTGGCCGCCGCGGCCGAGGCTTATCCGGCCGAGGTCGATGCAGCCGATTCGGTAACCACTGCCCTCGTGCTGGCGACCCGGCATCGATATGCCTTGTGGTTGTTCGATGCACGCCTGCCGGACGGTAGCGGCACCGACCTTCTCGTCAGGTTGCGCCAGCACGACGTCGCGACGCCGGCGCTCGCACACACTGCATCACAGGACAACAGCGATCATGCGGCGCTGCTGCAGGCAGGTTTCCTGGCGACGCTGGTCAAGCCGTTGAACGCCGGACAGCTGCACGAGGCAATCGCACGGGCGCTGGGCGGCACGACCGGGAGCACGACGCACGACGCGTTCCACTCCAGCCTGCTGCTCTGGGACGACGCAATCGCGCTGCGGGCCATGAACGGCAACCGTGAACACGTCGCATCGCTGCGCACGCTGTTCGTGACCGAACTGCCGGTGCAACGCGACGCGATCCTGGCCGCGCTGGAGCACGGCGGACATCAGGCCGCGCGCAACCTGCTGCACCGGCTCAAGGCCAGTTGCGGCTTCGTCGGCGCCTCGCGATTGGCCGCCACCGTCGGGCGGCTGGATGCGGACATCGATCAGCCTGGAGGTATTTCCATGTTCGCCGACATCGTGGAGCAGACGCTGTCGTCGAACCCAGGTTAGGGCCGTCAGTCTTCGGCCACGCGCGGCCGCACTCGTCCCAACTGGCCGATCAGCTCCCACGATTTCAGTCCTCGCCCGCCCAGGTGATGCGCCAGCACCGTGCGCAGGGCGCGGCGCAGGCTGGCCAGATCGTCGGCAGCGGGTTGCCAGTCGTGCGCCAGCGCCAGCAATGCCTGGCCCGTGGCGGCCTCGTCGCGATCGCGCTGGCCGCGGTCGCTGAGCAGGCGGCGCGGACCATGCTCCGGATCGAGCCGATAACGCGCGGCCGGATCGATCGCTTCGCCATCGCCGTCGACGTCCAGCGAGAAGCCGAAACCCAGTGCGTCGAGCAGATCGCGTTCGAACCGGCGCAGCGTCCAGGCCAGCGGCTCATCCGTGGCGAGCCGTGCGCGCGTGCGGCCAAACGCCAGGTACAACTCGCCGTGCGGATCGTTGCGCGGCGCCAGGCGCAGCACCAGTTCACTGATGTAGAAACCGGCCAGGGCCGCATCGCCGGCCAGCCGGGGGGCCACGTCCAGTGCCTCGGCACCGTTCAAGCTCGCCAGTTCGCCGCGCTGCACGGCATTGAAACGGATGTGCTGCAGCGGCTGCAGCGCTGCACGCAGTGGCTGTCGTTTCGGGCCCTGTACGCCGCGCGCAAGCAGGCCGACACGGCCGTGATCCGCGCTCAGTACTTCCACCAGCACGCTCGTCTCGCGCCAGGGTCTTGCATGCAGCACGTAGGCAGCCTGGTCCTCTATGCGCATGGGATCCGACTCATGCGAGCGACACGCGGGCAGGCTGCACTCAGTCGTGATAACCCAAGGTGCGCAGCGCAGCCTCGTCATCCGACCAGCCTTCGCGCACGCGCACCCAGGTTTCCAGGAATACCTTGCGGCCGAACAGCTGCTCCATGTGCGAGCGCGCCAGCGTGCCGACTTCACGCAATCGCGAGCCGCCCTTGCCGATCACGATCGCCTTCTGGCTGTCGCGCTCGACCCAGATCACCGCGCCGATGCGCAGCAGCTCGCCATCCTCGACGAAGCGCTCGATCTCGACCGTGGCGGCATACGGCAGCTCCGCGCCGAGCTGGCGCATCAACTGCTCACGCACCATTTCGCCAGCCAGGAAGCGTTGGCTCTTGTCGGTGATCTCGTCCTCGCCGTACATCGGTGGTGCTTCCGGCAGCAGTTGCAGCAGCGTCGTGACCAGCGCTTCCAGGCCGCTGCGCTTCAGCGCCGAAATCGGATGCACGCTGGCGAACTCGCGGCCTTCGGTCACTTTTGCCAGATAAGGCAGCAACGCGGCCTTCTCGCGCAGCTTGTCGACCTGATTCACCGCCAGCACCACCGGCACGCCTGCCTGCCGCAGCGCATCGAAGGCGAGCGTATCCTCGTCGTCCCAGCGTCCGGCCTCGACCACCAGCACCGCCGCATCGACACCTTCCAGCGCACCGCGCGCGGCACGGTTCATCCAGCGGTGCATCGCCGAAGCGGTCGACTTGCCCTGCTCGCGATGCAGGCCGGGCGTGTCGACCAGCGCGATCTGGCCTTCGGAAAACGTGGCGATGCCCAGCAGCCGATGGCGCGTGGTCTGCGGCCGCTTGGACGTGATGCTGACCTTGGCACCGACCAGCGCGTTGACCAGAGTCGACTTGCCGACGTTCGGGCGGCCGATGATCGCGACGCTGCCGGCGCGGTGAGTTGAGGAATTCATGCGCGGATTGTCCGCCTGGTCCAGGCCGAGGGCAATGCTGGAGCAACCGCAGCGGAGCACGCTCCGCTCTGGCTAAGCGACCAGCAATACCTGCAGCACGGCTTCGGCGGCCGCCTGCTCGGCGACGCGACGCGAACTGCCCTCGCCTTCGGCGGCGATATCGATGTCGACCAGCCGGCAACGCACGCGGAAGACCTTGGCGTGGTCGTCGCCGCTCTCCGATACCGGCTCGTACAGCGGCAATGGCCGCTGTCTGGCCTGCAGCCATTCCTGCAGGCGGGTCTTGGCATCCTTGTCGACCTTGCCGACCGGCAGGTCGTCTATCGCCTGCGCGAACCACGGCAGCACCGCATCGCGGCAGGCCGCATAACCGGCGTCGAGATAGATCGCGCCCACCAGCGCTTCGAGCGCATCGGACAGGATCGAATCGCGGCGGTGTCCGCCGGACTTCATTTCGCCTGGGCCGAGGATCAGAGCGCCGCCGATGTCCATCGTGCGTGCGATCAACGCCAGCGACGATTCGCGCACCAGTTCGGAACGCGCCCGCGTCAGCACGCCCTCGTCGGCCTTGGGCCAGCGCGTGTAGAGCGCATCGGCGACGATCAACCCGACCAGTGCGTCGCCGAGGAATTCCAGCCGTTCGTTGTGCGGCGCCCCGGCGCTGCGATGGGTCAGGGCCTGCCTGAGCAGGCCCGCGTCCTTGAACGCATGACCACCGAAGACCAGGTCTCCGGCATCCGTGCTGCGATCAGGCGTCGGTACTGCCGGCACGGGTCAACTCTTGCACGGCATTGAATCTGCCGACCACGTCGATGTTGTAGATCATCGGCTTGCGCACTTCGTAATCCACTTCCATCTTCCAGCCGCGGTCGCCGCGGGTCAGCTTCACGTTTTCCGGCTTCACGTTGTCGGAATAGCTGATGTACAGCCGGCGGAAGAACAGGTCCTGGATCTTGGCCGGATCCTGGGTGGCGATGCCCGGCTCGTTGGCCAGCCCCTTCATCGCCGACTTGACGCTGTAGAACTCCGAATACATCGGGAACAGCTTCATGCCGACATAGGCGAAGAAACCCGCCACCGCCAGCACGACCAGGAACCCGATCAGGGTGATGCCCCTTTGTGTGCGCTTCATGTGCTCCCCTTTGTTCTGACGACGCTTATTGAATGCCGGTACCTATCCGCGAGAAATCCACCCCGCCGGCGCTGCGATCCCAATGCATCCAGATCAGGAACGCCTTGCCGCGCAGGCTGGTTTCCGGCAGGAAGCCCCAGAACCGGCTGTCCTCGCTATTATCACGATTGTCGCCCATGACGAAATAATGTCCGGCCGGCACGGTCCATTGTCCCTCGCCCTGCACGGCAAAAAACGGCAAGTCCTCACGTTCCAGCACCTGGTGCGCGCGGCCGGGCAGTTGCTCGGTCAGCAGCGTCGCGCCGCTCATGTCGCTGCCCTGCCCCTTGCCGATGTACTGGCCGACCGGGCGGTATTCGAACGGCTTGCCGTTCACGAACACGGTGTTGTCGCGATAGGCCACGGTGTCGCCGGGCATGCCGATCACGCGCTTGATCCAGTCCTGCTCCGGGTGGTGCGGCGGCTTGAACACCACCACGTCGCCACGGGCGGGTTCGCCGATCTCGACGAACTTGCGATTGGTCACCGGCAGGCGCAGGCCGTAGGCGAACTTGTTGACCAGGATGAAGTCGCCGATCAGCAGCGTGGGCATCATCGAACTGGACGGGATCCGGAACGGCTCGGCGATGAAGCTGCGCAGCAGCAGCACGATCAGCAGCACCGGGAAGAAGGCACGCGAATAATCGACCAGTACCGGTTCCTTGGTCTCCAGCAGGCCTTCGCTGCGCGCGCGCGCCTTGGCAAAGAACAGCCGGTCCAGCAACCAGATGATGCCGGTCGCGAAGGTCAGCACCACCAAACCGATTTCAAACCAACGCATGCGTGCTCCTGGAAGCCGGGAATCGAAAATCGGGATTCGGGAATCGGAAAAGCGTCAAACCCGTCGCCCCGCAAGCCTGTCATCCCGAGCGCAGCGAGGGATCTGTTGTTGCTCCGGCCTGGAAGCAGATCCCCCGCTGCGCTCGGGAGGACAGCTTATAGCCTTTTGCCTTGAACCAAGCCCCAGCCCCAGGATCCCAGCCCCGCTCTACTTGTTGTCGACCTGCAATACCGCCAGGAAGGCCTCCTGCGGAATCTCCACGCGACCCACCTGCTTCATCCGCTTCTTGCCTTCCTTCTGTTTCTCGAGCAGCTTCTTTTTGCGGGTGGCGTCGCCGCCGTAGCACTTGGCCAGCACGTTCTTGCGCAGCGCCTTGACCGTGGTGCGAGCGATGATCTGCGCGCCGATCGCCGCCTGGATCGCGACATCGAACATCTGCCGCGGAATCAGGTCGCGCATCCGCTCGGTCAGCTCACGGCCGCGACGGTCGGCATGCGCGCGATGGGTGATCAGCGACAGCGCATCCACGCGATCTCCATTGATCAACGTATCCACGCGCACGAACGGGCCAGCCTCGAAGCGCACGAAGTGGTAGTCGAGCGAAGCATAGCCGCGCGACACCGACTTGAGCCGGTCGAAGAAATCCAGCACCACTTCGGCCATCGGCAGTTCATAGCTGATCTGCACCTGGCTGCCCATGTACTGGATGCCGATCTGGCTGCCACGCTTCTCTTCGCACAACGTGATCACGTTGCCGACGTAATCCGGCGGGGTCAGGATATTGGCGCGGATGATCGGTTCGCGGATTTCCTGCACCAGGTTCATCTGCGGCAGCTTGGCGGGGTTGTCGAGCGGCATCACCGTGCCGTCGGTCTTGAGCACTTCGTAGACGACGGTCGGCGCGGTGCTGATCAGGTTGAGGTCGTACTCGCGTTCCAGGCGCTCCTGCACGATCTCCATGTGGAGCATGCCGAGGAAGCCGCAGCGGAAGCCGAAGCCCATCGCCTCCGAGCTTTCCGGCTCGAAGCGCAGCGCGGCGTCGTTGAGACGCAGCTTTTCCAGTGCTTCGCGCAGGTCCGGGTAGTCCTCGGCGTCGACCGGAAACAGGCCGGCAAACACGCGCGGCTGCATTTCCTGGAAACCGGGCAGCGGCTTGGACGCGGGATCGGAGGCCAGCGTCAACGTATCGCCGACCGGCGCGCCGTGCACGTCCTTGATGCTGGCATGGATCCAGCCCACCTCGCCGGCGCCCAGTTTGGGCAGGTCCTTGCGCTTGGGCGTGAACACGCCGACCTTGTCGACCAGGTGGGTGCGACCGGTCGACATCACCAGGATCTTGGTGCCCGGCACGATCTCGCCCTGCATCACCCGCACCAGCGACACCACACCCAGGTAATTGTCGAACCACGAGTCGATGATCAACGCCTGCAGCTTGTCGGTGTCGCGCGGCACCGGCGGCGGGATGCGCTGCACGATCGCCTCGAGCACGTCGGCCACGTTGAGGCCAGTCTTGGCGCTGATCGCAACGGCGTCCTCGGCATCGATGCCGATCACCGCCTCGATCTCGGCCTTGACGCGCTCGACGTCGGCGGTGGGCAGGTCGATCTTGTTCAGCACCGGCACGACTTCCAGGCCCTGCTCGACCGCGGTGTAGCAGTTGGCGACCGACTGCGCCTCCACGCCCTGCGCCGCATCGACGACCAGCAACGCGCCCTCGCACGCGGCCAGCGAACGGCTGACCTCGTAGCTGAAGTCGACATGGCCGGGGGTATCGATGAAGTTGAGCTGGTAGGTCTGCCCGTCCTTGGCCGTGTACGGCAGCGATACGGACTGCGCCTTGATGGTGATGCCGCGCTCGCGCTCGATCGGATTCGAGTCAAGCACCTGCGCCTCCATCTCGCGGGCCTGGAGCCCGCCGCAGAGTTGAATGATGCGATCGGCCAAGGTCGACTTGCCATGGTCGACGTGGGCGATGATGGAGAAGTTGCGGATGTTCCGCATCGAATCGGACATAGGTGGCGGCTGAAGCCGTCATCGAAAAGACAACGCGGCATTATCGCATGGCCGCCTGCCTTTCCCCTCGCTTCAGCAGCGCCGGATCGCAAGGCGCCCGGCATTCTGCATGCCGGCAACCGCGCGACGCACCGGTTCTGGTTCCTGCTGGCCCAGGTTTCTCCCCCGCCGGAGCGGGGGAGAAAGACGGCAGGCTCAGCCTTGGTCGCTGTCGCCGTCCGCGCGCGGCGTGACCGCGATGAACTGCGTCGACTGGCCACGACGCACCAGCAGCATCACCGTTTCGCCCTGCTTGACGTCGCGCAACTGCCGGTCAAGGGCGGCGGCGCTGTCGACCGGATCGCGTCCCACCTGCAACACCACGTCGCCGGGTCGCAGGCCGGCGCCACGCGCGGCGAGGCCTTCGATCCGGGCAATGGCGACGCCTTCGCCGGCCTTCAGCCCCAGCTGACGGCGCTGGTCGGCATCCAGGTCCTGGCCGACGATGCCCAGCGGGTTGGATGATGGCGATGCCGTGGCCGGCTTGGGACGCGAATCCGGGGCCGCGATCGCGGCCAGGTCGCTACGCTCGGCCAGCGTCACCGGAACTTCGACGGTCCTGCCGTCGCGGAATACGCCGAGCTTGACCCGCGTACCCGGCGCCATCGCGCCGATCTTCATCGGCAGGTCGCCGGCGTCGTTGATGGCGGTGCCGTCCAGCGTGCGGATCACGTCGCCCGGACGCAGGCCGGCCTTCTCGCCGGCGCTGCCCGATTGCACGTCACGAACCAGCGCGCCGCGCGCATCGGGGAGCTTAAAACCGCGTACTGCATCGTCGTCGACGTTCTCGATCGCAACACCGATCTGCCCGCGGCTGACCTTGCCGGTGGACTTGAGCTGCTGCACCGAGTTCATCGCGGTATCGATCGGGATCGCGAAGCTCACTCCCATGTAGCCGCCGGAGTTGCTGAAGATCTGCGAATTGATGCCGACCACCTCGCCCTTGGTGTTGAGCAGTGGGCCGCCGGAATTGCCGCGGTTGATCGCTACGTCGGTCTGGATGAAGGGCACGTACTGCTGCCCCGCATAGGGATTGGAGCGCTGCACCGCGCTGACGATGCCGGCAGTCACCGAATGATCGAGGCCGAACGGCGAACCGATCGCCACCACCCACTGACCGGGCTTGAGCAGGCTGGAATCGCCGGTGCGCAGGTACGGCAGTGCGGCGGCATCGATCTTCAGCAGCGCGACGTCCGATTCCGGGTCGCTGCCGACCACCTTGGCATCGAACTCGCGGCGATCGGACAGTTTCACCTTGACGTCGTCGGAACCTTCGACCACGTGGTGGTTGGTCAGCACGTAGCCATCGGCGGAAATAATGAAACCGGTGCCCATCGACATGCCGCCGCGGCCGCCAGGCGCGCGCGGGCCGTTCGGACCAGGCATGCCCGGCATGCCGGGGCCGAAGAAGCGGCGGAAGATTTCCGGCATCTCGTCGCCGTAGGGCATCTGCTGCCGCTGCATCGACGTGCGGCGCGGCTTGATCCCGGCTTCGATGTTGACCACGGCGGGACCGACGCGCTCGACCAGCTGGGTGAAATCAGGCAGGCCGCTGACCAGCGGCGCCGCCTGCGGTGCGGTGACCGGCGCCTGTGCGGTGGCTTCGGGCTGCATCATGGCAACGCCAACTGCGACGGCAGCGACCAGGGAAAGTGCGGCAACGGGACGTAGCGAACGATTCATCGGGGAAACATCCTCGACAAGGGAGTGATTGGATTGGTGGGGTTGGAACGGGAACGGCGCGGAATGTTCCCGCTCAGCGTTGCGGCGTTTCCCGGGTTCCGGATGCAGCGTCGTCGGACTGCCCGGAAGCCGGCAGGCGCGGCTGGAACGGGTAGTACGAATCGACCGTGCTGTAGTCCGCCCTGAAGGCACCGGGTGCCGAGAACTGCGGCAGCGTCGCGCTCGGCCACGGCCGGCTGGGTGCGATCGGCAGCGAGGCGAACGGATCGAGACCGTTGTCGGACGGTGCGGCGCTGCTGGCGACACTGGTTGCGGCGGTGGCCGCGGCCGAAAGTCTGGCAGTCGCCGCGGCTGCGGCGGCAGGAACGTTCGCCCGCGCGACGGCCATCGATGGCTGCCCGTTCGTGCGCGCGGCAACGCGACGGCTGCTTTGGCCCTGCGAACGGGTGGATGCGCGGTTGTTGTTACTCGCCACCCGCCGCGGTACTTCGGCGACGGCGACAGTGGCCGCCGCCAGCGTGGCGGCTGTGTTCGGGTCGACCGTGGCGGCGGGCCGTGGCGCGGCCGGCTGCCGCACCGGCGCGGGTGCCGGGGTCGATGCCACGGTGCGCGGCGCCGGTCGGCTCTCCTGCGGCGACTGCTGCTGGGTCATGAACACAGCGATCAACGCGACCGACGCGGCCAGCGCGCCGCCGCCCCAGCGCGTCCAGCGCGGCGTCGACGTGGCAGCCGCGCGTGTTGGCACCGGCTCGGCCGCGATCGCAGCGACCACGCGCTGCGAGAAATCAGCCGGCAATGGCGCCACTGCACGGCCGCGCAGCGTTTCGCCGACCAGTTGCCAGCGCTCCCAGCAATCGCCCAACTGCGTGTCGTGCTGCAGGCGGCGCAACAGGAAACGGGCCTCATCCGGCGGCAGATCGCCGTCCATCAGCGCCGAAAGCTGCTGCCGATAGTGGATTTCGATCCTGTCGTCGCCGTTGCGGAGGTTGTCGGTCATGGGCGGGCACGCTCGCGGGGTGTGTTGTCGAGCAGAGGTTCCAGCTCGGTATCGATCGCCTCGCGGGCACGGAAAATGCGCGAACGCACCGTGCCGATGGGGCAATCCATCTTCTGCGCGATTTCTTCATAGCTCAGGCCATCCACCTCGCGCAGGGTGATGGCGGTGCGCAGCTCTTCCGGCAACCCATCGACCACGCGCATCACGGCGCGTTCGATTTCCTGCCGCATCAGCTCGCGTTCCGGCGTGTCCGTGTCGCGCAGGCGGATGCCGGATTCGAACTGCTCGGCGTCGGCCGCGTCGATGTCGTCGGTCGGCGGGCGGCGATTGTGCGAAACGAGATGGTTCTTGGCGGTATTCACTGCGATACGGTGCAACCAGGTATAGAACTGGGCGTCGCCACGGAAATTCGCGATCGCCCGGTAGGCGCGCAGGAAGGTTTCCTGCGCCACGTCCTGACACTCGCTCCAGTCGGCGATGTAGCGCCCGATCAGGGCGGCGATCCGGTGCTGGTACTTGCGCACCAGCAGGTCGAACGCCGCGCTGTCGCCGCGCTGCACGCGCCTGACCAGTTCGTGGTCCAACAACTCCTGCGATGAATCCTTATCGACCATCGGGCCGGCGCTCCTGTCGCCCGGCTCGTTGGCTGGGCGGTATGACCTGGGTCATGGGGGAAAGTTCCATTGGAGCTGGGAATAGGGAATCGGGAATAGGGAATCGGTAGATCAACAGCCGGATTTCCAGGCTGCCGTTGTGCCGCGAAACGGCGCCAGAACGGGTCTTTCCGATTCTCGACTCCCGATTCCCCATTCCCGCCCGTGTTGACGCCATCGGAACATCCTCTGGATGATAACGGTTCCATACCCGACTGAATGGCAGATTCCTCATGATCGAAGGCCTGGACGGACTGCGCTTCAGCCACTGGCAAGCCGAGGCTCGCCCCGACGGCGTGGTGGTGCTGTCGTTCGACCGCGCCGGCGAGTCGGTCAACACGTTCGCGCAGGACGTGCTGATCGAACTGGACGCGTTCCTCGAACGCATCGCGCTGGATCCGCCGAAAGGGCTGGTGATCCGCTCCGCGAAGGAAAAAGGCTTCATTGCCGGCGCCGACATCCGAGAGTTCCAGGCGTTCGACGAGAAAGGCACCATCGGCGACTCGATCCGCCGCGGCCAGCAGGCCTTCCAGCGCCTGGCCGAGTTGCCCTGCCCGACAGTCGCTGCGATCCACGGCTTCTGCATGGGTGGCGGCACGGAGATTTCGCTGGCCTGCCGCTATCGCGTCGCCAGCAAGGATCCGTCGACGCGCATCGGCCTGCCCGAAGTGAAGCTCGGCATCTACCCCGGCTGGGGCGGCAGCGTGCGCCTGCCACGACTGGTCGGCACGCCAGCGGCGATGGACATGATGCTGACCGGACGCACGCTGTCGGCATCGGCGGCCAAGGCAATTGGTCTGGTCGACGGAGTGGTCGATCCGCTGAAGCTGATCGATGCCGCAGCGGAACTTGCATTGCGCGGCACGCAGCGTCCCTTCAAGCAGCGCTTCCTCGGCTGGGCCACGAATATCTGGCCGGTACGGCAGGTGCTGGCGCCGATGCTGGTCAAGCAGGTCGCACGCAAGGCGCGCAAGGAACATTACCCCGCGCCATACGCGCTGATCGAAACCTGGCGTCGCAGCGGTGGTGGCATCCAGTCGCGGCTGGCGGCCGAACGCAAGTCGGTGGTCAAGCTCGCCGGCACACCGACCGCGCGTAACCTGACGCGCGTGTTCTTCCTGCAGGAACGCCTGAAAGGACTCGGCGGCAAGGATTCCGGGATCCGCAACGTGCACGTGGTCGGTGCCGGCGTGATGGGTGGCGATATCGCGTCCTGGGCGGCCTACAAGGGCTTCGAGGTGACGCTGCAGGATCGCGAGCAGCGCTTCATCGATGGCGCGCTCGCCCGCGCGCAGGAACTGTTCGCCAGGAAGGTGAAGGATGACGCCAAGCGTCCACAAGTCGCCGCGCGGCTGAAGGCGGACCTGGACGGCGACGGCGTGCAGGCGGCGGATCTGGTGATCGAGGCGATCATCGAACAGGCCGAAGCCAAGCGCGACCTGTACGCGACGCTTGAGCCGCGGATGAAGGTCGGCGCGCTACTGACGACCAACACCTCGTCGATACCACTGGTCGAACTGCGCGAACACATCCAGCGCCCGGCGCAGTTCGCCGGCCTGCATTATTTCAACCCGGTCGCGTTGATGCCGCTGGTGGAGATCATCCATCAGGACCAGGTCGCGCCGGAAACCGGCACGCGCCTGGCTGCATTCTGCAAGGCGATCGACAAGTTGCCGGTGCCGGTCGCCGGCACGCCCGGCTTCCTGGTCAATCGCGTGCTGTTCCCGTACATGCTGGAAGCGGCGACTGCGTATTCGGAAGGCATTCCCGGCCCGGTGATCGACAAGGCCGCGGTGAAGTTCGGCATGCCGATGGGGCCGATCGAACTGATCGACACGGTCGGCCTCGACGTCGCATCCGGCGTCGGCCAGGAACTCGCGCCGTTCCTCGGCCTGACGATTCCACCTGCGCTGGCTACGCCACCGGAACAGGGCAAGCGCGGCAAGAAGGACGGCCAAGGCCTGTATGCATGGGAGAACGGCAAGCCGAAGAAGCCGGAGGTACCGAAGGACTACAAGGCGCCGGACGATCTCGAAGATCGCCTGATCCTGCCGATGCTCAACGAAGCGGTCGCGGCCCTGCACGATGGCGTGGTCGGCGACGCCGACCTGCTCGATGCCGGCGTGATCTTCGGCACCGGCTTCGCCCCGTTCCGCGGCGGCCCGATCCAGCACATCAAGTCGGTCGGCGCCGATACGCTGCTGGCGAAACTGCAGGCGCTGCAGGCGAAGTACGGCGATCGCTTCGCGCCGCGGCCGGGATGGGATTCGCCGGCGCTGCGCTGAGCGTTCCAGCGCAAGTCACGGGTCGGTACTGCAAAAGACGTCTGGGGTCCGACCCGCCGGCCTCGTAGCGGGGCGTAACTTCACTCACCGGGCGACGCCCGACCGCGACTACATCGTATGCATCGGCTTGTCTGTATCGAGCGAGGCACCGCTCGACAGCACGCGCACGTCGCCGCTACCCACGTCGCGCATATCGCCGAACACAGGTTCCGGCTGCTCCACGAACCTGCCCGCTTTCGCATTCCATTGCCACTTGTTCTCGTGGTCGCACTGGAAGCAGCTCGGGCATGTAGATTGCGCCACGCGCCGGGTCGACGCTGAGGTACATGAGCACAGGTCGAGCAGAAATCCGTTCGACCTGGACGATCCTGTCGGGTGACGATGCCGGCCAACCCGCTGCCAGCACCAGCAGGAAGTTGCCGGACTCGCCGCCGCAGGATTCGAAGATACCCAGCACGATCTCCAGGGGCCGACCGTCGAAGCTGCCTTTGGCCGAGAATCCGTTTTGCCCGCCTGCGAGATAGGCATCAAGCCCGCGCTCTCCATGTCGAACCGAATCGGGGAAGGCTGCTTCGGTCAGTTCACTGGCCTTGCACCACGACGGATCAAGGCGGTTCACGGCGATGCTGCGTACTTGCGTATCTCGCGGCACGAAATCCAGGTGTGTCCACCACAAGGAATCCGCGGGTGCCGGACGTACTTCTACGAGTAACCCGCGCTCGGTGGCTACTGCCGTAGTCGCGATCAAAAGCCCGATCGCGGCCGCAAGCAGCCAACGCATCAAACTGCGGCTGCTGGCCGCGGAAGCCATCGTCAGCCTTCGAACTCGCCCACCAGCTCGACCGATGTGCTGATCCTGGTACCGCCAGGCGCTTCTCATGCTCACCAACCCTGCTTGCCTGTGGATTGCGATTGCACGTCTACATCGTATGCGTCGGCTTGTCCGCGTTGAGCGTGCCAGCCAGCAGCGCTTCGATCTTGCCCTTCACCGCGTCGCCCTCGGCGGTCTCTGCGAACTGCACGCCGATGCCGGCGGTGCGGTTACCCTGCGCGCCGGGCGGCGTGACCCAGACCACCTTGCCGGCGACTGGCAGGCGTTCACTGGATTCGGGCAGCGTCAGCAGCAGGAAGACCTCGTCGCCCAGGAAATAGCGCTTCGGCGTCGGCACGAAGATGCCGCCATGTTTGATGTAAGGCATGTACGCGTGGTAAAGCGCCGCCTTGTCCTTGACCGCCAGCGACAGGATGCCCTGCCGCGCGCCGCCTGCGCCTGGTACTGAACTCATTTACCGCCCCCCATGGCCCGCGCGTCATGGCCGCGCCAGGCCAACAATAGATCAGCGACCGCCAGGTCCGCTCGTACCGTCGTACGCAACAGATCGCGCATGCGATTGGCCGCGTCGAACCACGCAGCCAGACTGCGCGTTCGCCCCGGATCGGTCAAGCCGGTGGCCTCGGCAAGCGCCAGGTCCGCGGCAAAACCCAGGCGCAGGACTGCGTGTTCGTCGGCGGTCCAGCGCTGCGCGGTTTCCAGCGCAGCCGTCTCCCCGCGACGCAGCCTGGAGAGATCATCGGCGACATCGCGGCGCAACTTGAGCACGCCATCACGCAGCCACAGATCGGCGAGACCGGGATGACCACGCGCAGCGGCCAGCGCCTCGGCGGCGGCCGGTCCGGGATGGCCCTGCCGACCCAGCCATGCGATCGCTTCGTCCTGCGATGGCAGGCGGAATTCCAGCTTCTGGCAGCGGCTGCGGATCGTCGCCGGCAGGCGCGCCGGATGCGCGCTGACCAGCCATAGGTAACGACCTGGAACCGGCTCTTCCAGCGTCTTGAGCAGGGCGTTGCAGGCCGCGTGGTTGATCGCGTCGGCCGGATCGATGATCGCGACCTGCGCGCCGCCATATTGCGGCGTCAGCATGAGCTTCTCGGACAAGCCGCGAATCTGTTCGATCACGATCTCGGTACGCAGCCGGGTACCTTCGCGATTGGGCACGAAAGTGATCAGGTTGAAATCGGGGTGGGTGCCGGCGGCAAGCAGCAGGCAGCTGCGGCATTGTCCGCAGGCCTCGCCATCAGTCCCGCGCGCCTGGCACAACATGCGCTGCGCGAGCCGTTCGGCCACCGCGCGCTTGCCAAGATTCGCCGGTCCGCAGAACAGCATGCCGTGCGCCAGGCGTCCTGCGTCGATCGCCTCGCAAGCCTGTTCGTACGCGCGTTGCTGCCAGGGCGAGAAGGCGAAGTTCATCGTGTCGACCCCCGCAAAGCCAGCAGATGCGACACCGCATCGGCGGCAACCGCCTCGCGCACGCGACTGGCATCGACCACGCGGAATCTTCCCGGCTCCGCCGCCGCGCGCGCCAGGAACACGCCGCGCGCGCGCGCGAAGAAGTCTTCCTGCTCGCGCTCGATGCGGTCCGGCCACAGGTCGCGGGTGTTGGTACGCACGCGTCCCTCGTGCACGTCGATGTCCAGCAGCAGCGTCATCGCCGGCACGATGCCGACCACCTGGCGTTCGAGTTCGGCGATGAACTCCACGTCCAGCCCGCGTCCGCCGCCCTGGTAGGCATAGCTGGAATCGGTGAAGCGGTCGCAGATCACCCAAGCGCCGCGCCGCAGCGCCGGCAGGATCGTTTCGCGCACGTGCTGCGCGCGCGCTGCGAACATCAGCAGCAGCTCCGCCTGCGGCGCCGCCGCTTCGTGGTGCGGCTCAAGCAGCAGGCCACGGATCTCTTCCGCCAGCGGCGTGCCACCCGGTTCGCGGGTGCAGACCACGTCCTCGCCAGCCTCCTCAAGCGCATCGCGCAGGGCGGCGATCACCGTCGACTTGCCGGCGCCCTCGCCGCCCTCCAGCGTGATGAATCTTGGTTGTCGAGCCAGCGCGGTCATTGCGACGATACCGGCGCTGCCTGCCGTTGCCGATAGCGCTGCACATACTCGCGCACCGCGGCCTGGTGCTCGCCCAGCGTGCGTGAAAACACGTGGCGGCCACTGCCGTCGCCGACGGCGACGAAGAACAGCGCATCGCCAGGTGCGGGATTGGTCGCCGCGCGCAGTGCATCGACGCCGGGCATGGCGATCGGCGTCGGCGGGAGGCCGGTACGGGTGTAGGTGTTGTAAGGCGTGTCGGTGGTGAGGTCGCGACGGCGGATGTTGCCGGCGTAGCTGCTGCCCATGCCGTAGATCACGGTCGGGTCGGTCTGCAACAGCATGCCCTGCTTCAGGCGACGCGAGAACACGCCGGCGATCTGCGGTCGTTCCGAGGCAATGCCGGTTTCCTTCTCCACGATCGACGCCAGCACCAGCGCCTCATCCTTGTTCTTCAGCGGCGTATCGGCGGCACGCGCGCTCCAGGCCTGGTCGAGCGCTCCGGCCATTGCGTCATGGGCGCGCTTGAGCAGCTTGAGATCGCTGTCGCCGCGGTTGTACTGGTAGGTTTCAGGCAGGAAGCGTCCTTCCGGATGCTGCCCTTCGTGCCCCAGCGCCTTCATCAGTGCAGCATCGTCCAACTGCGTCGTCTCCTGCCGCAGCGGCGTGGCCCTGGCCAAGGCGGCACGCAGTTCGCGGATGTTCCAGCCTTCGACGATCGTGAACCGGTAGCTGATGATCCTGCCATCGCGCATCGCCACCAGCAGAGTACGCGGCGTGGCACCGGGCCGCAGTGCATATTCGCCGACCTGCAGCTTGCCGGCTGCGCCAGTCTGCCGCGCCAGCAATTGCCATTCCAGATCGTGTCCGTCCCGCACGCCGGCCGCACGCAACTTGCGCAGTACCTGCAGGAACGAATCGCCGCGTTCGACCAGCAGCGTTTCGCCGGCTTCGATGCCGGCGACCGGCTGGTCGGCGAAGCCTGCGTAACGCTGCCACAACACGTAGGCGACGGCGCCGGCCAGCAGGGCCGAGAACACGAAGAACACACCGATGCGACGCTTGCGGCTCACGCGTTTGCAATCCTTTCATTGTGGGGTGCGAACATCGGCACGGCGGCGGCCAGGCGGTCGCGCAATGCCGACACTTGCGGATGGAGTGCCCAGCCGCTTTCGCCAAGCCGGGCGACCGGCAGGATACCGCGCACGGCATTGCAGAGGAAAACCGCCTGCGCGGATTCCACCTGCGCGCGCGTCAGGCGGGTTTCGCAGGCCTGCAGTTCAGGCAACACCCAACTGCGGCAGACACCGGCGATCCCGCAACGATCGATGCGCGGCGTCGCCCATTGTCCGTCGACCATCACGAACAGGTTCGCAGCCGTGGCGCCGATCACGTTCTGTTCCGTGTCCAGCATCAGGCCTTCATCGGCATGCTGGCCAGGATGTGCAGGATCTCCGCATTCGGCACGTGCCAGCACCTGCTCCAGCCGATTGCAGTGCTTGAGGCCGGCCAATGCCGGCTGGATCGACAACCGCGTATCGCACCATCGCAGCGACAGGCCATCGCCCACGACCTTCGGCGGCAGCGCGTGCGTTGACAGGATCCAGGTCGGCACCGCTGTCGCCGGAAGCGCATAGCCACGGCCACCGCTACCGCGGGTGAGGATGAGTTTCAACACGCCGGCTTCATTGCCGGCCATCATCGCCCAAGCCTGGTCGCGAACCATTTCCGGCGCGGGCAACGGCAGGCGCAGGCGCTCCGCACCGCGCGACAACCGCGCCCAATGCCGGTCCCACCAGGGAGCCGAGCCGCGGTGGATGCGCAGGGTCTCGAACAGGCCATCGCCATAGGCCAGGCCGCGATCGTCGGCGGCAACCGCATCGACGCGATCGTTGCCGATGAAGATGCGCGCGTTCATTCCGCGGTTCCGAGCGCGCGCAACATGCCACGCGCCTTGGCGCGGGTCTCGTCGAGTTCGCGCAGCGGATCGGAGTCGGCGACGATGCCGGCGCCGGTACGGAACCGCAGCACGCTGCCTCCGGACGCGCAGTCCTCGATCTCGCCGCTGCGGATCAGGATGTTCAGGTCCATGTCGCCATCGCGGTCGAGCCAGCCCATCGCACCGGTGTAGGCGCCGCGACCGCCGCCTTCCAGTTCGGCGATGATCTGCATGCAACGCACCTTGGGGCAGCCGGTGATGGTGCCGCCGGGGAATACCGCGCGGATCACATCGCCAGGCGTCGCGTCCGCATGCAACCGGCCGCGCACGTTGCTGACGATGTGATGCACGTGCGCGTAGCTTTCCACCGTCATCAGTTCGTCGACCTCGACGCTGCCCGGAATGCAGACGCGCCCCAGGTCGTTGCGCTCCAGGTCGATCAGCATCACGTGCTCGGCACGCTCCTTGGGATGGCCGACCAGCTCGCGGATGCGTTCGGCGTCGTCATCGCCGGCGAAACGCGCGCGCGTGCCGGCGATGGGTCGCGTCTCGACCACGTCGCCGCGCACCGACACCAGTCGTTCTGGCGATGAACTGGCCACCGCCCATCCCTGCCCCGCGAACAATCCCGCGAACGGCGATGGATTGGCACGGCGCAGCTGTGCGTACAGCGCTGCCGGATCGAGCGCCACGTCAAACCGCGCCTGCCACGCGCGCGACAGGTTCACCTGGAACACATCACCCGCCGCCAGGTATTCGAGGATGCGTTCGACACCGGCGGTGAATCGCGCCGGATCGTCCTCGGTCACCTGCAGCGGCGGCTGCCATGCCTCGACCGTCGGCTGCAAGGATGCGGATTCGATGTCCGCGACGATGGCGTCGAGCATCGCGACGTATCCGTCTTCGGCAAGCACGACGCAATCGCCGGTGGCGCGGTCGCGCAGCACGGCCGCCGGACAACGCAGCGCAGTGGCCACCGGGATGGCACCGCGCGCCGGCGGCAGCTGCAGCACGTGTTCGATCTGTCCGGCGAGTTCGTAGGCCAGGAACAGGGCCCAGCCACCATGGAACGGCCAACGCGGTTCTTCGCGCGCGATGCGGCGCTGTTGCCATTCGGCGTCGAGTACCGACAGGAAGTCGCCTGCCGCCACGCTGCCATCCGAGCGCCGCGTGATGCCGTCCGCGTGCAGCGTCAGCGCATCGCCATCGGTGGCCAGCAGCAGGTCCCAACGGCCATGCACGGTGCCGCTGGCGACCGATTCCAGCAGCATCGGGTAGCGCGATGGTGCACGCCGGTGCAGGGCCAGCAGGTCGGTGTCCGGAGCAAGCGCGCGGGTTACCAGCATCGATTGTCAGCCGCCATTCCCCGATGTCGGGAATGACGGTCTCCAGGTCAAACGCGCTTGAACACCAGCGTGCCGTTGGTGCCGCCGAAGCCGAACGAATTGGACATCGCGAAGTCGACCTTCGACTCGCGCGCGATGTTCGGCACGTAATCCAGATCGCAACCTTCGGACGGATTTTCCAGATTGATCGTCGGCGGGATCACGCCGGTGTGCAGCGCCATCGCCGAGAACACCGCCTCCACGCCGCCGGCGGCGCCGAGCAGGTGGCCGGTCATCGACTTGGTCGAGCTGACCATGGTCTTGTAGGCGTGATCGCCAAGCGCGGCCTTCACCGCCATCGTCTCGGCCAGGTCGCCGGCGGGGGTCGAGGTACCGTGCGCGTTGATGTAGCCGATCGCGCTGGGGTCGACACCGGCGTCCCTGATCGCATTGCGCATGCAGCGTGCCGCGCCCTCGCCGTTCTCGCTGGGCGCGGTCATGTGGTAGGCGTCGCCGCTCATACCGAAGCCGACCAGTTCGCAATAGATGCGCGCGCCGCGCGCCTTGGCGCGCTCGTATTCTTCGAGCACCAGGACACCGGCGCCATCGCCCATCACGAAACCGTCGCGGTCCTTGTCCCACGGACGCGACGCTCGCGTCGGCTCATCGTTGCGCGTCGACAACGCCTTCATCGAACAGAAGCCGCCGACCGAAGTGGGCGTGGTGGCGTACTCGGCGCCGCCGGCGATCATCGCGTCGGCCTCGCCGTACTGGATCATCCGCATCGCCAGGCCGATGTTGTGCGTGGCCGTGGTGCAGGCCGTGACCGCGGCGATGTTGGGGCCCTTGGCGCCGGTCATGATCGACACCTGTCCGGCGATCATGTTGATGATCGTGCTGGGCACGTAGAACGGCGAGATCTTGCGCGGGCCGCCTTCTGCCCACTTCAGCGTGGTTTCCTCGATGCCCTTGAGGCCGCCGATGCCGGCGCCGATCGCCACGCCGATGCGCTCGGCGTCGGCTTCGGTCACGTCCAGTCCGGCATCGGCGATCGCCATCATCGAGGCGGCCACGCCGTAGTGCACGAACGGATCCATCTTCTTGATGTCCTTCGGCGCGATCCATGCCGACGCATCGAAGTTCTTGACCTCGCCGCCGATCCGGGTGGAGAACGCGGACGCGTCGAAGTGGCTGATCATGCCGATGCCCGAGCGGCCATTGACGATGCCGTCCCAGCTCGACTGCAGGTCGTTGCCCAGCGGCGACAGAATGCCCAGCCCGGTGACGACGACGCGACGTTTGCTCATAACCTGCTCCTGACCTGATGGCTGTTTCTTGCCCGTACGGCAGCGGATGCGCCGCCGCAAACGCACGGGGCCGCGAATGCGGCCCCGGGGCTTGTCACGTCCGCCCCGCCAACAGATGACTGGATAGCGCGGCGGTTTGCATTGGTTGGCCCGGTCGACGACCGGGCCCGTTCGCGACCGGCATCAGGCCTTGACGTGGGCCTTGATGTAATCGATCGCCTGCTGCACCGAAGTGATCTTCTCGGCATCTTCGTCGGGAATCTCGCACTCGAATTCCTCTTCGAGCGCCATCACCAGCTCAACGGTGTCGAGCGAGTCGGCACCGAGATCGTCGACGAACGAAGCGCTGTTGGTGACTTCCTCTTCCTTGACGCCGAGCTGTTCGACAACGATTTTCTTGACGCGTTCTTCGATGCTGCTCATGGGTGTTTGCTCCTCCCGGGAGACTGTTCAGGGCGATAGTGTAGTGGAAAGGCGATTGTGCCGCGCGAGCCTGCCTGCGGCCAACCCATTCAATGATTTACTGCCGGATTTTATGGCTTGCCGTCAGGCCATGTACATGCCGCCGTTGACGTGCAGGGTTTCCCCTGTGATGTAGCTTGCCGCCGGTCCCGCAAGGAACGCCACGGCATGGGCGATGTCGGCCGGTTCGCCGAGGCGACCCAGCGCGATCTGGCCGACCAGCGCCTGCTTGGCATCCTCGGGCAGGTCGCGGGTCATGTCGGTGGCGATGAAGCCCGGGGCCACCACGTTGACGGTGACGCCGCGCGAGCCGATTTCCTTGGCCAGCGATTTGCTGAACGCGATGATGCCGGCCTTGGCCGCGGCGTAGTTGGCCTGCCCGGCATTGCCGGTGGCGCCGATCACCGAGGCGATGTTGATGATGCGGCCCTTGCGCGCTTTCATCATGCCGCGCATCACCGCTTTCGAGGTGCGGTAGACGCTGCTCAGGTTGGTGTCGAGAATCGCCTGCCAGTCTTCTTCCTTCATACGCATCAGCAGGTTGTCGCGGGTGATCCCGGCGTTGTTGACCAGGATCGAGATGGCGCCGAATTCCTTGCCAATGGCATCGATCAGCGCCTCGACCGCGGCGCTGTCGGCCACGTCGAGCACGCGGCCATGGCCGCCGGCCGGTTGCAGCCGTTCCCCGATCGCCTGGGCGCCTGCGTCGGATGTCGCGGTACCGATCACGGTTGCGCCCTGCGCAGCCAGCGTGTCGGCGATCGCAGCGCCGATGCCGCGGCTGGCGCCGGTGACCAGGGCGATTTCGCCTGCCAGGATATTTGTCATCGCATGCCTCGGTTCGAATGCTTATTTGTCATCTCGTGCGCGACGAGGGATCCGTCGTGTCGTGATGACGTGGATCTGACAGGACTGTTGATTATTTCCATGCCGCCAGCGCGGCTTCGAATTCGCCGGGCGTGCCGAGCGACCGCGTGTCGAGCGTCTTGTCGATCCGCTTGACCAGTCCGGCCAGCACCTTGCCCGGGCCGCATTCGCCGATGCGCGTGGCACCTCGCGCGACCAAGGCGTGCATGCAATCGGTCCAGCGTACCGGCAGGTACAACTGGCGCACCAGCGCGTCGCGGATCGACTGCACGCCTTGGTGGATTTCGGCATCGACGTTCTGCACGACCGGGACTGCGGGTTCGTGCCACGACATGCCATTCATCGTTTCGGAAAGACGATTGGCGGCTTCGCGCATCAGCGGCGTATGCGAGGGCACGCTGACTGCAAGTTTCACCGTCTTGCGCACGCCGCGTTCGGCGAGCAGCGCGAGGGCGCGGTCGACCGCAGCGGCGTCGCCACCGATCACGATCTGGCCGGGTGAGTTGTAGTTGGCCGGCACCACGACCTGATTGCCGGACGCCTGTCCGCAGACTTCCTTCACCAGTTCGTCTTCGGCACCGATCACCGCCGCCATCGCGCCCGTGCCGGACGGCGCGGCATCCTGCATCAACTGGCCACGGATGCGTACCAGGTGCGCGCCGTCGTGCAGCGACAACGCGCCCGCTGCGACCAGTGCGGCGTATTCGCCCAGGCTGTGGCCGGCAAGTACCGACGGTTGCGGGCCACCTTGCGCCTGCCACAGGCGCCATACCGCGACACCGGCCGCCAGCAGTGCCGGCTGGGTGTATTCGGTGCGGTTGAGCATCTCTTCCGGGCCGCCCTGCGACAGCGCCCACAAATCGATGCCGGCGCCATCGGACGCTTCGCGGAAAGTGTCGTGCACGCCGGGGTGCAGTTCGGCCAGCTCCGCCAGCATGGCCAGCGATTGCGAGCCCTGGCCGGGAAACACGAAGGCGAGCTGGGACGAAACAGTCATCGGCTGACTCTGCGGCGAACTTCGGGAACAGGGCGCGAATGATACGTGGCGATCATGCGGAACGTCTGTACCGGCGCGTATGTCGGTGTGTGGCCGCGATTGGTGGTTAGTGATTTGTGATTCGGAAAAGCCGAAGCATACGAGCTCTAGCGAATCACCAATCACCAATTCCTAATCACGGCCTTCGATCAATACCGCAGCAGTGCGCTGCCCCAGGTGAAGCCGCCGCCGAAGGCTTCCAGCAGCACCAGCTGGCCACGCTGGACTCGCCCGGAACGCACGGCTTCGTCGAGTGCCAGCGGCACCGAGCCCGATGACGTGTTGCCATGCTTGTCCACGGTGACGATCACGCGATCCATCGGCATGTCCAGGCGCTTGGCCGTGGCTTCGATGATGCGCAGGTTGGCCTGGTGTGGAATCAGCCAGTCGAGGTCGTGGCGGTCGACGCCATTAGCGTCCAGTGTTTCCTCGACCAGGGAATCAAGCGCCTTGACCGCGTACTTGAATACGTCGCTGCCGGACATGTTGATGCGCACGCCGGCATTCTTTTCCTCGGGCTTGAAACCGACCGATACGCCGACCGGGTTCCACAGCAGCTCTTTCTTGGCGCCGTCGGAATGCAGATGGGTGCTGAGGATGCCGGTTTCCGTGTCGGCCTTGAGCACGACGGCGCCGGCGCCGTCGCCGAACAGCACGCAGGTGCTGCGATCCGTCCAGTCGGTCATGCGGCTCAGGGTTTCCGCACCAACTACCAGCACCGTTTTCGCCGCGCCGGAACGGATGAACTTGTCGGCGACGGTCAACGCGAACAGGAAGCCGGAACAGGCGGCGTTGACGTCGAACGCCGGGCATCGGCTGGCACCCAGCCGATGCTGCAGCAGGCAGGCGGTCGATGGAAAGATCAGGTCCGGCGTGGTCGTGCCGAGCACGATCAGGTCGAGCTCGTCCGCCGACACGCCGGCCGCTTCCATCGCGCGCACGGCGGCGTGGTAGGCCAGGTCGCAGGTGGTCTCGCCGTCGGCGGCGATATGGCGCTCGCGGATGCCGCTGCGCGAGACGATCCACTCGTCGCTGGTGTCGACCATCTTGGCGAGGTCGTCGTTGGTCAGCACCTTTTCCGGAAGGTAACTGCCCGTACCGGCGATTCGCGCATAGACGCGGCCGTTCGGATCAGAAGCGCTCATGTGGATCCCCGCAAGTCGTCGGCCAAGACTGGCCGGAAAGAACGCGCGGCGTCGTGACCGGGGTCACGGGCAGCGCGATCAATCATGCCGCATCAATCTTCTTCGACGATCCGGGTCTTGCTCTCGACCACCTTCTTTCCGCGGTAGTAACCGTCGGCGGTGACGTGGTGGCGCAGATGGGTCTCGCCGCTGGTCGGATCGGTGGCAAGCTGCTTGGCGGTCAGCGCGTCGTGCGAACGGCGCTGGCCACGGCGGGCGGGGGACACTCGGGATTTCTGCACAGCCATGGTATTGCTCCAGCTACAAATCGTTGAATTCAGCGTCCGGACAACGGGAAATCAGTTGCCCTTCCTGTCTTTCAGCGCCGCCAATGCCGCGAACGGACTGGCCTGCGCCTTTTCTTCTTCGTCGGCGGGCCAATCACTCTGGACCGATGCCGATTCCGGGTTCACCGGCACCACCGGCACGGCGAGGATCAACTCGTCCTCGATCAGCTCGACGGGCCGCAATTCGCCGTGCCCGGCGATCAGCAAGGGCTCGTAACCCGGCGGCAGGCCGGCTTCGTCCTCCTCATTGCGGATCAGGCCAAGCCGCTGCACGATCCGTACCGGCTCCAGATAACGCTGCAGGCTGCGCTGGCATTCCAGCGGCAACGCGGCTTCGATCTGCAACTCGACGTAGGGCACCTGCAACGCGTCCGTGCCGAACTCGATGCTGTAGGCAACCTCGCCTTGGGCATCGACCAGGCTGTCGCGCAGGCGTCCCATCGACGCCAGCGGCAAGCGGCCCTCGAAAGCGCGCCGCGCGGCCACCATGCGCCACGCGTCCAGTACTTCGGGCAAACTCGCGGACATAAGCCGCGGAATTCTAGGCTCGAGCCCCTGCCCTGTCAAACCCAAACCCATGTCGGGACAGGGAATTTGCCCTGTCCCGACGGCCGCGGCAGACTGCTGATCCACTCTTCGCCGCCCGGCCCGACGTGACCCTGACCCTAGTGCTGCTGGCAGCAGCGGCGATTGCCGCCGGCGCGGCCCTCATCGTACGCCGTCGTAGCAGCCAGGGCAGCCGCCGCCAGCAGGCCGTGGGCGACGTGCTGGACGCGGCGGACGCCCTCGAAGCGCGCCTGCGCGACGCGCGCACCGAAATCGAGGCCGTCGCCGGCGAGGATGAGCCCGACCCGATCCGCGACGCCCTGCGCGAGATGCTGCGACAGCGGCTGTGGCTGCAGCAGCACAGTGAGGCGGCGAGCCTGAACGAACTGGCCGTGGTACGCGCCTCGATCGACGCCGCGCGGCTGCGGATCGAGCAGCAACTGCTGCAGATCGAACGTGCCCGCGCGCCCCTGAACTGACGCCCGGCCCTCATGCGAGCTGTCCCGATGCGCCTGATCCTGGCCTCGACGTCACCATACCGGCGCGAGTTGCTGGCGCGGCTGCGGCTGCCGTTCGAAACCGCGCGACCGGAGGTCGACGAAACCGTCCTGCCCGGCGAAACCCCGCCGCAGACCGCGCGACGCCTCGCCGACGCCAAGGCGGCCGCCATCGCGCGACGCGAACCCGCGGCGTGGGTGATCGGCTCTGACCAGGTGGCCGAACTCGATGGCCGGGCGCTGGGCAAGCCCGGCACGCGCGACAACGCCATCGCCCAGCTGGTGGCGATGTCGGGACGCGCGATACGCTTCTCGACCGCGTTGTCGCTGCACCGTGATGAGGTGCGACTGCAGGCACTGGATATCACCGTCGTTCGCTTCCGCAACCTGCAGGCGGACGAGATCGCGCGTTATATCGATGCCGAACAGCCTTTCGATTGCGCCGGCAGCTTCAAGTCGGAAGGATTCGGGATCGCGCTGTTCGATGCGATCGAATCGCAGGATCCAACCGCGCTGATCGGCCTGCCCCTGATCGCCACGGCACGACTGCTGCGCGAAGCCGGCTTCGCATTGCCGTGAACGCGGTCCAGTCCGACCTCCGCCGCCCCGGCCTGCGGCTGCGGCCATTCCGCTGCCCCGGCTGCGGGCCGTCGCTGCTGCTGCAGCTGTCCGACGACGAGATGCAGGTCCGTTGCGTGCGCTGCCGCGGCACGCCGGTGCACCTGTCGCTGATCCAGGCGCTGGCAAGCCATGCCGGCCCGCTTGCCAGGCTCGATGCCTACGAACTTTCCACCACCGGCGCATTGCTGCGCCACCTGCGGCGCCATTGCCGTAGCGTGACGACCAGCGAATACCTGGAAGGCGTCGCCCCCGGCCGCAGCCGCGACGGCATTCGGTGCGAAGACGTGCAAAGCCTGAGCTTCGCCGATCGCAGCTTCGACCTGTGCACCTCGACCGAAGTGTTCGAACACGTGCCCGACGATCGCGCCGGGCTGCGCGAACTGCATCGCGTGCTGCGCCCGGGCGGACGCCTGCTGCTCACGGTGCCGCTGACGGGCCAGCAGATCACGCGGGAACGCGCGCGTCGCGACGGGAAACAGGTCGAACACCTGCTGTCGCCGACCTACCATGGCGATCGCCTGAAGGGCCCCGGCAAGGTGCTGGTCTATCGCGATTACGGCAACGACATCATCGAGCGCGTGCTCGATGCCGGTTTCCGTGTCGCCCGCCTGTGGACACCGCCGCAATCGCTTTTCGGCCACGCCCGTCCGGTGCTGATCGCCGAACGCGACTGAAGTCCAGTTGCTCAGTCGCCAGCTCCCGCCACCTGCAGCCGTTGCTGCGGCCACTGCTCGACGCTGCCGTCATTGCCGTGCAGGGTCAGCCCCAGCCAGTGCAGGCCGTCGCTGCCCGGCGGCAGATTGATGCGGGCCTCGAAGCCCACGCGCGGATGCGTGGGGTCGGTGGAAATCTTCCAGAATTCGGCGACGTGCGGCAGGGCCTTGCCATAACGTGCCGTGGCCACCGGCATGTCGTCGAGGGTCACCTCCACCCGCACGATGCCGACACCGTCCTTGAACGCCCAGCCGGCGACATCGAACTGGCGTCCGACCGTCGCACCCGGCGCAGGCATATCGATCCAGGCCATCGCCGGCGTCGTGCAGGCGCCGTCGCGTGCCGGCGTGGACAGGTCGAACATCAGGAATCGCTGCGCGCCATGATCGATGTTGACCGTGGTCGGCGGCGGCAACGGCCCGAACTGCGCGCACAAGGCGTGGTAGTGGTCCAGCAGTTGCCTGTATTTCAGATCGGCAGCGCCGACCACCAGCAGGACCGGGGCGTCATCGGCAGCGCGCGGCGCAGCCTCTTCCAGCCGCCACAACCGCAACTGCGGCGCGCGGCCATGGCGGTGGTTGAGTGGATGATCGAGCACCGCGATGCGTGCGTCGTCCAATGCGAAACCGAGTTCGGCGCCCAGCTTGAAGTTGTCGGCGACCAGGCGCGTACCCGGCGGCATCTTGGCGAGCTGGCCGCGCACCGCTTCGGCGACTTCATCCCAACCGGCGAAATTGGCCGGATACCATTTCCGGTACGCCGCCTGCGCGCGCACCGCAGGCACCGACACCGCCGCGTAATACAGCAGCGCCGTTGCCAGCGCCGCGGCCAGCAGGCCCCAGGTGGCATTGCGCCATCCGCGCGACCAGCCCGCCAACACCGCGGGCACCAGCGGCAGCAGGGCCAGGTAGCCGGGCAATGGCCAATGGAAGCTGACGCGCTCGTTGTCGGCGAAGAAGCCCAGCACGAAGAAACCCAGCACCAGCCCGCTCCCGCACGACGCGAGGTAGCGCACTACCGGCGACCGGTCGCGCAGGCCGCGCCACGCCGCCAACGCCATCGCCACCAGCAGCAACGGCGTGACCAGCAGCGTCTGCACCAGCACGAACCACAGGCCGTCCCAATGCAGTGTCCACGGATGGCGATCGACCAGTTGGAAGCGCAGGCCGGCATCGGCATTGTCGAAATTCCACGCCATCAGCGGCCACCAGGCCAGCACGCCGATCATCAGTGCAACCCAGACCCGCGCATCGCGCAGCACGCGACGGCCTTCCGGCAGCGACAGCAGCACCAGAGCACCGATGCCGATCACCGCAGCGAAACGATAATGACTGAGCGCGCCCAGCATCAGCCCGGAGGCGAGCTCGAGCACCGCCTTGGCATCGACGCGACGCAGCAATCGCGCGCCCGCGTCCAGGCACAGCACGGTCGCCAGCGCCATCGGCACGTCCGGCAGCGCCAGTACGCCGAGCGTGCCGGCCAGCGGCAGCAGCAGGGTCAACGTGGCGGCCTGCCAACCGATCGCCGCACCGAATTCGCGCGTGGCCAGCCGGGCCACGCCCCATGGCAGCAACGCGGCGAGCAGCAGGAACGGCGTGCGCAAGGCCCAGGCATGTTCGCCGCCGACGCCGACACCGATGCGCGCCAGCCACGCGGTGAGTCCGGGCAGGTCCGAATAGGCCGCGGCCAGATGCTGGCCTTCCTGCCAGTAAAACGCTTCGTCGACGAACAACGGCAGGCGCGCGGCGAGCACGCACTTGATCGCCGTCACACCCAGCCACAGCGCGACGAATACGTCCCGTGACCTTTGTCCGTAGTCGCGTCCCCGCATCTGTCCGCGCCCCGCTACACTGACGAAAACCACTCCGAGGCGCGCATGTCGGCACTGCCCCAAACCACGAACATGCTAACCGACCCGTTGCGCGAGTCGCTCAAGCGCGCCCAGGCGCAGGTCAATTCGCTGGTGCTCGGCAAGGCGCAGGAAGTGCGACTGGCCTTCGTCGCATTGCTGTCCGATGGCCACCTGCTGATCGAGGACCTGCCGGGCCTGGGCAAGACCACGCTGGCGCATGCACTGGCCGCGACGCTGGGGCTCGGCTTCCAGCGCCTGCAGTTCACCTCCGACCTGCTGCCGGCCGACATCATCGGCGTCTCGGTCTACGACGCACAGGCACGGCGCTTCGAATTCCACGCCGGCCCGGTGTTCGCCAACATCGTGCTCGCCGACGAGATCAACCGCGCGCCGCCGCGCACGCAAAGCGCGCTGCTGGAAGCGATGGCCGAGCACCAGGTCACCGTCGATGGCAACACGCATCCGCTGCCGCAGCCATTCTTCGTGATCGCCACGCAGAACCCGGTCGACCTGGCCGGCACCTATCCGCTGCCGGACTCGCAGCTCGACCGCTTCCTGCTGCGGCTGACGCTCGGCTATCCGGGCGCCGAAGCCGAACGCACCCTGCTGACCGGGGTCGATCGCCGCGAACTGATCGCGCAGGCACGGCCGCTGCTGAGCGCCGACGACGTATTGCAACTGCGACGCGCGGTCGAAGCCGTGCACGCCAGCGAGGCGCTGATCGGCTACGTGCACGCCCTGCTGACGCGCAGCCGCCAGCATCCGGGCGTGCGCGTCGGCCTGTCCCCGCGCGCCGGACTGGCGTTGCTGCGCGCGGCGCGTGCATACGCGCTGCTGCTCGGCCGCAACCATGTGCTGCCCGAGGACGTGCAGGCACTGTTCGCGCCGATCGCCGCGCACCGGCTGGTCGCAGAAGCCGAAGCCGGCAACGGTTCCGCACTGGCGAAATCGATCCTGCTGGCGGTGCCGGTCGATTGAACGGCGGGAAGTCAGATCCGTCTTGCCCATGACCCGCTTCGATCGACTCCGCAGGATGGCAGAAGTCTGGACGCGTCCGCGCGCGCCGGAAACGCTGCCAGTCGCGCTCGGCCGTCAACGCGTCTACGTGCTGCCGACCCGCTTCGGTCTGTTCTTCGCGGTGCTGGTTTTCGCCATGGGCCTGGGCGCACTGAACTACAACAACAATCCCGCGCTGCTGCTGGCGTTGCTGCTGGCAGGCACGGCGATGGCCAGCCTGATCACCGCGCACCTGCAGTTGTCCGGGCTGGTGATCGACACCGTGTCGGCCGAGCCCGTGCCGGCAGGCGAATTCCTGTCGCTGCGATTGCGCGCCAGCGCGCGCGACCTGCGCCTGCGTCGCGGACTGAAAGTCGGCTACGAGGACGCGACCGCGATGCTGTCGCTGGACCAGGGCAGCGAAGCGGCGCTGTCGCTGCCCACCGAACGCCGCGGCTGGCTGGACCTGGACCGCATCCGCATCTCCACCCTGCGCCCGCTGGGACTGGCGACGGCATGGGCTTGGGTCTGGCCCGAACAGGCGCTGCTGGTCTACCCGGCGCCGGAAACGCACGGGCCGCCACTGCCGACCGACGTCAGCGACAGCGGCGTGGCGCGCCTCAATCCGGCCGGCGATGACGTCCATCACCTGCGCAGTTATCGCCGCGGCGACCCGCAACGCGCCGTCGCCTGGAAACCCTCCGCACGTCGCGACACCCTGCTGGTGCGCGAATACGAACAACCGCGCAGCGCGGAAGTGATCCTCGACTGGCAACGGCTCGGCCCGCTCGCCTACGAACATCGCATCCGCCGCCTGGCGCACTGGATCGACCAGGCCGAACGCGAAAACCGCCGCTACCAGTTGCGCCTGCCGGGGCAGCCCGTGCTGGGACCGGCACAGGGCAGCACGCACCGCCACGCCTGCCTGCGCGCATTGGCCTTGCTGCCGCATGTCGATGCTGCTTGACGCCGCCACGCGCCGCTGGGCGCTGCTGGCAACAGCGGCCTGCCTATTGCCGCTGCTGCTGCAGTTGCCGCCGACGCTGGCCGCGGTCATCGCGGCACTGGCCGTCTCGGTGGCCCTGTTGTCGTGGCGACAGCCACTGCCGGGCTGGCTGCGTTTCCTGCTGGCGTTGACGGTGGTCGCGATCGTGCTGGTGATGTCGCACTTCTCGATCGGCCGCGATACCGGTTGTGCGCTGCTCGCGGCGATGCTGGCGATCAAGCCATCGGAGACCACGGGCCTGCGCGATGCGCGCAGCCTGGTCGGCTTCGCGCTGTTCGCGCCGTTCGCGACTTTCCTGCTCGACCAGGGGCCGTTGTCTCTTGCGCTGTCGCTGGTCGGCGTCACGCTCGCATTGCTGGCCTTGCAGCGCTTCGCCGACGCCGAATCCGGATTGCCGGTGGAGTCGTCATCGTCATGGCGCGAGATTGGTTCGGTATGGCGACTGATCGCGATCGGATTGCCATTGGCGCTGGCGGGCTTCTGGTTGTTTCCGCGCGTGGCCTCGCCGATGTGGGGCGTGCCCGAACGCGCGCTCGCCCGCCCCGGGTTGTCCGACACGATGAGCCCAGGCGAATGGGTCGACCTGATGGCCGACGACACGCCGGCGATGCGCGTGCGTTTCTTCGGCCGCGCACCGGACACTTCGCAGATGTACTGGCGCGGGCCGGTGCTGTGGGACTTCGACGGCCGTACGTGGTCGCAGCCGCGCTGGTTGCGCGGGCTGCCCGCTGCCGATGTACGGCGCACGCCGGTGCTGTGGGACTACGAACTGGAATTCGAGGCGACCGACCGCCGGCAGCTGGTCGCGCTGGAATTGCCGATCGCCGCGCCCGACGGCGCGGAACTGACGATCGACTACGGCCTGTATGCCGCGCAACCATTGAGTACGCTGACCCGCTGGCGCATGCAGTCGGCGCCGCCGCTGGCGTTCGAACCGCAACTGAAACAGTTGCTGCGGCAATCGGCGCTGCATCTGCCCGATGGCTACAACCCGCGCAGCCTGGCGCTGGCGCGACAGTGGCGCAGCGAGGCCGGCAGCGACGATGCCGCCATCGTGCAGCGCGCACTGCGCTGGATCCGCGCCGACTTCGCCTACACGCTCGATACGCCGCTGCTGGGACGGCATGCGGTCGACGAATTCCTGTTCGATCAGCAGGCCGGCTTCTGCGAACACTTCAGTTCGTCGTTCGTGGTGCTGATGCGCGCAGCCAGGATTCCCGCGCGCGTGGTGACCGGCTATGTCGGTGGCTATCGCAATCCGCTCGGCGACTACTGGGTGGTGCGGCGCATGGATGCGCACGCCTGGGCGGAAGTGTGGCTGCCTGGGCGCGGCTGGGTGCGCGTCGATCCGACCGCGGCGGTCGCGCCTGAGCGCATCTACGACACGCTCGACGACCGCGCGCCAGGCGTGTTCGGCGAGTTCGCCGGACTGCGTCCGGTATGGAACACCGGCGACTGGCTGCGGCGCGGCTGGAACGATTTCGTGCTCGGCTTCGACGCGACGCGCCAGCAGCAAATGTTGCAGGCGTTCGGCATCGACCGGCTCAGCGGCTGGGACCTGGCGGCGATGTTCGCGCTGCTGGCGGCGCTGGCGCTGGGCTGGATGGCCTGGCTGATCGCCCACCGCGAACGCGAGCGCGACCCGCTGCTGCGCGCCTGGCATCGGCTCGGCGAACGTTACTCCCGCCATCACCTGCAGCGCGAGCCGCACGAACCGGCGCATGACTGGGCCGAACGCGTTGCCCGGCAACGGCCCGGCGACGGCGCGGCATTGCGCGCCCTTGCCCTGCGCTTCACGCGATCGCGCTACGCTGTCGACGACGACCGCCAGCAGCGCCGCGACCTGATCCGTGCCCTGCGGGCGCATCGTCCCTGATCCGGCCGCCAGTCCGAGGGAACGCCCGATGAAATTGCGCATCCTTGCCATCGCCGCACTCGCCGGCCTGAGCGGTGCCTGCATGACCGTGCCTCCGCAACTGCAGGGCGATGTCATCCAGATCACGCCCGCCCAGGCACGCGAAGTCGGGCGACCCGGCCTGCCGGTACGCTGGGGCGGACGCATCGTCGCCACGCGGCCGCTTGGCGATCGCACCTGTTTCGAGGTGATCGGCAGCGAACTGTCGGTCTACGGCCGGCCGCGCCACATGACCGAGGATGGCAGCGGCCGCTTCGTCGCCTGCACGGCGGGTTATTACGATCCGGCGGTGTTCCTGAAGAACCGTGAGCTGACCGTGATCGGCCGCCTCGACGGTTTCGAAGCACCGCCACCGGGCACTTTCAGCTACGACCGGCCACGCGTCGTCGCCGACTCGATCCACCTGTGGCCACCGGCGCCGCACCAGGATCCGCGCTACCCCTATCAGCGCCGGCCCTGGCCGTGGTGGGGCTGGGGCTGGGGCGACGGGCGGTATTGACGGGACGCGATCCCGGATGCACTGCGCTTACCCGAGCTACGGTGTCGCGGAACATCTGCGCACACGGCGTGGGCCATCTCCCGCGTCCGTGCGCCGCTGAGTCGCGTCAGGCAGGCGTACCGAATCGCCCGAGCGGCGCACCCGCCAGCAGATGCAGGTGCATCTGGTACACGGTCTGCCCGGCATGCGCATTGCAGTTCATGACGATGCGGTAGCCGTCCTCGTCGAAACCTTCGCGCCTGGCGTACTCGGCGGCGGCGAAGGCCAGGCGCCCGACGATCTCCGCCTGCTCGGCGCGCAGATCGTTGAGCGTGGCGATCGACGTCTTCGGCACGAACAACACGTGCACCGGCGCCTGCGGCGCGATGTCGCGGAACGCGATCAGGTGCTCGTCCTCGTAGACGATGTCGGCCGGGATTTCGCGGCGGATGATCTTGTGGAAGAGGGTGTCCATGAGGTCGGGAATCGGGAATGGGGAGTCGGGAATCGTAAAGGCAAAGACAGCGTCGCGCAGGCTCTCCCGATTCCTGGTTCCCGGCTCTAGGGCATCTCGCTGCGACTGCCGAACGCATGCGACAAGGTACCGCGATCCACGTACTCGAGTTCACCGCCCAGCGGCACGCCATGCGCCAGCCGGCTCGGGCGCACGCCGTGCTGACGCGCGAGCTGCGCCAGGTAATGCGCGGTTGCCTCGCCTTCCACGGTCGGGTTGGTGGCGATGATCAGTTCCTGCACTTCGCCTTCCGCCAGTCGCATCGACAGCTGGTCGAGACCGAGCTCGCGCGGGCCGATGCCGTCGAGCGGGCTGAGCCGACCCTGCAGGATGAAATACAGGCCGCGATAACCCGTGGCCTGTTCGATCGCGAGCCGGTCGGCCGGCGATTCCACCGCACATAACTGGAACGCGTCGCGCGCGGCGCTGGCGCAGGTCACGCACACTTCGGTTTCGCTGAAATCGCGGCAGCGCACGCAATGGCCGATGCGTTCGATCGCCGTAGCCAGGGCCTCAGACAGCCGTTTGCCGCCCTCGCGCTCGCGCTCCAGCACGTGATAGGCCATCCGCTGCGCGGTTTTCTGGCCTACACCGGGAAGCACGCGGAAGGCTTCGATCAGTTGTTCGAGTAGCGAGGACATGGGTCGGTGATTCGTGATTCGCGATGGGTGATTGGTAAAGGTGCGCCGCGGGCTTTTACTCTTTCGAATCACCCATCACGAATCACCAATCACGCGTTTCAGAACGGCAGCTTCATTCCCGGCGGCACCGGCATGCCGGCCGTCGCCGCGCCCATGCGCTGCTGCGATTCGGCATTGGCCTTGTTGACCGCGTCGTTGAACGCGGCGGCGATCAGGTCCTCGGCCATCTCCGGATCGGACAGCACGCTCGGGTCGATACGCACCTTGCGGCACTCCATGCGGCCGCTGATGGTCACGCTGACCATGCCGCCGCCAGCGTTGCCGGTGACTTCCAGCTGCGCCAGTTCTTCCTGCGCACGCTGCAGGTTTTCCTGCATCTTCTGCGCCTGCTGCATCAATTGGGCAATGTTTCCACGCATGTCGGTCTACTCGTCGAAAGGTCGGATGGAATCGGGCACCAGCCTGGCGCCGTGCTGCATGAGGTGGCGCACGGCCGGGTCGGCCATGAAGGTTTCCTCGGCCGCGGCCTGCCGTGCGTCGCGCTGGCGCTCGTGGCGCTGATGCAGGGTTTCGCCGTTGCCGGCGGCGGTCTCGAACTGGATCTGCGGCACGCCGCCGAGTTTCGGCGCCAGCGCATCGGCAAGTTGCTGGACCATCAGCGGCGAGCACAGGTGGTCGTCGCTGGCCGGCAGCGACAGCCGGAGCACGTTGTCGGCATGGCCGACGAACGCCGCATGCAAGGCCAGCACCCTGGCCGGGCCTTTCAGCGCGATCGAGTCGACCAGTTCCAGCCAGCGTTCGCCATCGATCGCGATCGATGTGGCGGAGGGTGCGGGTGCTGGTGCCAGTGATGCGATCGGCATCGCCTGCCTTGTGGGCGGCGGCGGCGGCGGTGCTGCAGGTGGCGATGGCGGCGACGGCATCGGTGCAGAGACCGCAGCGTGCGCCGGCCTGGCGCTGCGGGTCTCGGTCGCAAGAGCGGCTTTAGCGGCAGCGGCGCCGGTCAAACGCGGCGTAGCCGTGGCAGGTGCCGAGCCTGTCGCTGCGGCAGCACCGCCCTCTGCCGGACGGAATGCCAGCATGCGCAGGACGCTCATCTCGAAACCCGCGCGCGGACTAGGGGCCAGATGCAGGTCGCGGCGACCGTTCAGCGCCATCTGGTACCACAGCTGCACGACTTCCGGACGCAGCGCGGATGCCAGTGACGCGATGTCGATGGCATCGGTCTCGATGCCTGCGCCGGGCACCAGCTGCTTCACCTGCACGCGGTGCAGGCCATCGGCCAGCGCGTCGAGGATGCTGCCCCAGTCCGGCGAGAATTCGGCCAGCGCGGCGACTTCCGCAAGCAGGCCTTCGCCGTCGCCGGACGCCAGGGCGTCGAGCAGCGCACCGACGCGGGTGCGGTCGACCGTACCGAGCATGGCCGCCACCGTGGCGTCGGCCAGCAGGCCGTCAGCCGCATTGGCGCCGGTATAGGCGATCGCCTGGTCGAGCAGCGACAGGCCGTCGCGCAGGCTGCCGTCGGCGGCCTTGGCCAGCTGCCGGATCGCACCGGCTTCGACGGCGATGCCTTCGGCGTCCAGGATCTTCGTGATCTGCCCGCCGATCTGCTGCTCGTCCAGCCGCTTCAGGTTGAACTGCAGGCAGCGCGACAGCACCGTCACCGGCAGCTTCTGCGGGTCGGTGGTGGCCAACAGGAATTTCACGTGGCCGGGCGGTTCCTCCAGCGTCTTCAACAGAGCGTTGAATGCCGACTTGGACAGCATGTGGACTTCGTCGATCAGGTAGACCTTCACGCGGCCTCGCGAAGGCATGTACTGCGCGTTGTCGATCACCTCGCGCACGTCGTCGACGCCGGTGTTGGAGGCCGCGTCGATCTCCAGGAGGTCGATGAAGCGGCCGGCGTCGATCGCCTGGCAGGTCGCGCACTCGCCGCAGGGCTCGGCCGACGTGCCCTGCTCGCAGTTCAGCGACTTGGCGAAGATGCGGGCGATGGTGGTCTTGCCGACGCCGCGCGTGCCGGTGAACAGGAACGCGTGGTGCACGCGGCCGGTATCCAGCGCATTGGTCAGCGCGCGCACCACGTGCTCCTGCCCGACCAGTTCGGCGAAACGCTTGGGGCGCCACTTGCGGGCGAGGACGAGGTAGGACATACGCCCATTCTGCCATGCGCGTTCGCACGGACCGCGACGGATGGCGCGTCGCTTGTTCCAAATGCCCGCCGCGGCTAGAATCTGCGCCCCTGAGCGTTGCCGGAAGCTGCCTTCAGGTCCAGCGGAGAGGTGTCCGAGTGGTTGAAGGAGCACGCCTGGAAAGTGTGTAAGCGTCTAAACCGCGCTTCGGGGGTTCGAATCCCCCTCTCTCCGCCATTAATTCGCGTCGTGACGCGATGTCGTTTCAATGGTGGCCCCGTCGGCCCCTCGCGACGCTAGGTCGAAAACCCCGCCAGGGCCGGAAGGCAGCAACGGTATCGATCGACGCGGGTGCCGAGGTCAGCCGGCGGGGTCGCCTCCATCTGAAGAACCGTTCACGATTTTCCCTCTCCCTTTTACGGGAGAGATGGCCGAAGCCGGGAGAGGATCGGCTTTTTTCGCGCACATGAACCGGCGCAGGCAGAGGGGAACGCGCCGGGTTGCACCTCCGATCAGGAAAGTTGCGAGGATCACTCCGGATGCAGCCATCCCGCGACGCCATCGACGTAGCGCTCTTGCTTCCAGATCGGCACGCGTGATTTCACTTCGTCGATGATGTAACGGCAGGCGGCGAAGGCGGCGTCCCGATGCGCGGCCGACACGCCGACCCACACCGCCAGATCGCCGATCGCCAGGTCGCCGATGCGATGCATGCAGCGCGCGTCGACGATGTCGAACCTGGCCAGCGCTTCGTCCAGCACGCGCTCGCCTTCGCTTTCTGCGAGAGCAACGTAGGCTTCATAGCGAAGGCCGTCCACGGAACGGCCCTCGTTGTGGTCGCGGACCCAGCCTTCGAAACTGGCGAAGGCGCCCGCGTGTGCGTCAAGCAGCGCCCCGCGCATGGCGACGACATCGAAGGTGCGATCGGACAGGCTGAAACGCTTCATTCAGCCTCCGCTGACAGGCGGAATGAACGCGACTTCACTGCCTTCGCGCAGGCCATCGCTCCAACGTGCGAACGCACCATCCGTCGCCACGCGCAGACGATCGACGAGTAACGTGAATCCATGGCGGGTCCGCAGTTCTCCATACAGTGCCTGTAGATCCGTCGCATCCGATTCGACGGCCTCGCTGGCCACACCCGCGGCGTCGCGCAGGCTGGCGAAGTACAACACGTTCACTCGCGTCATCGGTCTTTTCCGAAATCGCGCTTGCCGCCACGCTTGCCCAGCAGCCTGGCCGGGCCAAGCACGATCGCGTGCGACAGCGCCTTGCACATGTCGTACACGGTCAGCGCGGCAATCGTGGCACCGGTCAACGCCTCCATCTCGACGCCAGTGCGATGCGTGGTCTTCACAGTACATTCGATGCGCAGTTCGCGCTCGCCGTGCCAGTCGATGGCGATACGACAACCGTCGATCGGCAGCGGGTGGCAGAACGGGATCAGCTCACAGGTGCGCTTGACCGCCATGGTGCCGGCAATGATCGCGGTCTCGACGATGCCGCCTTTGGCACTCTTCAGAGCGCTCTTGCGCAGTTGTCCCGCCACCGCGACCGGAAAGCGGACGCGACATTCGGCCGTGGCCGCGCGCGCGGTGACGGCCTTTTCCGATACATCGACCATGGCGGGGCGGCCGTCAGGATCGATGTGCGTCAGCTTCTGAGTTGCGGATTTCTTCATTGTTTCCCTTGGCTTGAGCCGTCGTCATTCCCGCGAAGCGGAATGACAGCTTTCAAATCAACCTCCGACCAGGAACATCTCGACATGCTTGCGCGAAACGTCCCGCGCGCCACGCAGTTCGCTGTAACGATCCGCGCGCCGCGACCAGAGGCCTGCGACATGTTCGGAAAACGCGGCTTCACCCTGCTGCAGCATCGCCCGCAGGTCCCTGCCCTCGCCGGCGAACAGGCAGGTGTACAGCCTGCCCTCCGCCGACACGCGGGCACGATGGCAGTCCCCGCAGAACGGCGCGCTCACGGAACTGACGAAACCGACCTCGCCGGCGCCGCCCGCGAACGCATAGCGTGACGCCACCTCGCCCCGGTAATTGGGATCCAGCGCGGTCAACGGCCAGCGCGCATGGATGCGGTCCCGCAGCTCCGCCGAAGGCACAACGCGCGACGCGTCCCAGCCATTGCAGGTGCCCACGTCCATGTATTCGATGAAGCGGACGATATGACCGCTGCCGCGGAAACGTTCGAGCAGCGGCAGTACCTGGTCGTCGTTGACGCCGCGCTGCACGACGCAGTTGAGCTTGATCGGCGCGAAGCCGGCCTGTTCGGCTGCGGCGATGCCGGCCAGCACGTCGGCGACTTCGCCGCGCCCGCCCGACAGCTTCCGGAACACGTCCGCATCGAGCGCGTCCAGGCTGACGGTCAGGCGACGCAGGCCGGCCTCGCGCAGCGCGGCCGCCTGCTTTGCCAGCAGAGAACCATTGGTGGTCAATGCCAGGTCTTCGATGCCGTCGATCCTCGACAGCCGTGCGATCAGTTGCGGCAGATGCTTGCGCAACAAGGGCTCGCCACCGGTCAGGCGCAGCTTGCTGACGCCCAGCCGGACGAAACCGCGCACCAGCACTTCGATTTCATCGAATGACAGGCGCGACGACGCCTCCAGTCCGTGGTCGTCGGCGATCCGGTCCGCCGGCATGCAATACGGACAGCGGAAGTTGCAGGCCTCGATCACCGACAGGCGCAGGTCGCGCAGCGGGCGGCCCAGCGCGTCGACCGGCAGCATTGCATTGCGCGGCAGCGCGCTCATCAGGACTCCAGTGCCGGCGTCGATGGATCGGCCAGCGCCACGACTTCGCCGGGACGGGCGACGCGGTAACCGCGTGCGGCCAGTGCCTCGCCTTCGCCGTGGCTGCCGTAGTGGTAGAGCAGGCAGCGGTCGAGCAGTTCGCGCGGGTATTCACGCTCCAGATCGTCGATGCCGCTGTGCGATGGATTGCCGTGCAGCGCGCAATCATGCGCGACCTGCTCGCCGGCGCCTGCGAATTTCGCCAGCGCCTCCGGAATCGGCCGGGTGTCGCCAGTCCATACCACGCTGCCACGCAGGCGTAGGCCGAACGCGGTCTCGGGCCAGTGATGCCGGGCCGGGAATACTTCCAGGCGCACGCCGTCGTGCCAGAACGCGGCACCGACCGGAACCACCTGGAACGCATCCCAGAAGTTCGCACCGCCCTCGGCCAGCGCGTTCGGATAGTCGCCGACACGCTGGTGCAACAGCGGCACCACCGTCGCCGGCACGTACAGGCGCACCCGTCCGCGACGCGCCTGGTCGAAAAAACTGGCGACGAACAGCCGCTCGAAACCGGCGACATGATCCAGATGGGTGTGGGTGACGAACAGCGCGCGCGGCATCTCGCCGTAATGCGCTTGGTACGCGGTCAGGCCTTCGCCACCGCAGTCGATCGTCAGCCATGGCGAGCCGTCGCGCTCCAGCGTCGCCATCGGCGAGCCGAGTTCGACCGCGGACGCATTGCCCACGCCATGGAAGCGCAATGACCAACCCATCAGTAGCCCCGGTTCCAGGTATTGAGGTAGGCGCTGCGCAGGCGCGCGAAGTCCGCGTCGACGTCGGCTTCGCTGCGCGATCCGCGCAGTTTCATCAGCGATCTGCGCAGCCGCGACAGATTGCCTTCGCGCCAGCGCGTGGCGGGAATGCGCAGCCGGCTTCGATCCAGGTCGATCACCCAGCCGTGGCCATGGGTGTCGAACAGGATGTTGCTGGCGTTGAGGTCGGCGTGGTCGAGGCCGGCGCGATGGAAGCGCGCGATCAGCCGACCGGTTTCCTCCCACGGTGCATCGTGGCCGACGGTCGCCGCGCGTTCGGCCAGCGAGCGCGCACCGTCGATCCGTTCCAGCAGGATCGCCGCGCGATAGCGCCAGCCCTCGCGGACGTATTGCGCCGCCACCGGCCGCGGCACCGGCAAGCCACGCCGGATCAGTTCGCGCAGCAGCTGGAACTCGGCGAAGCTGCGCACGCGCCGGCTGCCGCGCCACAGGTGCCGGTCGCGGCTGAAGGCGGCCATCCAGCCGCCGCGCAGGTAATGGCGCAACACGGCGGCGCCGAAGGGCCCATCGACGAACCAGGCGCCGCCGCGGCCGCCGCTGCGCACCGGCCTGGCCTTCTCGCCCCACTGCGAGGGTACGAACCAGTCGGGCTCGGCTTGCCGCAGGCGCGTGCCGTCGAACAGAATCGCGCCCATCCCCTGTCCGCGCTCGTCGCGGAACGGCGTCAGTGCTTCGGTGGCGTCGAACCCGGTCATTCCACGAGTCTAACAACACGTGCACGCATCGCCTGCCCCGCCGCGTTCGATCTGCCTGCTGCGCCTGTCCGCGCTCGGTGACGCCACCCATGTGGTGCCGCTGATACGCACCTTGCGCCGCGCCTGGCCGGAAGTAGCCCTGAGCTGGGTGATCGGCAAGGGCGAGTTCAAACTGCTGGAAGGGCTGGCGGGCGTCGAGTTCCTGGTCTACGACAAGCACAGCGGCCTGAACGGCATGCGCGAACTGCGCAGGCGCTTCGGCGGCCGGCGTTTCGATGCGCTGCTGCAGATGCAGGTGGCGGCGCGCGCGAACCTGCTGTCGGCGTTCGTCCCGGCCGTGCGCCGCATCGGCTACGACCGTTCGCGCTCGAAGGATCTGCATGGCCTGTTCATCAACGAGCGCATCGCCGACCGGCCTGGCATCCATGTCCTCGACGCGATCGGCAGTTTCTGCGAACCGCTGGGCCTGAGCCAGGACGAAGTCGTCTGGGACCTGCCGGTTCCGGACGACGCGCGCGCTTGGGCCCGTGCACAGTGGCCGGAAGACGGCCGGCCGACATTGCTGATCTCGCCCTGCTCCAGCCATGTGCGACGCAACTGGCGCGCGGACCGTTACGCCGCGGTCGCCGATCATGCTGCCGTGCAGGGATGGCGCATCGTGCTGTGCGGCGGTCGCAGCCCACTCGAACGCGACACTGCCGATGCCATCCTGGCCACAATGCAGGCGTCGGCGCTGGACCTGGTCGGCAAGGACACGCTGAAGCAGCTGCCGGCACTGCTGGAGCGCGCCGACCTGGTGATGACGCCGGACTCGGGCCCGATGCACATCGCCAACGCGATGGGCAGCAAGGTGCTGGGCCTGCACGCGGCCAGCAATCCGGCGCGCAGCGGGCCGTATTCGGATCGGCGCTATTGCGTGGACCGGTACGACGACGCGGCGCGGAAATACCTCGGCAAGCCGGCGGCACAGATCAAGTGGGGCACCAAGATCGAGCACGATGGCGTGATGGACCTGGTGACCGTCGAAGACGGGATCGCCGCATTCGAGCGTTATCGCCAATCCCAATGAAGGAGCTGACATGGATCCCACCCTCGCCGGAGCGCTGGCCACTTTGCTGGGTGCCGTCGTCGGCGGCGCCATCAGCTATCTGCTCAACCGGCAGTTGCACGGCCAGCAGCTGCGGTTGACGCGCGAACAGCACAAGACCGAATACATGGCCGAGGAAACGGCCCGCCATTTCCTCAGCCACAAGGGCTATACGGATCGCTCGTTCGAGGTACTGCAGAAGCACCTGGGCGGCTTCAGCGACGACGAACTGCGCAAGATCCTGGTGCGAGCCGGCGCGATCCGCACCTATCGCGAGGATGGCTCCGAATGGTGGCGGCTGCTGAGCCGGATGGACGAGTACATCGAAAGCAAGACCGGCTGAATGCGGCTGGCGGTCGGCGCGCGGCGTGCCGAGATGTCACTCCGGTACGCTGGCAATCAAGCAGATTCCTCACCGGGTTCGGGATGACGGCCTCATGAGGATGAACACTTCGTGGCTGATGGCTGCTGCCTGTGGCAAGCTGGCCGGGGCGCCACCCCGCCAGCTGACTCACTGCGCGGCGCGGGCCTTGTAGTCTTCGTACGACTTCTCTTCGACATAGCTCGAACCCAGCGCCAGGTTGATGTCCTTCTTGATCCGCGCGCGCGTGTCGTTCTCGAAGTAGACGCTACGCGCCAGCTGGATGAATTCATCGTCGAAGGCCTGTGCCTTCTCCTTGACGCGGATATCGTCTTCGATCACCCACAGGCGTTCGTTGACCTTCTTAAGTTCCGCGCGCAACCGGGCGATGTCCTCCACGGCGGCCGGGTGGGCCATCCAGGTCTTCTCCAGCGCCTCCAGTTCGTTGCGCACGTTGGCCAGCTTGGCCGGATCGGTCATGCGCTCGGACTTGATCTGCAGGATGGCGATCTTGTCGAGCAGTTCGCCGAAGGACACGGGGACGAGGATTTCGGACATGGCGATGGGTCGGATGAGGGGCGGCCAGTTTACGCCGTGCCTTGTCCACGCTGCCCGTGGCCCGTATCATTGCGCCCCCGGCCGCATGCGCCCGCGTCCGGGACACCGGAGAGGTGGCAGAGTGGTCGAATGTACCTGACTCGAAATCAGGCGTGCGTTCATAGCGCACCGTGGGTTCGAATCCCACCCTCTCCGCCAGATACGCAAGACGCCCCGCAAGGGGCGTTTTTCGTTTTTCGATGCCAGGGGAAATCGGCCCGCATCGAGGCCTAAGGGTTTCCCTGATGTTGCCTCGCGTCCTCCCTGCCGCGATCATTCCGTTATCCGCCTAAAGAGAGCTCACATCACCGGCATGATCGACTCATGATCGAGTTTGGACACCTGACCCATGTGGGCCTGCGGCGCGAGCTGAACGAAGACACCTATTACGGCGACAGCGAACTGGGCCTGTGGCTGGTGGCCGACGGCATGGGCGGGCACGAGTACGGCGAAGTGGCCAGCGCGCTGGCGCGCGAGACCATCGTCCGCGAGGTGCGCGAGGGAACGCCCCTGGTGCAGGCGATCCGCATCGCCGACGAGGAGATCATCCGTGCTTCCAAGCGCCGCAACGAGGCGCTGCCGATGGGCACCACCGTGGTCGCGGCGCGCGTGTCCGGCAACCGTTTCGAGGTGGCCTGGGTCGGGGACAGCCGCGTCTACCTGTGGCGTGACGGCCAGCTGGCGCAGCTGTCGCAGGACCACAGCTACGTGCAGGAACTGATCGCCCAAGGCGCGATCACGAATGAACAGGCGCGCAGCCATCCCCATCGCAACGTGGTCACGCAGGCACTGGGCGTGACCGATCCGGTCCAGCTCAATGTCGAGACCATGACCGGCGAACTGCGGCCGGGCATGCAACTGCTGTTGTGCAGCGATGGCCTGACCGAGGAAGTCGACGACCGCGGCATCGCGCGGATCCTGTCGCATGGCGAATGCAGCGCGCAGGAATGCGTCGACGGGCTGGTGGCTGCCGCGCTCGACGGCGGCGGCTCGGACAACGTCACGGCAATCCTGGTTCGCCGGCATTGACCGCTGCGCCACGTCGCACCGCCTGGACTCCGGGCGCTGGCGGCGGCATTCCTGATTTGTGGGGCCTAGTCGGCTGCGCGCCCCTGATCAGCAACAACTGCAACCCGTTGCGCTCTACGCAGCTTCTTCCACGCGCTCCGCGTCCCAAATGCACACTCCGGCACGCGTGCGGATCTTGGCCAGCCGCGCCTCGTGCGCGGCCAGGTCCGCTTCATCGGCTTGCACCCGCGGCCGCGGACCTGCCAGCGCGGGCACGAGGCGATCGATCACGACCTGCTCTTCGACCTCGACCAGGCTGTCGAAGCCGATTTCGCTCTGCCCCGCAGTCAGCGCCAGATACGCTTCGGCCAGCAGTTGCGCGTCGAGCAGCGCCCCGTGCAATTGCCGGTGCGAATTGTCGACGCCAAGTCGTCGGCACAGGGCATCCAGCGAATTGCGCTGACCCGGAAAGCGCTGTCGCGCCAGCTCCAGTGAATCCAGCACCGGGTTGCGCTCGCGCAGGCGACCGTAGTGCGCACCCAACCGGGAAAGCTCGGAATCGAGGAAGCCGATATCGAAGGCCGCGTTGTGGATCACCAGCTCCGCGCCGTCGATGAATGCCAGGAATTCATCGGCCACCTCGGCAAACTGCGGCTTGTCGGCCAGGAACTCCAGGGTCAGTCCGGTGACTTCCTGGGCGCCGGGCTCGAACGCGCAATCGGGTCTGAGATAACGGTGGAACGTGCGGCCGGTGGGTCGGCGCTCGAACAATTCCACGCAGCCGATCTCGACTACGCGGTTGCCTTTTTCCCAGGAGAGACCGGTGGTTTCCGTGTCGAGGATGATCTGTCGCATGACGTCATTGTAGGGTGGCCCTGGCCCACCGTCGCGGATTTCTCCCGCGTGGATGATTGAACGCCGGCGTCATTGTGGAATACCGCTTCGGCGCAGGCGTTGTCGCGATTCGTCGATCTGCGATGGTGCGACGGCGCCCACCTACAACGCCGCGAGCCGCTGCTTGAACTTCAACGCCTCGACGCGCGCCAGCTCGTCGACGCGCTCGTTGTCCGGATCGCCCGCGTGCCCCTTGACCCAGCGCCAGTCGATCCTGTGCCGCTGCGTGGCGGCATGCAGGCGTTCCCACAGATCACGGTTCTTGACCGGATCGCCGCCGGCGGTTTTCCAGCCGCGCCGCACCCAGTTCGGCATCCATTCGCAGATGCCCTGCTGCACGTAGCGCGAATCGGTATGCACCGCGACCTCGCAGGGCTCGGTCAGCGCTTCCAGGCCGGCGATCGCGGCCATCAGTTCCATGCGGTTGTTGGTGGTCGCCGGTTCGCCGCCGACCAGTTCGCGCTCGCGGCTACCGTAGCGCAGCAGCGCCGCCCAGCCGCCCGGACCGGGGTTGCCGAGGCAGGCGCCGTCGGTGTGGATTTCGATGGATTTCAACGCGTGGGGTTTCCTGCGGGTTGGGTCATGCGGCGGGCAGACCAGGCTGCCAGCGCAACGCCGGTTGCCGGATCCGGGTCAGGGGGATGACCTGCTTCTCGGCGCGTAGCAGGTAGGCGGCGCGACTACCGGCGCCCGTCTGCGGATCGGGCACGGGCTGGATCCGCCAGCGCGGGCCCAGGCCGACCGATACCGGCTCCGGCTGCAGGCCCTGCGCGCGCAGCCGTCGCCGCCAGGTGACCGGTTCGCAGCTGCGCAGGCCATTGCCGGACCAGCGCGCCCGATACAGGCCAAGTGGATTGAGCGCGAAGATCCACAGGCGCCCGCCCGGGACCAGCACCCGCACGCATTCTTCCAGAAGCTCCGGCCAGGCTGCACAAGTCTCGGCGACGTGCTGCAGGATCACCGTGCCGACTGCTTCGCTGGCGATCGGCAAGATGGTCGCACAGCGGACATCTCCGTCGAAAATGCCATTAACCTGCTTTAAACGAATGAAAACTCCATTGTTCTGGCCGATATCCGGAATATGCGGCGCCAGCAGCAACGCGGGCAGGCCGGGGCGTTCGCCCAGGCCTTGGCGCAACGGGCCCTCCTCGCTGCGCAGCAATGCCTGGCCTTGTGGCGTCATGAACCAGGAGCGGGCGCCATCGGGTTGACGGCTGGCGGAGCGGACGGGCATGGTCGGAATTCTGCGGGAAAGCTTCCGGAGCGTCACCCGATGCGTTTGCAGGCCCTGCCGGCGTTCAGCGACAACTACATCTGGATCTGGGCCGATGACGGGGGTCGGGCCCTGGTCGTCGACCCCGGCGAGGCCGGCCCGGTGCTGGCGGCGGCCGAACAGGGGCTGACACCCGTGGCGATCCTGCTGACCCACCACCACGACGATCACATCGGCGGGGTGCCGGACCTGCTGCGGCGCTGGCCGGCGCTGCCGGTGCTCGGTCCCGACGATCCGCGCATCACCGTCGCGACCGGGCGCGTCGGCGACGGCCATCGCGGCGAACTTCTGGGCCAGCCTTTCGATGTACTGGCGGTACCCGGGCACACCCGCAGTCACATCGCCTTCCACTTCCCGGGCCAGGGCAATCCGCTGTTCTGCGGCGATACCTTGTTCAGCCTCGGCTGCGGCCGGATGTTCGAGGGCACGCCGGCGCAGATGCTGGCTTCCCTGGATCGCCTGGCGGCCCTGCCCGCGGACACGGCGGTCTGCTGCGGCCACGAATACACCCTCGCCAATGCCTGTTTCGCGCGGACCGTGGAGCCCGCCAATGCCGCACTGGCTGCACGCGAAGCGGAAGCCATCACATTGCGCGAAAGCCGACAGCCGACCGTACCCAGCACGCTGGCACAGGAGCGCGACACCAATCCGTTCCTGCGCGTCGACGAACAAACCGTGCACGCCTCGGTCACGGCGCATGCGGGGCGCGCACCGGCAGACCGGGTCGAAACTTTCGCCGAATTGCGGCGCTGGAAAGACGGTTTCCGCGCATGAGGAGCGCCATCGCACTCGTCCTGGCTTTGCTCTGCGCAGCTTCGGCATCGGCGCAGACCACCGGGCAGGAAGCGGCCATACCACCGGCGACGCCAATTCCGGCGACGCAGGCACCGGCAGCCACCCGCAGCGGCCTGGTGATCTACCAGCGCTTCCGCGACCACCTCGCCGATCCGAGTTGCGACGCCGACGCGGTCAGCCCGCGCTGGCGCGAGCACTTCGCCAATGCACCGAAACGGCTCGGCAATCCCGACAGCGACGTGCTGCCGCTGTTTGGTTACGTGGTCGACGCGCTGATCGAGGCCAACCTGCCGACCGAGTTCGCGCTGATCCCGTTCGTGGAAAGCGGCTACCAGCCTGGCGCACGCAGCGCCGGCGGCCCGGCCGGGCTGTGGCAGTTCATCGCCGTCACGGCGCGCAACCACCGCGTGCCGGTGCAGCCCGGCTTCGACGGCCGCCTGTCGCCGGTGGAGTCCACCCGCGCCGCGGTGCGTTATCTCAAGACCCTGCACGGCATGTTCGCCGGCGACTGGCGGCTGGCGGTGATGGCCTACAACGCTGGCGAGTACCGGCTGCTGCAATCGTTGCGGCGCAGCGGCCAGAACGCGCGCACCGCGCGGCCGGCGGAACTGGTCGGCCTGTCCGGCATTACCCATGCCTACGTGCGCAAGCTGCATGCGCTGTCCTGCCTGATGGCGCAGGCCGACGACCGCGAGGAATGGATGCGTGCGATCGACCGTCCGGTGCCGGTACTCACCGCGCAATCCTGGCCGGCGGACATCGATCGCCTAGATCGCTGGGCCGCCCGCTACGACCTGGATGCCACCGCGCTCAAACGCATGAATCCCGCCTTCGTCGGCGGCCGCCTTGCCCGCAATGACCGCGACCTGCGCGTACTGGCGCCAGCCAGCAGCGCCGGGATGCCGACACCGGTCGCCATCGCCACGCTCGCCGATGCCGGCGCCGCGGCAGCCATGCCGATCCTGATCGCCGGGACCGGCGAATCACCCCAGCCATATACTCATACCGTGGTGCGCGGCGAATCGCTGTCGGTGATCGCACGCAAGTACCGCGTCAACCTCGCCGAACTGCGCGATCGCAACGGGATCGGCGCGAACGGCGTAATCAGGCCCGGCATGGTGCTCAAGCTGCAGGATTGAACGCAGCCCGATGTCGACGGCGAGCCGCTGCCGCGGCACGCCGCGACCGGAACTCGACTGGGCCGGCCTGCGGCGTCAAACTTGTCGTCCTGATCCGCAACAGACGAAGGCAGACCATGAGCTTCCTGCAAGGCAAGCGCGCATTGATCACCGGCATCGCCAGCGAGCGTTCGATCGCCAGCGGCATCGCCGAGGCCATGCACCGCGAAGGCGCCGAACTGGCGTTCACCTACCAGAACGAGAAGCTCAAGAGCCGCGTCGAGTCCGCTGCCACCGAGTACGGCAGCAACATCGTCCTGCCGCTGGACGTCAGCGACGATGCACAGATCGCCGCCTGCTTCGAACAACTCGGCCAGCACTGGAATGATGGCTTCGACATCCTCGTCCACGCCATCGCGTTTGCCCCGCGCGAAGCCATCGCCGGCCAGTTCCTCGACGGCATGACGCGCGAGAATTTCGCGCTGGCACACGATATCTCGGCCTACTCGCTGTCGGCGCTGGCCAAGGCCGCACGCCCACTGATGCAGGGCCGCAACGGCGCGATCCTGACGCTGAGCTACCTGGGTGCCGAGCGCGCGCTGGTCAACTACAACCTGATGGGCGTGGCCAAGGCCAGCCTGGAAGCATCGGTGCGTTACCTGGCCCTTAACCTCGGCCCGGAAGGCATCCGCGTCAACGCGATCTCGGCTGGCCCGATCCGCACCCTCGCCGCCTCCGGCATCGCCGGCTTCCGCAAGATACTGGGCCACGTCGAGCAATACGCACCGATGCGTCGCAGCGTCAGCATCGAGGACGTCGGCAACGTCGCCGCCTTCCTCTGTTCCGATCTTGCGGCAGGCGTGACCGGCGAGATCACGTATGTGGATGCCGGCTACAACATCCTGGGCATGACCGGCGTGGGCGATAGCGAGTAACTTGAGCTACGACTCACTTGCCGCATGCGCGAGCCATGCGCGCGGCAGCCGCCAGCGTACAAAAATTCGCTGAATTCACGGATGGCTCGCTTGTCCGGCAGCGGAGAAGCTCTCGATGCCGATGCAGAAAAAGGCCCGGCATTGCCGGGCCTTTTTTTCCATGCGATTTTCGGCGAGGCTTATAGCCGGTCCTCGGCCACTTCCACCTTCATCTGCTTGCGCATCGCCGATACATAGGCCTGCGCGGCATCGACGCCCTTCATCTGCGCCATCTGGTTCTGCATCTGTTCGCGCTGCGCCGGCGGCAGGCTGTCCGGATCGCCCGGCTCGGCCTTGCTGACCGCGAACACCAGGTGGCTGCCGTCGGGCAATGCAACCTTGCCAGGCGACACCTTGCCCGCAGCAGGACGCGGCACGGCGAAGACGGCTTCGTTGGCTTCGGGAGTCGGTACCGGCGCGCCGCGCTGAAGCGCCTGGGCCGAATTCGCCTGCAAGCCCTGCGTTGCGGCAATGGCCTCCAGGGTTTCGCCCTTCTGCACCCGCGCCAACACCGCATCAGCCGCGGCTTCCGATGCCTTGCGGCTGCGATCGGCGCGAATGCCGGCGATCACCTTCTCGCGTACCTCCGCCAGCGGCAGCGTGCGCTCGGGCGTGTGCTGCGTGACCCGGATCAGCACGCTGTGATTGGGCGCGATCTCGATCGGATCGCTGACCGTGCCGTCCTGCACCAGCGTTTCCGAGAACGCGGCGCGCTGTACCGCGGGGTTGGCCGCGATGCCAGTAGCATCGGCTCCACGCGAGAAGGGACCGAGTGTCTGCACGGGCAGGTTCAGCTCGCGCGCCGCCGGCTCCAGCGCAGTCGGATTCTTGTAGACGAGGTCGACCAGGCGACCCGCCATCTCGTTGAACTGCCTTTCGCGATCGGCTTCGGCGTGTTCGCGCGCCAGTTGCTCGCGCACGTCCTCGAACGCCACCTGCTGGCCGGCCTTGATTTCTCCCATCCGGATCACGTGGTAACCGAACTCGGTCTTCACCGGCGCGCTGACCTGGTTGGGCTGCATCGCGAACAAGGCGTCCTCGAAAGCCTTGGGCATCAGGCCCTTTTCGACCCAGCCCAGGTCGCCGCCGGCATCCTTGGAACCCGGGTCATCCGAATTGGCCCGCGCCAGGGCCGCGAAGTCGGCGCCAGGCTGCTTGGCTTGCGCGGCCAGCTGTGTCGCCTTCTGCTCGGCGGTCTTCTGCGCGGCAGCGTCCGCATTGGCGTCGACGCGGACCAGGATGTGCGCCGCCTGGCGCTGTTCCGCGGCGACGAAACGCGCCTTTTCCTGATCGTAACGACGACGCAGTTCGGCATCGTCGGCTGGCATCATCTGCAGCGTGGCGGCGTTGAGTTCGACGTATTCGATGCTTACCGATTCCGGCGCGCGGTATTCGCTGGCGTGGTCGCGATACCACTTCTGTATTTCCTCGCCACTGATCGCGCCCGTGTCGGCTACGGCGGGCAGCAATGCAAAGCTCACATCGCGCTTTTCACCCAGCAGCGCGAGCATGCGGTCCAACTCGCCGGAGGTCACGAACGAGGAGTCGGCGATGCGGCCCGGAATCTGCGACTGCTGCAGGCTGTCGCGCACCAGCTGCTCGAACTGCAGCGGCGTGCGCGGCGGAATCAATGACGCCAGGCCCAGTTGATAGCGCTGCACGTCGAACTTGCCGTCCACCTGGAACTCCGGCAGCGACTGGATGGTGTCGCGCACTTCGGCGTCGCTGACCACGATGCCCGAACGCTCGGCGGCGATGCGCAGCACCTGCTCGTCGATCAGCTTGTCGAGCACGGTACGCTTGTTTTCGACGCTCTCGAACGCCTTCGCATCGAAGGCGTCGCCGGCCTCGGCGCGCTGCTGCTGGCGCTGCTGCTCGAAACGGGTACGGAACTCGTCGACGCTGACCTCGTGGTGCGTCCACAACATCCTGGCCGGCCACCATGACGGCGCCGACTGCCACCAGGTCGGCGGCGTGGAAACTTTGGCCGCGTAGTTGTCGACCCGCTGCGAGAGGTACTGCTCGACCCCGAAGAAGGCGAACGGAATGAGCAATAGTGCCAGGATGACCTTGGCGATCCAGCTCGAGGACTTGTCTCTGAGGTTCTGCAGCATGGGCAGTCTTGGGTCGTTACGTAGCCGCGCAGTTTAACTTGCTTCGGCCGGCCTCAGGCGCGACCGATCGGGCGGTCCACGCAGGGCCGAAAAGACGAAGGCGCCCTTTCGGGCGCCTTCGGGTACGACTGGCGGAGTGGACGGGACTCGAACCCGCGACCTCCGGCGTGACAGGCCAGCATTCTAACCGACTGAACTACCACTCCGCTTTGTGAACCTGCTCTGGGGCAACCCTTTGGCGAGGACCTTGGAACTGGTGGGTGCTGAGGGTTTCGAACCCCCGACCCTCTCCGTGTAAAGGAGACGCTCTACCGCTGAGCTAAGCACCCCGGTGCTTTTCGACAACCGCCAAGGCGGCTGTCGCGGGCCGATTAGTTTACTGCATCCTTCAGGGCCTTGCCAGCCTTGAACGCAGGATTTTTCGAGGCCGGGATGTTGATGGTCTCGTTGGTACGCGGATTGCGGCCGGTACGCGCGCCGCGCGCACGCACGGTGAACGTGCCGAAGCCCACCAGCGTCACGTCTTCGCCGCTCTTCAATGCCTTGGTCACGGCGCCGATGAATGCATCGACTGCACGGCCGGCGTCGGCCTTCGACAGATCGGACTCGCTGGACACGGCCTCGACCAATTCGCTTTTATTCATTCTGGGACTCCCTGTGCGGTCATGACCGCTGGATGATGGCCGGGTTCCCCACTACGGAGATTTCCATAGTCGTGCCCGGCCGGACGTGCCTCGATGCGCGGTGAACACGCGCATCTCGGTTGCGATTGTTATACCAGCGCCATTTTAGCCATGCAACACGAAAAGCCAATAGCGGCGCGGGTTTCAGCGCTTTTTTCAGGCGCTTTTCATCGACCTTCAGTGCTTGACATCGACCTGCTTGATCGCCTTGTCATTGTCGCGTACGACTTCTTCGATGCCTTTCGCGGCAACGTTGGGCGTGAGCGGGCGTTCAAGCGCGAGATCGAGCACCTCGTCAATCCATTTCACCGGCACGATCTTCATGTGCTGGCTGACGGTCTTCGGAATATCGGCAAGATCCTTGCGATTTTCCTCGGGAATGATCACGGTGCGGATACCGCCTCGCAAAGCCGCGAGCAGCTTTTCCTTCAGCCCGCCGATCGGCAGCACGCGTCCGCGCAAGGTGATCTCGCCGGTCATCGCCACGTCGGCACGCACCGGTACCTTGGTCAGCGTCGACACCAGCGCAGTCGCCATCGCAATGCCCGCACTCGGCCCGTCCTTCGGCGTCGCGCCCTCAGGCACGTGCAGGTGCACGTCGAGCTTCTGCAGGAAATCCAGTTCGATGCCGAGCCGCTCGGTGCGCGCACGCACCACCGACAACGCCGCGGATGCGGATTCCTTCATCACGTCGCCGAGCTGGCCGGTAAGGATGAGCTGGCCCTTGCCGGGCACCAGCGTCGACTCGACCTGCAGCAGGTCGCCGCCCACTTCAGTCCACGCCAAGCCGGTGACCAGGCCGATCTCGTTGTCCTCTTCGGCGCGACCGAAGTCGTAACGCTGCACACCCAGGTATTTTTCCAGGTTCTTGCTGGTCACCGTCAGCACCTTGGTCTTCGCTTTCGGGCCGGCCAGCGCGATCTCCTTGACCACCTTACGACTGATCTTGGCGATCTCGCGCTCGAGGTTGCGCACGCCGGACTCGCGCGTGTAGTAGCGCACGATGTCCTTGACCGCAGTGTCGGCGATCTTCAGTTCCTTCTCGCTCAGGCCGTTCGCCTTGAGCTGCTTCGGCACCAGGTAGCGCATCGCGATGTTGATCTTCTCCTCCTCGGTGTAGCCGGGGATACGGATCACTTCCATGCGGTCCAGCAGCGGCCCGGGAATGTTCAAGGAGTTCGAAGTCGCGACGAACATCACCTCGCTGAGATCCAGGTCGACTTCGAGGTAGTGGTCATTGAAGGAGTTGTTCTGCTCCGGATCGAGCACTTCCAGCAACGCGGAGGACGGATCGCCGCGGAAGTCCATCGACATCTTGTCGATCTCGTCGAGCATGAACAGTGGATTCTTGACGCCGGCCTTGTTGAGGTTCTGCACGATGCGCCCGGGCATCGATCCGACGTAGGTACGGCGGTGCCCGCGGATCTCCGCTTCGTCGCGCACGCCGCCCAGCGACATGCGCACGAACTTGCGGTTGGTGGCCTTGGCGATGGACTGGCCAAGCGAAGTCTTGCCGACGCCCGGCGGGCCGACCAGGCACAGGATCGCGCCCTTCATCTGCTTCACCCGGGTCTGCACAGCCAGGTACTCGAGGATGCGTTCCTTCACCTTTTCCAAGCCGTAATGATCGGCATCGAGCACGTCCTGCGCGGCCTTCAGATCCTTGCGGATCTTGCTGCGCTTCTTCCATGGCACGCCCAGCAACCAATCCAGATAGTTGCGCACCACCGCGGCCTCGGCCGACATCGGCGACATCTGCTTGAGCTTGTTGAGTTCGTTCTTGGCCTTGGTTTCGACCGGCTTCGGCATTCCGGCTTCGGCGATCTTCCGCGCGAGTTCCTCGATGTCGTTCGGCGCTTCGTCCAGATCGCCCAGTTCCTTCTGGATCGCCTTCATCTGTTCGTTGAGGTAGTACTCGCGCTGGCTCTTCTCCATCTGCGACTTGACCCGACCGCGAATGCGCTTCTCCATCTGCTGCACGTCGATCTCGCCATCGACCAGACCTACCAGTAACTCCAGGCGCTCGCCGACCTCGATCGTCTCGAGCAGCTTCTGCTTGTCGGACAGGCGCACGCCCAGGTGCGCGGCGATGGTGTCGGCCAGGCGGCCCGGCTCGTCGATGCCGGACAAGGTCTGCAGCAGTTCCGGCGGCAGCTTGCGATTGGTCTTGACGTACTGCTCGAACAGCGACATCAGCGAGCGTGCGATCGCCTCGACCTCGCGCCCTTCGCGCGAATCGGCGGACTCGATCACCACGCCGCTGCCGCTCAGCGAACCGTCGCGGGAAACAACCTTGTCGACGCGCGCGCGCGCCACGCCTTCGACCAGCACCTTGATGGTGCCGTCGGGCAGCTTGAGCAGTTGCAGGACCTGCGCCAGCGTTCCGATCGGGTAAAGATCGTCGGCGCCGGGATCGTCGGTCTCCGCGGATTTCTGCGCGACCAGCAGGATGCGCTTGTCGGCCTCCATCGCCTGATCGAGCGCATGGATCGACTTGTCCCGGCCGACGAACAACGGGATGACCATATGCGGGAACACGACCACATCACGCAGCGGCAATACCGGCAGTTGCAGGGTTTCGTGTTCGGTGAGATCGGACATGGGGACTCCAGATGAATGCGATTCGCGGCCGCCCGGGCCGCCATGGTCGATTTATGGGGTTGGCGCCGGAGCGATGCAAGCGCCGTGGCGAGCCTGTCGCGCGGAGGGCCACCGTTTTCCTTGCGAATCAGCAAGTTAAGTAGATCTTGGAAACAGCACGTTCCGTCGAGGATGTCTGGAGGCGGGAGTACGCCTCGCGCAGCACGAGCCGGCGACTGCGGGTCCATGCATAACTCAGAACAACCCGAATGCCGCCAATGCAAGCAGAGGAATCGCCGCAACCGCCCATGCGGCCGATGCCAGCTTCCTGGCGCACCTGAAACCGAACCCGGCCAGTATCAGCGCGGCGAGCCACAGGCACGCCCCTGTCACCCAGGCGGCGGTTGATCGCTTCAGGCGCGCGGCGATTTCAGCTTCGGGCACCCTGGGCGCAGGATCGCCCATGCCAGTGACTGTCCCGTAAATCAACAGCATCAAGGACAGGATGGAAAGCGCCAAGGCCAGAGTGGCCGTCGCGTATGGCTTCATGTGCGCTACACCCTGCAGCTACGCGACCTTCTCCGCACGCCCCGTGAGGCTGCATTCTCATCGCTCTGAATTACTGGTCGGGATTCATGCCGTCATATGGCATCAGGACCAGCGGGCCACATGCTTTCTCTGCACATCCCCAATGGCGAATTTCATTTTCGTTGGTCCAGGTAGCCGTCGCACCGCCGGCTATCACGAAATTCCAACTTTTCCCATCGGCGTCGAGCTTGCCTGAAATCGAGCAAGGTATCTGATAGAACGCATCGTAAGAGGACTCGTCACTCCGTTCGCTAAGCTGAAAGAAACGCTCGACTTGCTGCGCTGACAGCCGCCATTTGCCGCAGGCCGATTCCAGAACATCGCCGGAACTCCCCTGATAGCTAGCTGGAGAGACCTGGGTCACTCGTACCGCAGCTTCCGATGTCGTATTCGCTACGCGCGTCGACGTGTCGCACGACGACAACAAGACGCTAGCCGCCGCGATGGCGATAGCCTTGGTTAACACCTTCATATCCTGGAATCTCCTGATCAAAGGTAGGAGGGAAGCCCTTGCCATCATCGTCGGATGAGTAGAGGCCAGCACCCTCCCCGCCCTTCTTGTACGACACTTTGTCGTGCTCGTAGATGTCTGAGTCGGTGATACCGTAGGCGCTCTTCAGGATATCGATTATCGTGACGATAGCTGCGGATTGCGCGGGTGTTGGCGGATCCCACGTCGCATCATCCGGATCGTCATCACCGCAATTCGTAAGGCATTTCGCGACAGTCTCGATGCCTACGCTGTCTTCATTCATCGGATAGCGCGCAGGGTATGCCTTGGCTTTTTCATGACTGTATATTTTCCCCGGCGCAAAACCCCAGGACTTGATCATCTTCATTTCATCTATTGGACAAGTGCCGCTCTCGAAGCACTTCGACCTAATTTTACCGACGTGAAAGGTTTTCTTTAGAAGGCTCGCGACTTGATAAACAGCCCCGTCCTTATCCACATAAAAGTGCGTACCCACTCCCTTCTTGGCAGAAGTCAGGGCACTTTCGACGTTATCGCCGGAAGTTCGATGCAGTACTATGGCTTTCGGCCCAGCTAGAGAGCCTTTCTCCACCTCAGGTATGGCCTTGAGGGTGAAGCCTGCATTCTGGACCCAGCCCTTTTCGTCAACATAGACCCTGACCGCGATCTGCTTGCGTTGCGTCTGCGAAACAGGGGTTGTAGGCGATTCCGCCACCAGCATGTATTTGCGGCTCATGCGGGAACTTCCTCTTCCAGCTCGACCTTCAAATTCTCGGACTCATCCGTGTTAACCAGATGTGTTTTTCCGTCGCTGTCGGTAGTTCCCATTTCATCGGAGCCATTGGGCCGCACAACACGGTAGCCACGATGGGCGAGTGGCTTGCCTGTCAGCTCAGAAACGAGAATGAATGCTTCATCGTATTTGCCGGTAAAAGCAGCCACTGACGCAACTGCGGTGGCGGCCTCGGCACTTGCTGATCTGTTTGATGCACGGCTGCTCCCACCGGCATCGACGTAGACGTGACTCTGTTGCGCAGTCAGCACCCTGCAGCCGCAGGCCAGCGAACTACCGTGCAAGGCCACGGGCTGGCCGTCGACGACCAGTGTGATGTCGCCGTCGACGATGGGGAACACGCCCTTGTGGCGTGGACAAGTTGCCCTGTCGCTGACGCGGGACACGGGCATGCCGTCGATGTCGGCAACGGGCGAGCCGGTAATCACACGGCCGCCACTCGACGTTGCGTCGCCTACCACGATCCAGTTTCTGGCCATCACGCATTCCTTGCGTTTTCCCGGAACACGTCCGGGGCGTATCCCTACTCGGCCGAAGCCACCTTCGGCTGCGCCGGCACGTTCTCGTAGATCAGGTAAGGCTCGGACTTGTGCTCGATCACCGATTCATCGACCACGACCTTGCTGACGTTCTCCAGCGAGGGCAGTTCGTACATCGTGTCCAGCAACACCGATTCGACGATGGTGCGCAGGCCGCGCGCGCCGGTCTTGCGCTTGAGCGCCTTCTTGGCGATCGCCAGCAGCGCGTCCGGGCGGAACTCCAGTTCCACTCCTTCCATCTCGAACAGCCGCTTGAACTGCTTGCTGATCGCGTTCTTGGGCTCGGTGAGGATCTTCACCAGCGCCGGTTCGTCCAGTTCCTCGAGCGTGGCGACCACCGGAAGGCGGCCGACGAACTCGGGAATCAGGCCGAACTTGATCAGGTCCTCCGGCTCGACATTGGCCAGCACCTTGCCGGTCTCGGTCTTGCGCTCGGAACTCTTGACCTTGGCGCCGAAGCCGATGCCGCCGGCCTCGGTGCTGCGCTGCTGGATGATCTTGTCCAGTCCGGCGAACGCGCCGCCGACGATGAACAGGATGTTGCGCGTATCGACCTGCAGGAATTCCTGCTGCGGATGCTTGCGCCCGCCCTGCGGCGGCACGCTGGCGACGGTGCCTTCGATCAGCTTCAGCAGCGCCTGCTGCACGCCTTCGCCGGACACATCGCGGGTGATGGACGGGTTCTCGCTCTTGCGCGAGATCTTGTCGATCTCATCGATGTAGACGATGCCCTGCTGCGCCTTCTCGACTTCGTAGTCGCACTTCTGCAGCAGCTTCTGGATGATGTTCTCGACGTCCTCGCCCACGTAACCGGCTTCGGTCAGCGTGGTCGCGTCGGCGATCGTGAACGGCACGTTGAGCAGCCGCGCCAGCGTTTCGGCCAGCAGCGTCTTGCCCGAACCGGTCGGGCCGACCAGCAGGATGTTCGACTTGGCCAGCTCGACGTCGTCGGCCTTCTGCCGGCTCTCGATCCGCTTGTAGTGGTTGTAGACGGCGACGGCGAGCGTTTTCTTGGCGCGCTGCTGGCCGATCACGTACTGGTCCAGCACGTCCAGGATCTCGCGCGGCTTGGGCAGCGAGCTGCGCGCGGACTGCGACTTCTCCTCGAGTTCCTCGCGGATGATGTCGTTGCACAGCTCGACGCATTCATCGCAGATGAACACGCTCGGGCCCGCGATCAGCTTGCGGACCTCGTGCTGGCTTTTGCCGCAGAACGAGCAGTACAGGATCTTGTTGCTGTCGCCGGTGCGGCTTTGACGGTCTTCGGTCATGCCCCTATCGCCCAATCTTCATACATGTGCAATCCGAGAATAGCACCGGACGGGCGGCTTGCGCCCGTCCGGCGGAAAGTGAGGCCTGGCGCGGCCTGGTGCGGGGCAGCGCCCGTCCCGGCCGGATTCAGGCGGCCTGGATGGAATCTTCGCTGCGACGGTCGATCACGTGGTCAATCAACCCGTATTCCTGGGCCTGGGCCGCGCTCATGAAACGGTCACGTTCCATGTCGCGCTCGATCTGCTCCAGCGGCTGGCCGGTGTGGTCGACATAGATCTGGTTGAGGCGCTGGCGCAGGTAGAGGATCTCGCGGGCCTGGATCTCGATGTCCGTGGCCTGCCCGCGCGTCCCGCCCGAAGGCTGGTGGATCATGACGCGCGAGTTGGGCAGCGCGAAGCGCTTGCCCTTGGCGCCGGCCATCAGCAGCAGCGAGCCGGCGCTGGACGCCTGGCCGATGCAGATGGTGCTGACGTCGGGCCTGATGTACTGCATGGTGTCGTACATGGCCAGGCCGGCGGTGACGGCGCCGCCGGGACTGTTGATGTACAGGCTGATGTCCTTCTCGGGGTTTTCGGATTCCAGGAACAGCATCTGCGCGATCACGACGTTCGCAACGTGGTCGTCGATCGGCCCCACCAGGAAAATCAGGCGCTCTTTCAGCAGTCGCGAATAGATGTCGTAGCTGCGCTCGCCACGACTGGTCTGCTCGACCACCATGGGCACCAGGTTCAATGCCGTGGTCTGGATTTCGTTCATTCAGCGAAAGTCTCGTTTCGGGCCGCGGCCATCGCGCGGCCCAGGAAAATCATGTCGTTCACGCAGGCTGGATCGATTCTTCCGAGCGGCGCTCGAGCACCTGGTCGATCAGCCCGTACTCGCGCGCGGCCTCGGCGCTCTTGAAATTGTCGCGCTCGGTGTCGTGGGCGATCGTCTCCAGCGCCTGGCCGGTGTGCTTGGCGAGGATCTCGTTCAGGCGCTGGCGCATGCTCAGGATCTCGCGCGCGTGGATGTCGATGTCCGTCGCCTGGCCCTGGAAGCCGCCCAGCGGCTGGTGGATCATCACCCGCGAGTTCGGCAACGCGTAACGCTTGCCCTTGGTGCCGGCGGCCAGCAGCGTGGCCGCCATGCTCGCGGCCTGGCCGATGCACATGGTGCTGACGTCGGGCTTGATGAACTGCATGGTGTCGTAGATCGCCATGCCCGCCGTGACGATGCCGCCGGGCGAGTTGATGTACAGGCTGATTTCCTTCTCGGGATTGTCCGCTTCCAGGAACAGCAACTGGGCGACGATCACGTTGGCCATGTGGTCGTCGATGCCGCCGACCAGGAAGATCACCCGCTCTTTCAGCAGCCGCGAATAGATGTCGTAGGCGCGCTCGCCCCGGCTGGTCTGTTCGACCACCATCGGCACCAGGTTCAGGGCTTTGATTCGGTTGTCCATTCGGTCGCACCTAGGAGAAAGATGGGCGGATGCGCTCAAGTTGGGGCCGGAGAGCGTCCGGCGCAAGTGGCGCAGGTTCCAGTCCCGGCTCCATCCTCAAAAAGCATCATTCCCAAAGCTGTCATCCCGAGCGTAGCGAGGGATCTGCTTGCCCTTGGAACGACCAAGAAGCAGATCCCCGCTGCGCTCGGGATGACGGAACAACGATTACTGGCGGATCGCGTCGCTGAATGACAGCGCCTGTTCGGTGTGGTGCGCGCGCTCGGCGATCCAGTCGATGACCTGCTCTTCCATCACCCGCGCCTGCAGGCCATTCATCAGCTGCTGGTCGTTGCGATACAACTCGACCACCTGCTCCGGTTCCTCGTAGGTCGAGGCGATCAGGCGCAGCGTCTCGTTGAGACGCTTGGCTTCCAGGCGCAGTTCGTTGCGGCGCGCGATCTCGCCGACCAGCAGGCCCACGAGTACACGCTTGCGTGCGGCTTCCATGTACGGGCCCGGCGCCGGATCGATGCGCTGGCCCTGCTGCGCTGCCTGCTGGCTGGCATTGGCGGCCATCGCACGGGCCTCGTTCTCGACCAGCCGCGGCGGCATTTCCACGTGCGAATAGGCGACGACGAGTTGCTCGCCGACTTCGCGACGCAAGCGGTTCATCAGCGCGCCCTTCAGCTCGCGCTCCAGGTTGGTGCGGATGTCCGCGCGGAAGCGTTCGCTTTCGCCGCTCTTGACTCCGAAGCTGCGGATGAAAGCCTGGTCGACTTCCGGCAGCTTGGCTTCGGCGACGTTCAAGGCCTTGATGTGCATCTTCGCGGTCTTGCCCGCCAGCGGCGGCACCGGCCAGTCGGCCGGGAAATCGACGTCGACGTTCTTTTCCTCGCCCTTCGACAGGCCGGCCAGCGCCGATTCGACCCCGGCGAACATCATCCCCGAGCCGATCACCGTGCTGCCCTTCTCGACACCTTCCGCCGGCAGGCGGACGCCGTCCGCTTCCGACCACATTTCCAACTCGACCAGGTCGCCTTCCTTCGCGGCGCGCTCGACCGGGAGCCATTCGCGGCGCTGCAGGCGCAGGTTCTCGATCATGCGGTCGATGTCGGCTTCCTCCACCTCGGCGGTGTGGCGCGTGACTTCCAGTTTGGCCACGTCGATCTCGCCGAAATCGGGCACCACCTCGAACGTGGCCACGTACTCGAGTTCGCCTTCGGCGGCTTCCTTGTTCGGCACGATCTGCGGGTTGCCGGCGATGCGGAAGGTCTCGTTGCGCACGGCCTTGTCGAATCCGTCGCGCAGCAGCCCGTCCAGCACCTCGGCACGGACCTGCTGGCCGTAGCGCTGCTCGATCACCTTGGCCGGTACCTTTCCAGGGCGGAAGCCCTTGATCCGCGCATTGCGCGCGATCTCGCGCAGGCGGCCACCGACCTGGTTGTCGATGCTGTCCGTCGGCACGCGGAAGGTGATGCGACGTTCGTGGTTGTCAATGGTTTCGACCGAGACCTGCATGTGCGCTCCTGCCGCCGCGGGGCTAAGTCCGCGACGCGATGTTGGGGGTTTGGACCGGGCCTGCGCCAGCTTCGAGCCGAGGCGCCCCTGTCCGGGCCAATCGAACGGATTATTTTGGCCGAAGACGCCGCCTGCCGCCACTCTTGTGGAAGCCGGGTCGGAGCACGGGCCGGCCTGGTGCGAAAGGGGGGACTCGAACCCCCACGCCTTGCGGCACTGGTACCTAAAACCAGGGCGTCTACCAATTCCGCCACTTTCGCGATGCCCTGCCGTGGCAGGCCCGGCGGCATCTTAGGCGATCGCCGCGCCGGCAACAAAAAAGCGCCTGGGGTCACCAGGCGCCTGGATGTGGTGGGCCGTCAAGGATTCGAACCTTGGACCTATTGATTAAGAGTCAACTGCTCTACCAACTGAGCTAACGGCCCCGCATTGAAATGATAACGCAGTAGCGCGCGGCGCGACAATCTCCGGGCAGGCTTGCGGCCTGGCGTGCAGAGAAGCCACGGATTTCCACGGCTGGAGTTTGGGGTGGAAGACGGGATTTGAACCCGCGACCCCCGGAATCACAATCCGGTGCTCTAACCAACTGAGCTACATCCACCATTGAAGCTTTGTTGCTACGGCCTTTCGAGCCGTTAACGCGTTCAGTCCATGAACAGCTGCCTTGCCGCACGCGCTACTGCGCGTTTACCACGGTCGTCGCGCCGTCGGTCGCCTGGCTTGGCGCGCCCGACAGGACTCGAACCTGTAACCGCCGGCTTAGAAGGCCGGTGCTCTATCCGGTTGAGCTACGGGCGCTCGGGGCCGGATTGTCGCATTACGCCGGCGCCAATGGGCCGGATGGTCGGGGTAGAGGGATTCGAACCCCCGACATCCTGCTCCCAAAGCAGGCGCGCTACCAGACTGCGCTATACCCCGCCGGTCGGACGGTTCTTGCGATCGCAACGCGCCAGCGCTGCGAAGGCGGCTATTTTCGGAACCCGCCCCATCCATGTCAAACGCGACGCATCGCCACGGGCGTCAAGGTATGCTTCAGGACAGAGCGGCCAAGGTGGTCGCATCGACGAAAACAGGGGCTCTCAATGATCCGCAGCGGCAATCCGGCACTGAAAGAATCGACCTTCCTGGACCTCGGCAGCGGCACCGTGGTGTCCCGCGACGGCGGCGCGATGACCCTGAACGGGACGGTCAGCAAGACCGGCGCCCTGTTGCTGCTGTGCGTGATCACCGCCACTTTCGCGTGGACGCAGGTCAGCACTCCCGCCGGCATCGCCAATGCCGGGGTGTATGTCTGGGGTGGCCTGATCGGCGGCCTGGTGCTGGCGCTGGTCACCACCTTCAAGAAGACCTGGGCCCCGGTGACGGCACCGCTCTATGCGCTGGTCGAGGGTTTCTTCCTCGGCGCGATCTCGGCGATGTTCGAACAGCGCTTCCCCGGCATCGTGTTCCAGGCGGTGCTGCTGACCTTCGGCACGCTGTTCGCGCTGCTGTTCGCCTATCGATCCGGGCTGATCAAGGCCACCGAGAACTTCAAGCTGGGCGTGGTTGCCGCCACCGGTGGCATCGCTCTGGTGTACCTGGCCACGATCGTGCTGGGCTTCTTCGGCATCAAGATACCGATGATCCATGAGTCGGGCATCGTCGGCATCGGCTTCAGCCTGTTCGTGGTGGTGATCGCGGCACTGAACCTGGTGCTGGACTTCGACTTCATCGAGAACGGCGTCGAACAGGGTGCGCCGAAATACATGGAGTGGTACGGCGCGTTCGGCCTGATGGTCACGCTGGTGTGGCTGTACATCGAGTTCCTGCGGCTGCTGTCGAAACTGCAGTCGCGTTGATTCCGGCATCGCCGGCGACCCCGGCGACGGAATGAAACAGGGCGCTCAGGCGCCCTTTTTCATGGGTTCGCGCGGCACCGGCGGAATCAGGGCGGCGCGGCGCGCAGGCCAGAGCATGAAGCCGATCGTGATCGCGATCAGCAGCCAGCAGTAGTGCGCCTTGCCGATCAGCGCCATTGGCGACAGGTGCGCCAGCGAAGCCGCCAGCAGGATCTGCGCGCCATACGGCAACAGGCTCTGCACGGTGCAGGCGAAGATGTCGAGCAGGCTTGCCGAACGTGCGGGCGGGACGCCGTGGCGCTCGGCGATGTCGCGCGCCAGGCCGCCGCTGATCAGCAGCGCGACCGTGTTGTTGGCGGTGAAGACATCGGTGGCGGAAGCCAGCCCGGCGATGCTCCACTCGCCGGTGCGGCGGCCGTTGCTGCCGCGCGCGATCCGCGCGATCTGCCGGGCGATCCACGCCAGGCCACCGCTGGCCTTGGTCAACGCGCCCAGGCCGCCGATCAGCAGGGCAAGCAGCATGATCTCGAACACGCTCTCGAAGCCTTCGTAGATGGCGCCCGCATAGGCAGCGGCATCGAAATCGGCAGTCATCGCAAAGCCGAAGCCGCCGGCCACCAGCAGACCGATGGTCAGCACCACCAGCACGTCCCAGCCGATCACCGCCAGCACCAGTACCAGCACGTATGGCAGCACCAGCCACGGCGACACCGGATCGTAGGCATCCACGGGCGAAGCCTCGCCGACGAGCATCAGCACGGCAATCGTCAGCAGCGCCGCCGGCAGCGCGATCTTGACGTTCTCGCGGAATTTTTCGCGCATCGTGCAGCCCTGGGTGCGCGCAGCGGCGATCGCGGTGTCGGAAATCACCGACAGGTTGTCGCCGAAGGTGGCGCCGCCGAGCACGGCGCCGATCACCAGCGCGCGATCCAGGCCGGAGGCTTCCGACACTCCGAGCGCGATCGGCGCGACGGCCGCGATCGTGCCCATCGACGTGCCGATCGCCAGCGACAGGAAGCCGGCGACCACGAACAGGCCCGGCAGGATCAGCGCCGGCGGCAGCGCGCCGATGCCCAGCGCCACCACCGCATCGACCGCGCCGATCAGCTTGGTGACATACGCGAACGCGCCGGCGAGCAGGAAGATCAGGCACATCTGCACGATGTTCGGATCGCCGATGCCGCCGAGCATCGTGTCCATGGCCTTCACCCCACGCCGATGGGCGATCCACAGCGCCAGGGCCAGCGCCGGCAGGATCGCAACTGGCGCACGCAGCTGATAGAAACCCATTGCGTCGCCCTGCGCGGTGAAATACAGGCCGGCGCCGAAGAACAGCGCCAGGAACAGCAGCAAGGGGTCAGCGCGAGGGCACTCGGGCGGGAAGGCATTTGCAGGGTTCGCACGGGAATTCGCTGGATTGTGCGACGCAGCATGACTGCTGTCGAGACAGGTCGTGGAACGACCGGCGCAGGCGGATGGAACGCTGTCCCGCAAGCCCGGCAAAGCCCGCCAGTAGCGATTAAGCTGGTTCGATGCGCGACCGTTCACTACTGCTCGCAGGGGTACTCGCCTGCCTTGGCGCACTTGCCGGCTGCGCTTCCACGCCGCTCGCGCCGATTCCGGGCCTTCCCGCTGGTACCTGCGACCAACGCCGTGTGGACCGCCTGCTGTTCGGCATGAACACGCCGGACGGTGCGATCGATGAGGTCGAGTGGCAGCGCTTCCTTGCGGAAGTGGTGACGCCACGTTTTCCGGACGGCCTGACCGTCTACAACGCACGCGGCCAGTGGCGTGGCGAATCCGGCAGGATCGAACGCGAGGATTCACGCGCCGTGGAGATCGTGCATGGCGACGAGGTCAGCGGCCGCGCACGCATCGCCGAGATCGTCGCCGAATACAAGCGACGCTATCGGCAGGAAGCGGTGCTTGTGATCAGCAGCAGCGCGCAGGTCTGCCTGTGACCCCGGTTTCGTAGAGTCGAGGCTGCTCGACTCTGCGGAGATGCCTCAGATCCGGCTGGCGATCGCCTTGGCGAACGACATCGTATTGCCCTCGCCGCCCAGGTCCGGCGTCAGCGAATCCTTGGCTTCCAGCGTGGCGATGATGGCTGCGCGCAGGCGCGACGCATCGTCGGGTTTGCCGAGGTGATCGAGCATCTGCCCGACCGCCAGCAGCAGCGCACATGGATTGGCGACGCCCTTGCCGGCGATGTCCGGCGCCGAACCGTGCACGGCTTCGAAGATCGCCGCGTCGGCACCGATGTTGGCGCCCGGGGCCAGGCCGAGGCCGCCGACGAGGCCGGCGCACAGGTCCGAGATGATGTCACCGAACAGGTTGGTGGTGACGATGATGTCGAACTGCTCCGGACGCATCACCAGCTGCATGCAGGTGTTGTCCACGATCATCTCGTTGCACTGGATCTCGGGATACTGCGCGGCCACTTCGCGCGCGACCTTCAGGAACAGGCCCGAGGTCGACTTCAGGATGTTCGCCTTGTGCACCACCGTCACCTTCTTGCGGCCGGTGCTGCGCGCCAGGTCGAAGGCGTAGCGCACGATGCGCTCGGAACCCTTGCGCGTGACCTTCTGGGTCAGCGTCGCGGTCATGCCGTCCTCGGACGTCATCTGGCCTTCGCCGATGTACGCGCCCTCGGTATTCTCGCGCACGGTGATCAGGTCGACGCCGGTCGGGAAACGCGACTTGGTGTTCGGGAACGACTTGGCCGGGCGCACGTTGGCATACAGGTCGAAGCGCTTGCGCAGTTCGACGTTGATCGAACTGAAGCCCTCGCCCACGGGCGTGGTCAGCGGGCTCTTCAACGCGACGCGGTTGCGGCGGATCGAGTCCATGGTGGCCGCCGGCAACAGTTCGCCATGCTTTTCGAGTGCGGCAAGGCCGGCGTCGGCCTCCTCGTACTGCAGGCCGACGTTCATCGCGTCGAGCACGTACAGGGCGGCGTCCATGATTTCCGGGCCGATGCCGTCGCCACGGATGACCGTGATGGTCCGCACAGCCGCGTTTGTCTGCGTCATTTCAGGATTCCAGGCAGAGGGCAGCGCGCGCAGGAAGGGCGCGGTGCCGGGAAAATGATCCGAATATTATGCCGGAAGCGGCTCCGGGCTGCATTCACCGAACCGCGGAACGAAGCTATGCGGAGTGATCGTGCGCCGCCGGGCAAGCGGTGTCGCCCTGCTCCAGCCGGTCGAGGAAGTCCACGGCGCGGCGCAGGTGCGGGATCACGATGCTGCCTCCCACCACCAGGCCGACCGAAAACGCCTCGAACATCTCGTCCCGGTTCACGCCGGCCTCGCGACATTGCGCGACGTGATAGCTGATGCAGTCGTCGCAGCGCAGCACCAGCGACGCCACCAGGCCCAGCAGCTCCTTGGTCTTCACGTCCAGCGCGCCGGCCTGATAGGTCTGCGTGTCCAGCGCGAAGAAACGCCGCACGACCTGGTTGGGTTCGGCCAGGATGCGCTCGTTCATGCGTTTACGGAACGCGGTGAATTCGGCGATGCGATCGTTCTCGTTTTCGCTCACGGCAACCTCGTAGGACGGGCCAAGCCCGCCATTATCATCTCAACCCGATGCGGCCAAAGCCGCCGGAAGCCAGTCGTCGCGGATGCCAGTAGGCGATGGCGGGCTTGGCCCGCCCTACTCGGCTGCGGCCAGCAGCGGCTCGAGCTTGCCGGCACGATGCAGCGCCATCATGTCGTCGTAGCCGCCGACGTGGGTCTGGCCGATGAAGATCTGCGGCACGGTGGTGCGTCGGGTCAGCGCCATCATCTTCTCGCGCTGGCTGGGGTCGGTGTCGATGCGCACCTCGTTCCATTCCAGTCCGCGACTCTTCAGGAAGTTCTTGGCGGCCACGCAGTACGCGCAGATCGCGGAGGTGTAGATGGTGATTTCGGGCTGCGGGTTCGCGGTTTGCGGGTTCAAGTCGGGACTCCGGTGCAACTTGTCGGCGGACATGCGGTCAATATGGGTCGCGTGCCATGATTTTCCAGCCCCAAGCCCCGGATTAACACCTGGTTCACGCCTTCGGCCTCGGCGGCGGTCATCCTGACGCAAACTTGTGCCGCGTCATTCAGTGGAGTTCCCGTGCGCCGAATCCTGCCATTGGTCGCCGCGTTCACCTTCTTCCTGGCCTGGAGCATCGCGCCCGCCCAGGAGTCGCGGCTGCCGGACATCGGCTCGTCCGCCGGCGAGGTGCTCAGCCCGGCGCAGCAGGCCGAATACGGCGCGATGACGCTCAGCCAGCTGCGCCACTACGGCTACGTGCTGGAAGACCCACTGATCGACAGCTGGCTGAAGACGATGGGCAACCGCCTGGTCGTGTCCAGCGAGCAGCCGAAGCAGCCGTTCACTTTCTTCATGCTGCGCGATCGACAGATCAACGCCTTCGCCACGCTCGGCGGCTACATCGGCATCAACGCCGGCCTGGTGCTCACGGCCAGGACCGAGGACGAAGTCGCTGGCGTCATGTCGCACGAAATCGCGCACGTCACCCAGACCCACGTGCTGCGCGCGGTGGAACGGGCCAAACGTGACAGCATGCCGATCCTGCTGGCGATGCTGGGCGCGATCGCGATCGCGCAGAGCAGCGGCGGCAATTCCAGCGGCGACGCCACCATGGCCGCGGTGATGTCCGCGCAGGGCCTGATCGCACAGCGCCAGATCGACTACACGCGCAGCAACGAAGCCGAAGCCGATCGCATCGGCATCCGCACCCTGTCGCGCAGTGGCTACGACCCTGAGGGCATGGCCTCGTTCTTCGAGCGGATGCAGGCCGCCAGCCGCGGCAACCAGGGCGGCGAACGCTATCGCACGCCCGACTACCTGCTGACCCACCCGGTCACGTCGCTGCGCATCACCGAGGCCCGCGATCGCGCCGCGAAACTGCCGAAGCCGGTCACTGCCAGCGCCGCCGACGCCGGCGCCTTCAGCAGCAACCCGCTGCTGCCTGGCAGCCTGCGCCTGCCGACCGCGCACGCACGCGGTGCGACCGGCCAGTTCGACTGGGCGCGCGAACGCCTGCGCGTGCTCAGCGCCAACACCCCGGCGGCGGCCATCACCGAGTACGAGCACATCCGCCGCGGCCAGGACGACGGGCTGGACGACGCACAGCGCTACGGACTGGCCATCGCCCACCTCCAGGCCGGCCAGCACAAGACCGCTGCCACCGAACTGGTGCCGCTGCTGGCCAAGCATCCGGGCGATCTGTGGTTGACCCTCGGCCTCGCCGAAGCCGAAGGCCGCAGCGGCCAACAGGCGGCGGCCGACAAACGCTTCGAAGACCTGCTGGCGCGGATGCCGAACAATCGCGCGGTCGCCCTGACCTATGCCCAGCTGCTCGGCGAGCGCAACACGGCGGCCAGCGGCAAGCGCGCGCAGGCGATCCTGCGGCCGCTGCTGGCCAGGTCCGGCGACGACCCGCTGTTCCAGCAGACTTTCGCCCGCGCCAGCGAGATCGCCGGCGATCCGGTCCGTGCCGGCGAAGCCTACGCCGAGGCCGCCTATCTCAATGGCCGTCCGGAACAGGCGCTGATCCAGCTCAACACGCTGAAGAAACGTCCGGAGCTCGACTATTACGCCCGCGCGCGCATCGACGCGCGCATCGCCGCGATCACCCCGATCGTGCTGGAACTGCGCCGACAGGGCGTCAAGGACGAAGTGCTGGAACGCGGCTCCCGATTCAAGGACGACGATCGGATCGACGGACCCACCACCCATCTGCGCCGCTCGCCGTGGACGCGATGAGTCACTGTCACCAAACCGTCATAAAACCGTAGTCTACTGGCCCGGTCCCCGCCCAGACGCGCCATGGCAGGCGCCCCGACTGCATGCAGAAGAAAATCCTGATCGTCGATGACGAGCCTGCGATCCGCGACATGGTCGCTTTCGCCCTGCGCAAGGGCGAGTTCGATCCGATCCATGCCGGCGACGCCCGCGAGGCGCAGTCGGCCATCGCCGACCACGTCCCCGACCTGATCCTGCTCGACTGGATGCTGCCCGGTACCAGCGGCCTGGAACTGGCGCGGCGCTGGCGCAAGGATCCGCTGACCCGCGAGATCCCGATCATCATGCTGACCGCGCGCGGCGAGGAGAACGACCGCGTCGGCGGACTCGAGGCCGGTGTCGACGACTACGTCGTCAAACCTTTCTCGGCGCGCGAACTGCTGGCCCGCATCCGCGCGGTCATGCGCCGCTCGCGCGAGGACGACGAAGATGGCAGCGTTGCGATCGGCGCGCTGCGCATCGATGGCGCGGCGCATCGCGTGTTCGCCGACAACGCCGGTGCTCCGGAGCCGGTGCCGATCGGTCCGACCGAATACCGGTTGCTGCACTTCTTCATGACCCATCCCGAACGCGTCTACACGCGCTCGCAACTGCTCGACCATGTCTGGGGCGGCAGCGTCTATGTCGAAGAGCGCACCGTCGACGTGCATATCCGCCGCCTGCGCAAGACGCTCGAACCGCACCACCTGGACGGCATGGTGCAGACCGTGCGCGGCGCGGGTTACCGGTTTTCCGCGGCTGCCTGAAACAGCCGCCGGAAGGTTTCGGGCAACAATGACTGTCGCTTCGGGCGCAACGGGAAATCCGGCTGCGCGACGAAGCGAATCCTCTCCGGGATCGAACCTGGTCGGGGACGACGACTGAAAACGAAGCGTCGCGTTGCCGCCAGACCTCGTCGCCCTCCCTCGTCCACCGGCCCCTCTGCGACAATCATCGACATGCCACCCCGCGCACAGAACGCCTGGTTCAAGACACTCGGTACCCTTGCCGCAGTGCTGGGCGTGGCTACCCTGCTGGGATGGCTGCTCGGCCATGTCTGGCCTGTACTGACCGCCACGGCGCTGGGCATCGTCGCCTGGCATTACTGGAAGCTGCGCGGGGTGCTGCTGCGCCTGACCGCCCGCCAGCGTCTGTCGCCGCCGCAAGGCAAGGGCATCTGGAACGAACTGGACCGGCTGCTGCATCGCACCCAGGCCGAGATGCGCAACCGCAAACGTCGGCTGGTCGAAATGCTGCGCGCCTATCGCGCCGCCGCCGCTGCGCTGCCGGACGCGGTGGTGGTAGTGGAACGCAACAGCCAGCGCGTGCAGTGGTTCAACGAGGCCGCGACCACACTGCTGGGCCTGCAGTACCCACGCGACATCGGTGCGCCGATCGGAGATCGCCTGCATCCGCTGCCGATTTCGCGCTGGCTGGCCGCCGGCCGCAACGCCGAGCCGCTGATGGACGCGCCATCGCCGGTGAATGCGGAAACACGCATCAACCTGCGGCTGATCCCCTACTCGGAGGAACTGTGGCTGCTGGTCGCGCGCGACGTCAGCAAGCTGATGCGGCTGGAACAGGTACGCCGCGATTTCGTCGCCAACGTCTCGCATGAACTGCGCACGCCGCTGACCGTGATCCACGGTTATCTGGAAATGCTCGAGCCGGAGGAAAAACCGGACTGGGCGCCGATGCTGGCCGAGATGCAGCGCCAGTCGCAGCGCATGACGCAACTGGTCGAGGACCTGCTGACGTTGTCGCGACTGGAAGCGCAGGATCGGCTGCCCGACGAAAGCGTGGCGATGGCGCCGATGATCGCCACTTTGAAGCGCGAGGCCGAGGCGCTCAGCCAGCACCGTCACCAGATCACGGTCGAGGACGACACCCAGTTGGACCTGTGGGGGTCGACCAAGGAACTGCACAGCGCGTTCTCTAACCTGGTCAGCAATGCGGTGCGTTACACGCCGGCCGGCGGCCACATCGGCATCCGGTTCGAGCATGATGGCGACGGCGCGGTGCTGCGTGTCAGCGACAGCGGCTACGGCATTCCGGCTACGCACCTGCCGCGCATCACCGAGCGCTTCTATCGCGTATCCACCAGCCGCACCCGCGAAAGCGGCGGCACCGGGCTCGGGCTTTCCATCGTCAAGCACGTGCTCAACCTGCACCAGGCCCGGCTCGACATCCAGAGCGAGGTCGGGCGCGGCAGCACCTTCGCATGCCATTTCGGCGCCGAGCGGGTGCATCCGCGCGACCACGCCACACCCATGTTCGCGGCAGGAAAATGAACGCACAAATCGACCTGCAACCTCCGTCACCCGACCACGATGCGCTGCGCGACCCGGCGCTGTACTTCAACCGTGAACTGTCGCAGCTGGATTTTAATTTTCGCGTGCTGGCACAGGCGCAGGATGCGCAGGTACCGCTGCTGGAGCGGCTGCGCTATCTGTGCATCTCCTGCACCAACCTCGACGAGTTCTTCGAGATCCGCGCCGCCACGGTGCGCCATGCGCAGGATTTCGGCATCGTGCCGGCACAGGACGGCCTGGCGCCGGCCACCGTGCTCAAGCAGATCCACGACCGCGCCGCGTCCCTGGTCGATGCGCAGTACCGCTGCTGGAACGAGGCGCTGCGGCCGGCGCTCAACGAGGCCGGCATCCGCGTGCTCGGCCGCCACTCCTGGAACGCGAAGCAGTCGCGCTGGCTGCGCGCTTATTTCCGCGACGAGATCATGCCGGTGCTGTCGCCGCTGGGCCTGGATCCGGCGCACCCGTTCCCGAAGATCCTCAACAAGTCGCTGAACATCGTCGTGGTGCTGGAGGGCAAGGATGCGTTCGGCCGCGCCGGGCATCTGGCGATCGTGCGTGCGCCACGCTCGCTGTCGCGCATCATCCAGCTGCCGCAGGAAGTCTCCGGCGGCGACAACGACTTCGTGCTGCTGTCGTCGGTGCTGTCGACCTTCGTCGAGGAGCTGTTCCCCGGCATGGACGTCAAGGGCGCCTATCAGTTCCGCGTCACCCGCAATTCCGAACTGATCCTCGACGACGACGAGGTCGAGAACCTGGCGCTTGCCCTGCGCGACGAACTGGTCGGTCGCGGCTACCTGCGCGCGATGCGGCTGGAGATCGCCGAGGACTGCCCGGACGCGATCGTGCACATGCTGCTGGAGAACTTCGACCTGCCGCAGAATGCGGTGTACCGCATCGACGGGCCGGTCAACCTCAATCGCGTGATCCAGATCTACGACCTGGTGCAGCGCCCGGACCTGAAGTTCGCTCCGTTCCAGCCGCGGTTGCTGCCCGGCAGCGAGTCGCTGTTCGAACGCGTGTCCGCCGGCGACGTGCTGCTGCACCATCCCTTCGATTCGTTCGTGCCGGTGCTGGAACTGGTCAAGCAGGCCGCCCACGACCCGGGTGTGCTGGCGATCAAGCAGACCCTGTACCGCACCGGCCGCGAGTCGCAGATCGTCGACCACCTGGTGCAGGCCGCGCGCAACGGCAAGGACGTGACCGTGGTGGTCGAACTGCGCGCGCGCTTCGACGAGGAAGCGAACCTGGCGTTCGCCGACCGCCTGCAGGAAGCCGGCGTGCAGGTCGTGTACGGCGTGGTCGGCTACAAGACCCACGCCAAGATGCTGCTGATCGTGCGTCGCGAGGGTCGCGTGCTGCGCCGTTACGTGCACATGGGCACCGGCAACTACCACAGCGGCACCGCGCGCGCCTATACCGACATCAGCCTGATCACCGCCGATCCGGACATCGGCAGCGACGTACACCAGATCTTCCAGCAGATTTCCGGGCTCGCCCCGGCGATCAAGCTCAAGCGCCTGCTGCAATCGCCCTTCACCCTGCATGCCGGCGTGCTCGAACGGATCGCACGCGAGGCGCAGCACGCGCGCGACGGTCGCCCGGGACGGATCATCGCCAAGATGAACGCGCTCAACGAACCGCAGGTGGTGCGCGCGCTGTACCTGGCTTCGCAGGCCGGCGTGCGAATCGACCTGATCGTGCGCGGCGCCTGCACCCTGCGCCCCGGCGTGCCCGGCATATCGGACAACATCCGGGTGCGTTCGATCGTCGGTCGATTCCTCGAGCACAGCCGCGTGTACTGGTTCGGCAACGACGGCGATCCGGACCTGTTCTGCACCAGCGCCGACTGGCTGGAGCGCAACCTGTTGCGGCGCGTCGAGACCGCGTTCCCGATACTCGATCCGGCACTGGCCAAACGCGTCCACGACGAGGCGCTCGACAATTACCTCGCCGACAACCTCAACGCCTGGGAACTGCAGTCCGACGGCAGTTATCGCAAGCTTGCGCCGCAGGAGGGCACCGCGCCGCATTCGGCTCAGGTCGCGCTGCTGGCCAAGATCTGCGGATGAGTGCCGCCCCCGTGATCGCCACCGCGCTGGCACCGCCGCTGCAGGACGGCGATCTGCTGGCCGCGGTCGACATGGGTTCCAACAGTTTCCACATGGTGGTCGCGCGTTACACGCTGGGCCAGCTGCGCATCGTCGATCGCCTGCGCGAAACCGTGCGCCTGGCCGAGGGTCTCGACGGCAAGGGCGGACTGAACGCCGAGGTGCGGCAACGCGCGCTGGAATGCCTGTCGCGCTTCGGCCAGCGCGTCCGCGACATCCCGCCGCAGCGCGTGCGCGCGGTGGCCACCAACACCGTACGCCAGCTGGCGGCGCCGCAGGCCTTCCTGGTGCCGGCGGAAACCGCGCTCGGTCACGCCATCGAAGTGGTATCCGGCCGCGAGGAAGCACGCCTGGTCTATCTTGGCGTCGCCCATGCGCAGCCGCCCAAACCGGAACAGCTGCGGCTGGTGATCGACATCGGCGGCGGTTCGACCGAATGCATCATCGGCAGCGGCTTCGATGCGATCGAGCGCGAAAGCCTGCAGGTCGGCTGCGTCGCCAGCACGCGGCGCTTCTTCGGCAACGGCAAGCTGTCCAAGAAGCGCTGGCGCGAGGCGCTGACCGAAGTGTCCGCCGAATTCCAGCAGTTCACAGGCGCCTACCGCAGCCTCGGCTGGCACGAGGCGCTGGGTTCGTCCGGTACCAACAAGGCGATCGGTGAAATCTGCGCGGCGATGAAGCTCACCAAGGGCGCGGTAACCGCCGAGGCGTTGCCGGTGGTGCGCGACCGATTGCTGCAGGCCGAACGCATCGAGGACATCGACCTGCCGGGCCTGTCGGGCGAACGTCGGCCGATCATCGCCGGCGGCCTGCTGATCCTGGAGGCGGCCTTCGACGTGCTGGGCCTGCAACGCATGGCGGTGAGCAAGGCCGCGCTGCGCGAAGGCGTGCTGTACGACATGCTCGGCCGCGGCAGCGCGGACGATCCGCGCGATGCCTCCGTGGCGGCTTTGATGCAGCGCTACGGCATCGACCTGCAGCAGGCCGCGCGCGTGGAAGACACTGCACTGGCATTGTTCGAGCAGGTGGCCGAAGCCTGGTCGCTGGATGCGGACGACGCGCGCATGCTGGCCTGGGCCGCGCGCCTGCACGAGACCGGCCTGGCGATCGCCCACAGCCAATACCAGGTGCACGGCGCCTACGTGCTGGAGAATTCCGACATCTCCGGTTTTTCGCGACAGGAACAGCAGGTGCTGGCGGCGCTGGTGCGTACGCATCGTCGCGGCGTGCCGAAGAGCGCGTTCGATGCGCTGCCCGATCGCCTGCTGCTCTCGGCCCGGCGCAAAGCGGCGCTGCTGCGGCTGGCGGTGTCGCTGCATCGCGCGCACGAGGCCGATCCGATCCCCCGGCTCGAGCTCACCGCCGACGGCGAACGCCTGGATCTGGTCCTGTCGCGGTCATGGATCGATGCGCGACCGCTGCTGCGCGCCGACCTGATCGGCGAAACCGACGGGCTGGCCGCGCTGGGCGTGACCTTCAAGCCGTTTCTCGCCTGACCGACAGCCTGCGTAGTAAGGTCCGGGCGCCCCCACACCGAGCGCTGCCCATGAACACGCCCCGTCCTGCACCGTCGTCGAACGAGATGGCGGCCGAGCGTACCGACCTCGCCGGCCTGCGTTCGCACCTGGCCAACGAACGCACCCATCTCGCCTATCTGCGCACCACCGTTTCGCTGATCGGTTTCGGCATCACCCTCAACCGTTTCAGCATCTACCTGCAGCAGAACGACCGCCTCACCACGCAGCACACCGGCCTGCTGCGCGACACCAGCAATGTCGGCCTCGGCATGGTGGTGATCGGACTCGGCCTGCTGGTGTGGTCGCTGTACCGCTTCTGGGCGGTCAGCGAGGACATCGAGCAGAACCGGTTCGTGCCGCACTACAAGACGACCATCGTCATCAGCATCGGCCTGCTGCTGGCGGGCGGGCTCAGCGCGGTCTGGCTGTTCCTTTACTGACGGTGAGCCTTGGCTTGCCTAGGGTCGGCCCCAGATTGATCTTCATCGGGCGATCGGGAGACTGGCCTTGCCGGAGCCGACTTCGGCATCCGCACACTCAGGGAGAGGCCCATGTCCTTATTCGATAGCGTCGCGAACCTGGCAGGCAATGCGATCGGCAGCATGATCGGTGGCCCGTTGGGCGGCATGATCGGCGGCAAGATCGGCGATTTCGTCGGCGACATCGTCGAGCTGTTCGCAGGCGAAGCCAGGAATGCCGTGCAGAATTCCGACCTGCCCGACCAGGCCAAGGGCATCTTCAGTGCCGCGTATGGCCTCGCGTTCGAATGATCCAGCGTGACGACAGCGATGCGGCCAACCGCGAACGCTGGCACCAGACGCTGGACCAGCTGCACGACACGCAGGTCATCGATGCGGCGGACCAGAACTCGCTGATCCGGCACTACGACGAGCGCGCCCGGAACCTGGAGCAGGAACTGGCCCGCATCGCACCCGAGTACCTGCGCCGCGTCCGCGAGGACGGCGAAGCCAGCGCCAACCAGTGGCTGGCGGAAACGGCCACGGCCATGGGCCGCCGCGACGCCGCCGAAACCCGGCAGGTGCTGTCAGGCGTCTCCACGGCCGACTGATCCCCCGCCCGCCCCCGCGCGCAGGCGCATACGTCCCCCGGCGTATGCGCCTTTTTTTGCGTGTGTCGTCCGGGCTCCATGACGGGAAAGACACCACTTTTCCCTGGGCGTCCAGCGCTTCGCTCGCTGTCACGCCGAAGTCACCGCACTGCCACGCTTCTTTCATGGCAGCGCTGCAGCATCCTCGAAACGTCCGGCCAGGAATGCCGGCCTGACACCCGGCCAGGAGCGGGGGGATGCCGCAGATGCGCTACGCCATCGTCACCGAGACCTATCCACCCGAGGTCAACGGCGTCGCCCTGACCGTACAGGGGCTGGAACACGGACTGCGCGCACGCGGCCACGAAGTCGGCCTGGTGCGGCCACGCCAATCCACCGACACCGTCGCGCAGACACACGAGCTGCTGGTACGCGGCGCGCCGCTGCCGCGCTATCCGGGCCTGCGTTTCGGCCTGCCGGCCACGCGCCGGCTGGTTGCTGCCTGGCGGCAGGCGATGCCCGACGCGATCTACGTCGCCACCGAAGGCCCGCTCGGCTGGTCGGCGTTGCGCGCGGCCCGGCAACTCGGCATTCCCGCGGCGACCGGCTTCCATACCCGTTTCGACGAATACATGCGCGACTACGGCGCGGCTTTCCTGCAGCAGATGGCGCTGCGCTGGATGCGGCGCTTCCACAACCGCGGCGCGGCGACGCTGGTGCCGACACGTGAGCTTGCGCAGTTCCTGCAGGCGCAGGGCTTCGACAACGTCGTGCGCCTGCCGCGCGCGGTCGACACCCTGCTGTTCGACCCGGCCCGGCGCGACCGATCGCTGCGCGCTGCCTGGGATGCCGGCGACGACGACCTGGTGGTGATCCACGTCGGCCGCATCGCCCCGGAAAAGAACCTGGATCTGGCGGTGCGCGCCTTCCGCGAGTTGCAGAAGACCCAGCCGCGGGCGCGTTTCGTGTGGGTCGGCGACGGCCCTTCCCGCGAGAAGCTGGCGGCGCAGAATCCGGACTTCGTGTTCTGCGGCCTGCAACGAGGCGCCGCGGTCGCGCGGCATTTCGCCAGCGGCGACCTGTTCGTGTTTCCCAGCCACAGCGAGACCTTCGGCAACGTCACCCTGGAAGCGATGGCAAGCGGCTTGCCGACCGTCGCCTTCGACTACGGCGCGGCGCGCGAATACCTGCGTGACGACGTCCACGGCGCAGCAATAGCCGACGGAGACGATGCCGGCTTCGTCCAGGCCTGCATGCGCCTGGCGAACGCGCCGGCGACGCGCAGGTCGATGGGCATCGCCGCGCGCCAGGCCGTCGCGGCCCTGCGACCGGAACAGGTCGCGGCCGATTTCGACGACCTGCTCATGCAACTCGCCGACGCCAGGAGGATCCATGCACCCGCTGCGACGTGAACCCTTCGTATTGCGTGGACAACGGCTGGAATTCCGCTGGTGCCTGCGCGCCAACCACTGGTGCGACCGCCAGGCCATGCGTGCCTGGTTCGCCGCGACCAGCCGACTCGGCGATGGCGTGTTCTGGTACGTGTTGATGGCGGCGATGGTGCTGGTCGACGGCTACGACGGACTGAAGGCGTCCGCCCATCTCGCTGCGACCGGCGCGATCGCATTGAGCCTGTACAAACTGCTCAAGCACTGGACCCGGCGCCCACGCCCCTGTGCGTCCGACTTGCGCATCCGCGCCTGGGTGGCACCGCTGGACGAGTTCAGTTTTCCGTCCGGCCATACCCTGCACGCGGTGGCGTTCACGCTGGTGGCACTGGCCCACTATCCGCGGCTGGCATGGCTGCTGGTGCCGTTCACCGCCAGCGTCGCCACCTCGCGCGTGGTGCTGGGACTGCACTATCCCAGCGACGTGCTGGCGGCGACCGCGATCGGCACCGCGCTCGCGGCGTTGTCGCTGTGGCTGGTACCGGGCGTGTCGCTGTTCGCCTGACGCTGCGTCCGGAATGAAAACGGGCCGGCAATGCCGGCCCGTGTCGGTGCGCTGGTTGCAGCGGTAGCGTGCTCAGTCTTCCAGCAGCGGCTTGCGCGGCAGCTTCTGTTCGCGCATCGCGGCGTGATAGGCGAAGGATGCGATCACCGCCGCCGCCTGCTTCAGGTCTTCCGGCGCCGCGTGATCGTAGGTATCCAGGTCGCTGTGGTGCACGTTGCTGAAATAGTCCAGCCCATCCTGCACGAACTGGAAACCCGGCAGGCCAACGCGGTCGAACGGGATGTGGTCGGTGCTGCCGGTGTTGCGGTTGGTGACGACGGTCGCGCCGATGTCGTTGAAGGGCGCCATCCAGGCTTCGAAGATCGGCATCGCAGCGAGGTTTTCCTGCGCATAGATGCCGCGGATGCGGCCGGAACCATTATCCAGGTTGAAGTAGGCGGCGAACTTGTCGTAGTCGCTCTTGCGCTGCAGCGGGCCGGTGCGCTCGCGCATCGAGCGCGGCAGCTTCTTCTGCTCGGGATCGGTGGTGGCCGGATAGTCGGCCAGGTGCTTGGCGACATAGGCGGAGGAGCCGATCAGGCCCTGCTCCTCGCCGCTCCACAGCGCCACGCGGATCGTGCGGTGCGGTTTGGCGCCGACCGCCTTGAGGATGCGCATGGCCTCCATCATCACCGCCACGCCCGCGGCGTTGTCGGCCGCGCCGGTGCCGGCGTGCCAGGAATCCATGTGCGCGCCGATCATCACCACTTCGTCGGCCTTGCCGTTGCCGCGGATCTCGGCAAGCGTGTTGTAGCCGGGATCATTGCTTTCGCTGGTGAAACCGGCGTCGACATCGATGCGCAGGCGCACCGGCTGCTTGCGATCCAGCGCGCGCAGCAGCGGGTTGTAGTGCTCGGCCGCGACCGCCAGTTCCGGCACGCCGACCGGTTCGCCCGCACGTCGCGAGCCGCCACCACCGACGCGAACCACGCCGTTGTCCCAGCCGCTGATGCTCAGCGCGGCGATCGCGCCCTCGTCGACCAGGAAACGATTGATCGCCTGCGACAGCTCCTGTCGTTCGAGGTACTTGTCGGCGCGCTCCTTGCGCTCATCCGGCTTGGCGTCCTTGGGCACGGTGAAGGCGAGCAGGTCGGTCAGGCCGGCCTCGTCGTAACGTTTGGAGTCGGGATCGGTGCCCGGCTTGTACTCGCGCGCCTCGCTCAGCAGCACGACTTTGCCTTTCAGTTTGCCCTTGTACTTGTCGAGGTCGGCCTTGGTCTTGAAGTTGACCGCGATCGCCTCGCCTTCGACCGGCCCATCGGTACCCGGCGTCCAGGCCTTGGGCACGGCGCGTAGCGACATCGCGCGCGGCGCCAGCATCTCAACGCTGGCGGAGCGGAACGCCCAGCCACGGCCGAAATCGTCGAACGCCTCGTCGCGCACGTTGCTCAGGCCCCACTCACCGAACTTCGAGCGTGCCCAGGCATTGGCCTGCGCCATTGATGGCGAATTGGTCAGTCGCGGACCGATTTCCTCGGTCAGGTGGCCGAACGTGGCCATGACCTGCGAACGATGGAGTGCCTCCTGGCGGATGCGGCTGACCATGTCCAGGTCCACCGGTTCTTTCGCCTGCGCCACGCCGGCAACGGCCAAGCACAGTACCGCCATACACCCCTTGATCACGCTTGTCTCCCCGGGACCCTGCCCGATTGCACAAACCATCGAGTCTAGGCCGTGGAGATCGCGGTGCCGCAGGCCATCAGTCATGCCTGGCCGGAGCTAGGCGTCCTGCCGCAAGCTGCGTGACCGGCCCGGCCGCCGGCCGATAGTCAGGTCTTCGGCCGTCTGGCCCGAGACGCAAGCCGTTCTTTGCGCAACAGCCGCTCGGAGCGCAGGACATGCAGGATGAAACCCCTGTTGCCGTCATGGCGATAGAAAACACGGCACGGCGGCTCGACGATCTGCCGATAACGGGACCGCTTGAGCTCCGACGGCCGGCTGCCGCTTTCGGGATGCTCGGCCAGTTGCTCCACGTGACTGAAGACACGCCTGACCAGTTCGGAAGCCGCCGCAGGATCTTCGAGTGCGATGTAGTCGGCGATCGCGTCCAGATCGCTCAGGGCCGGCTCCGACCAGACTATTTCAGCCATCGGGAGAGGCGTGATTTCGCTTGCGCGTGGGAGACCACCCGGCCTTCGGCCACCGCCTGCTCGCCGCGGGCAATTCCTTCAAGCACGGCCAAGCGCCGCTGCATGAGTTCATAACTCTCCACGTCCACCAGATAGGCGCTGGCCAGTCCGTGCTGAGTGATGAGGATGGGCTCTTTGTCGCGTTCGACATCCGAGATGAGTTCGGTAGCTTGGCGCTTGAGCGTTGTGACGAGTTCGGTACGCATGAAGTGACACTAAAGTATCACTCACCAACATGCAGCCGTGCATTAGTTCACGTCAATCGAGGGCTTCATAGCGGGCACGCCGCAGCGCCGGCAGGTGTTGGCCGGCCCAGTCGCGATCGTTCGCCACCTGCGCATTCGCGCGGCTGGCTTCGAGCGCTTCGAAATCCAGGTCGGCGATCGCCCAGACCTGTTCGCCCCGGGTCTGCGCAAGGATGCCGTCGGCCGGCAGCCCGACGTCCATCGGTGCGTAGATCGCGGCGTCGCCAGTGTTCACGTCCAAGGCAGGACTCCATGGCGCCGCGCCGGCCGTCACCGCTTTCGCGACGAAACAGCGGTTTTCCAGCGCACGCGCCAGGCAACCCACGTGCACCCGGGTCGCGCCGGCCGGCGTGTCGGTACAGCTCGGCGCGAACAGCAGGCGTGCGCCGGCTTCGCATTGCGCGCGCACCGGCAGCGGGAACTCGATGTCGTAACAGACCGCAATACCACTGCGCTGGCTGCCGAAGCCGAACACCTTGAGCGCATCGCCGGCATCGATGCAGCCGGCCCTCTTCTCGAAGCCGGTCAGCTGCAGCTTGTCCTGCCAGGCATGGCCGCCATCCGGGGCGAAGACATATGCGCGGTTGCGATAGCGGCCATCGTCCAGCGCCAGCAGGAAGGTGCCGGCGACCACGTGCATGCCGGTGTCGTGGGCGATGCCGCCGAACAGCGCCAGCCAGTCGCCTTGATGGCGCTGGATCGCGGCAAGCGAGGCGTGCAGGTCACCGCGAACACGCTCCTCGAAAGTCGCGCCGAGTTCCAGCGACAGGTATTCGGGCAGTACCACCACCTGTGCACCGCCGTTGGCGGCGTCGTACAGCAGCCGCTGCTGCTTGGCCGCGAACGCCGCGAAATCGTGCGGCATGTCGATCGGGTACTTGGCGACGGCGACTTTCATCCGGCTTCCTGCTCAAGCGGACGCAACGAGAAGGTGAGCGAATGCTCCACATCGCCGACGCCGATTTCCTTCCAGTCCAGGTGCATGGCCATGCCCGGCTGCTTCGCATAGCCGCGCCGGACCCAGAAGGTTTCATTGTCGCGATGATGAGTCGGCCGGCGCGGATCGCCAGCGGCGCGATCGACGGCGCAGAACGCGGTCCAGCGGAAGCGGCCGAGCGACCGGGCATGCGCTTCGCGCTGGTCGAAGAAGGCGTTGCCGATGCCGCGGCCACGGTAGGCCGGCAACAACACCGATTCGCCGCAATAGAACACCTCGGCGACTGGAATCCCACGCGCAACGAACGGAGTCTGGAAGGCGGGCGTGTCGTCGGCCAACGGCAGCCCAGTGGATGCGCCGACGACCTCGTCGCCGTCGAAAGCCAGCACGAACACGCTGTCGGGCGACGCGGCGTAGGCAGCCAGGTAATCGCGCTCGTAGGACAGATCGCCGTCGTACAGATAGGGCCAGTCGCGGAACACTGCGATGCGCAGCCGGGCCACGTCATCCAGGTGGCGGGCGATTCCGGCGCCACGGAAACAGGCAATGGCAGGGGCGGCATCCATGCCGCCACTCTACCGTCGTCCGCAGGCCGGGGCGACGCCCCGGCGATTGCATGCCGGATGCGGCACCGACTATCGCAGCGACGATCCCAGTTCGTACCAGTCGACCTTGCGCGTCACCCACATGATCGCGGCCAGGATGCCGAACAGCAGCAGCGAACCCATCAGCAGCGCATTGTTTTCCGAGATCAGCAAGCCGTAGAGCACGGCGTACAGCAGGGTCAGCATGGTCGCGAAACCCAGCCCGCGTCGCCAACTGCGCAGCACGTGGCTCAGGTACATGGCCTGCAGTCCGATGCATGCGGCCGCCGATACCAGATAGGCCTGCCAGAACGGGATGTGCTCCGACAGGCTGAACAGCAGCAGGAAGAAGATCGCCAGCGCCAGCCCGACCAGCAGGTACTGCAGCGGATGGATCGGCAGACGCTTGATGAGCTCGAACATCGCGAAACCGACGAAGGTCAGCACGATGAAAAGAATGCCGTACTCGCTGGCACGCTCGGCCTTGGAATAGACGTTGACCGGATCGACCAGGTTCACCTGCAGGCTGTCCAGCGCCTTGTCGCCGATGAGCCCCGCGCCCGCCTTCAACTGTCCCTGCGCATCACTGGCCAGCGACGAGATGTCCCAGTGCGCCTTGAAGCCGTCGCTGCTGATTTCGCGCGTGCGCGGCGGAAAGCGCCCGCCGAACAAAGGATGCGGCCACGCCGACTGCAGCGAGATGCGATTGCTGTCGGCCACCGGCGCGATGGCCAGCGACTCGGTGCCAGTCAGGGCGAGATCGATCTGCACGTCGCGCGCGATGGCCATTTCCGGCAGACGCGCGTGCACGCCGCCGAAACGGCCACTGGCGTCCAGCGTGCCGGGCGCGAAGCGCAGCGGCCGGCCATCGACTTTCAATTCCGGCGTGCCAACCAGGCCGCGCACGTCCTGGATCGCCAGGATCAGGTAGGGCACGCCGTAACGGCGGGCACCGTTATCCTGCGGCAGCGCCGCGTCGAACTGCGCCTGCAGCCGCGCACGCCACTCGTAGACGCGTACTTCGTGCATGCCCAGCCGGCGCGTATCGGGCACCAGGTTGCCGTCGATGACCAGCGATCGCGGCGCCTGCAGGGCATAACCGGTAGTGGTCTCGGTCTTCTTCTGCGGACGATTGAAAGCATCGACCGTGTCGACCTCGCGCGTTTCCGACCACGGCACCACGCGCAAGGGACCGACCAGGTTCTGCGCGCCCGCGGTGGTCTGCGCGATGCGCTGCACCGCCTGGTTGCGGAACATCTGGCGCTCCTGGATGGTGCCGCGGATCATCGCCAGCGGTATCAGCAGCAACAGCACCAGGCCACCAACGGTGATGAAGCGGAACAACAGACGCATGTTTCTCATGGCGCAGCTCCCTGTATGGACTGCGCCAGCGTGCAGGGCGGCCATGAGGCCACGACGGGGCGAGTTTGAAGCCAGCGTGAAGCCGACTCATGAACGGAACTCGACGGCGCACTGTAGCGTGCGCTGCGCGCATGATGCCTGCCTGTGGACGCTGATCGTGCGCTCAGCGCACGCTACACGGCAGGCAGCCGCAACTCGGCCTGGGCTCCGCCGCCCTCGCGCGGTACCAGCCTGACATTGCCGCCGTGCAGTCCGGCCACCTCGCGCACGAAGGTCAGACCCAGACCGGTGCTGCGCCCGCCGTTGGGCCGCGGCAGCGAGTAGAAGCGTTCGAACACCCGCTCCTGCGCGAACTCCGGCACGCCCGGCCCGCGGTCGCCGACCTGCAGCACCGCGTCGCGCTCGTCGCGCGACCATCGGACCTCGATGCCCGATCCACGCGGCGCGAAATCGATCGCGTTGTCGAGCAGGTTGCGCAAGGCCTGCCGCAGCAGGAAGCGATCGCCTACGACGACCACCGGCCTCGCGGGAGCCGATACCGACACGTCGACCTCGCCCTGCAGAAGCCGCGGACGCAGGGCTTCGACCGCTTCATCGACCAGTTCGGACACGTCGATGCGCTCGCGCTGGTCGAGCCCGTTCCGATGTTCGACCGCCGCCAGCGCCAGCAGCTTCTCGATCATCTCGTTGAGGCGCTCGCTTTGCCCCTGCACGTTGGCAGCGAAACGCGCGCGCTCGGCTTCCGGCAGGGGTTCCTGCAGCAGTTCTGCAGCGGCGCGGATCGCCGCCAGCGGGCTTTTCATCTCGTGGGTCAGCGTCTGCACGTACTGCTCGACGTACTGCTTGCCTTCCAGCTCGCGGCGCATGGTTTCCAGCGCGCGGCCGAGATCACCGATCTCGTCGCGGCGCGGCGGCGGCGGCGGCACACGCTCGCCACTGCTCACGGCCTGCGCATAGCGGTTGAGGCGGCCGATGCCGCGCACCAGCCACCAGGTCATCACCAGTCCGATCAGCGCCGACAGGCCCAGCAACCAGCCGCCACCGCGCAGGATGTTGCGCTGGCTGCGTGCGATCACCGGCTCCATGGTGCGGTTGGCCTTGGCTACCGTCAGCACGCCGATGATCCGGTCTTCGTCGTCGACGTCGAGGATCGGCGCGGCGACGTGCATCACCGTGTTCTTGCGGTCGCCCGGCACCTCACCGCTGGAACGCGCGCCGTACTGGCCGCGCAGGGTGCGATAGACGTCGTTCCAGCGCGAATAGTCCTTGCCCACGGCTTCGTCCTGCGAGTCGTAGACGACGATGCCGCGCGCATCGGTGACCAGGATGCGGTAGTCGAGGCGATCCTTGCGCGTACCCCAGATGTCGGCGCCAAGACGACGGCGCTCGGCCGCCGCGATGTCGCGCGCGAACGCGCCATCGGCGATGCGGCCGGCCTTCATGTCCGCCGCGGCGAGCGCGGCGAGTACGTTGGCGGTATCGGCCAGATTGGCCTCCATCGCCTGGCGCACGCCGGGCTTGACCTCGTCGACGAACACGCGCATCACGAAGAACGCGGCGACGCCGACGATCAGGAAGAAACCGAGGAACAGGCGCAGCCCCAGTTTCATTCACACCTCGATCGAATAGCCGACACCGCGATGGGTGCGGATCGGATCGCGTTCGGCGCCGGCCTCGCGCAGCTTGTGGCGCAGCGTCTTGACGTGGGTGTCGACGGTTCGGTCGGCGCTGTCGCTGTCGTCATCCCAGGCACGATCGAGCAGTTGCGCGCGGCTCAGGATCGCGCCGGGTCGGCGCAACAGTTCGGCCAATAGTGCGTATTCGTAGCGGGTCAGATCGAGCGCGCGGCCCGCGTAGCGGATGCGGCGGCCTTCGCGGTCGATCTCGAAATCGCCGCGCTTCCGGCTGTTCTCCGCCGGCACATGCCGCCGCAGGCGTGCGCGGACGCGGGCGACCAGCTCGCGCGGCGAGAATGGTTTTGCGACATAGTCGTCGGCACCCAGTTCGAGGCCGAGCACGCGGTCGATCTCGTCGTTGCGCGCGGTAAGGAAGATCACCGGCAGGTCGCTGAAGCCGCGCAGCTGGCGGCATACGTCGAAGCCGCTGATGTCGGGCAGGCCGACGTCGAGCAGCAGCAGGTCGACGCCGCCGGCGCGCAGGCGTGGGGCGACTTCGCCGCCAAGCAGGCAGTGTTCGACCACGAAACCCTCGCTGCGCAACGCGTAGAGCACCGCATCGGCGATCGCCGTTTCGTCTTCGGCCAGCAGTATCGTCTGGGAATGGGCCACCATGCCGGCAGCATAGCGGCTGTAGACTCCTGCGATGAATTACCGACACGCCTTCCATGCCGGCAACCACGCCGACGTGCTCAAGCACGTCGCCCTGCTGGCGATCTGTGACGCCCTGACCGCCAAACCGACGCCGCTGTTCGCACTGGACACGCATGCCGGCCGCGGCCTGTACCGGCTGAAATCGAGTTCAGCGCAACGCACCGGCGAGGCCGAAGCGGGCATCGGCCGGCTGCTGGCTGCGCCACCGAAAGACCCGGCGATCGCGCGTTACCTGAAAGCGGTCCGCGCCTGCCGCAGCGCGCTCGGCCACGACGCCTACCCCGGATCGCCCTGGCTGCTGGCGCACGCGCTGCGCGAGCAGGACCGCATCGCCTGCTGCGAACTGCAGCCGATCGAAGCGGCAGCGCTCAAGGCGAATTTCACTGGCGATGGCCGTGTCGCCGTCCACGCCAGCGACGGCTATGCGGCGATGAAGGCCTTGCTGCCGCCCAAGATCGGCGCAACGAAACTCGGTCGCGGACTGGTGCTGATCGACCCGCCCTACGAAGCGCAACTGGACGAATTCGAGACCGCCGTGGGCGCGCTGCGCGACGGGCTGCAGCGCTGGCCGGAGGGCGTGTTCGCGCTGTGGTACCCGATCAAGCTGCGCCGGACCTTGCGGCCGTTCCACCGCAAGGCCGCAAACCTGCCGGCGAGATCGGCGCTGGCGGTTGAATTGCTGGTGCGTGCCGACGACTCGCCGCTACGCATGAACGGTAGCGGCCTGCTGCTGCTCAACGCACCGTGGCAGATCGATGCGGTGCTGGGCCATGCCTTGCAGGCCCTGCTTGGCGCGCTCGACGACGGCGGCGGTTCGAGCCACCTCGAATGGTTGCGGATGCCGACTTGACGCTTCGTAGAGCGGAGCTTGCCCCGCTCTACAAGTCGACCTGGGTTGCCAGTTGTTTGTTCATCCATCTTGTCCGTGCCAAAAAAGCTCATCGCATGAAGCTGTGACAGAATCCGCTTTCCCAGGACTCGCGAATCCTCATGCCTTCCGCCTTCCTCGCCCTTTTCGACGACATCGCCACGCTGCTCGACGACGTCTCGGTGATGACCAAGGTCGCCACCAAAAAGACCGCCGGCGTGCTGGGCGATGACCTGGCGCTCAACGCGCAGCAGGTGTCCGGCATCAACGCCGACCGCGAACTGCCGGTGGTGTGGGCGGTGGCCAAGGGCTCGTTCGTCAACAAGGCGATACTGGTGCCCGCGGCACTGGTCGTCAGCGCCATTGCGCCCTGGGCGGTGACGCCGCTGATGATGATCGGTGGCGCCTACCTGTGCTACGAGGGCGTGGAGAAACTCGCCCACAAGTTCCAGCGCAGCAAGGCCGAGGATGCGCAGCATCACGCCGAACTGGTGCAGGCAGTGCAGGACGAGCAGGTCGACATCGTCGCGTTCGAGAAGCGCAAGATCAAAGGCGCGATCCGCACCGATTTCATCCTTTCGGCGGAGATCATCGTGATTTCGCTGGGCACCGTGGCCGCGGCACCGTTCATGCAGCGCCTGGGAGTGCTGGTGGCGATCGCGCTGATCATGACGGTGGGCGTGTACGGCCTGGTTGGCGGCATCGTCAAGCTCGACGACCTGGGCCTGCTGCTCACCCGCGACCCGCGCGGCAACGCGATCAAGCGCGGCATCGGCCGCATGATCCTGGCCGGCGCGCCGTGGCTGATGAAGTTCCTGTCCATCGCCGGCACCGCGGCCATGTTCCTGGTCGGCGGCGGCATCCTCGTACATGGCTTCCCGGCGCTGCACCATTTCATCGAGCCTTATGCCGAACAGGCCTGGGGCTGGCTGACCAGCAACCTGTTCAACGTCGTGGTAGGCATCGTCGCCGGCGCGGTGGTACTGGCGGTGGTGTCGGCCATCGGCCGCCTGCGCAAACCAGGACGCGCCGCGTCCGCGGGCTGAGTACAAAGGGCGGCCACAGTTGCCTGGCTAGCCGGCACGGCTGCACTGATCGCCTTCTAGTCGGCGAATTCGCGCTGCAGCTTCCTGCTCAACCTGCCACGCACCAGTTCGTAGCTGCGGCGGATCGCGACGCGGACCTCGGCGTCCGGCAAGGCGTCGGGGACGGCCAGGCTGACCCAGTGCCAGCGCGCCAGGAACGGCGCCGGCACTACCCCCGGACGATCGGTGTACTCGAGGAAGCGCTCCGCCTCCACTCTGAAGGCCAGGCCACCGGCAGCGGCGACGCGCATGGCGCAGAACATCTTGCCGCCGACCGAGAACACCAGTACCCCGCTCCACTTCACATCCTCACTGACGCCCGGCCAGGCGGAAACGAGGCGGCGTACGGCGGCGATCTTCACCCGTAGAGCATAGCTTCACTTTCACCATGCCAGCATCTGCGCATGAGTCCTCGCAACCGCCTGCCGCCGTGGCACGAGCATCTGCGCTTGCCCAACGGCCGTGAAGTGCTGATCCGACCGATCCGGCCAGACGATGCCGGTCCGCTTCGTGCCGCGTTCCCGCTGCTGCAGCCGGACGAGGTCCGGCAACGCTTCCTGTTCGCGATGAAGGAACTCGGCACGGAGCAGGCCCAGCAGTTGACCCGCCCCGACCCGCGCAGCGAATTCGCACTGGTCGTGGCGGAGCCATTGCCGCCCGGCGAAGCGCTGGTCGGGGCGGTCGCGCGCGCATCGACCATCCCCGGCAGCCGCGAGGCGGAGTTCGCGATCCTGGTCAGCCACTACATCGCCGGCATGGGCCTGGGCCGGCAGCTGATGCGCCGGCTGGTGCGCTGGGCCAAGGGCAAGAAGCTGGAGCGCCTGTACGGCGAGGTGCTGGAGCACAACCAGCCGATGCTGCAGCTGGCGCAGTCGCTGGGCTTCCGCCGCGAGTCCGCCAATGCGCCGGGCCTGGTGCGGGTCGTGCTTGACCTGCACTGATCTGAGTTGCCGGCCCGGCCAGTGGCACAGGCTGTCGGCGACTGGGCACCGCGATTTCCGCCCTGAGGCACAACACCGCGGTGCCGCGAGCTGACCCAGCGATGCCGGTGTCGCTGCCGCACAACGGTCCGGCCCGGGACGCACCCGCTAGACTGTGCCTCCCGCGCTGGGCGCAACCGCGTCCGGCGCTGCCGTCGTTTTCCGCGTGCCGATGACCAACGAACCAAAAATCATCTCCTTTCCGACTCCACCCCTGCCCAAGGCCGGCCAGCAACGCGCCTGGTGGCGCGCGCCAGCCTCCGCCTCCGCGCTGGCGTGGGCCATCGCCCGCGCCGCTGATGTGCATTGCGGACCGCTGCTGGTGGTGGCTCGCGACAACCACGGCGCGCACCAGATCGAGTCCGACCTGCGCACGCTGCTCGGCGATGCCGCGACCGCCACGCCGATCCTGCATTTCCCGGACTGGGAAACCCTGCCCTACGACCAGTTCAGCCCGCACCCGGACATCGTCTCGCAGCGCCTGGCCGCATTGCACCGGTTGCCGACGCTGAAGCGTGGCATCGTGGTGGTGCCGGTGCAGACGCTGATGCAGCGCCTGCCGCCGCTGCGTTACGTGGTCGGCAACACCTTCGATGTCCGCGTCGGCCAGCAACTGGACCTGGATGCCGAAAAGCGCCGCCTCGAATCGGCCGGCTATCGCAACGTGCCGCAGGTGCTCGACCCCGGCGACTTCGCCGTGCGCGGCGGCCTGCTCGATGTCTATCCGATGGGCGCCGACGAGCCGTATCGCGTCGAGCTGTTCGACGATGTCATCGACTCGATCCGTGCCTTCGATCCGGAATCGCAACGCTCGCTGGACAAGACCGATGCGGTACAGCTGCTGCCCGGACGCGAAGTTCCGCTCGACGACGCCGGTACCCAGCGCGCGATGGACACGCTGCGCGACCGCTTCGACATCGACACGCGCCGCAGCGCGCTGTACCAGGACCTGAAGGCCGGCTTGGCGCCGGCCGGTGTCGAGTATTACCTGCCACTGTTCTTCGATCGCACGGCGACGCTGTTCGACTACCTCGGCGAATCCACCCTGCCGGTGATCGCCGATGGCGCCTTCGCCGCTTCCGAGCAGTTCTGGAAGCAGACCAGCGAACGCTACGAACAGCGTCGCCACGACATCGAACGCCCGTTGCTGGCGCCCGACGAGCTGTATCTGCCGCCGGACAGCCTGCGCGAGCGCCTCAACCAGTCCGAGCGCGTCGAAGTCTGCGGCGCGGAACATGCGCGCCGCGAACAGGCACTCCCTCTGGGCGACCAGCCGGCACCGGACCTGCCGCTGGCGGCCAAGGATGCGCAACCGGCTGCAGCGCTGAAGTCGTTCCTGTCGACGTATCCCGGACGCGTACTGATCGCGGCGGATACGGCGGGGCGTCGCGAGGCGCTGCTGGAAGTGCTGCAGGCGGCGGGCCTGTCGCCGGATGTGCTGCCGGATTTCCAGGCTTTTGCTTTAGGCCGTCATCCCGGCGAAAGCCGGGACCCAGCTCTCCCTGCGCGTACAAGCGACACCGAAGCGCTGGATCCCGGCTTTCGCCGGGATGACGGGCTGAAAGAATTCGCGATTGCCGTCGCCCCGCTCGACAACGGCTTCGCCCTCGACGAACCGGCGATCGCGATCCTCACCGAACGCCAGCTGTTTCCCGAGCGCGCCGCGCAACCGCGCCGCCGCAAGCGTGCCGGCCGCGAACCGGAAGCGATCATCCGCGATCTCGGCGAGCTGTCCGAAGGCGCGCCGATCGTGCACGAGGACCATGGCGTCGGACGCTATCGCGGCCTGGTCACGCTGGAGGCCGGCGGCCAGCCTGGCGAATACCTGGACATCGAATACGCCAAGGGCGACCGCCTGTACGTGCCGGTCGCGCAACTGCACCTGATCAGCCGCTACTCCGGCGCTTCGGCCGAGACCGCGCCGCTGCATTCGCTCGGCGGGGAAGCCTGGACCAAGGCCAAGAAGAAGGCCGCCGAGAAGGTACGCGACGTGGCCGCGGAACTGCTCGAGATCCAGGCCAAGCGCCAGGCCCGCGCCGGACTCGCGCTGGAAGTGGACCGCGCGATGTACGAGCCTTTCGCGGCGACTTTCCCGTTCGAGGAGACGCCGGACCAGCACGCCGCGATCGAAGCGGTGATCCGCGACCTGTCCAGTTCGCAGCCCATGGATCGCGTGGTCTGCGGCGATGTCGGCTTCGGCAAGACCGAAGTCGCCGTGCGCGCCGCCTTCGTCGCCGCCAGCGCCGGCAAGCAGGTTGCGGTGCTGGTGCCGACCACACTGCTGGCCGAGCAGCACTATCGCAACTTCGCAGACCGCTTCGCCGACTGGCCGTTGAAAGTGGAAGTGCTGTCGCGCTTCAAGTCCAAGAAGGAGATCGAAGCCGAACTGGTGCGCGTGGCCGAAGGCAAGGTCGACGTAATCGTCGGTACGCACCGGTTGCTGCAGCCGGACGTGAAGTTCAAGGACCTGGGCCTGGTGATCGTCGACGAGGAACAGCGTTTCGGCGTGCGCCAGAAGGAAGCGCTGAAGGCGCTGCGCGCCAACGTGCACCTGCTGACGCTGACCGCGACGCCGATCCCGCGTACGCTGAACATGGCGATGGCCGGGCTGCGCGACCTCGCCATCATCGCCACGCCACCGGCGCATCGCCTGGCCGTGCAGACCTTCGTGGTGCCGTGGGACGACGGCCAGCTGCGCGAGGCCTTCCAGCGCGAACTGGCGCGCGGTGGCCAGGTGTACTTCCTGCACAACGATGTCGAGAGCATCGGCCGCATGCAGCGCGAACTGCAGGAACTGGTGCCGGAAGCGCGGATCGGCATCGCCCATGGCCAGATGCCGGAACGCGAGCTGGAACGGGTGATGCTCGACTTCCACAAGCAGCGCTTCAACGTGCTGCTGTGCTCGACCATCATCGAATCCGGCATCGACATCCCCAATGCCAACACCATCATCATCAACCGCGCCGACAAGTTCGGCCTCGCGCAGCTGCACCAGTTGCGTGGCCGCGTCGGCCGCTCGCACCATCGCGCCTACGCCTACCTGGTGATTCCCGACCAGCGCTCGATCACCGCCGATGCGCGCAAGCGGCTGGATGCGATCGCGGCGATGGACGAACTCGGCGCCGGCTTCACCCTCGCCACGCACGACCTGGAAATCCGCGGCGCCGGCGAACTGCTGGGCGAGGACCAGAGCGGGCAGATGGCCGAGGTCGGCTTCAGCCTGTACACGGAACTGCTGGAGCGCGCGGTGCGTTCGATCAAGCGCGGCGAACTCCCCGACATCGACGGCGTGCGCACGCATGGTGCCGACATCGAACTGCACGTCCCTGCCCTGATCCCCGACGATTACCTGCCAGACGTGCATGCGCGCCTGACCTTGTACAAGCGCATCAGTTCCGCGCGCGATGCCGAGGAACTGCGCGAACTTCAGGTCGAGATGATCGACCGCTTCGGGCTGCTGCCCGACGCCGCGAAGTACCTGTTCGCAATCGCCGAACTGAAGCTGCAGGCGACGCAGATGGGCCTGCGCAAGATCGACCTCGGCGAGAACGGCGGACGCGTGCATTTCGAGAGCAAGCCGAACATCGACCCGATGGCGGTGATCCGCCTGATCCAGGGCCAGCCGAAGTCGTACCAGATGGACGGGCCCGACAAACTGCGGGTCAAGCTCGACCTGCCCGATGCGGCGACGCGTTTCAACGCCGCGCGCGGCCTGTTGACCACCTTGAAGGCCGCCTGATGACCACGATCGCCATCGATTCGTCGGCCGTGCCTGCGTGGGACGGCGATGTCGCCCGCGCGCGCGACGTGCAGGTCGAACTGGCCGGACGCGTTTCGCTGCGCGACGGCTTCGACAAATCGCTGCGCACGATCGCCGGTTTCGATGTCGGCTTCGAGGAGGATGGCGCGATCACCCGCGCCGCGGCCGTGCTGCTGGACGCACGCACGATGCAGCCACTGGAATCCCACGTCGCGCGCATCGACACGGTGATGCCCTACATCCCCGGGTTGCTGTCGTTCCGCGAATTGCCGGCGCTGCTGCGCGCGTTGACGCTGCTGGGCACCACGCCCGACATGGTGTTCGTCGACGGCCACGGCATCGCGCATCCGCGCCGGCTCGGCATCGCCGCGCATTTCGGCGTCGCCACCGGGCTGCCGAGCATCGGCGTCGCCAAGAAGATCCTGGTCGGCACCGCGTCCGAACCGCATCAGGTACGCGGCGCGTACGTGCCGCTGCGGCACAAGGGTGAGCAGATCGGCTGGCTGCTGCGCAGCAAGCCCAAATGCAATCCGCTGATCGTATCGCCGGGCCATCGCGTGGCGATGGCGTCCGCCGCCGACCTGGTGATGCGGTACGTCACCACCTACCGGCTGCCGGAACCGACCCGCCTTGCCGACCGGCTGGCCTCGCGGCGCGACGCCGGCAAGGCCTGAGTCTGCGCGCCGGTTCACGGCACGCTGGGGTGGCAGCGGATAGGCTCGGGACCAGTCCACGCAGGAGCGCCCGATGCCCGCCACCCGTCGCCTCAGCCCTCTTCTCCTCGCCGGCGCCTTCGCCGCACTCACCCTCGGTTGCAGCGCGACGCCAGCCGCCGCAGGCGGGAGCGAAGCCGGCCTGCGCAGCGTCGACGCGAACCAGGAGTTCACCATGTCTCCGGGCGACAGCGTCGCCCTGCCCGACCGCAGCACGCTGCGCTACGTCGGCGTGAAGTCGGATTCGCGGTGCCGCCCCGACGTGCGCTGCGTCTGGGCCGGCGACGCGGAAGTGACGTTCGAATGGACCGCGGCCGGCGCGGCCGCGCAATCGTTCGAACTGCATACGGGGTTTGCCGACAAGCGCAGTCGGGCGTTGGGTGGGGACAGCATCAAGCTGGTTTCGCTGGCGCGGGGCGAGAAACCGGAGGCGCGGCTGCGGTTCGGGACTGCGCCGTGAATCGTTGGCGCCACGGCCGGGTATTGGGGCTTTTGTAGGGCGAACTTGCTACTACTTTGCCTTTCTGCCGTCGTCCCCGTGTCCTTCGACAAGCTCAGGATGGGCGGGACTTAGCGGCTTTGCTGCTCTTGCTCGTCATCCCGGCGTAAGCCGGGATCCAGTGACTTTGATCTTGCTTTTGGTGTTGCGACGCATTTGCCGACCTTTCAGGTCGGAGTTTCCGCCTGCTGCCGCAGTCGGGTTACTTTCTCTTGAAGGGCCAAGAGAAAGTAACCAAAGAGAAGGCCCTTCCCCGACAAAGCTCCCGTTGCGATTGGTAGTCCTCGGGGATTTTCCGACTCGCCATCCATGGCTCGGTCGGAAAACGGCGGCCATCCATGGCCGCCGCCCTCCGGGTCTATGGGGTCACGCGGATCCTTGATGGTCCGCGTCAAGAGCCAACACCAACTGCAGCAGCCAAAGCCAAAGCCAAAGCCAAAGCCATCGTCAGGCTGTGAAGGACAACCAAACACTGCAATCAAATTTCAGGCGAGAACAAGAACTCCGGCAGCAACTAAAGCAGCCCCACATCAGCACCCATCGAGTGCAACGTCTGTCACCCCGGCTTCGGGCCCTTTCTTTGGTTACTTTCTTTGGGCCAGCAAAGAAAGTGACCCGCACGCGGTAGCGGGCGGAACAGCCGACCCGCAGGGTCGGGAACTTGCGTTGTTGCCACCGATCGCCCATCCGCTCCTTACCGCAAACTGCAGAGCTTCCGCCGCTATGCGTGCGGGCTATATTCTCTTGAAGGGCGCACCTGCGCGCGCTCCTGACGCACCGCAATGGCCGTGGAACCGGCAGCAGAAAGCATCGTTGCGCGATCTCCATGGCGACAAGGCCGCTGCGGTGCCATGCTTCCGGAAGACCTGTATTCGGAGCTTCCATGACCACGATCATCGCCCCCCGCATCCACGACCTTGGCGGCTTCCAGGTCCGTCGTGCGGTGCCTACGCTGCAGGCACGTTCGGTGGGTCCATTCGTATTCGTCGACCAGATGGGGCCGGCCGTGTTCGAGCCTGGCCGCGGCATCGACGTGCGCCCGCATCCCCACATCGGGCTGGCCACCGTGACGTTTCTTTGGGCCGGCACCATCACCCATCGCGACACGCTGGGATCGTTGCAGGACATCACGCCCGGTGACGTCAACTGGATGACCGCAGGCCGCGGCATCGCCCATTCCGAACGCACGCCGCCGCGCGTGCGCGAGCAGCCGGCCGAAACGCACGGCATGCAGACCTGGGTGGCGCTTCCGAAGCCGGACGAGGAAACCGCGCCGGAATTCCATCATCATCCTGCCGCGACGCTGCCGCAGCTGCAGCGCGACGGCAGCCTGCTGCGCGTGATCGCCGGACGCGGCTTCGGCATGGAATCGCCAGTGCGCGTGTTCGCCGACACCTTCAACGTCGCCATCGACCTGCAGCCCGATGCCGAGATCGCGATCGACGACAGCCACGTCGAGCGCGCGTTGTACCTGCTCGATGGCGACGCGCAACTCGACGGCGCCGACATCCCGCGGCAGCACCTGGTCGTGCTCGATCGTGGCACGCAACCTGTATTGCGGGCCAGGACGCCGGTCAAGGCGATGCTGCTCGGTGGCGAACCGCTCGATGCGCATCGCCATGTGTGGTGGAACTTCGTGTCCAGCTCGAAGGAGCGCATCGAGCAGGCCAAGCAGGACTGGCTCGACGGCCGCTTCGGCACCATCCCGGGCGATGACCGCGAGTTCATCCCCCTGCCCGAGCGCTGAGACGACCGGATTTGCGGTGGCGCCCCGGGTTGTTTATGGTCGGGGCTGCGGTACGGGGCCGCAAATCAGGGGAAAACCATGAAGACGCTGATATCACTGGCGTTGCTGCTGGGATTCACCAGTGCCGCGCACGCCCAGGAAGCGGGGCCGTGCCCGCAGCTTCCCGGCAGCCAGTTGAGCTGGGAACAACGCAGTTATGGCGACTCGATACTGTGTCGCGCGATCCGCAGCGATGGCAGCGAGGCGTTCGGGGTGTCGATCGCCAACGAGGAACCCTATGAATTGCGGCGCAGCAATCGTCGCGGACAAGGCTCGGTCAACGGACAGGGCGTGTACTGGCACGAAGGCGAGCTGGCCGCGCGGCCGGGCATGCTGGTCCGCGAAACCATGTTCGAACTGGCCAACGGCCGCAACGTGCACGTCTGGATCCATGCCGATTCCGACGCACAACTGCGTGAAACGACGGGCATCGTGCAAGGCCTGCATTTCGATCCGGATCGGCTCAGCAGCAAATAGCAGCGGATGGCGGGATCTGCTTGTCGTTTTCATCGCTGACGTGAAAGAACGGCAGGTCCCTCACTCGTGACGGTTTTCTGCGTACGCGCCGGTACCGCAGGCACACGCGCAGGCAGTCGCCCGAACCAGCCTCGGTTCGAGCTTCGAGGCCTCCACCTGCTCGCGCTCACACCGCCTTAACCACGCTGGTCTAGCGTTTGCCCGTGGCCGGGCGGCCGGCCTGCAACGGGGAGGACATATGCTCAAGCGACTCGGCGCCGAGTTTCTCGGCACGTTCTGGCTGGTGTTGGGTGGTTGCGGCAGCGCGGTACTGGCGGCGAATTTCGGCGGCGACGGCAATCCGCTCGGCATTGGTTTCGTCGGCGTCGCGCTCGCCTTCGGCCTGACGGTGCTGACCGGCGCCTACGCGTTCGGACACATCTCCGGCGGACACTTCAATCCGGCGGTGAGTTTCGGCCTCTGGGCTGGCGGACGCTTTCCGCTGAAAGACCTGGTGCCCTATGTGGTGGCGCAGGTGCTCGGCGCGATCCTGGCCGGCTGGATCCTGTTCCAGATCGCCAGCGGTCAACCCGGGTTCGTGATCGACCCTACGGCCGCCGGCGCATTCGCCAGCAACGGTTTCGGCGCGCTGTCACCGGGCGGCTATTCGGTCGCAGCGGCGTTCCTGTGCGAAGTCGTGCTGACCGCGATGTTCCTGGTCGTGATCATGGGCGCGACCCACCGGCTCGCGCCTGCCGGCTTCGCGCCAATCGCGATCGGCCTGGCGTTGACCCTGATCCACCTGATCAGCATTCCGGTCACCAATACCTCGGTGAACCCGGCGCGCTCGACCGGCGTGGCGTTCTTCGCCGGCTCGCAGGCGGTGGCGCAACTGTGGCTGTTCTGGCTGGCGCCGATACTCGGCGGCCTGCTGGGTGGCGTGATCTATCGCTGGCTGGGCGACGAGCGACGGGTGACCGTCACCAGCAACCCGTAGGTTCAGAACGGCATGCGAAAAGGCCATGCAATCCGCGTGGCCTTTCTTTTCACTCCAACACATCCCGGCTACTGGGCCCGCAGCGGCGTGATCTCGCAGCCGCGCCACTGCCAGGCCGCGCTTTGCGTGCGCACCGCCTTGAATTCGATCCAGCCGCGCCCGCCGTCCCGCACCGGCGCCGACACGAAGCTGACCAGGCCGGAGTTGGCGGCGGTACGTGCACCTTCCGCGGTCTGGCCGAAGCCGGTATGGCTCAGCTCGAACTCGGAAGCACCTGCGATCGCACAATCCACCAGATAGCGATAGCCCGCCTGCACCGGGAACACCAGGCCGAATCGCCCGTAAGCCCGCGCGCCAGGATCGTGCGCGAGTTCGATCTGCTGCATCGCGCTGGTGATGCTGGTGGCGTGCGACGCGTACCACTGACGTCCAGCACCCGGCGTTTGCGACGGTTCCAACCGGAACGGCGTGCCGAGATCGCTGGCCTGCGGCTGTGCGGCCAGCGCCTCCGGTGGCAGCTGCTTCAATTTGATCGCGGCCGGCCGGTAACGGACGGTCACCGCCGGTTGCTGCAGCAGCCGGCTGATGTTCGCCGGCAGCACGGCGGTGGTCTGGCCGCGTCGCTCCTGTGCGCCGCGCTTCTCGCCGATGACGCCCTTTTCACCGACCACGCCTTTTTCGCCCACTACACCCTTTTCACCGACGATGGCGTCCTGCGCCGAGGCGGCCATACCCGCCACCAGCAACCCAATCGCCAGCCCACCCACGACCTGCGTCTTCATTGTGCGTTTCCCGTCTGGCCGCCGAAGAGGCGGCATTGGGACATCCGCAGAATGGCGCAGGCGACTGCCACACCCATCCGGCGCATGACGCCTTCGACTCATGAGCCCTTCGCTCCTGGTCCGCATTCCGGTCACTCCACCTCGGTGAACCTGGCGCGTTCCGGCCGGCGTGGCGCTGTTCTTCGACTGGTGTCGCAGCTGGCTACTCCGCGACAGGAAAAAAAAAGCGAGGCTTTCTCGTCCGGCTTCGCTTCGTGAATTGCCGCGCTCAATGAACGACCGCGCCACGCTCGACGAGAAAATCGATCACCGGCTGGTTGCTGCCATATCCCGCCCAGCGCAGCGGCGTCTGCTTGCCCCGGCAGGCCTTGTTGATGTCCGCACCCTGGTCAAGCAGGTACGCGACCATGTCCACGGTGCCGTCCTGTGCCAAGTAATGCAGCGGCGTGCAGCCGTCGCTGTCGGCCTGGTCGACATCCACGCCATGCTCCACCAGGTACCGCACCACGTCGATCTTTTCGGTCAACGCAGCCGGCAAGATGGATTGCGCGACTTGCTGCTGCGGGGCTTTTCCGCTTTCCACGAAGCCCTTGAGCGTCTGCAGATTGCCCAAACGCGCGGCCATGCCTATCGCTTCGGCATTCTCGCCTTCTTCGAACGAAGCGCCCGCCTCCAATAGCAGCCGCGCCAACGCGGCATCGTTCCGGTACGCGGCATGAAACAGGGTCTCGTCGCCCGGCTGCCCGCGGTACTCGAGCAACAGGGATGCCGCCCCGGTCGCGCCTTCCCGCACTGCTTCGTCGAGCGCATGCTGCAGTTCGCTCGCTGGATAGCGCGTGTCGCGCGGATGCCTTTCCAGCACGACGCGCAGCCCATGGTTGCGGGTCTTCGCCAGATGCAACAACAACGCCTTGAAAGCGGCGTCGCCGGTGTCGCGGAAAAATCCCGCTTCCTCGAACAGGTACGCGCCATCGTCCTGCGCCCGGCGCGTCGAGTTTTCGAGCCCGACGATGTCGAACGACACTTCGCGCCGTTCCAGCTCACGCAGCGCGAGCTCCCGATTGCGTTCCCCGAGAGGAGGCTGGCTGCTGCATCCGGCCAGCACGCACAGGCCTGCGCACAACAGGTGGAGCGTCTTCATCGCGCCTCGAACGTGCCCAGCGGGACCGGAATCCTCGCCGGATCGTGGGCCGGACGCAACGCAGGCGGTGGTCCGCACGACATTCGCCGTGCGGACCGGGACGTCAGAACCTGCCTTCCTGGAAATCGACGAAGGCCTGCATCAGTTCCTGGCGGGTGTTCATCACGAACGGCCCATGGCGTGCCACCGGCTCGCGCAACGGCCTGCCGGCCACCAGGATCAGACGCGCATCCGCCGCGCCGGCCTTCAGGACCAGCAGGTCACCGCCGCCGAGCACGCCGAGTTCGTGCGTGGCCAGAACGCGCGCTTCATCGCCTTCGCCGACGCTCGCGTCACCTTCGTACAGATAGACGAAAGCGTTGTGGCCGGGTGGCAGCGCGTACTGCCAGGCGGCACCGGCATCCAGCGCGATGTCGAGGTAGAGCGGCGCCGTGGCAGGCTGGTCGATCGGACCGCGCACGCCGTCGACGTCGCCGGCGATCACCTTTACCGACACGCCCGGTGCAGGCGACGCCACCGGAATCTGCGCCGGCGCGAACTCCTGGTAGCGCGGGTCGGTCATCTTCTCCTTCGCCGGCAGGTTCACCCACAGCTGGAAACCGCGCATGCGACCGGATTCCTGCTCGGGCATCTCCGAATGCACCAGGCCGCGGCCGGCGGTCATCCACTGCACGCTGCCGGGCACCAGCAGGCCTTCGTTGCCGTGGTTGTCCTTGTGGCGCATGCGGCCATCGAGCATGTAGGTGACAGTCTCGAAGCCGCGATGCGGATGCTCCGGAAAACCGGCGATGTAGTCCTCGGCACGATCGGTGCCGAATTCGTCGAGCAGCAGGAACGGGTCCAGCTCCGGCAGCGCCTGGCCGCCGATCACGCGGGTCAGCTTGACGCCGGCGCCATCGGACGTGGCCTGGCCACGCACGGTACGGGCGACGCGGGCATGTTGATGGGTAACAGTGTTCATCGGGCCCTCCCGGGCTGGCTTCTGCTTGCCGGGAAATATCGGGGCAGGCGTGTACCGCGCCAGCATCGCCGATGGAACGATCCATCACGGATGCCACCGTATCGCATCCGGCCAGGACTCCGGCACGGATGCCGGAGTCCCTGGATGCCTTACCAACCGATGCCGATGCCGGCGCCGGCCGACTGCTCGGAACCGCTGAATGCAGCGCCCAGCGACAGCGATACATTCTTCTTCAGGCTGCGCTGGTAACCCACCGACAACGCGTTGTGGCCTTCCGACCAGCCGGTGCCGACCGCCACGCGGTTGATGGTCTGGATGTTGGCCGCGCTGCTGGCCATGTGCACCATCGCCGCGTTCATCGCACCCTGGCGGTTGATGCGCTTGTCCATGGTCCTGAACTCTTCGTTCACCTCGTTGCGCAGGGTGTTGATCTCCTGCATCGGGATCTGCACCACCTGGTTGAAGCGTTCGTCGGTGTAGCTGTTGGCCGCGGTCAGCGTGTTGCTCGCCTGCTGGCGCATCTGCGAGACATTGACCGCGTCCGTGTCGGCGGTACCGGCGGCGACGTTGGCGACCTGGCGTTCGCTGCCGGCCGCACCCACCGAAACGGTATTGGTGCGATCGGCGACCGAGTTGGCGCCCAGTGCGACGCTATTGGCCGCGGTGGCCTGCGCGTTGCTGCCCGCCGCGGTCGAGTTGCTGCCGCTGGACGTGGCTGGCGGCGTGCCATTGGCCGTGAACTGCGGACTGCTGCCGCCACCGCCTCCGCCGACCTCGATATTGGTGACACGGCCATCGAGGTTCGCCAGGGCATCGCCGACGTTGTTGTAGGTGTTGCCGCCGACGATGAAAGCAGGCGCGCTGACCGTGCCGTCGGGATTGACCACCGCGCCGCCGCCGAAAGCGGTAGCGATGCTCTGGTTGCCCGCGAACAGCTGGCTGCCGTTGACCGCCTCATTGCTGCCGGCGTTCACCGCGCCCGCCGCAACATCGACGATCTTGTTCGGCCCGCTGCCCTGGTGGCTGGCACTGAACGCGCCGTTGCCGCCATCGGCGGCGGCATCCCACAACAGCGCGTCACCGACCGTGTCCGCCACTGCCTCCAGTTGCGACACGTTTACCGCGTCCGTTGCCGCGGTACCGGCGGCGACATTGGTGATCTGCCGCTCACTGCCGGCACCGCCGACGGAAACGGCATTGGCCCGATCCGCCACCGAGTTGGCACCGATCGCCACCGCATTGGCCGCAGTCACGCTGCTACCGGCACCGAACGCGGAGGCGCCGGTGGCACCTGCCGCGATCGAACTGTTGGCACCGACGGCCGTACCCTGGTCGGCCTCGACCCGCGCATTGCCGCCAACCGCGGTGTCATCCTGGCCTGCCGCGAAACTGCCCGCTCCCACGGCCGTGCTGTTGGCGCCGACGGCCTGTGACAGGCGTCCTGCCGCTACCGAATCGGTCCCCGTGGCTACCGCGTTGTCGCTGCCATCGGCAGGCCCTGTTGCCTGGTAGTACGGCGAGGCTTCGGCGACCACGTCGTCGATCGCGTCGTTCAACTGGGTCAGGTTGACCGCATCGTTGCCGGCGACGCCTGCGGCGACGTTGGAGATCGTCGTGCCACTGGCACCACCGAGCGTGATCTGCGCACGCGATGCGTCGACATAGGTCACCGCGGGATTGGTCACTGCGCCGGCCGCGTCGAGCGTGAAGCCTGCTGATTGCAACTGGCCGACGTTGGCCGCATTGGTCGTGATCGTGCCGGCCGCGACGTTGACGATCCTGCGCTCGCTGCCGACATCGCCCACCGAGACCGTGTCGGCTTCGCTGGCCACCGAGTTGGCACCGATCGCCACCGCGTTGCTGCCTGCGGTGACCGAGGCACCATCCGTGCCGTCGTTCGCACCATCAGCCTGGAAGTAGGCCAGGTTACCCGCCACCGCGGTGAGCTGGCCGACATTCACGGCATCCGTCGTCGCCACGCCGGCCGCCACGTTGGAGATCGTCGTGCCACTCGCACCGCCCAAGGTGATCTGCGCACGCGAAGCGTCGGTGTAGGTCACGGCCGGATTGGTCACTGCGCCGGCCGCGTCGAGCGTGAAACCTGCGGACGTGAGTTGTCCGACGTTGGCGGCGTTGGTCGTTGCCGTGCCGGCTGCCACGTTGGTGATCCGGCGTTCCGCGCCGGCGGCACCGATCGAAACCGTGTTGTCCTCGTCGGCCACCGTGTTGGCACCGATCGCCACCGCGTTCGTGCCGGTGACTTCGGCGTCATCCGTACCATTGTTCAGACCATCGGCCTGGAAGTAGGCCAGGTCCGCCGTGGCGGTGGTGAGCTGGCTCACATTCACTGCATCGCTATCCGCCACGCCGTCCGCGACATTGGAGATCGTCGTGCCGCTGGCACCGCCCAAGCTGATCGTGCCGAGTCCGGTATCGGTATAGGTCACTGCCGGATTGGTCACTACGCCGGCGGCGTCGAGCGTGAAGCCCGCGGACGTGAGTTGGCTGACATTGACGGCGTTGGTCGTTGCCGTGCCGGCCGCCACGTTGGTAATCCGGCGCTCCGCGCCGGCAGCGCCGACCGAGACCGTGTTGTCTTCGTCGGCCACCGTATTGGCACCGATCGCGACCGCATTCGTACCGGTGACTTCGGCGTCATCCGTACCATTGTTCAGACCATCGGCCTGGAAGTAGGCCAGGTCCGCCGTGGCGGTGCTGAGCTGGCTGACGTTGACCGCATCGGTCGCCGCCGGCGGCCACATTGGAAATCGTCGTGCCGCCAGGCGCCAGGGTGATCTGTGCGCGAGTCGTGTCGACATAGGTCACCGCCGGATTGGTCACCGTGCCCACCGCATCCAGGGTGAATCCGGCCGACTGTAACTGGCCGACGTTGACCGCGTTGGTCGTGGCAGTGCCTGCCGCGACATTGACGATCCTGCGCTCGCTGCCGACATCACCCACCGACACCGTGTCGGCCTCGCTGGCCACCGAGTTGGCGCCGATCGCAACCGAGTTGGTCCCCGCAACGACCGACGCGTCGTCCGTGTCGTTATTCAGGCCGTCCGCCTTGAAGTAACGCACGCTGTCGTCCACGACACTGCTGAGCTGGCTGACGTTGACCGCATCGGTCGGATCAACGCCTGCGGCCAGGTTGACCATCCGCCGCTGTGTCGTGGTCGTGCCAACCGAGACGGTGTCCGCTTGATCGGCCACCGACCCGGCGCCGAGCGCCACCGCGTTGGCGGCCGTCACGCTGCTGTTGGCGCCGAGCGCCGTGCCTTGGTTGGCTTCGACCACCACGTTGCTGCCTACCGCGGTGCCGTTGATAGCAATGACGCTGCTCTGCGAACCCACCACGGTGCCATTGGTCGCAGCTGCCGGTGCGAAACTGAGCGAACCGAGCACCGTGGAAAAATCACCCACGGCCCCCGTGTTGTTTCCTATGGACACGGCCGAATTACCCGAATCGGTGCCCGACACCGTCGTCGCCCCCCTGCCCACGGCCACCGCGTTCTGGGCGGCTTGCGCCTCCCGCCCCAGTGCCGTGCCGCTGACTGCGGCATTCGCTGCGGAGCCAATCGCCGTACCGTGGCCGGCCACCGCTGTCGTCGCATTCGCGCCCACCGCCACCGACTCGGATCCCGGGGCCGAAGCGAAGCTGCCCGCGGCGACCGTATTGACGCCGCTGGCGACGGCGTCATCGCCCGTGGCACCGCTGCCGTTGGCCTGGAAGTAGCGGATGCCCTCGGCCACCGTCGCGTCGAGTTGGGCCAGGTTGACCGCATCGGTGTCCGCCGTGCCGGCGGCGA
>NZ_VLKN01000002.1:389905-617268 GCF_007830035.1 Luteimonas cucumeris | reverse complement strand
TTGCCGTCCTCGTCGAGGATCGGATTGCCGTTGGCATCCAGCAGCGCGAGCTGGCCGCCGACGGCGGTGCTGCTGACGCCCGAGGCATTGGCGCCATTGCCGTTGGCCGTGGCGTTGTCGGCTACGGCGGCGGCCTGGTTGCCGGTGGCGGTGGCACCGATGCCGACGGCCGCCGAGCCTGCGCCATAGGCCGAGGCGGTGTCGCCTTCGGCATAGGCGTTTGCGCCGGAGGCGAGGGCGAACTCGCCGACCGCTTGCGCATCGTCGCTGCCATCATTGGCACCGTTGGCCTGGAAGTAGCGGGTGGCATCGGTCAGCTGGCCGACGTTGACCGCATCCGTACTCTCGGTACCGGCGGCGACATTGGTGATCTGGCGTTCGCTGCCGACATCGCCGACCGAGACCGTGTTGGCACGGTCCGTATAGGAATCGGTGCCCAATGCCACGCTGTTGTCGGCTTCGGTCATTGAATTGGCACCCAGCGCCACGCTGTCGGCACCATAGGTCGTGCTGTAGAAACCGACTGCCGTGCTGTTCTCGCCGGATGCCCATGCCTCTGCACCCACGGCAGTGGCGGTGTTGCCCTGCGCGTAGGCGAAGTAGCCCAGCGCCGTGCTTTCCACGCCATCGGCCTGAGCCAATGCGCCGGTGGCGGTGCTGTAGTCGCCCCACGCGCCCGCGCCCGAACCGAAGGCCGACGCAGCCTCACCCGTGGCCTGGGTCGAGACCAGGAAACCGAGCCCCGGAACGAGGTCAGCAAGGCCGCCGATCGCCGTGCTGCCATTGCCGGTGGCCAAGCTCTGCGTACCCATGGCCGTGCTGTAGTCGCCCAGCGCGTTGGCGACGGCGCCGAACGCGGACGATTGCGCGCCGGCCGCATACGCGCCCACGCCTGCGGCGGTGGCGACGAACCCTTGCGCATTGGCGCTTGCACCCAGCGCGGTACCACCGATACCGGCACTGGTCGCGCCCGTCTCCACCGGCACGCCGCCGTTGGTGATGAGCGGATTGCCGTTTTCGTCTACCGCGTTGCCGCCCACCGCGACGGCGGCTGGACCTGTGGCCTGCGCGTTCTGGCCGAATGCGGCGCTGTTCTGGCCTGCAGCCAGGCTGTTGTCACCCACCGCGATCGCGCCGCTCTCACCGTCGGCGATGGCGCCATTGCCCAGCGCCACGTTGCCCTCGCCCGAAGCGGTGCTGCCGCTGCCGCCGGCGAAGCTGTTCAAGCCACTGGCAGTGTTGCCATTGCCGACCGCCGTGGCGTTCTCGCCATCGACGACGTTCTCGCCACCGAAGGCATTGCCGTTGGTCGCGCCGACCACGTTGCTGCGGCCGAAGGCATTGCTGCCATCGCCGCTGGCTTCGTTGAAGTTGCCGACGGCGCTGCTGTCGAAGCCTTCGGCGGTGTTGACGTAACCCAGTGCGCTGGAGCCGCCGCCGCTGGCGACGTTCTGCGTGCCGACCGCGGTGCTGCCATCGCCGCTGGCGACTGCACCCGCGCCCGCGGCGGTGCTCTCCGCACCGCTGGCGATCGCGTCGTCGCTGCCGTCGTTGGCGCCCACAGCCTGGAAGTAGCGCGTGGCGTCGACGAAGGTCGCCGCCAGTTCGTCGAGCTGCCCCTTGTTGACGGCATCGTTGGCATTGATGCCGGCACCGACGTTGACGACGCGACGCGTCGCCGGGCCGCTGCCCACGCCACCGCTGCCCACCGAGAAAGTGTCTGCTTCAGTGGCGCGCGATCCGGCACCGACGGCAACGCTGTTGATGCCGGAAGCCTGCGCGCCGTTGCCGTAAGCCGTGGCGCCGGCCTGCGTGGCGCTGCTGTAGTTGCCGTACGCGGTCGAACCGGCTCCCGAGGCGACCGTGTCGATGCCGCAGGCGAAGGCGTTGGCGCCCGAAGCCGTGGGCATGTCGCCGAACGAGGACAGTTGCAGGCAGATGTTGCCGGCGGATGTCGGCAGCGCCCAGAGCGATCCACAGATCGACAAGGCAAGGAACGATGCGGTGATGCCGGGTGATGCGCGCGTGGCGCCTACGGTGCCGTGTGACTGCTTGGCGAGTTCGGATGCGACCACCAGCATGCCGAGCGACTTGTTCCAGACCTTGCTGTAAATCCTGTTCATGGGGGAATCCTTCAGTGGAAACGCTTCAAGGGAAAGAAGCCCGGCGCCGCGGGGACAGGCCGGAAAACTTTCAGTGAACGAGCGACTACGAGGTGAGGCAGAAACACATAAGCAGAAACAAACACGCGGACGCGCATCGCAGACAGGGTGGTCTGCAATGACGATCGATGTGATGGAAGTGACGCGAGGGTTGCGGGCGTGCGGCAGCGCGCGGCTGCGATGGAGCAGGGAGAATAGATGGCGCCGTCGGGCAGCAGCGATCGCGTACGTCGCTGACGGCGTAGTCGTGAATGCTACTGACGTGCATCCCCTTCCCCCGAAGCTGAAGCTGTTACCAACGCCCCTTCCCGAAACATACCCGTGAATGGGGCGCTTGGCTATATGCCCTGATTCGTGGCGCGCCGGCGCATGTCACGACAGGCGATCGATGCTGCGTTGCAGAATCTCCTTCGTGTTTTTGTGGCTTGGCGTGTGAAGATTCATTCGACATCGTCGAGGTGGCGACGCAAAGTATCTGATCGATATGGAAGTCGTCGCATTGCGATGCAATTTTTCCTGGTTGCGCCTGGCGTGAAGATGCTGTTAATCACGTCGACAGGTCACGGTCGACATGAGAACCACGGCGGAGCAGGCATGTGCGCATCAGCGTGGACGTCAGCGCTCACGCAGTTCGATACCGCGCGCATGGCGCCGGACTGGCGGCGAGTACCGTGTTTCCGATGTCGTCGTCGCGATGTCCACGGCCCGGTTACCGGTGCACGCATCGCGGCTCGCGACCGCATGACCGCACGCCTGGCCTGCGATGGCCGGCTCGACCCATCCCTCGGCGCTCGCGGTATCCTGCAATGAGCCCCGCAGCGCAGACACCAATGCCGCTCTATCGCTACAAAGCCCTCAACACACGTGGCGAGATGCTCGACGGCCAGATGGAAGCCGCCAGCGACGCCGAGGTGGTGCTGCGCCTGCAGGAACAGGGGCACCTGCCGGTCGAAGCGAAGCCGGCCACCGGTGGCGAAGGCGAATCGGCCTGGCGCACGCTGTTCAAGCCCAAGCCCTTCGCCGGCGAACGGCTGGTGCAGTTCACCCAGCAGCTGGCGACCCTGCTCGGCGCCGGGCAACCGCTGGACCGTTCGCTGACGATCCTGCTGGAACTGCCGGAGGACGAGGCTGCCAGACGCACCATCACCGACGTCCGCGACGCCGTGCGCAGCGGCGCGGCGTTGTCGACGGCGCTGGAGCGCCAGCACGGCACCTTCGGCAAGCTGTACATCAACATGGTGCGTGCCGGTGAAGCCGGCGGCAGCCTGCATGAAACCCTGCAACGCCTGGCCGACTACATGGAGCGCAGCCGTGCGCTGCGCGGTCGCGTCATCAACGCATTGATCTACCCGATCATCCTGCTGCTGATGGTCGGACTGAGCCTGCTGTTCCTGCTCGGTTATGTGGTGCCGCAGTTCGCGGCGATGTACGAAAGCCTGGATGCCGAACTGCCATTGTTCTCGCGCATCGTGCTGGGCATCGGTCTGTTCGTGCGCGACTGGTGGTTCGTGCTGATCGCGATCCCGGCGCTGGCGGCGTGGTGGTTCGATCGCAAGCTCCGGGAATCCGCATTCCGCGCACGCTTCGACGAATGGTTGCTGCGGCAGAAATTCGTCGGCCCGCTGGTGGCGCGACTGGAAACCGCGCGGCTGGCGCGCACCTTGGGCACCTTGCTGAAGAATGGCGTGCCGCTGATGACCGCGCTGGGCATCGGCCGCAACGTGCTCGGGAACCGGAGACTCGCCGACGATGTCGAAGCCGCTGGCGACGACGTCAAGAACGGCGTCGGCCTGTCCGCGGCGCTGGCCAAGGGCAAGCGTTTTCCGCGGCTTGCGTTGCAGATGATCCAGGTCGGCGAGGAATCCGGCGCGCTGGACACGATGCTGCTCAAGACCGCGGATACCTTCGAGCAGGAAACCGGGCAGGCATTGGACCGCATGCTCGCCGCGCTGGTGCCGGTGATCACGATGCTGCTGGCCGGCGTGGTGATGGTCGTCATCCTCGCCGTGCTCATTCCGATTTACGATCTCACCAATGTCATAGGTTGAAACGATGAAACTGCCCCGCGCGTTCCCCCGTTCCATCACCCGTTCGCCGCTGCGTTCCGCCCAGGCCGGTTTCAGCCTGATCGAGATCATCCTGGTGGTCGTCCTCATTGGTGGCATCGTCGCCTTCGCGGCGTCGCGCATCCTCGGCGGCGGCGACCGCGCCAAGGCCAACCTCGCCAAGGCGCAGGTGCAGACGCTGGCGGAAAAGGTGCAGCAGTTCGAGATGGACACCGGCCGGCTGCCGGCGTCGCTCGATGAACTGGTCACGCAATCGGGCAATGCCAGCGGCTGGCTGGGACCGTATGCCAAGGCCGGCGAACTGAAGGACCCGTGGAACCATCCCTACACGTTCAGCGTGCCGGGCGAGGGCGGCAAGCCGTTCGACCTGGTCAGTCTCGGCAAGGACGGCCAGGCCGGCGGCGAAAGCGTCAACGCCGACATCAAGTTCGAGTAGACCATGATTCATGCCGGGCGCCGCGGGGCACGCCGGGCGTCCGGTTTTTCCCTGCTCGAAGTGCTGATGGTGATGGCGATCATCGCCATTGCCAGCCTGCTCGCGATGGCGGCGATGTCCGGCGGCATCGACGGCGTGCGCATGCGCGCCAGCGCCAAGGAAATCGCTGCGAACCTGCGCTACGCGCGTGCGCAGGCGCTTTCGACCGGGCGTGCGCAGAAGTTCGTGATCGACCCGGTCGCGCACACCTGGCGCACGGTCAACGACCGCGATGGCGAAATCCCGCGCAGCCTCAACATCGTGTTCACCGGCAAGCGCGGATTGCAGTCGCGTGCGGGCGAGGGCGCGATCCTGTTCTTTCCCGACGGCGCCTCCACCGGTGGCCGTGTGCAATTGAATGTCGGCAATGCCGCGTGGAATGTCGATGTCGCCTGGCTTACCGGCGAGGTGACGCTGAAGCGTGGCGAGGTGGACCGGTGACTTTCCCGCGCACGCGACAACGCGGCTACACCCTGATCGAAGTGATCGTCGCGTTCGCCATCCTGGCGCTGGCGCTGACGCTGCTGCTGGGCAGCCTCAGTGGCGCGGCGCGGCAGGTGCGCTGGTCGGCCGACGCCGGTCGTGCCGCGTTGCATGCGCAATCGCTGCTCGACCAGACCGGGGTCGGCGAAAGCCTGCAGCCGGGGCAGAGCAGCGGCGAATTCGAAGGCGGTCGTTATCGCTGGACACTCGACGTCGCGCCCTATGCGGATCCTTCGCGGCCGAACGCCGCTGCCTTCGAGCCGGGCGCGCCGCAATTGCTGCGGCTTGCCTTGCAGGTGGAGTGGGGCGACGCTGGTCCGCGTCAGCGCCTGCGCCTGCAGACCCTGCGCCTGAGCGTACCGGATCCGTCGCAGGCGGTGATGCCATGAAACGGCAGGCGGCCGGCTTCAATCCGGCCCTCGGGCACAGCCCTCGGGCGTTCAGCCGGCCAGGCGGCACTGCCGCCAGAACGGCCGGTTTCACCCTGATCGAAGTGCTGCTGGCGACGGTGCTGCTGGCCGCCGGGCTGGCCCTGGCGTTCGCGACCTTGCGTGCGGCCACGGCCACCGCGCAGCGCGGCGAAGCCATGGCGCAACGCAGCGAGCGCATGCGCGCGGTCGAAGGTTTCCTGCGTCGTCGCCTGGCGTCGGCGCTGCCGATGGCATTCGCGACCGATCCGGGCATGGGCACGCCGCAGCGTTTCATCGGGGAACCGCAACGCATCCGTTTCGTCGCCGACATCCCCGACTATCTCGGCCGCGGCGGCCCGTACCTGCACGACATCGCGGTGAACGATGGCGATGGCCTGGCGATCACGTTCGCGATGATCCAGGGCGGGCAACTCGTGCAGGAACGCAGCCCACGCGCGCCGGAGCCGCTGGTGCGCGACCTGCAGTCGTTGCGCCTGCGCTATCGCGGCGTCAACGACGATGGTTCGCTGAGCGACTGGCTCGACGAGTGGAACACCGCCGACCGCCTGCCGTTGCAGGTGTCCATCGAAATCAGAAGCGCATCGATCGGCGACTGGCCGCCGTTGGTGGTGGCGTTGCCGCAGGCCGGCAGCGACGGCATCGGCATCGTTCCCGGCGCGCTGGAGGTGTTCCAGTGATGCGCATGCGTGGCGCGGCACTGCTGCTGGTGCTGTGGCTGATCGTGCTGCTGACGTCGCTGGTCGGCGCCTTCGCGATGACCGCGCGGATGGAGCACCTGCAGGGACGCGTACTCAGCCAGGGCGTAGTCGCCGACCAGGCCGCGCGCGCCGGGCTGGAATACGCGCTCACCCGCCTCGACGACAGCGATCCGCGCCGCCAGTGGCATCCGGACGGACGCGACTACAACTGGCGTTTCGGCGACGCGCGCGTGCAGCTGAAGATCGTCGACGAGTCCGGCAAGATCGATCTGAACACGGCCGATGCGGTGCTGCTCGCCGGGCTGTGGCAGGCGCTGGGCGTCGACCAGGACGTCGCCGCGCGGCTGGCGTCGGCGATCATCGACTGGCGCGATGGCGACGTCTTCAGCCAGGCGCAGGGCGGCGCCGAGGATCCGCAGTATGCGCAGGAAGATCTGCCCTACGGCGCCAAGGATGCGCCGTTCGAAAGCGTGGCCGAACTGCAGCAGGTGCTCGGCATGACGCCGGAACTGTATGCGAAGGCCGAGCCTTACCTGACCGTGTTCGGCGGTTCCGAGCGCCCCGATCCGCGCTTCGCCGACGGCGTCGTGCTGCAGGCGCTGGGGCTGGATGCGGAAGCGTTGCTCGAGCAGCGCAAGGCGCCGGTCGATCCCGCCGCGCCGGAGACCTTCGTCGGCTTCGGTAGCGGCACGTATAGTGTTGACAGCCGCGCGCGGCTGCCCGATGGTCGCGAGACGGTGCTGCGGGCGGTCGTGCGCACCGGCGCCAACCGGATTCCGGGTTCGGCCTACACAGCACTGCGATGGGAGGAGGGCGCCACGCCGCGATGAGCGCGTTACGCGACAGCTTCGGACGCTTCGGCGCACGGCTAGGGCCGGGTGCGGGTGGCTTCTTTGTCTGGTGGGGCACGGCGCTGGCGTCGTGGCTGCCGGCGTCGTGGCGTGCCGTGTTCGGACTGGCGCGCGAACGCCTGCTGCTGGCGCGCGACGGCGACGCCCTGCAGTTGCGCGTGCAGACGCTGGATGGCCTGCGCGATCTCGGCCGCGTGCCGTGGCCGGCCGGTGCGGAAGCCGACGATCCGCTGTCGCGGTTGCTGGCACCGAGCGTCGCCGAGTTGCCGCGCTGGGTGCTGCTGCCGGCAGGCGCGGGACTGCGCCGACGCGTGCTGCTGCCGGCCGCGGCCGGCGATCGCCTGCGCGACGTGATGGCGTTCGAGATCGACCGGCAGACGCCATTCCCAGCCGATGCGGTGTATTTCGATGCGCGCGTTCTGGAGCGCCGCGGCGATGGCCAGATCCAGGCCGAACTGGTGGCGGTGCCCAAGGCCACGCTCGACACGGTGCTGGCCGGGCTCGGCGCTCCCGCGGCGACGCTGACCGGCGTCGATATCGGCGACGAAAACAGCCTGCCGCTGCAGGTCAACCTGTTGCCGATGGAGCGCCGCCGCCGCGTGGCCGATCCGTCGCGGCGCTGGAACTGGATCCTCGCCGCGCTGATCCTGTCCGCGCTGGCGGCCGGCCTGTGGCAGATCCTCGACAATCGGCGCGCCGCCGCACAAGCCTTCGAACGCGAAGTATCCGCGCGCGCCGATGACGCACGCCGCGTCGCGCAACAACGCCAGCAGCTGCTCGACCTGGTCGAGGGCGCGGCTTTCCTCGAGCGCAGCCGCGCCGGCCGGCCCACCGCGATCGCGGTGATCGACGATCTGAGTCGGCGTTTGCCCGACGGCACTTATCTGGAAAAACTGTCGATGGAAGGCGGCAAGCTGCAGCTGATCGGCTTCAGCACCGAGGTTCCGCAGCTGGTGCAGCATCTGGAAGGCTCCAAACTCTGGCACTCGTCGGCACTGGCCGGCGCGGTGCAGCAGGATCCGCGCACCGGGCGCGACCGGTTCACGCTGACCGCCGATCTGGCGATCGCGGCGGACCCCGCCAAACCCGCCGCCGCAGAACCAGGAGACGCCGATGCGCAACCCGCGCGCTGACCGCGATCGCTGGCTGGCGCTGGGGTTGCTGCTGGCGGCGCTGGCGCTGGCGTATCTGCTGCTGGTGCATCCGTGGTGGACCGTGCCGATGCTGGAAGCGCAGGGCCGCATCGACGACCTGCAGCAACGCGAACTGCGCATGCGCATGCAGCTGCAGCAGCAGCCGGAAATCCAGCGCCGATTGCAGGCCAACCGGCAACAGGACGCGCAACGGCCCGGTTTCCTGCCCGAGGCCAGCGCCGAACTGGCCACGTCCGGGCTGGTGCAGCAGCTGGAGCAGGTGGTGCAGGAGGCCAGCCCGGGCAACCGCGGCTGCCAGATCAGCAACCGCTCGCCATTGACCGTCGCCAGCAACGAGCGCTTCCGCAAGATCGTGGTGCAGGTGCGCCTGCGCTGCGGCATGCCGGAACTGAGCAAAGTGCTGTACCAGTTGGAGAACCGCAGCCCGCGCATGTTCGTCGAGGACCTCAACATCCTGTCGCAGGCGAACTATTTCGTCGGCGATGCCTCCCGCGCGCAGCAGGGCGGGCTCGATGTCAGCTTCAACCTGTACGGCTTCCTGAAGCCGACGACCGGGGTGCCGGGTGCGCGCTGACAGCGTGGGACCGCGCACCTGGTTGCTGGCGGCGATCGCCGGCTGGGCGTTGCTGCTGTGGGTGCTGGCGATGTTCGGCATGGGCGGGCGCATCGAACCGTTGTCGGCCGACACCTCATTGTCGAATGCGCTGCCTCCGGCTGCAAAGCCGTCGCAGCTGGTGAAGCACGAGCTCGCCGAATACGGCGAGGCGACCGCGCGACCGCTGTTCTTCAGTGACCGTCGTCCCAAACCATTTTCCCTGCAGCCCGGCGGCGAAGCGGGCAAGACCGATACCTTCGATTACGTGCTCAGCAGCGTTCTGATCGCGCCGGGCCTGCGCATGGCGATCCTGCAGCCGCAGGAAGGTGGCGAGTCGATCCGCTTCAAGCTCGGCGAGGATTCGGAGAAGCTGCCCGGCTGGCACCTGACCGAGCTGACCCCGCGCAGCGCGACCTTCGCTTCCGCCAGCGAAACCCGGGTGCTGGAACTGCGCGTGTTCGACGGCAGCGGCGGCCAGCCGCCGACGGCATTGCCCAGCGTTCAGCCCGTACCCAGGGCGACACAGGCTACGATGCCGGTCCCCCCGCCATCGCCGAAACCGGAACCCGCCCCGCCGGCACAAGCGCAGCAACCGCCACGGGCGGTTTCGGCGCAGCCGCCTGAAACCCCGCCGCAGGCCGAAGCGGATGCCGCGCCGCCGTCGCCCAACGAATCGCAGCTGCAAGCCATCCGGCAACGCATCGAAGCCAGGCGCGCGAAGTTGCGACAGGAATCGCAACAAGCGGACAAGCCCAAGAACTGACAGGAACGACATGATCGGTCTCACCCGCCCCCAGCCGAAGATTTTCCTGTCCGCCCTGTTGTGCGGGATGCTCGCGGCCTGCGCCACGGTGCCGCGGCCGGACGTGCGTCGCGAAGGCGCGATGACCGACGCAGCGACCACTGCGACCACCGCCGATGGCCGCGCGGTGCAGACCGAGCCCATGGACGGCACCGATGCGGGCCCGCGCCCGGTAGTACGCCGCGGCAGCGGGCAGATGATCAACCGCGGCGCCGCATCGGCATCGCCGCCGTCGCTGGGCAGCGCGGTCGCGCGCGGGGAAGGCGGCAGCACCACGTTCAATTTCGAAGGCGAATCGCTGCACGCCGTGGTCAAGGCGGTCCTCGGCGACATGCTCGGCCAGAACTACGTGATCGCACCAGGCGTGCAGGGCACCGTCACCTTCGCCACGCCCAAGCCGGTCGACGCCGCGCAGGCGTTGTCGCTGCTGGAAATGGTGCTGGGCTGGAACAACGCGCGCATGGTCTACGGTGACGGCCGCTACAGCATCGTGCCGGCCGACCAGGCCCTTGCCGGAGCGGTGGCGCCGCGCATCGGCGCGCCCGGCATGGCGCGGGGCGGCTACCAGGTACAGGTCGTGCCGCTGCGTTACGTCTCGGCCACCGAGATGGAGAAGCTGCTCAAGCCGTACGCGCGTCCGAACGCGATCGTCAACGTCGAGTCCTCGCGCAACCTGATCACCCTCGCCGGCACGCGCGCCGAACTGGCCAACTACCTGCGCACCATCGAGATCTTCGACGTCGACTGGTTGTCGGGCATGTCGGTCGGCGTGTTCCCGCTGCAGTCCGGCAACGCCGCCAAGGTCGCGACCGACCTGGAAAAGGTGTTCGGCGAACAGAGCAAGTCGCCGGTCGCCGGCATGTTCCGCTTCATGCCGCTGGAAGGCGCCAACGCGGTGCTGGCGATCACCTCGCAACCGGATTACCTCGACGACATCGGCGACTGGATCGACCGTATCGACGGCGTTGGCGATACGCCGCGGCTGTTCTCCTACGAATTGAAGTACATCAAGGCCGACGACCTGGCCACGCGCCTGGCCGAAGTGTTCGGCAGTCAGCGCGGCGGCAACGGCGGTGACAGCGATCCGTCTCTGATGTACCCGGATGCCGAACAGATCCGCGGCCTGGCCGACAACATGAGCCCGACCAGCAAGGGCGACCCCAACAGCAGCGACATCGGCAGCAGCAGCGGAATGGGCGGTGGCTCCGGCATCGGCAGCGGCAACGGTACGCTCAACCTCAACCCGGAACAGCGGTCGAGCAATACCACGGTCACGCTGGAAGTCGATGGCGACCGCGTCGGCGTGTCGGCGGTGCAGGAAACCAATGCACTGCTGGTGCGCGCCAGCCCGGCCGCGTGGCGCTCGATCCGCGACGTGATCGAACGCCTCGACGTGATGCCGATGCAGGTGCACATCGAGGCGCAGGTGGCGGAAGTGAAGCTGTCCGGCGAGTTGAGCTACGGCGTCAATTGGTTTTTCGAGAAGGCGGTGACCGACGCCGGCCTGCCGGATGCCGTCGGCCGTACCACATGGAGCACGCTTGCCGGCAGCATCACGCCGGGCGGCCTGGGCTGGACCTTCCTCGGCCGCAATGCCGCCGCGGTGATCGAGGCGCTGGACCAGGTCACCGACGTCAAGCTGCTGCAGACGCCGTCGGTGGTGGTGCGCAACAACGCCGAGGCCACTTTCAACGTCGGCAGCCGCATTCCGATCTCATCGGTGTCGATCAATCCCGGCAACGACAGCGACAACACCATCAGCCAGGTGCAGTACATCGAGACCGGCACCATCCTCAAGGTGCGCCCGCGCGTGACCAAGGACGGCATGGTGTTCCTGGATATCGTCCAGGAAATCAGCACGCCTGGCTCACAGGCCGACGCCGACCAGAACGGCAACGTCCGCATTGATACGCGCCGGCTCAAGACCGAGGCCGCGATCCAGAGCGGCGAAACCATCATGCTGGCTGGCCTGATCAGCGACGGCGTCGATCGCGGCTCCAGCGGCGTGCCCGGCCTGAGCCGGATTCCGATCATCGGTGGCCTGTTCGGTACCCAGCGCTCCAATACCTCGCGCGAGGAAGTGATCGTGCTGCTGACGCCAAGCATCATCCGCAACCCGCAGGAAGCCCGCGACCTGACCGACGAATACGGCCGCCGCTTCCGCGCAATGGAACCGCTGAAGCCGGTCAAGCAGAAGTGATTGGCGCGCTGGCGTTAGCTGGGGGCCGCGAGGCAGGTTGACCAGCTTCGCTGTTTTCACGACAGCGCGTCGATGCCTTTAGCGCCTGTCAACCCGAAACGCAGTGAGGGATCTGCTTTTCATCGGGTGCGGGAGCAACAGCGGCCGTAGCCGAGCAGGATCAGACCATGGCCTTTTGCTGCCGCCGTAACCGGCATGCCCGTCATCGGACAGCTGCTGAACGTCATCGAAAGCCGGTGCAGTATGGTCGCGGAGCAGGCGGCATCATGCCACGCCGCCGCCGGAGCGCGCGGTGCACTGCGGCATGGCGGCTATTTTCCGCTAGAATCGAGCGCAAGACCCAGCCCGAGGTGGCCCGCGGCGACGCCGGCCGAGCGTGCGACATGAGCACTACCATCGCCCACTGCTGACGCTTCCCGAGGCCCGCCGAACGGCGCCCTCGTGGCGCTTTTTTTTTGGCGGTGATTGGTGATTGGTAATTCGTGATTCGAAAAGGCGCGAAGTGCCGGCGCCCATGAATCCTGCATCCCAGCTACCAATCGCCAATCACGGATCACCAATCACGGTTCTACGAATGATCACGATCACCCTTCCCGACGGCAGCCGCCGCGAGTTCGAACATCCCGTCAGCGTCATGGACGTGGCCCAGTCCATCGGCGCCGGCCTGGCCAAGGCGACCGTGGCCGGCGAGGTCGATGGCAAGCTGGTCGACGCCAGCGACCGCATCGACCACGATGCCCGGCTGCGCATCATCACGCCCAGGGACGAGGAGGGCGTGGAGATCATCCGCCACAGTACCGCTCACCTGGTCGGCCACGCGGTCAAGCAGCTGTATCCGACTGCGAAGATGGTGATCGGGCCGGTGATCGACGAAGGCTTCTACTACGACATCTGGTACGAGCGCCCGTTCACGCCGGAGGACATGGCCGCGATCGAGCAGCGCATGCGCGAACTGATCGCCAGGGACTACGACGTGGTCAAGAAGGTCACGCCGCGCGCCGAGGTGATCGAGACGTTCAAGTCGCGCGGTGAGGACTACAAGCTGCGCCTGATCGAAGACATGCCCGACGAGCAGGCAATGGGCCTGTACCACCACGAGGAATACGTGGACATGTGCCGTGGTCCGCACGTGCCCAACACGCGCTTCCTGAAGGTGTTCAAGCTGACCCGCATCTCCGGCGCCTACTGGCGCGGCGATGCCAAGAACGAGCAGCTGCAGCGCATCTACGGCACCGCCTGGGCAGACAAGAAGCAGCTCGACGCCTACATCACCCGTATCGAGGAAGCCGAGAAGCGCGATCATCGCAGGATTGGCAAGCAGCAGAACCTGTTCCATCTGCAGGAAGAGGCGCCCGGCCTGGTGTTCTGGCACCCGAAGGGCTGGTCGGTGTGGCAGGTGGTCGAGCAGTACATGCGCAAGGTCTATCGCGACACCGGCTATGGCGAGGTGCGCTGCCCGCAGATCCTCGACGTGTCGCTGTGGAAGCAGTCAGGCCACTGGGACAACTACCAGGACAACATGTTCTTCACCGAGTCGGAGAAGCGCACCTATGCGCTGAAGCCGATGAACTGTCCTGGCCATGTACAGGTGTTCAAGCAGGGCCTGCACAGCTACCGTGACCTGCCGATCCGCTACGGCGAATTCGGCGCCTGCCACCGCAACGAGCCCTCCGGCGCGCTGCACGGCATCCTGCGCGTGCGCGGTTTCACCCAGGACGACGGCCACGTGTTCTGCACCGAGGATCAGATCGAAGCCGAGGTGACTGCCTTCCACCGCCAGGCGATGAAGGTCTACGCCGATTTCGGCTTCACCGATGTGCAGCTGAAGATCGCCCTGCGCCCGGACCCCCGGCTGGGCGACGACGCCACCTGGGACAAGGCCGAAGGCGCCCTGCGCGCCGCCCTGGCCGCGGCCGGGGTCGAGTGGCAGGAACTGCCGGGCGAGGGTGCGTTCTACGGCCCCAAGATCGAATACCACCTGCGCGACGCCATCGGCCGGACCTGGCAGCTGGGCACGATGCAGGTCGATTTCATGATGCCCGGCCGCCTGGGCGCCGAATACGTGGACGCCAGCAGCCAGAAACAGACGCCGGTGATGCTGCATCGGGCGATCGTCGGCTCGATGGAGCGGTTCATCGGCATCCTGATCGAGCATCACGCCGGCAGTTTCCCGGCCTGGCTGGCCCCGGTCCAGGCGGTGGTGGCCAATATCACCGACGCCCAGGCCGATTATGTGGATGAGGTACGGAAAACCCTTGCAAATCAAGGCTTCCGGATCGAATCGGATTTGCGGAACGAGAAAATCGGCTTTAAGATTCGCGAGCACACGCTGCAGCGGGTGCCATACCTGCTGGTGGTCGGGGACCGCGAGAAGGAGAATGGTGCAGTCGCGGTGCGCACGCGCGGAGGGGAGGATCTGGGGACGATGACCGTCGCCGAATTCGCCCAACGACTCCGCGCCGAGCATGTGGCAGCATGAGCAGGCCCGGCCGTCGATAGGCGGCCGGCACGATACACCCTGGAGATAGCCACATCACTACCCCCGAAAAGCAGAACCGCAAGAATCAGGAAATCCGCGTGCCCCGCGTGCGCGTACTCGACGTCGAAGGTGAGATGGTCGGCGTGCTGTCGCGCGACGAAGCCTTGGCCATGGCCGAAGAACAGGGCCTGGATCTTGTGGAAATCCAGCCGAACGCCGATCCGCCGGTGTGCCGGATCATGGATTTCGGCAAATACAAGTTCGAACTGCAGAAGAAGGCCAACGCGGCCAAGAAGAAGCAGAAGCAGGTCGAGATCAAGGAAATGAAGTTCCGCCCGGTCACCGACGAGGGCGACTACCAGATCAAGCTGCGCAACATGCGCCGCTTCCTGGAAGAGGGCGACAAGATCAAGGTCAACATCCGCTTCCGTGGCCGCGAGATGAGCCACCAGGAGCTCGGCCGCGAAATGGCCGCGCGGATCGAGGCCGATCTGGGCGAGGACATCGTGATCGAATCGCGCCCGCGCCTGGAAGGCCGACAGATGGTGATGATGATCGCGCCGAAGAAGAAGTGACCGACCGCCCTCTCCCGTCAGCGGGAGAGGGTTGGGTGAGGGAAGCGCGCCGAATGGCGCGCTTGTTGTTTGTGGGGCGGCGCCATTACCGGGCCGTCGCGCGATGCTGAAGCCATCGCGGGTTCAGGAGCAAACCCCCTGATTTGCAAGGAAAACCCAGCCCCTGCATAATGTGCGGCCCGGTTCGCCGGGCGTTTTTGAGCCACCAGGAACCCGTCGTACGATTCTTTTTGGGATCAACGACTTACAAGCCGGCAAGGGCAGGACGGAAAGTCCGTCACGGGCACCGCGACGAAAGTCGCCGGCCCCGACGGCGCCCAGGCCAGTACAAGAAAACCCGAAAGGACATCCGCAATGCCCAAGATCAAGACCCACCGAGGGGCGGCCAAGCGATTCCGCAAGACCGCCTCCGGAAAGTACAAGGCCGGCCACGCCAACCGTAGCCACATCCTCACCAAGAAAGCGACCAAGCGGAAGCGCAACCTGCGGCAGACGAACCATGTTCGTGCCGAGGACGCGGGACGTCTGGACCGCATGCTTCCGTATTTGTGAGGAGACTGAACCATGGCACGAGTTAAACGTGGTGTTACGGCGCGTCGCCGCCACAAGAAAATCCTGAAGCAGGCCAAGGGCTACTACCACGCCCGTCGCAAGGTCTTCCGCGTCGCCAAGCAGGCGGTCACGAAGGCGCTGCAGTACGCCTACATCGGCCGCAAGCAGAAGAAGCGCAATTTCCGTTCGCTGTGGATCACCCGCATCAACGCGGCGGCCCGCATCAACGGCATGAGCTACAGCCGATTTATCAACGGCCTGCTCAAGGCCGGCATCACCCTCGACCGCAAGGTGCTGGCGGACATCGCCGTGCACGACGCGAAGGGTTTTGCGGCTTTGGCAGAGAAAGCCAAGGGCGCGCTCGCGGCGTAAGCACGCGATCTCCACAGACAGCGGTACCGGCGGTGCGAATCGCCGAACACGTGGGGAAGGGCGCAAGTCCTTCCCCATTGTTTTTTCCGGCCGTGTTTTCCTGAGCGGTGGTTTTCATGTTGTCACCCCGGGCGCAGCGAGGGACCAGCAAGGCAGCCCGGAATGACAGGAACAAGGTTGCGATGAATCAATGAGCGACATCGAACTACTCAGCACACAGGCGCTGGCCGACATCGCATCGGCGCAGGCGCCCGACGCGCTCGAAGCCCTGCGCGTGGCGCTGCTCGGCAAGAGCGGCAGCATCACCGCGCAGCTGAAGTCGCTGGGCGCGCTCCCGCCGGAGCAGCGCAAGGTGGCCGGCGAGGCGATCAACCGCGCCCGCGACGCCATTGGCGAAGCGCTGGCCGCGCGCAAGGCGGAACTCGACAATGCCGCGCTGGACGCGCGACTGGCCACCGAATCCATCGACGTCACACTGCCGGGCCGTCGCGCCGGGCGCGGCGGCGTGCATCCGGTCAGCCGCACGATGGAGCGCATCATCGACATCTTCGGCCGGCTCGGATACGAGCTCTCCGACGGTCCGGAGATCGAGGACGACTGGCACAACTTCGAGGCGTTGAATTTCCCGCCGCATCATCCGGCGCGCGCCATGCACGATACCTTCTACTTCGGCGATGGCCGCCTGCTGCGCACGCACACCTCCGGCGTGCAGGTGCGCTACATGAAGGACCATGTCCCGCCGCTGCGCATGATCGCTGCCGGCAAGGTGTATCGCAGCGACAGCGACCAGACCCATTCGCCGATGTTCCACCAGGTGGAAGGTCTGCTGGTCGACGAGCACGCCACCTTCGCCGACCTGAAAGGCACGCTGGCCGAATTCGTGCGTGCATTCTTCGAGCGCGACTTCGAAATGCGGTTCCGGCCCAGCTATTTCCCGTTCGTCGAGCCTGGTGCCGAAGTGGATATCGCCTGGCAGCAGGCCGATGGCAGCACGCGCTGGCTGGAAGTGCTGGGCTGCGGCATGGTGCATCCGAACGTGCTGCGCAACGTCGGCATCGATCCGGAGCGCTACACCGGTTTCGCCTTCGGCATGGGGGTGGAGCGCTTCGCGATGCTGCGCTACGGCGTCGACGACCTGCGCGCCTTCTTCGACAACGACGTGCGTTTCCTCAGGCAGTTTGCTTGAAAGGCCGGGATTCGTGATCGGTGATTCGTGATTGGCAAGAGCCGTACCCTTGCGCGATTGCGGCGACCGCAAGATCACGAGTTACTGAAGCGAATCACAAATAACGAATCACAAATCACGGCTCTCCAATGAAATTCAGCGAAAACTGGCTGCGACAACACGTCAAGACCGATGCCACCCGCGACGAACTCGCGGCTATGCTGACTGCCATCGGGCTCGAGGTTGAAGACATCACGCCGCTCGGCGAGTCGCTCGACGGCGTCGTGGTCGCGCGCATCGTCAGTGCCGGAAAACATCCGGAAGCCGATCGCCTGCAGGTCTGCCAGGTCGATGTCGGCCAGGCGGACACGCTGCAGATCGTCTGCGGTGCGCCGAATGCGCGCGCCGGACTGGTCGCGCCGCTGGCCATGGTGGGCGCCAAGGTCGGCGAAATCACGATCAAGGCCGCGAAGCTGCGCGGCGTCGAATCCAACGGCATGCTGTGCTCGGCGAAGGAGCTGGGCCTGGATGCCGATGCTTCCGGCCTGCTCGAACTTCCAGCCGATGCGCCAGTCGGTACGCCGCTGGCCGATTACCTCGGCCTGCCGGATGCCAGCATCGAGCTGAAGCTCACTCCCAATCGCGCCGACTGCTTCAGCGTGCGCGGCATCGCCTACGACGTCGCGGCGGCCTGCGGTTCGGCGGTAGTGCCGTTCGATGCCACGCCGATGCCGGCCTTGAACGATGAACGCCTTGCGGTCGAACTTGATGCTGGCGCCAAGGTGCCGCGCTTCGTTGGCCGCGTGCTCGAAAGCGTGGATGCGCGCGTGGCCACGCCGGTATGGATGGCCGAACGCCTGCGCCGCAGTGGCGTCCGCCCGATCAGTTTCCTGGTCGACGTGACCCAGTACGTGATGCTGGAACTCGGCCAGCCGATGCATGCGTTCGATCGCGACACCCTGGTTGATCCGGTGGTGGTGCGGCATGCGCGGACCGGCGAGCAGACCAAGCTGCTCGACGGCCGCAGCGTTGCCCTCGAGGAGGATTTTCTCGTGGTGTCCGACAGCCAGGGTGGCCGCGCGGCGCGCACGGTTGCGCTCGGCGGCATCATGGGCGGCTACGACACGCGCGTGACCGACACGACGCGCAACGTGTTCCTCGAGGCGGCACACTGGATTCCCTCGGCGATCATCGGTCGCGGCCGCAGGCTCGGCCTGCACACCGATGCCGGTCATCGTTTCGAGCGCGGCGTCGACCCGGAACTGCCGCGCCAGGCGATCGAAGTGGCGACGCGCCTGATCGTGGAGATTGCCGGCGGTTCGCCTGGGCCGGTGACCGAGGCGGTGCTGCCCGAACACCTGCCGGGGCCGGCGTTGATCGTGTTGCGCCGCGAACGCCTGTCGCGCGTGCTCGGCGTAACCGTGGGTGATGCCGAGGTTGGTCGCATCCTGCGTGCGCTCGGGCTGGAGGTCGAAGACTTTGCCGAAGGCTGGCGGGTGATCGTGCCGAGCCGTCGCTTCGATCTTGCGATCGAGGAGGACCTGATCGAGGAAATCGCCCGCATCCACGGTTACGACGCGATTCCGACCACGCTGCCCGGCGGTGCCACGCGTCTGGCCGCGCCCAGCGAAACCCGCGTCGACGAGCGCACCGTGCGCGATCAGTTGGCCGCGCGTGATTATCTTGAGGCGATCAACTATGCCTTCGTCGATGCCGATCTGCTGGCGAAGTGGGGGGCCTTGCAGGACGGCGTGGCCTTGGCCAACCCGCTCAGCAACGAACTCGGCGTGATGCGCACCCGCCTGCTGCCCGGACTGGTCGCCGCGCTGGCGCGCAATGTCGCACGCCAGCAAAACCGCGTGCGCCTGTTCGAGATCGGCAAGACCTTCACTGGCAATCGCGGCGATGCCCCGTGTGAAACCCTGCGCATTGCCGCGGTCGCATGCGGCGATGCGACTGGCGAGCAGTGGGATGCTAAGGAGCGCGCGGTCGATTTCCACGACGTCAGGGGCGACCTCGACAGCATCGCTGCGCTGTCCGGCGCGAACCTCGAATACCGGCCCTCGTCCGATGGCCACGGGCATCCCGGCCGCTCGGCCGACATCTATCGTGACGGCGCCAAAATCGGCTGGATCGGCCAGCTGCACCCGCGCCTGCAGCAGCAACTCGACCTAGACGCGGACGTGCTGGCCTGGGAACTGGACCTGGAGCCGCTGCTGCAGCGCCCGGTGCCGCGCGCGGCACCGTTGTCGAAATATCCGTCCGTCCGTCGGGATCTCGCGTTCGTCGTCGCCGATGGCGTGTCGTGGGCCGCGGTCGCGGACACTGTCCGCAGGGCCGCGGGGGGCGCCTTGAGGGACCTGCGGCTGTTCGACCGGTATCAGGGGCCGGGGGTCGAAACCGGATTCAAGAGTCTGGCTATGGGCTTGATTCTGCAGGACGAATCCCGCACTCTGACCGACCGCGATGTGGATGCGATGGTGGCCGATGTGACGGCCGCCCTGTTACGCGACCACGACGCGCGGATCCGTAGTTGAGTCGTTTTCGGGGAACGGTATGGCGTTGACCAAGGCGGAAATGGCCGAGCGTCTGTTCGACGAAGTCGGGCTTAACAAGCGCGAGGCCAAGGAGTTCGTCGACGCGTTCTTCGACGTGCTGCGCGAGGCGCTGGAGCAGGGCCGGCAGGTCAAGCTGTCGGGCTTCGGCAATTTCGACCTGCGCCGCAAGAACCAGCGGCCCGGACGCAATCCCAAGACCGGCGAGGAGATTCCGATCTCCGCCCGCACGGTCGTGACTTTCCGCCCGGGCCAAAAGCTCAAGGAACGCGTGGAAGCGTACGCAGGCGGTGCCCATGCTTGATCCGGGCAGCAACCGCGAACTGCCGCCGATCCCGGCCAAGCGCTACTTCACCATCGGTGAGGTCAGCGAGCTGTGCGACGTGAAGCCGCACGTATTGCGTTACTGGGAGTCGGAATTCCCCAGCCTCAAGCCGGTCAAGCGTCGCGGCAACCGCCGCTATTACCAGCGCCACGACGTGCTGATGGTGCGCCAGATCCGCGGCCTGCTGTACGAGCAGGGCTATACCATCGGCGGCGCGCGCCAGCGCCTCGAGGGCGAGGGTGCCAAGCAGGAATCGGCGATGAGCTCGCAGATCATCAAGCAGGTGCGGATGGAACTGGAAGAAGTGCTGCAGCTGCTGCGGCGCTGAAACTTCAGCCATCGACCGTCTTCGCGGGATCACCGCTGATGGGGATCACCGCCTATAATGTCGGCCTTAGTCGGGGCGTAGCGCAGCCTGGTAGCGCATCTGCCTGGGGGGCAGAGGGTCGTCGGTTCAAATCCGGCCGTCCCGACCAATCAATATCGAACTCCAGCGCCCGGCACCGTCCGGGCGTTCTGCCGTCTGCGCCGTATCCGCACATTGCGGCCATAATCCATGGCAAACGCATGCATGGAGCATCACGCATGGAAAAACGGATCCTGGCCTTGTGCGGCGCGATCGCGATCACAGCCGTCGCCCACGCGCAGGACACGCAGCCGCTGCCCTCGCATGGGGAATTCATCGAACAGGCCTGCGTGCCGGCGATGCTGCAGCAGCTCGGCGACGCAGAGGCGCAACACGGCTTCGCCCGTGCCGCCTGCGAATGCAGCTACCGGCTGTTGTCGGATCGACCGACGATGACGCGCGAGCGGTTCGAGGCGGCCGCGACCGTGTGTCGCGCCGAGTACGAACAGGACGGTGCTGCATTCGTGCGGAAATACGCTGAGTGAGGCGCGGCTCCGACTTTCCACGGCCGGCCGGCATTCACGGCCGTTGCCGACAATACCGTCCAGCGTCGGGCAGGGGATCCGCATGCGGGTAATCCTGTTGTGCGCGGCGCTTGCGATGCCGGGCATCGCCATCGGCCAAGTCCCGGCGGCAAAGCCGCAGGACGCGGTCCGCGCAGAACCCGAGGCCAAACCGCGCGATCCATCGATCGTCGAGCTGGACACCATGGTCGTATCCGGCGCGCAGCCGGGTCCGGGCATGTGGCGGGTCAGCAAGGGCGATCACGTGCTGTGGATACTGGGCACGCAGTCGCCACTACCGCGGCGCATGGAATGGGACACGACTGCGGTCGAACGGACGATCTTGCAATCGCAGGAGTTGATCGCGCCGCCGGGAACCAGGATCAAGTCCGACATCGGGTTCTTTAGCGGCTTGACGCTGATTCCCAGCGCATTTAAGGCGCCGCAATCCCGATGGCCTCTCCCTGCAGCAGGTCGTCCTGCCGGACCAGTACGCGCGCTGGCAGGCGTTGAAGGCGAAATACATCGGCCGTGATCGTGGCATCGAGAAGTGGCGGCCGGCCTTCGCTGCGATGGAACTATACGGCGAGGCGATCGAAAAGTCGGGAATGGCCTGGTCCGGGATCGTGAGCCCCAAGGTCACGAAGCTTGCAAAGCGTCATGGCCTCAGGATGACCAATCCGGATGTCGAGATCTTCATCCCCGAACCACGCAAGGCGCTGAAAGAATTCGCCGCGTCCTCGATCGACGACCTGCAATGCTTCGAGAAGACGCTGGATAGCATCGAGAGCGATCTCGGCAACATGGCGGCGCGCGCCAACGCCTGGGCGACCGGCGACATCGAATTGCTCCGGCAATTGCCAGCCAATAACGAATACGCCACCTGCATTGCGGCGTTCACCGGGGCGGGCTTGGCGCGCAAGTACGGCGTGGACGACCTTGCGCAGGAGGTCGAGCGGAAATGGTTGTCGGCAGCGGAAAACGCATTGGCTAACAATGCGTCCACTTTCGCGATGCTGCCGATCAGCCAACTACTGAAGGCGGATGGTTATCTGGAGAAGCTGCGTGTCAGGGGTTACGAGGTGCAGGCACCCTGAGTGGCAGGCAGCAGCCGGCGACTTGCTTTTCGACGGGATGCGGATGGCGGTGGTAGGACGCAATAACCGAAGGGCATTGCGCCGCATGGTGGCTTGGCGCGGTAGGCATCCGGCGCATTACGCCTGCGGCTAATACGCCCTACATTTTCTCTTTCGCGGAAGCGGTGTCGTTACGACTGCAGGTCAACCCGACGCGGCGCTGAGCGCCACGCGCGTGGCGCGCGACAGGTCGGGCCAGCGCGACAGCAGTGCCTTGCGGATGCCTTCGACGTCCAGTCCGGCTTCGGCCAGCAGGTCCTCGCGACTGGCGTGATGCTGGAACTCGTCCGGCAGGCCGAGGTGCAGGATCGGCCGCTGGATGTTTTCCTCGTTCAGCAGTTCGGCCACGGCCGAACCGGCGCCGCCCATCACGACATTGTCCTCGAGCGTGGCGAAGCCGTCGTGCGTCTTCGCCAATTGCAGGATCAACGCGCGATCCATCGGTTTGACGAAGCGCATGTTGACCACGGTCAGGCCGAGTTCCTCGCCGACTTTCTCTGCCGCCGGCACCAGTGCACCGAAAGCGAGCAGGGCGACGCGTGTGCCCTCGCGGCGAACCTGTGCCTTGCCGATCGGCAGCGTGTCCAGGTTCGCCTGCACCGCGACGCCCGGGCCGGTGCCGCGCGGATAACGCACCGCCGCAGGCCCCGGGTACCGGAAGCCGGTCGACAGCATCTGCCGGCATTCGTTCTCATCGGCCGGCGCCATCACCACCATGTGCGGGACGCAGCGCAGGTAACTGAGGTCCAGGTTGCCGGCGTGGGTAGCACCATCGGGACCGACCACGCCGCCGCGATCGATGGCGAACAACACATCAAGCTTCTGGATCGCGACGTCGTGCACGAGCTGGTCGTACGCGCGCTGCAGGAAGGTCGAATAGATCGCCACCACGGGTTTGGCGCCTTCGCAGGCCATGCCCGCCGCAAGCGTCACCGCGTGCTGCTCGGCGATGGCCACGTCGAAATAGCGTTCCGGATATTCCTTGCTGAAGCGCACCAGACCGGAGCCTTCGCGCATCGCCGGAGTGATGCCCATGAGCAGCGGGTCGGCGGCGGCCATGTCGCACAGCCAATCGCCGAACACGTCCGTATAGGTCGGTTTCTTGGCGCCGGACTTGCTCACGACACCCTGGCTTGGATCGAACGGAGAGACGGCGTGATAGCCGATCTGGTCGCCTTCCGCGAGCTCGTAGCCCTTGCCCTTGGTGGTGATGATGTGCAGCAGCTGCGGGCCCTTGAGCTTTTTCAGGGTCTTGAGCGCGGCGACCAGCGCCTTGACATCGTGGCCGTCGATCGGACCGGTGTAGTGGAAGCCCATTTCCTCGAACAGCGTGGACGGCACGAACATGCCCTTCCAGTGCTCTTCCCAGCGGCGCACGAATTTCGCAGTCGGCTTGTTCTTGTCGCCAAGCAGCTTCTTGCCGCCTTCGCGGATCGCGTTAAGCGTGCGACTGCCGGTCATGCGGCCGAGCATCTTGGTGAGGCCGCCGACGTTCTCCGAGATCGACATGCGGTTGTCGTTGAGCACGACCAGCAGGTTGGGCTCGGGCTCCATGCCGCCGGCATGGTTGAGTGCTTCGAATGCCATGCCCGCGGTCATCGCGCCGTCGCCGATCACCGCGACCACGCGGCGTCCGTTGCCGGCACGCGCGTTGGCGATCGCCATGCCCAGTGCGGCGGAGATCGAGGTCGAGGAGTGGCCGACGCCGAAGGTGTCGTACTCGCTTTCCTCGCGCTTGGGGAAAGGCGCCACGCCGTCCTTCTGCTTGACGGTGTGGATGCGGTCGCGGCGACCGGTGAGGATCTTGTGCGGATAGGTCTGGTGGCCGACGTCCCAGACGATGCGGTCGTCGGGTGTGTCGTACAGATAGTGCAGCGCGGTGGTCAGTTCGATCACGCCCAGGCCGGCGCCGAAGTGGCCGCCGCTGCGGCCGACCGATTCGATCAGGTAGGCGCGCAGTTCGTCGGCGATGTCGGGCAGTTCGGCCTCGTCGAACTGGCGCAGATCGGCAGGGATCTGTATGCGGGAAAGACGCGGATAGCGCTGCGGGTCGGTCATTACAAACGGCGGATGCGGCAAGTCCGCCATTGTCCCGCCGTGGCGCGGGGTGGGCAAGCAAGGCCAGTTATCCGCGGTTATCCGCTCCCAACCGCTTACAAGGCGCCGCTGCGGACCTAGCGCCCGCGCAGACGTCCGAACAGGCCGCCCGGTTTGGCGGGCTCGGCGGGCTCCGGTGGCAGGTCGGGGACCGATTCGGCAAAGCCGGTGACGAGGTTGGCGTTGACGAAATCGGCGACATCGCCGGCGGGTACGCCGCTGGCGGCGACGATCTCGTCCAGTGTGGCCGGGCCTTTCATCATCGCCGTGGCGATGCGGAAGTGCTTGGGGAACTCGCGCTCGGTCTGCGGCCACTTGTTCAGGCGGTAACGGCCGGCCGGATCGTTGCCCGGCAGCAGTTCGCCCTTGCCGGCCAGCAGGCCCCCGTACCACTGCAGGCGCGAGAGCGGCTGCGCATCGCCGGCCGCGGCCGCTTCCCGGATCCAGGTGGCGGCGTCGATCGCGTCGAAATCGGCCAGGCGCACGCTGCCTTCGAAGTAAGCGGCCAAGGGCTTCAGCGTGGCCGGCCCGTGGTACTGGCGCGATTGCGGGTCGAGCAACAGCGAAGGCCCGGCACCACGGCGGTAACGCAGGCGCTGCTGCAGCGCGTTGGGCAGCAGCCAGTCGCCGAGGGTCGGCTCGCTCGCTGGCGTCGGTGCGACGACAGGTACCGGCGCCGGTTCAGGCGAGGGCGGCGCGATGGTTTCCGGATCCAGCGGCTCCACCTGCTCCTCCGGCAGCAGATCCTGGGGCGCCGGTGCGTGGGTAAGGCCGGATGGCACGGCGGCCGGAGCCGTTTCCTCTGCGCTCGACGCGGGCGCCGCGGCGAGTGTCGGCGACGGTGCAGGCGCGGAAGCGACAGGCGCCCCGGCCTTGCTGACGATCTCGCCCAGCAGCACCTGCAAGGTATTGGCGTCGAACGGGCGCCCGAGGCGGAAGTCGGCCTGGGTCCGTGGCGCCGACGTCAGTCCGATCACGGTCTTGCCGGCGCCATGCAGGCGCAACCAGCTCATCGGCCCGTACATGCTGTCCATGTCGACGACCACGTAGTCGGCGTCGGCTTCCGGCATCAGGCTGAAGCTTTCCCCCGCGCTGGAATTGGCCTGCTTGAACGCCGCCTGCAGTGCGGTTTCGGTGGCCGGATCCATACCGGTAAGACCCAGGGTCAGGGGCATCGTGTCGTATCGCCAGCGGGAAAGCAGCCAGTGTTGCGAAGCGGCCGGACCCAGTCAACGCGCATCGACGCCGACCGCGGTATCGCGCCTGGTTCGATGAGGGTTTTGCGTTGAAAGCGACGCAGGAACGTCGCTTAGTGACGCATCCGCGGCCGTGGACGCTTGGGCAGATGGCTCTTCAGGAACGCCATCTGGTCGGCCAGGATGTTGCGGTTGCTCAGGATCAGGTGCTCGATCCAGCTGGGCCGGTACGGTACCGCCAGCAACGGCATTCCGGCCTGTTGCGGCGTGCGTCCGCCCTTGCGCGAATTGCAGTGGAAGCAGGCGGCGACCACGTTTTCCCAGACGTCGCGGCCGCCCTTGGACAAGGGCATCACGTGGTCGCGGGTGAGCTGCTGGCGATGGAAGTCGCGGCCGCAATACAGGCACAGATGTTCGTCGCGGGCGAACAGCGCGACATTGGTCAGCGCCGGCGTGGGATCGAGCGCATGCGCACGCGCATGCCCGCGCGCGGCGACGATCGGATGCAGGTCCAGCGTGCTGCGCTCGCCGGTGCGCCGGCAGGTGCCGCCATGCACGGTCAGGCAGGGGTCGCCCAGCGTCCAGGCAACCGCGTCGCGCGCATACAGGCTGGTCGCGTCCTGCCAGCTCATCCAGTCGAGCACGCGGCCATACGCATCCAGCGACAGCAGGCGGACGGCGTCGAGCCGCGTCGGCAATGTGTTGATGGTGGGGTCAGCGAACGCATGCCCGTGCGAATCGGAAGACATGGCGGGAGCAGCCGGGTCGCGCTGTCGGTCAGCGTGGGCCCCGGTCCGGATCAGGCGAAGTTTCGCTCTGTCAGACTCCATGGGAGTAACAGCTTATACGCCTTTGTTTACATTTTGTGCAGACCGGCCCGTCCCGGGCCTGTTCGGCGTACCACCGGCCGGGCAATGGGCGGGCGCTGTAGCCGATCAGCCGATCACGCTCCGGGCGGCGTGGCGCATGGCTTCGAGACTGCGTTCCACATCGTCGTCGGTCGTTGCCCAGCAAGAGACGCTGATGCGCATCGCGGTGCGTCCCTGCCAGACCGTACCGCCGCACCAGCAGGTACCGTCGGCCTGCAGCGCGGCGATCACGCGCTGCGTGGTCGCGGCATCGCCGAAGGCGACCAGTACCTGATTCAACGCCACCTCGTTGAGCACTTCGAATCCGCTCATGCGCAGGCCTTCGGCAAAACGCCGGGCCTGGCGGCAGTTGCGTTCGACCATCTCTGCGATGCCGCGCCTGCCCAGGCCGCGTAGCGCCGCCCAGATTTCGACGCCACGCGCGCGCCGCGACAACTCCGGCGTGTAGTCGGATGGATTGCGGAACTCGGATTCGGTCGGAAGGTAATCGGCGGTGATCGCCATCGCCGCGCGCAATGCCTGTGGATCGCGTACGAAGGCCAGGCCGCTGTCGTAGGGCACGTTGAGCCATTTGTGCGCATCGGTGGCCCATGAGTCGGCGATGTCGATGCCCTGCACCAGATGCGCGAGGCCAGGCGCTGCCGCGGCCCACAGGCCGAAAGCGCCGTCGACATGCAGCCATGCGCCGGTGTCGCGCAAGCGCGCGCCGATCTCGGCGACGGGATCACAGGCGCCGGTATTCACGTTGCCGACCTGTGCGCAGACGATGGTCGGCCCGGAAATCGCGGGCAGCTTGTCCGCTCGCATGCGTCCCTGTGAATCCGCAGGCACGCGCACGACACGGTGGCGCCCGAAGCCGAGCATGCCCAGCGATTTGACCAGGGTCGGATGCGCTTCCTCGCCGATCACGACCGTGACTGGCGGTGCGCCGAACAGGCCGTCCGCTTCCACGTCCCAGCCGACGCGTTTCAGCACCACGTGCCGCGCTGCCGCCAGTGCGCTGAAATTGGCGACCGTGGCGCCGGTGACGAAGGCGCCGCCGGTGCCGGGCGGCAAGCCGAGCAGTTCGATCAGCCAGCGCAGCGTCACCTCCTCGATGCGCGCGGTGGCTGGGGTGATCGCGTATAGCCCCGTATTCTGGTCCCACGCCCCGGCCAGCCAGTTGGCGGCCAGCGTGACCGGCAGCGAGCCGCCGATCACGAAGCCGAAGAAACGCGGACCGGCCATGGCCATCGTCGCCGGCGAGCCGTAGCGATCGAGTTGCTCCAGCACCTCGTAGGGATCGCAGCCGGATTCGGGCAGCGGCGTGTCGAAGGCGGACAGTGCCGTCACGGTGGCAGGTGACGGCGCCACCGCGCGTGCGTCAAGGCCTTGCAGATAATCGATCGAACGATTCGCGGCTTCGCTGAGCAGATCACGCATGTGGTGCCTCAGGATACGCGTGGATGTCGTGCACGGTAGCGCAGCCGGCGTGCGCGGCGCATCCAGTGTCGAGGCGGGCAGTGGGCCGGGCATGCGCGCGGCGTGATCAGGCGTCATCGCCAAGGCCTCCGGTGACAGGTTCGCGCTGCCGTTTCGGCAGCGGCAGCAGCATGCGCACGCGGCTGCGGTAATCGCGGTAGTCGTCGCCGTAGGCGGCGACCAGGTCGCGTTCCTCCAGCTGGATCGCGGCCAGGATGTAGCCTGTCGTCATCATCGCGAACAGCAGGTGGCCCAAGGTCATCGTCGGCGTCGCCCAGAACGCGATCACGAAGCCCAGATACAGAGGATGGCGGACCAGGCGATAGAACGCACGCACCACGAAGGGCGTTTTCCGGATAGACGCGATTGCGTGCATGCAACCAGACCTGGCGCAGACCGAACAGGTCGAAGTGGCTGATGATGAAGGTGCTGCCCAGTACCAGCAGCCATCCCAGCGCGGCGAGGCCCTGCAATGCCATCCGCGCCGTCGGCCCCTGCACATCCCACAGTAACTGCGGCAGCGGCCGCCACTGCCAGAACAGCAGTGCCAGCACCAGGCTGGTCAGCAGCACATAGGTGCTGCGCTCGGCCGGCGCCGGCACGATCCTGGTCAACCAGCGCTTGAAACCCTTGCGCGCCATGCCGCTGTGTTGCACGGCGAACAGGCCCAACAGCGCCAGGTTGATCGCCAGTGCCGTCGCGAAGTCGCCGGTCGTGCCACTGTTGATGTGCTTGGGCACCCCCACACCCATCACGAACAGTATCGCGTACAGAAAGACGGCGAGGAATACGCCGTAGCAGAACACCCCCGTAAAGCAGGATAAGCAGGCGCGACATGTCGGGAACCCTTGTTTGACCTGGCTGCGACTTTCCGCCGCGACGCCGCGGCCGGCAATGCCCCAGACTCCCGTATCTATGCTCAGGGCGCCGCGATCGGCAGTGGCGGCAGGCTGGCGATGGACGTGCTTTCCGAAGTGCTCAAGGCCGTGCGGTTGAACGGCGCGGTTCTGTTCCGCGGCGAATTCAGCACGCCCTGGTGCATTTCCGCGCGGCCGGAAACCGCGATCGCCGCGCAACTGTCGTCTCCGGGTTTGCATCTGATCTCCTTCCATGTCGTGCTCGATGGGCATTTCTGGGCGCGGCTCCCGCCGGAACAGGCGCTATGCGTGCAGGCCGGCGAAGTGCTGGTGGTGCCGCATGGCGATGCCTATCTCATCGGCGACACGCTGCAGGCCACGCCGGTACCGGCCGCGGAAATGTTCGGCGGCACGCCGCTATCGGAGATGCGCAGCCTGCGCTGGGGTAGGGGCGACGTCAGCACACGTGCCCTGTGCGGCTATCTCAGTTGCGAGCGTGATGCCTTCGCGCCGTTGTTTGCTGCTTTGCCGCGTCTGTTCAAGGTGCAGCTGCGGCAAACCGACGCGCCAGCGCTCGATCCGCTATTGGCGTACGCCGAACAGGAAGCGCTTTCGCCGCGTCCTGGTGCCGCGGGACTGCGTCTGCGGATGGCCGAACTGATGTTCGTCGAGACGCTGCGGCGACACATGGAATCGTTGCCCGAGGCCGGATCCGGCTGGCTGGCTGGCCTGCGCGATCCGCTGGTCGGCCGCGCGTTGGCCTTGCTGCACGAGACACCGCAGCGGTGCTGGACGGTGGACGCACTTGCGCATGCAGCGGCGACATCGCGCTCGCGCCTGGCCGCGCGCTTCAAGGAAGTGCTGGGCGAACCGCCGATGCAGTATCTCGCCCGCTGGCGCATGTTGCTGGCGGCGCGACGCCTGCGTGAAGGCCGCGAAAGCATCGCCACGGTGGCAGAAGCGGTGGGTTACGACTCACCTTCCGCATTCCAGCGTGGTTTCGCGCGCCACATGGGGATGACGCCCGCGCAATGGCGTCGTGGCGACACGGAAGCGGGCAGGGAACCTCTATGAATCCGGATGCTGGGAGAACTCAACCGCCGAAGTGCGTCACGTCCATCGACATCAGTGAAGCTGCGCCACTGCCGATCGCCGCGGCATGCGCCTGTGTCCGCGGCAGGATGCGCGCGAAGTAGAAGCGTGCAGTCTCGCGCTTCGCTGCCTTGAACGCATCGCTTTGCGACGAGGTTTCGGCTGCGGCGACGCTGCGCGCCCACCAGTAGGCCAGCGCGACGTAGCCGGAATAGAACAGGTAGTCGTAGGCCGCGGCGCCGACTTCGTCGGCGTTGGCAACCGCGCGCTGACCGATGGATATGGTCAGCTGCTGCCACTCCCCGGCTTTGGCGCGCAGCGGCGCGACGAATTCGTGCAGCGCTTCGTTGCCTTCCTGTTCCTTGCAGAACGCCTCGATCATGCCCAGGAACACGCGCAGGCCCGCGCCCTGCAACTGCATCACCTTGCGGCCCATCAGGTCCAGCGCCTGGATGCCGGTGGTGCCTTCGTACAGCGTGGTGATGCGCGCATCGCGTGCGAGCTGTTCCATGCCGTGCTCAGCGATGTATCCGTGGCCGCCGAAACACTGCAGCGCGTGATAGGTGCACTCCACGCCCCATTCGGTCAGACAGGCCTTGACGATGGGTGTGACGAAGCCGAGCAGCGCATCGGCCTGCTGGCGCTCCTGTTCGTCGGCGCCATGTCCGACCACATCGACGAGGGTTGCCGCGTGGTAGCCGAGCAGTCGGCCGCCTTCGGTCAGCGCCTTCTGCGTCAGCAGCATGCGCCGCACGTCGGGATGCACGATGATTGGATCGGCCGGCTTGTCCGGCTGCTTGGGGCCGCTCAGCGAGCGACCCTGCAGGCGTTCGCGTGCATAGCGCAGAGCATTCTGGTACGCGCGATCGGCCAGCCCGAGTCCCTGCAGGCCGACGGCCAGGCGCGCGGTGTTCATCATCGTAAACATCGCCGCCAGGCCCTTGTTCGGTTCTCCGATCAGCCAACCCTGCGCGTCGTCGAAGTTGATCACGCAGGTGGCGGAGCCGTGGATGCCCATCTTGTGTTCGATCGCGCCACAGCGCACGCCGTTGCGCTCGCCGACCACGCCGTCCTTGCCGACCTTGAACTTGGGCACGATGAACAGCGAAATGCCTTTGCTGCCGGCGGGCGCATCCGGCAGTCGCGCCAGCACCAGGTGCACGATGTTGTCGGTGAAGTCGTGCTCGCCGGCGGTGATGAAGATCTTGGTGCCGTTGACCGCATGACTGCCGTCCGCGTTCGGCGTGGCGCGTGTCTTGAGCAGGCCGAGGTCGGTGCCGCAATGCGGTTCGGTCAGGCACATGGTGCCGGTCCAGCGGCCGTCGACCAGCGCCTTCAGGAATACTTCCTGCTGCCAGGCTTCGCCGTGATGCAGCAGCGCTTCGGTAGCACCATGCGAGAGCAGCGGAAAGTTGCCCCAGGCCAGGTTGGCGGCGTCGATCATCTCCTTCAGCGGCACGCCGGCCGCATGCGGCATGCCTTGTCCGCCGAATTCGATCGGCGAGGTCAGGCCGGCCCAGCCTCCGTCGACGTATTGCGCATAGGCCTGTTTGAAACCCGGCGGCGTGGTGACATCGCCACTGGTCTTGTCGTACACGCAGCCGACCTCGTCGCCGATGCGGTTGAGCGGTGCCAGTACGGTTTCGTTGAAGCGTGCGCCTTCGTCGAGCACGGCATCGACGATGTCTCGGCTGGCGTCGGCGAAACCCAGTCGCGCGAACAGTGCTTCCGCACCAAGCACGTCGTACAGCGCGAAACGGATGTCGGCGAGGGGGGCTTTATAGGTGCTCATGGGTGGGAATCTGGGGGTAGGGTTTAGGGACTGGGGAGGGCCGTGCAGGAAAGCAAGGGGTGCAAGATGCGAATCGTTTGTTGTTCTACGAATCACCAATCACGAATCCCCAATCCCGGCCTTTCAGCGCATCACGCCAGGCAACCCGGGCACCGGGCTCAGGCTGCTGTTGCGCTCGATCGGGTACGTGCGAGGGCTGCCCTGTTCGGGCGTCGCGTCGAGCGTGCCCTTGAGTTCGTAGGCAATGCTGCGATTGGCGCTGAGCGCATCGGCCATCGCGATCCGCGCCGCGGATGTGGGCGCATGCGTCAACGTGACCACGTCCGCCGATTCCGGGCCGACGGAGATGCCGGCGCTGCCTTGCAGCGTGCCGGCCTGGGCGCTGCCCAGATTCATGTGCAGGGCGATGGCGTCGAAGCGCATTGGAATGCTGCTGAAATTGTTGATGCGCAGTTCGACCGACCAGTTGCCGTCGGCACGCACGGTCAATTGCTGGATGCTGGCCGCAGGTTCGGACACGCGTCGCACCGGCCCGCTGCTGCAGGCTGCAAGCGCCATGCACAACAGGACAAGGATAGGGTTTCTCAAACGGCCCATCGCATCGCTCCGCTCGTGGATGCGACGAGCATACTACGGCGCCATCGCGTGGCGGCTCAGGTCAGCGGCGCTGCGATGACCAGCGGTTCCAGGTCGAAGCCCATCGCCTCGGCGCGCGCCTTGATCCGTTCGAACAAGCCGCGCTCCATCGACGGCGTGCGCGACAGCACCCACAGGTATTTGCGATTCGGCGACGCCACCACCGCCCACTGGTAACCCGGATCCAGGTCGATTACCCAATAGTCGGCCCACACCATCGGCACCCACGACAGCCAGTCCGGCGCAAAGCGCACCTGCAGCCGTCCCGGATGGCCTTCGACACTGCGCGCGATGCCTGCGGATGCCTCCTGGCTTCCGTCTCCGGTGCGGCAGGCATTGAGCACGCCGATCATGCCGTCGTCGCGCAAGGTGTAGGACGCGGTGATGTCGCCGACGCACTTGCGCTGGAAAAACACCGGCAGGTGCCCGATCTCGTGCCATTGCCCGGCGTAGCGCGAGATGTCGAGCTCCGGCACCGAACGGACCGGTTGCGCGGCCAGGGCAGGCAGCGTGGCGAGGGCCAGCAGCAAGGCAAGGACATGACGCATGGGCGGCTCCGATCAGGCTGCGCAGGGTCGCGGCAGGAATGTTCAGTTTGCGTGAGGACGCCGGCGCCGGTTAGCGCGGGCATGAAAAAGGCTGCGATCGCTCGCAGCCTTGTCCGGTCTCGGTCTACTTTGCCACGCAATGGTGGCCGGGGAGGGAATCGAACCCCCGACACGGGGATTTTCAATCCCCTGCTCTACCAACTGAGCTACCCGGCCAATGCTCGCGATCCAGGCCAGTTCGCCGGAGTTGGCGGAAGCTTCCGCGGCGGTCCGGCGTATGCCGAGCGAGCGCGAGATGATACGGATGCGGGCTTCGGGTGGCAAGCGGGATCGTGCCTGAATGGTGCCGTGGCCCTTGATCCGCGCTTGCCGGGAGACCGTGCATTATGCCGCCGGCAGGTTCCCATCCATCACGAAGGAGGTCGTCCATGAAGCACGTTTCCTTGCTGCTGGTCGCATCGGCACTGGCCCTGTCGGTCACGTCGGGGTTCGCATACGAACGTCCGCGCGATGCTGCGCGCCTCGCGCGTTATGAGCCCTTCGCCGGCGAGCCGCTCAAGAACATTCCCTACTACACGCCGATGAACTGGGAAGTCATCGACGACCAGAACATCCTGGTGACGATGCGCCCGAAGGTGGCATACCTGATGCAGATCGCAGGTCCCTGCGTGCGGGACCATCGCGGTTCGCCGGTGCTGGCGATCAGCTCCGCGGCGGGGCGGGTGAGTGCGGGATTCGATCGGGTCACGGTGGGCGGGCACATGACCTGCAAGATCGAGGAGATCCGCGCCATCGACCTGGTGGCGATGAGGGAAGCGGAAAAGGCCGGAAAGGAAGCCGAAAAGTAACGAGGACATCGTCGGCGCAGCGATGAAAATTCCGTGAACGGTTTCATGCGACGCGATTGGAACGCACACGAAACTGCGGCAAGCCGGATCGCGGCTGAATGAGGAAGCGATGATCGGTTGTGGGGATCGACCGTGCATGCATCATGACCGCGACGGTCATTGATCAATCCGTCGAGGAACTGTCATGAAAAACATTGCAACGCTGCCGATCGTGCTGGCCCTCGTTCTTGCAGCGCCGGCCAGCGACGCGAAGCAGGCCACGCGCGGCGCCGAGCGCCTGGCCAAATACGAGGCGCTTGCCGGCACTGCCGTCAAGAGCGTTCCGTACCACGATCCGATCAAGTGGGAAACCGTCGACGACAAGCACATCCTGTTGACGATGCGGCCGAAGGAGGCCTATCTCATGCGCCTGTCCGGCCCGTGCCTGGGTTTCAGCCACGGCTCGCCGGTGGTCAAGGTGTCTTCGCAGAATGGGCGCGTGAACGTGGGCTCGGACCGGATCACCACGCAGGGCATCGTCAGCTGTCGCATCGAGGAAATCCGCCCGGTCGACATGGCGGCAAAGTCAGGCGCGAAGTAGGGCCTCGCGCGAAGGGATCACGGAGCGCCGTCACGCTCCAGCGGACGAAGGACTTGGCTGGAACGCCCGGCTTCAACCCTGGGATTCGGGCGGGACATACCCGGCGGGTTTCTCGGCGCCATCGCCGAACAGGAATTTCTGCATCTCGGTTTCGAGCAGCGCGCGATGTTTCGGATCGCGCGGCGACAGACGGTTCTCATTGATCAGCATCGTCTGATGCGCCAGCCAGGCGGACCATGCGGCCTTGCCGATGCTGGCGAACACGCGCTGGCCGAGTTCGCCCGGCCAGGGCGCGAAGTCGAGGCCCTCGGTCTCGCGTTTTTCGTATTCGCAGAAAATGGTTCGTGGCATCCCGCGATTGTAGCCCGGGCAAGGTGACAGACCGCATTCGGGAAACGCTGAAAGCGTTTCGAGAACGTTGACCTGATGCGATACCGGGTAGGGCCTGCGGCTTGCCCGGGCTACGGATTCTGCGCGACGCCCAACAGCAACTTGCGGATCGGTGCGGGGAGGCCCAGCTTTACCAGGTCTTCGCGCGCGACCCAGCGCAGATCGCCGTTGTCGTGCACCAGGTTGCGCAGTCCAAGTCCGCGCCAGCGTAGCGGCTGCAACTGCAGGCGGTAATGGGTGAAGGCGTGCGCGATCGGCGCCAGCGCCTCCGCGTTGTCGTAGTCGCCATGCAGGTGCCTGCCGAACCAGTCGCGCGCTGCGTCATGGTCGCCGGCTTCCGGCAGCGACCACAACGACGCCCAGATGCCCACCGCCGGACGCTTCTGCAGCAGCACGCGCGACTGCGCGTCTTCAGCCAGCAGCACCACGGCATGGCGCTCGGGAATGGGCTTGCTGGGCCTGGCGGTCGGCAATTCGGCGACGCGTCCATCACTCAACGCGGCGCACTTGGCCTGCAGCGGACAGAGCACGCACGCCGGATCGTGGCGCGTGCACAGCGTGGCGCCGAAATCCATCTGTGCCTGGGTGTAGTCGGCCAGCCGTTCCCGGGGCAGATGTGTTTGCGCCAGTCGCCACAGCTGCTTCTCGACGGCCGGCGTGCCGGGCCAGCCGCCGATGCCGTGGTAGCGACTGAGTACGCGCTTGACGTTGCCATCCAGGATCGCGAACCGGTCGCCCCAGGCCTGGGTGAGGATTGCGCCGGCAGTGCTGCGACCGATGCCTGGCAGGGCGATCAGCGCTTCCAGGTCGCGCGGCAGGTCGCCGCCATGCTGTTCGACGCAGAGCCTGGCCGCTGCATGCAGGTTGCGCGCACGGGCGTAGTAGCCCAGGCCCGACCACAGCGCGAGCACGTCGTCCTGTGGTGCGGCCGCCAGTGCCGGCAGCGTCGGCAGTGTGGCGATGAACCGCTCGAAATACGGTATCACCGTCTGCACCTGCGTCTGCTGCAGCATGATTTCCGACAGCCACACGCGATAGGGCGTGCGCGGATGCATCCAGGGCAGGTCGTGACGGCCGGCGCGGTCGTACCAGGCGAGCAGCGTCGTTGCGAAGTCGTCGCTAATCGGAGCGTTCATTGCACAGCCGGGTCGGCGACAGCGGGATCGTCGATCTCGATCTCGACGCCTTCGAGTTTCGCATCGGCTACTTCCAAGGTGGGTGTCACCAGATGTCCGTCCAGCGGCGGCAATGGCGACGCGGAAGTATTGGCATCAAGCCATGCCGTGACATCGGACAGGCGGAAGCGGCCGCTGAAGCGCGTCTCGTCGCGTTGCAACTGCAGCGTCACGACTTCGCTGAAATCGGGCTCGCCGGTGTAATCGAGCGCGAATGGCAATGGCGATGCCGACGCGCCGATCGGCGCGGGCAGGACAGGCCAGCTTTCCGGCCAGTCCGCCATTGATCCCGTCAGTCGCAGTGACAGCGCATCCCCGAACGACAGGCGACCATGCGCGCGCAGCGTCGGGATCGGGCCCTGTCCTCGCACGATGCTGCCAAGGGGTTCGAGTTGCAGCTTCGAATCGTGGTAGCGCAGCGGTCCGGCAATGCCGAGCACGAAAGGCAGGTTGGTATCGCCCGAGCGATAACGCGCAATCGCGCCGAGTTTCATGCGCTGCAGTTCGAAGCCTGCCGCACCGGAATGCAGGCGCGCACCCACGATGGGTTTCACCGCAAGCTGCCAGTCGCGCGATTCGATCTCGACTTGGCCGGACAGGCCCAAGCCCGCCTCCATGGCGGGCCTGGTCAACGCGACCTGCAGGTCGAATGGCGCCCCGACGGATTCGGCAACGAATCGTCCGCGGACATGGGCGCGCACGCCGCGATCGGGATACAGCGAAGGCAGGTCGAAGTCGAGCGCATCCAGCGACCAGCCATCGCCGACCACGCGTCCGCGCGACACCCGCAGGCCATCGGTCAGGGTCGGGATGCGTGTGTCGCCGGCGGGTCGCGAGGACAGCCAGCGCTGCAGTTCGGCCACGTCCAGTTGTGGCGCATCCAGTTCGATGCGCTCCACGGTCAGATCGGCGCCGCGTGCGCGGATCGTCGACCACGGCAGGGCCAGGTGGATGCGCTGCGCACGCAGCAACGGCGTGTCCGCACCGGGTTGCCTGGCGACCACGTCGCGCAGCACCAGCATCGGCGTGCCGAGCAGACGGTATTCGCTGGCGCCGCCGGCGGTGATCTCAAGACCCAGCGCCGCGCCGGCGCGATCAAGGATGAATGCCGACACGCGCGCCGGCCGGGTGAACCAGTACGCGGCCAGCAGCGCCAGCAGCAGCGACACCAGCAACGCCGCGGACAGCGCGCGCTTGCGGCCGCTCCAGTGGTTGGGAGGCTGCGACTCAGCGGCCATGCGTGCCACGTCGGCGTCAGGCGCCGAGCGCTTCCGGCAACAGCGCGTCGACGAAAGCGTCCGCGTCGAACACGCGCAGGTCCTCCGGACGTTCGCCGATGCCGGCATAGCGGATCGGGATGCCGAACTCGCGCGCCAGCGCGAACACCACGCCGCCCTTGGCGGTGCCGTCGAGCTTGGTCACCACCAGGCCGGTGACACCGACCGCCGCATTGAACAGGCGCAATTGCGACAATGCGTTCTGGCCGGTGGTGCCGTCGATCACCATCAACACTTCGTGTGGCGCCGAAGCATCGAGCTTGCCGAGCACGCGACGGATCTTGCCAAGCTCGTCCATCAAGCCGGTCTGCGTGTGCAGGCGCCCGGCGGTATCGGCGATCAGCACCTCGATGCCGCGCGATTTCGCCGCCTGCAACGCGTCGTAGGCGACCGAGGCGGCGTCCGCGTTTTGCCCCTGAGCGACCACGGGAACGCCATTGCGTTCGCCCCAGGCCTGCAGCTGTGCGACGGCGGCGGCGCGAAAAGTATCGCCGGCGGCGAGCATCAGGCTGCGGCCCTCGTCCTTGAAGCGGTGCGCCAGCTTGCCGATGGTGGTGGTCTTGCCTACGCCGTTGACGCCGACCGTCAGCAGCACGAAAGGCCGAGTGCCGGTATCGATGACCAGCGGCTGCGAGACCGGGCGCAGCATCGCGACCAGTTCGTTGCGCAGGGCGGCCAGCAGGGCCGAGGCGTCGGCGAACTCGCGCGACTTCATCCGCCTGCGCAGCAGTTCCACCAGCTGCGTGGTCGCGGTAACGCCGACATCGGCGGTGAGCAGGGCGGTTTCAATCTCGTCGATCAGATCGTCGTCGAGCTTGGGGTTGCGCGAGAACAGTCCGCCGAAGCTGCGTGCGAAGGTGCTGCCGCGCAGGCGTTCGCGCCAGCCGGGTTTGCCAGGGGCGGCTGGCGGCGCCGTTTCCGGGCTGATGGCGGCAGGCGTGCTTGCCGGGATATCAGCGGCATCCGTCGCGGCTGCGCCGGGCGCAGCCGGAAAGGCGGCGGCGAGTTCTTCGGTGCTGAGGCGTTCGTGGGCGGAATTGCGTTCGGAAGGCCCGGCAGTGGCCGGTTCCGGCTTCTTGCGGCGGAAAAAGCTGACCATTGCGCTGGAATTCCGGAGAATGCGCGCATGGTAACAAAGGCCGGCGGCAGCCCAGATGACTAGACCCGGTAACGGCAGGCAGGCGGGGAAGGTCCGGATCATCGGCGGCCATTGGCGTGGTACCCGGCTCGACGTGGCCGACGCGGAAGGCTTGCGTCCCAGTGCCGACCGGGTCCGCGAAACGTTGTTCAACTGGTTGCAGCCGGTGCTGCCTGGCGCGCGCGTACTCGATCTGTTCGCCGGCAGCGGTGCGCTGGGGCTGGAGGCGCTGTCGCGCGGCGCGCGCGAAGCGCTGCTGGTCGAGCGCGACCCGAAACTGGTGGCGACGCTGCAGGCGACCGTGGGGCGACTGCAGGCCGGCGACCGGGCCCATGTGATCCGTGCCGACGCACTGGCGTTGCTGCGCGCGCCATTGCACGGCCGCTTCGACGTGGTGTTCGTCGATCCGCCGTTCGCCGGCAACCTGTGGGCCGGTGTCGTCGATCTGCTCGCGCCGTGGCTGGCGACGCAGGCCTGGCTCTACCTGGAATCGCCCGCCGATTCGGCGATCGTACCGGGCCCGGGCTGGTCGCTGCACCGCGAGGGCCGCACCCGCGAGGCGCGCTACGCGCTGTACCGGCGCGTGGCGGACGGCGCTGCTGATACACTGGGGTCCGTTACCGACGGCCCACGGGCGACCCTTGCCGAATGAGCGTGACCGAATGAGCATGGCGAGTACGCGTATCGCGGTCTACCCCGGCACTTTCGATCCGATCACCAACGGTCACATCGACCTGATCGATCGCGCCGCACCCCTGTTCGAACGCCTGATCGTCGGCGTGGCCGAGAGCCCGGCCAAGGGCCCGGCGCTGCCGCTGGAATTGCGGGTGGGCCTGGCGCGCGAGTCGCTGGCGCAATACGCCAACGTCGAAGTGCGCGGTTTCAACTCCCTGCTGGCCCATTTCGTTGCCGAACTCGGCGCCGGCGTGCTGCTGCGCGGGCTGCGCGCGGTGTCGGATTTCGAGTACGAGTTCCAGCTGGCGAGCATGAACCGCCATCTGATTCCGGACGTCGAGACGCTGTTCCTGACGCCGGCCGAGCAATACGGCTTCATCTCTTCTTCGCTGGTGCGCGAAATCTCCCGCCTGGGCGGCGACGTTTCGGCTTTCGTGCCGCCGGCAGTGGCCAAAGCGTTGCAGGCCGAATGGCAGCGCACCATTGCATGACTGTTACTGGGGAAAACACATGAACTTTACTTCTCGCCTGATGCTGGTCGCCTGCCTGGTACTGCCGTTCGCGGCGTGCAAGAAGGAAGAAGCGTCCAAGGAGGCTGTGGTCACCGCGCCGGTCGCCAAGCCTAGCGACGACAATGACAAGAAGGCCTGGCAGGCCTATCTGAAGGACATCGCCATCCGCAACATGGCCGGCATCACCAATCCGCCGTTCGCCTACATCCTGCCGGCCGAATCCTCGCCGGACTTCGCCGGCGAATACGAGCGCCTGCTGGAGCGCACACAGGCCGACGTCGGCCGCGGCATCATCGAAGGCAACATGCTGGTGTTCGGTTCGCCGGCTTCGGCGAAGATGGCCGACATCATCATCGAGTCGTTCAAGACGGTGCCGCCCGGCTCGATGAAGGGCGTCAAGGTGCTCTACGTGGGCACGCCTGCCGACAACGAGCGCGTCAAGGCGGTGGTGGAGCCGTCGGGCGTCGAGTACGTGTTCGTCGAGGCGAAATGACGATTCCGTCCGTGGCCGCATGGCGGCCACGGCTTTGGCGGAGTCGTCATCCGAACGCAGTGAGGGATCTGCTTGGTTCTCGCGGGCGCTACAGCAAATGCCTCACCTGCGGTACGGAATGACGGGTTGAAATGTCCCTCAAGATCAACGAGCTCTGCGTCAACTGCGATGTCTGCGAACCGGCTTGCCCCAACCAGGCGATCTCGCAGGGCGAAACGATCTACGTGATCGATCCTGCACGCTGCACGGAATGCGTCGGCCACTTCGACGAGCCGCAGTGCGTGGTGGTATGCCCGGTCGAATGCATCGATCCCGACCCGGACCATCCCGAATCCGAGCCGCAATTGCTGGCCAAGCTGCGCCGGCTGCAACAGGGCGAGGGGCCGCATCCAGCCGATGTCCTGTCGGCATCGGCTGCGGCCCCGGACGCCCCGCCATGGATGGCTAAGCCGACCGAACCGAAGCCAGATTAGTTGCGCCACGAATGGCATCGGGAACTCATGAAACTCGCCTTATGGGAATTCGCATGAAGTCAATTCGCATCGCAGGCCTGGTATTGCTCGCCGGCCTGTTGCTTCCTGTGGCGGCATTCGCCGACGCCCGTCGCGAACAGCCGTCGTCGCCACCACCTGGCATTGCTGTCGCCAGTGCGCATGAGCTGGCCACCGAAGCGGGCATGAAGATGCTGCGCGAAGGCGGCAACGCGTTCGATGCCGCGGTCGCCACGTCGGCCGCCTTGTCGGTGGTGGAGCCGATCAGCAGCGGACTCGGCGGCGGCGGCTTCTTCCTGCTGCACGATGCAAAGACCGGCAAGGACGTCTTCATCGACGCGCGCGAGATCGCGCCTGCCGCGGCCAAGCCCGAGGAATACCTGCTCGAGAACGGCGAGTTCAATCGCGACCGCGCCGAAAACGGCCCTTGGGCGGCCGGCATTCCCGGCTTGCCGGCTGCGTTCGTGCATCTTGCCGACAAGTACGGAAAGCTGCCGCTGCAGACCACGCTGGCGCCGGCGATCAAGCTGGCGCGCGATGGATTCCCGGTCTACGGCCGGCTGGTGCGCGGCTATACCGCGCGACGCGAGGTGATGGAACGCTATCCCGGAACCCGTGCGGTGTTCCTGGCCGGCGGCGCGCCACTCGAGGAAGGCGACAACTTCAGGCAGCCGGACCTGGCGCAAACGCTCGAACTGCTCGCAGCGAAAGGCTTCGATGGCTTCTATCGCGGCGTCGTGGCGGACAAGCTGCTGGCCGGCGTGAAGGCCGAAGGCGGCCGCTGGACCGCCCAGGAACTGGCGGCCTACCGCGTCCGCGAACGCGAGCCGATCAGTTTCCAGTACCGCGACTGGCGCATCGTCACCGCGCCGCCACCCTCGTCCGGCGGCGTGGCGCTGGCGCAGATGCTGCAGATCCTGGAAGGCTGGGACCTGGATAGTCTCGAGCCGGCGCAGCGCGTTCACCTCGTGGTTGAATCGATGCGCCGTGCGTTCCGCGATCGCACGTTCTATCTCGGCGATCCGGATTTCGTGAAGGTGCCGATGGCGCTTCTGACCAGCGCCGACTACGCCGCCGGTCTGCGCGCCACCATCCATCCGCACAAGGCGACGCCAAGCGACATGCTGTCCGGCGAACCGACGCCGCTGGAAGACGACGAGACCACGCACTTCTCGGTCATCGACGCCGATGGCAACCGCGTCGCTGCCACGCAGACCGTCAACCTGCTGTTCGGCTCGGGCCTGATTCCGCCGGGCACCGGCGTGCTGCTCAACAACGAGATGGACGATTTCGCGCTCAAGCCCGGCACGCCGAATGCGTTCGGCGTGATGGGTTACGACGCCAATGCACCGCAGCCGGGCAAGCGCATGCTCAGCTCGATGACGCCGACGTTCATGGAATCGGCCGACCGCATCGCCGTGCTCGGCACGCCCGGCGGCACGCGCATCATCACTATGGTGCTGCTCGGCGTACTCGGTTTCGACGACGGCCTGGATGCCCAGCCTGTCGCCGCGTTGCCGCGTTATCACCACCAGTGGATGCCGGACAGGATCGACGCGGAGACCGGCGCGTTCACGCCCGAAGTCGCGAAGGCGCTCAAGGCCATGGGCCATAACCTGGAACTTCCAGGCGACGAGGCCGCGGGCGGCCGTGGTTCGAGCCATGTCTGGGGCAACATGCAGACCCTGTTGTGGAACCGGAAGGCCAATACCCTTTCCGGGGGCAGCGATCCGCGCAACCCGGTGGGGCGGGCAATGGTGGAACTGCGCCAGGGCAAGGCTGCCGCAGCCATCGCGAAGTGAGCTTCCTCATTGAGTAAGAAGTGATGAGGGAACGGGAGTGCTTGTTCCCTCGGTCTTGAAGACCGGATCAACAGCAAATCCCCCGTAGCCCCCTTTTCCAAAGGGAGCAAAAGCCGCAAGCTCCTCCCGATTCCCGATTCCCGATTCCCGATTCCCGATTCCCGCCCATGGCCGACAACGACAAGAAACCGGTCGCCCACCTGGTCCCGGCGATCCTCACCGGCACCGCGGCATTGATCGCGTCGCTGACCGCGGTCTATGTCAACGTGCGCGGCGACAGGGCCACAGACAAGGCGCCGGTGCCCATCGTCGTGGCCGCCAACGATGCCGCGTCCAAGCCGCTGCCGGCATTGCCTTCGGACAAGGTGCAACTGCAGCTGGACCGCATCGCGGTCCAGCACGACGGCTCGATCGGCACCACCGACTGGCGTTTCGCGGTCGAAGCGGACGGCCAGCCGCTATTCGTTTTCCAGCAGGACGACCTCGACGATACCGGTGGTCGCAACGTTGCCATTCCCGAGGACGTACAGGCCACACTGCGCCTGCCGTCCGGACAGCGCGCCAAACTGACGATCAAGGGCTGGCGCGGCAGCCGCCTGCGGCTGATCGAAGGCGCGCCCGACGTGACCGGCGAAGGCGCGATCGGCGACGGCGCACTGGCGCCGATTCCGGTCAAGGCCACGAAGGACAGCAATGGCGCCTTCGTGTTTTATTTTTCGGCTGATCGTGGAGACAAGGCGCAGTAGCACGTCACGGATTGGTTTGCCCAACCTTCTTTTTCGAGGGACGACGCGCAGCGGATTGGTCCTCGGCGACTTCCAGTTCGCCGACAGTGACCTTGCCGTCTGGCCGATCCAATTGCGTTGCGGCGCGTTCTTCCAGGTCTTTGGCGAGACCACCTACCGAACCCAAAGGCCCCATATAGCCCAAACCGGTATCCCGACTGAGACCCGCACCATGCCCCATGCCTCTTATGGCGACGGAAGCAAAGGGGTCGCTCGTCTTCAGGTGCTGGATGTGCCGGGTTTCTCGGTCGAAACGCGTTCGTGCCCGCTCCAACGCCATACGATCACCGTACTTGCTCTTCATCATGTTCCATAAAGCGTCCGCCTGCCGGCGTACCTCCGGTGACACGGACGAATAGGAAGTGGCCAACACTTCGCGTTCCAGTTTGGCGTCTGGCCTTTCCGCGGCCAGCGCCAGCCATGCAAGCCCCAATGGCTGGTTCACAGGAATATGGTCGCCCCGAAAATGAATCAATCCGAGATTGAACTGCGCGCGTTTGTCGCCCCAGGCGGCGGCTGACTCGTACATGCTGAGGGCATGTTCGTAGTCGCCTTTGCTGAAAGCCCTGCTTCCCGCGCAGAAGTAGTAGTCGCCCGGGAAGTACCGTTCTACGGTCTGAGAGCAACGTGGGGGCGGCTGCGTGGAGGATTCGCTGCCTGTGGCAGGGGTCCATCCCGAAACCAAGGTCAACATGCAGCCAGTTGCCGCGATCGCTGCCTTCATCATGGTGGCCTCCAATCCTGGAACTGCCGACTGTCGCGAGTGGGCCACAAATGCATCGACCGTGCAACAGGCCTCTGTTGAAATGGGATAATGGGACAAGCGATCGCAGCATGAGTCATGCCATGAAATTCTGGTCCCTGCTCGGCAATTCCCAGAAGCTGGACGGCGGCGCCATGTTCGGCAATGCGCCACGCGCGGTCTGGTCCAGATGGCTGCCGCCGGACGAGCTCAACCGCGTGCCGTTGGCCTGCCGCGCACTGCTGGCCGCTCCGCTCAATGGCAGGACGGTGTTGTTCGAATCCGGTATCGGCGCGTTCTTCGAACCGAAACTGCGCGAGCGTTATGGCGTGGTCGAGGATCGCCACGTGCTGCTCGATTCGCTGCGCGAGGCCGGGTTCGCACACGAGGACATCGATGTTGTGGTGCTCAGCCATCTGCATTTCGACCATGCCGGTGGACTGCTCGCGCCGTGGCAGGAAGGCCGTGCGCCGCAGCTGCTGTTCCCCAATGCAACTTTCCTGGTCAGTGCCGCGTGTTGGGATCGCGCACGCGATCCGCATCCGCGCGACCGCGCCAGCTTCATTCCCGAATTGCCCGGCCTGCTTCAGGCGAGCGGTCGCCTGGAAATCGTCGACAGCACGCATTCGCGCGCGCTCGGCGACAGCGTGCGTTTCCATTACAGCGATGGCCATACGCCCGGCTTGATGCTGGCCGAGATCGTCGGCCCGGAGCAGGTCGACGGCCAGACGCATGGCGGCGTCGTGTTCTGCGCGGACCTGATTCCTGGTCGGCCGTGGGTGCATGTGCCGATCACGATGGGCTACGACCGCAACGCCGAGTTGCTGATCGACGAGAAACGCGAGTTCCTGGCCGACAAGCTGGCGCGCGACGTGCATCTGTTCTTCACCCATGACCCTGACTGCGCATTGGCGAGGGTCACGCGCGACGACAAGGGCCGGTACGGCACTACCAATGAAGTGGGCGAACTGCACGCGCGGCCGTTGATGGCATGAACCGTTTCGCTTGGCTGTTGTGGGTGTCGCTGTCGGGATTCGCCCTGTCCGCGGATCCTGCGATGGCGCAAACGGTGCCGGTCGGACATCCGCAGGTGGACAAACCGCCGCGCGATGCCGAATTCGGGGTGGTGTCGCGCCGGTTCGGATTGGAGCGCCGGGTCGAGATGTACCAGTGGCGCGACACCGGCCATGGCTACGAAAAGGTATGGAGCGCGGTTCCGATCGCCTCGGCCTTGTTCGCGCCGGGTCACATGAATCCGGCGGTATTGCCACTGGCGAGCCGCCGCATCCTGGCCAACCGGGTGACACTCGATGGCCAGCCTGTGGATCCGGAAGTCGTCGCACACCTCGGTGAATGGCGCACGTTCCGCCCGAATTTTTCAGCCTTGCCTGGCAACTTGTCCGCCACCTTCCAGCCCGAAGGCGATGGTCTGGGCAGTGCGGAAAACCCGCTCGATCCGCAGATCGGCGACCTGCGCGTGACCTGGCGCGAACTCGATTTGCCGGCGCTGGAAGGCCGCGTCGAGTTGCAGGGCGGCGTCTGGAAACTGCAGCCACAGTTTAGTGACCAAGTCGCGCCGCAGGCAGCCGGGGTGCCCGCGAGCTGGCTCGACAAGCGCACCCTGGGCTGGCTGATCGGCGCCGGCGTCTTCCTGCTGGCGATCCTTGTCATCGTGATCCTGATGCGCGGTCGCCATCGTTGAGCGGCCCGGCTGGTGATCAGTCGTTGCGCGTACCGAAGATCCTGTCTCCGGCATCGCCCAGGCCCGGCAGGATGTAGCCTTTCTCGTTGAGGCCGTGGTCGATCGAGGCCGTATAGACCTCGGCATCCGGATGCGCGGCGGCGAGCGCGTCCAACCCCTGCGGTGCCGCGACCAGGAACAGTCCCTTGATCCGCAGCGCGCCGGCCGCCTTGAGCCGGTCGACGGTAGCGATCAGCGTGCCGCCGGTGGCCAGCATCGGGTCCAGGATCAATGCCGTGCGGTCCTGCAGGTCGCCGACCAGCTTTTCGTAGTAGGCGACGGCGCCCAGCGTTGTTTCGTCGCGCTGCAGGCCGACCACGCTGACCTTGGCGGCGGGAATGAGTTCGAGCACGCCCGGAAGCATGCCCAGGCCGGCGCGCAGGATCGGCACCAGGGTGATCTTGCGACCCTTGAGCCGGCGCACATCGACGGTGCCGGCCCAGCCTTGTACCTGCACATCCTCGGTCTCGAGATCGGCGGTGGCCTCGTAGGTCAGCAGCGTCGCCACTTCCGACGACAGTTCGCGGAACGTCTTGGTGCTGTTGTCGGCGCGGCGCATCAGGCCGAGCTTGTGCTGCACCAGTGGGTGGCGGATCTCGACGACCTTCATGCGGCTAGGCTAGCGCGGAATCGGCCCGACCGTAGCCCAGGTAAGCGAAGCGCACTGGGAAATACGCTCGACTCGACCTTGTCGCTTCGCTTGCCGGTTACGGATCGGAGCAAAGCTTCCGTGCGCTGCGCGCCCGGGTCACTTTCTTTGCTGGCCCAAAGAAAGTAACCACTGCGCCGCAGAGCGGCGCGAACGGCGAAGCCGGCCCCGAAGGGGCGAAGGGCAGGATGCCCGGAGTAAAGAAAGGGCCTGGAGCCTGCATTGGCACGCGCTAGTCCTGGACGCACGAACTGAGGCTGCTGCCTATGCTGCCGGGTTTCTTGTCCTCGCTTCGAAGTCTGGTCGCAGGTGCGTGCAAAGTGCGACGCGTAACGTTCAGTTTGAAAAAAGCCGGGGTTACGCGGCGGCGACTTGCTGTTGACGTGGGCCTTCCAGCAGTGCGCGCTTGACCATGTTCACCAGCAGCTCGATCTCGTCGCTGCGCACCGCGAAATGCGGGGTGAAGCGCAGCGAGTTGGCGCCGCCGTGGATCACGCCGAGGCCATGCTCGCGCAGCCATTCCTCGCTGGAGCCGGTGCCGTAGCCCTTGTAGCTCGGGTCGAGCTCGCAGGAGAACAGCAGGCCGGTGCCTTGTACCTTGGTGATCAGCCCGCCGAGTTCGCCCTTGAGCTTCTCCAGCTTTTCCACGGCTTCGCGGCCGCGGTCGCGGATGTTGTCGCGCAGCTCCGGTGTGATCATTTCCAGCACCGCGCAGCCGACGTCGAGCGCGCGCGGATTGGTGGTCATGGTGTTGCCGTATACGCCGCTGCGGTACAGCCCGGCGGCATGCTCGGTCACGGCCAGTACCGACAGCGGATACTGCGCGGCGTTGAGCGCCTTCGAATACGTTTCCATGTCCGGCGCTTCGAGCGCCTCGAAACCCGGGTAGTCGACGATCGACAGCACGCCCTGCGCGCGCAGGCCCGCCTGGATCGAATCAACCAGCAACAGCGCGCCATGCGCCTTGGTCAACGCACGCGCAGCGGCGTAAAACGCCGGCGGCACCGAGCGGCCCGGGTCGCCTTCGCCCATCACCGGCTCCAGGAACATCGCCTCGATGAACCAGCCATTGGCTTCGGCATCGCTGAACACCTTCTTCAGCGCGTCGATGTCGTAGGGCTCGATCGCGATCACCGAATCCTCGCCGCGATAGCTGGCCAGGAACTGCAGGTAGGTCTTGCGGCTGGAGTCGGAATACAGCGCCGGACGATCGGTGCGGCCGTGGAAGCTGCCCTTGACCACGAGACGCTTGACTGTGCGGCCGGCATGACGCGCGCCCGGATCGGTCATCAGCTTGGTGTTGATGTCCGCGATGCGGGCGGCGAGTCCCACCGACTCGGAGCCGGAATTCAGGCACAGGAACCTGCTGTAGGGACAGCTGCCGCGGCCTTGGCCGATCGCGTTGCGCATGGCGCGCGCGAAGCGCAGCTGCGACAGGTTCGGGGTCATGATGTTGGCCATTACCTGCGGCTTGGCCATTGCATCCATGATCTTCTGCGGCGTGTGGCCGAAGCCGAGCATGCCGTAGCCACCGCAGTCGTAGAGCACCGCGCCATTGAGCGTGATCACCCAGGGCCCGCGCGCGGCCAGCGCGACGTAGGGGTTGACGGCATCGTGCGGGTAGAAGTTGACGAAGCCTTCCTGCAGCGCATCCACCTGCGCACCCTCGTCGAGGTTCAGCAGTTCCGGGAATTCGCTGCGCACGCGCTCGTATTCGGCGACGGCCGCATCGATCGCCTCGAGCAGCGACGGATGCGAGGCGAAGCGGGCGAGGGTGGCGTCGTCGAGGCCGTGGGTGCGGCGCTGGCCGGTGTGGGCGCGCAGCGGCGCGAGTTTGTCGGTCACGGACATCGTGCGTTCCTCCGGGTTCGTGGGGCCGAAAGCCGTCAGGCAGTGGCCGGCCTTCTATTATCGACAGGTTTTCGTCAATTGACAGGTGCGATCTGCGCAAAACTAACGTAGATTTTCGTCATATCGACGACACGGATGGACAATCATGAAGCTGACCGGCGCCGACGAGGCCCTGTTGTCGCTGCTGCGCGAAAACGCACGCGCATCGACCGCGCATATCGCGCGACGGTTGCAGCTGTCGCGGACCACGGTGCAGAGCCGGCTGGAGCGGCTCGAGCGCTCGGGCGTCATCGCCGGTTATACGGTGCGGGTCAACGACGACTTCGAGCGCGAGCGGATCCGCGCGTTGATCATGATCACCGTCTACCCCAAGCAGATGCCCGCCGTCGTCGAGGCGCTGCGGCAGATGCGCGAGGTGCGCAGCCTGCAGTCGCTCAGCGGCGGCTGGGACCTGGTCGCGGTGGCGGTGGTGCCGACGATCGGCGACATGGACGCGCTGACCGACCGGATCGGCGCGCTGGACGGCGTCGAGCGCACCACGTCGTCGCTGGTGCTGTCGACCAAGTTCGAACGCTGACACCGGCGCGACGGCCTCGCGGGGAGCGGACGCGAGGCCGCTTACAATGCGCGCCCCTAGGTTGCGCCTGCCATCTTGAAGAAAACCGATTTCCATTACGACCTGCCCGCCGAACTGATCGCGCAGACGCCGTTGCCGGAACGCTCGGCCAGCCGCCTGCTGTGCGTGCCGCCGGCGCCGGAACCGCTCGCCGATCAGCACGTGCGCGACCTGCCGCAATGGCTGCAGCCAGGCGACCTGCTGGTGTTCAACGACACGCGGGTGATTCCAGCACGGCTGCTGGGGACCAAGTCCAGCGGCGGTCGGGTCGAGATCCTGATCGAGCGCCTGCTGCCCGGCAACGAGGCTCGCGCGCAGATCGGCGCCAGCAAGTCGCCGAAACCGGGCGGACGCATCGCGCTGGATGCCGGCGGCGAGGTCGAGGTGCTGGGTCGCGACGGCGAGTTCTACCTGCTGCGTTTCCATGTCGACGATCCGCTGGAGTCGTGGCTGCTGCGCGCCGGGCGCCTGCCGCTGCCGCCGTACATCCAGCGCGAGCCGGATGCCGACGATGCGGAGCGCTACCAGACCGTGTTCGCGCGCGCGGTGGGTGCCGTCGCGGCGCCGACCGCCGGCCTGCATTTCGACGAGGCGCTGTTGCAGGCGCTGCGCGAGCGCGGTGTCCAGTTCGGCCATGTCACGCTGCATGTCGGCGCCGGCACCTTCCAGCCGATGCGCGTCGACGATGTGCGCGAACATCGCATGCACAGCGAATGGCTCAATGTCGGCGCCGAACTGGTCGAACAGGCGCGGCGCACGCGCGCTGCCGGCGGCAGGATCATCGCAGTGGGCACCACCGTGGTGCGCGCGCTGGAATCGGCGATGCACGACGGCGCGCTGCTGCCGTTCGCCGGCGAGACACGGATCTTCATTTTCCCCGGTTACCGGATCCGTTCGGTGGATGCGCTGCTGACCAATTTCCACCTGCCGGAGAGCACGCTGCTGATGCTGGTCTCGGCGTTTGCCGGTCGCGAGCGCGTGTTCGCCGCCTATGCGCATGCGGTGCGCGAGCGCTACCGGTTCTTCTCGTACGGCGATGCGATGCTGCTGTTCCCGGAAACGTCGAAGTGATGCGTCATCATCGTTCTTTCTCGACGGCGTCATCCCAGCGAAAGCTGGGACCCATTTTGCTTTGGCTATTTTCCCTCGACCCAAAAAGATCAAGGTGGGTCCCAGCTTTCGCTGGGATGACGGGTAGAGAGGATCAGCCATGAGCCGCATGTCCTTCGAACTGCTGGGCACTGATGGTCCTGCCCGCCGTGGCCGCCTCGCGTTCCCGCGCGGCACTGTCGAAACGCCGGCGTTCATGCCGGTCGGCACCTACGGCTCGGTCAAGGGTGTGCTGCCGGAACAGGTGCGCGCGCTCGGTGCGCAGATCATCCTGGGCAATACCTTTCATCTCTACCTGCGGCCGGGTCTGGAGGTCATCGAGGCGCATGGCGGATTGCACGGCTTCACCCGCTGGGACGGGCCGATCCTGACCGATTCCGGCGGTTTCCAGGTGTTCTCGCTGGCGCATCGCCGCAAGATCACCGAGCAGGGCGTCACCTTCGCCGCACCGACCGACGGTTCCACCGTGTTCCTGGGCCCGGAGGAGAGCATGCGCATCCAGCGCGTGCTGGACTCGGACATCGTGATGATCTTCGATGAATGTCCGCCGGTGCATGTCGACGGCAAGCCGGTGGGCCTGGGCGTGGTGCAGCAGTCGATGGAGCTGTCGCTGCGTTGGGCGGAGCGCTCGAAAAAGGCGCATGAAGGCAATGATGCCGCATTGTTCGGCATCGTCCAGGGCGGCGTGCACCACGAGCTGCGCACGCGTTCGGCGCAAGGTTTGCAGCAGATCGGCTTCGACGGCTACGCCATCGGCGGACTCGCGGTGGGCGAGACCGAGGCCGAGCGCAACGACATGCTCGACCACACCGCCCCGCAATTGCCGCAGGACCGCCCGCGTTACCTAATGGGCGTCGGCCGGCCGGAGGACCTGGTGGAAGCGGTCGCGCGCGGCGTCGACATGTTCGATTGCGTGATGCCCACCCGCAATGCACGCAACGGCCATTACTTCACCGGCACCGGCACGGTGCGCATCCGCAATGCCAGGTACGAGCGCGACACGGGCCCGATTGAAGCCGGCTGCGGCTGCTACACCTGCAGCAATGGCTACAGCCGCGCCTACCTGCGCCACCTGGACCGCTGCAACGAGATGCTGGCACCGATCCTGGGCACCCTCCACAACCTCTGGTACTACCAGAAGCTGATGGCCGACATGCGCGCCGCGATCGAGCAGGGAACCTTTGCCACCTTCAGGCTGTCCTTCCATGCAGCCCGTGCTTGAGCTCTCTCCCTCCCGGCACGGCTAACGGGTAAGGGTTCGGCGCGCAGGAACAGGTTCACGGCGCGCCGAACCCTTGTCCACCTGGGCGCCGTCCTCTGCGAAACCGGGAGGATCCGCGGCCCCAGGAGGCTTGAAAGCCCGATGCTGCGGCTACATGGCATAATTCCCAGCTATTTTGCGCCGATGGATGATTCCGATGAACCTGATCGACCTGCTGATTTCCCCCGCGTATGCCCAGGCTGCGGGCCAGCCAGCCCCCGGCGGCCTGTTCGGCGGTGGCCTGTCCGGGCTGCTGTTCCCGATCATCCTGATCGCGATCATGTACTTCCTGATGATCCGTCCGCAGATGAAGCGCGCCAAGGAACATCGCGCCATGCTGGAGAAGCTGTCCAAGGGCGATGAGGTCATCACCAACGGCGGCATCGCCGGCACCGTCAGCGACATCGGCGACAGCTTCATCACCGTCGAGATCGCCGACAACGTGCGCGTGCGCGTGCAGAAGGGCGCGGTCGGCAACGTACTGCCCAAGGGCACGCTCAAGTCCGCCTGATCCCTCGTTTCCACCTCTGATGCGCGCGGCCAGCGGGTCGCGCGCGGGTCTTGCCGATGCTCGAATACGCGCGCTGGAAATACGTCGTCATCCTGGTCGTGGTGCTGGTGAGTGCGCTGTACGCGCTGCCCAACCTGTTCCCGTCGGATCCCTCGGTGCAGATCACCGCCAATCGCGGTGCCACGATCGACGCCGCGCTGCGCGGAAAGGTCGATGCCGCACTGAAGGCCGCCGGGGTCACCCCCAAGGCGATCGAGGTCGGCAAGGACGGCAACCTGCTGGTGCGCCTGGACAGCCCGGACGCGCAGACCAGGGCTTCCGATGCGCTGGCTGACCTGGGCAATGGTTATGTGGTCGCGCTCAACCTGGCATCGACGGTGCCGCCGTGGCTGGAGGCGATCAACGCCAAGCCGATGCTGCTGGGTCTGGACCTGCAGGGCGGCGTGCACTTCCTGATGGAGGTCGACCGCAAGGCCGCGCTGGACAAGCGCTTCGAGGCCTATCTGGAAGACCTGCGCGTGGTGCTTCGCGACAACCGCGTCCCCTATCGTTCGGTCGAGCGCCTCGGCGACAACTCGCTGCGGGTGATGCTCGGCAATGCGGCCGATGCCGACAAGGCCCGGCAGCTGATCGCGCGCGACCTGCCGACGCTGGCCATGGACATCGAAGGCGACCGCATCAGCCTGACCGTGCCCGAGGAAGAACTGCAGAAGACGCTGGCGAGCGCCATCGAGCAGAACGTCGGCACGCTGCGCAACCGCATCAACGAACTCGGCGTGGCCGAGCCCATCATCCAGCGCCAGGGCAGCGAACGCGTGGTGGTGCAGCTGCCGGGCGTGCAGGACACCGCTCAGGCCAAGCGCATCCTCGGCGCGACGGCGACACTGGAATACCGCGGCGTGGTCCAGGAAGGCAATCCCTACGAGCCGAGCACGGTGCCGCCGGAGGGGCGCATCTTCCACCGCAAGGAACTCGGGCCCGACGGCAAGCCGATCCCGATCATCCTCAACAAGCGCATCATCGCCTCCGGCGACCAGTTGCAGGACGCCTCCTCGTTCTTCGACGCGCAAACCGGCACGCCCGGCGTGCGCGTGCGCCTGACCAGCCTTGGCGGCCAGCGCATGTTCGACTATTCCAGCCAGCACGTCGGCAAGCCGATGGCGGTGGTCTACACCGAACGCATTCCCGAAGTGAAGATGGTCGACGGCAAGGAGGTGCGCACCACCCGCACCCGCGAACAGGTGATCTCGGTGGCGACCATCCAGAGCACGCTCGGCCGCGAATTCCAGACCACCGGCCTGGAAAGCACCAAGGAAGCGGCCGACCTGGCGCTGCTGTTGCGCGCCGGTGCGCTGGCCGCACCGATGGACTTCGTCGAGCAGCGCGTCGTCGGCCCCAGCCTCGGCAAGGAGAACGTCGAGCGCGGCCTGCGCGCGGTGCTGTACTCGTTCGCGTTCGCGCTGGTGTTCTTTCTGATCTATTACCGCATGTTCGGCATCATCACCTGCGTGGCGCTGATGCTGAACCTGTTGATGGTGGTCGCGCTGATGTCGATGCTCGGCTTCACCATGACCCTGCCGGGCCTGGCGGGCATCGCGCTGACCGTGGGCATGTCGGTCGACGCCAACGTGCTGATCAACGAGCGAATACGCGAGGAACTGCGTGCTGGCCTGCCGCCGCAGACCGCGATCGCCACTGGTTATGACCGCGCCTCCGGGACGATCGCCGACGCCAACCTCACCGCGTTGCTGGCCGGCATCGCCCTGTTCGCGTTCGGCACCGGGCCGATCAAGGGCTTCGCAGTGGCGATGATCCTCGGCATCCTGACCTCGATGTACACCGCGGTCTCGGTGTCGCGCGGCATCGCCACGCTGATCTACGGCGGCCGTCGCAAAATCAAGTCAGTCGCGATCTGACGGAGAATACGACCATGAAGATATTCCCGTTGAACCTGATCCCGTACGGCACCAAGATCGACTTCATGCGCATGCGCTGGGTGTCGCTGACGGTGGCGGCGCTGCTGACGCTGGCCTCGATCGTGGCGATCGCGACGATGCAGTTCAATTTCGCACTCGACTTCACCGGTGGCACGTCCGTGGAAGTGCGCTTCGCCAAGCTGGCGGACGTCGATGCCGTGCGAAGCAAGCTGGCCGATGCCGGTTACACCAGCGCGCAGGTGCAGACCTTCGGCTCCGGCAACGACCTGTTGATCCGCCTGCAGGGCAAGGAGGGCGCGGGCCAGCAGACCGATCCGACGCAGATCGCCGACCACGTGGTCAGCATCGTCACCAGCGCCGGGAATCCCGCGCAACGGATGAGCAGCGGCTATGTCGGCTCGCAGGTCGGCAAGGAACTGGCCTGGAACGGCATCTGGGCGCTGTTGTTCGTGATGGTCGGCTTCCTGGCCTACATCTCGTTCCGCTTCGAGTGGAAGTTCGCGGTGTCCGCGATCATCACCACGCTCAGCGACATCATTATCGTCGCCGGCTGGTTCGCGGTGACCCAGCACGAGTTCGACCTGACCGTGCTGGCCGGCATCCTGTCGGCGCTGGGCTACTCGATCAACGACAAGATCGTGGTCTTCGACCGCGTGCGCGAGAACTTCCGTGCGATGCGCGCGCCGCCGCGCGAGATCCTCAACGCCTCGATCAACCAGACCCTGTCGCGCACGATCATCGTCTCGTTCGTTGCGTTCCTGACCGTACTCGCGCTGTACCTGTACGGCGGCGGCTCGCTGCAGGGCATGGCCGAGGCGCAGATGATCGGCATCGTGCTGGGCACGCTGTCGTCGATCTTCGTCGCCTGCCCGTTGCTGACCATTGGTCCGCTGCAGGTCAGCAAGCAGGACCTGATGCCCAAGGCCAAGGACGAGGCCGCGCTGGCGCGCAGACCGTAAGCGGCTGTGCTTCACCAAAAAAAGGCCGCGCAATGCGCGGCCTTTTTTGTGCATCGTGGTTTTGCAGGGCGACAGGCGCCGCCCTGCAGGATTTGTCATCCAAACGTCTTCGCATACCCCGACGATGCAATCGTCTTCAGCAGCGGGTCGACCACCTTGACGTTGCCGGCAACGATCTGGCCGACGGTGGTGCTGACCACGTCCATGCGGCCCAGGCTGGCGCCGCGATAGTCGCAGACGCGGCCGCCGGCCTCGCGCACCATCAGCGCGCCGGCGGCGATGTCCCAAGGCTTCACGCCGGCTTCGAAGTACGCATCCAGGCGGCCGCAGGCGACGTAAGCCAGGTCCAGGGCGGCCGAGCCGGTGCGGCGCACGTCCTCGGCGTCGCGCAGCAGTTCGCGGATGCATTCCAGTTGCGCGCCGGCGCGGACGCGCTCGCGCGGCGGGAAGCCGGTGACCAGCACGCTGCCGGCCAGTTCCTTGCGATCCGCGACGCGGATCTTGCGGTCGTTGAGCACGGCACCGGCGCCGCGACTGGCGGTGAACAGTTCGTTGCGGATCGGGTCGAAGATCACGCCGTGGGTCGGCTCGCCGTTCTCGGTGAGCGCGATCGATACGCAGTAGTGCGGAAAGCCGCGCAGATAGTTGCTGGTGCCGTCGAGCGGGTCGATCACCCAGGTGAACTTGCCGCCGCCACGGCCGGCCTTCTGCGCGCCGCCTTCCTCGCCCAGGATCCCGTAGTCGGGAAACGAGCGCTTCAGTTCCTTGATGATCGCCTGTTCGGCAAGGCCGTCGACCTCGCTGGCGAAGTCCATGCGGTCCTTCTCGACCACGTTGAGCGCGTCCAGCTTGCCGAGATGACGCAACAGCACGCTGCCGCCCGCTCGAGCTGCCTTGACCATGATGGTGACTGCGGGTTTTTGCATGACGCGGACGGCCTCCAGGGCACGGGCAGGGCTGACGGGGGTAAAGAGCGGTCCGGCGCGGAGGCCGGCGCGCGCAGTTTAACATTCATCCATGGAGACTCCTGTTTCACGCTTCCGCATCGTGCTGGTCGGCACCCAGCATCCCGGCAACATCGGCTCGGCCGCGCGCGCGATCAAGACCATGGGCCTGCGCCGGCTGGTGCTGGTGGCGCCCGAACGTTTTCCCCATGCCGACGCCGTGGCGATGGCCGCTGGCGCCGACGACGTGCTGGTCGAAGCGCCGATATTCGAAACCCTGGCCGAGGCTGTTGCCGATTGCCGGCTGGTACTGGGCTGCACCGCGCGTGACCGGCGCGTTGCGCTGGAGCAGCTGCTGCCCCGGGAAGCGGCGGCGCGGAGCTGGGATGCCGCTGCCGGCGATGCCGAGGTGGCGCTGGTGTTCGGGCGCGAACGCACCGGGTTGAGCAACGAGGAACTGCAGCTGTGCCATGCGGCGGTGCACATCCCGGCCGATCCGGGCTACAGCTCGCTCAACCTGGCCGCCGCGGTCCAGGTTCTGTCCTACGAACTACGCCTGGCTCAGCTCGAGCGGACGGCCGCCGACGCCTCCCCGGAAGCGCGCGTGCTGGCTCCGCATGCCGAACTCGAAGGCTTGTTCGCGCAGCTCGCGCAGGCGCTGGACGAGATCGACTTCCATAAGGGGCGCGCGCCGGAGTCGGCGATGCGCAAGTTGCGCCGCCTGTACCTGCGCGCCAACCTCGATGCCAAGGAGGTGCGTTTGCTGCGCGGCATCCTGGCCGACACGCAGCGGATGGCCATGCTGGCACGCAAGGCATGAACCGGCCAATCCTGCGGAAGCGGCTTCAGCCTCGACACCATCGCCACCGAAACCGGGCCGGGCTGAAGGTCGTCCAGCAAAGAGCGGCGAATTCGTTGTCCGCCGCCCGCCGGTTAGGCTAGGCTCACCCGTCGCAATCCCGGGGACCCGCATCTTGGCCGCATTGACCGCGCGACTCGCCGCCGGATTGTTGGCCGTGGCGATGTTGCTGCCCTGGTCCGCCGCACGGGCGGTCGATGATCCGCACGTGCTGGTGCTGGGGCGGATCAGCGACGACCCCAAGGCCCACTACGAGCAGCTCAAGCCGCTGCTGGACTACGTGGTGCCGCGCATGGCCGGCGTCGGCATTCGCGAAGGCCGCATCCTGATGGCGCGCGACGCCCGGCAGATGGCCAGCTACCTGCGCCGCGGCCGCGTCGACTGGGTCACCGAAACCTCGGGTACCGGCGTGGCGCTGGCCGAGCGCGCCAACGCCCGTCTGCTGCTGATGACCGAGCGCGACGGGGTCAGCCATTACCGCACGTTGTTCTTCGCGCGCCGAGACAGCGGGCTCACTTCGCTCGACCAGTTGCGCGGCCGCAGCGTGGCGTTCCAGAACACCGGTTCGACCAGCGCCTATTTCGTGCCGGCCGCGGAACTGCTGGAGCGCGGCATGGGCCTGGAGTTGCTGATGTCGCCGATGGACAAGCCCGGCGACGACACGGTCGGCTTCGTGTTCGCGCGCTCCGAGCTCAACATCGCCAACTGGGTGCACAAGCGGCTGGTCGACGTCGGCGTGATGAGCAACCTGGATTGGGGCAACCCGCAGCGGATGCCGTCCAGCTATCGTGGCGAGCTGCAGGTCCTGCATCGCACGCCCGAATACCCGCGTGCGGTGGAAGTGGTGCGCGGGAACCTCGATCCCAGGGTCGAGGCGCGCCTTCGCGAGGTGCTGATCCAGGCAGCGGACGATCCCGATGCCCGCGACGCGCTGCTGCGCTTCTTCAAGACGACCCGCTTCCTGCCGATCGATCCTGACTCCGAACATGCGCTCAAGCACCTGCGCAAGGGCGTGGCGCGGGTGCGCGCGGAGGTGGAATGAAGCGTTTCCGCATCGGTCTGCAGATGCAGTTGCTGGCGCTGATGGGGCTGGCACTGCTGCTTTTCACGACGATGATGATCCTGTTGTGGCAGCGCCAGACACTGACGCAGTCCGAGATCACCCGCATCAGTCGCCAGGCCATGCACGACCAGATGATCGACGCGTTGCGCCGGCGCGGCGAATCGACGGCGACTCAGCTCGCTGACAATCTGACCAATCCGTTGTACTACTTCGACCTCGACGCGATCGGTGCGCTTGCGCGCGACACGCTGCGCCAGCCGGGCATCAGTTACGTACTGGTCTACGATCCGCAGGGGCGCATCGTTCATGATGGCTCGGGCGACATCCCGACCTATGGCCGGCCGATGCAGGATCCGCTGGCTTACGAAGTCGTGCGCGCGCGCGGACTGCATGCGCAGTGGACCGACGATGTCGTGGATGTATCCAGCCCGATCGAGCTCGGCGACCAGCGCATCGGCGGCGTGCGCATCGGGTTCTCGCTGGCCCAGATGAGCGCGAATGAAGAGCGCGCCAGTGCCGGCCTGCGCGCCAGTCTTGCCGAACTCAGCAGTCGCCATCGTGCACTGGTCATCGCGCTGATGCTGTCGCTGCTGGCGCTGGGCATCGGCGTGGTGTGGGTGATCCAGCGCACCCTGATCGTGCCGGTGCGGCGTCTGGCCGATGCAGCGCGCGAGATCGAAGCCGGGCGCTTCGGCGGCTCGGTGCCGGTCAGCTATCGCAACGACGAAGTCGGCGATCTGGTGCGTGCCTTCGAGCGCATGAGCCAGAGCGTGGCGCGCCACGACCGCGACATCCGCCGCATGGCCTATACCGATGCGCTGACCGGCCTGTCGAACCGGCTTGCCTTTCGCGAGAGCCTCGACCAGCGCCTGCTCGAACTGCGCGGCGTCGGCAAGCAGCTGGCATTGCTGTTCGCCGACATCGACGACTTCAAGCGCGTCAACGACACGCTCGGCCACGAAGCCGGCGATGAAGTGCTGGTGCAGTTCTCAACGCGCATCCGCGCGGCGGTGGAGCGCCTTGGCGGCGAGGACGCGCAGCTGGCGCGTTTCGGCGGCGACGAATTCGTGATCCTGCTGCAGAGCTCCGTGCTGCCCGGCGACGAAGTGCGAAACAAGGCCAGCCGCCTGGCCGAGAACCTGGTGTCCGAGTTGAGTCGGCCGATCGTGATCCACGATCGTCAGGTGTTTCTCGGCACCTCGATCGGCATCACCCTGTTTCCGGAAGATGCTTCCAGCGCGACGATGCTGATGAAGAACGGTGACATCGCGATGTACCAGGCCAAGGTCGCCGGCAAGAACTGCTACCGCTTCTACAGTCGCGCGATGGACCAGGCGGTCGAGCGCCGCGTGCGCATGGAACAGGAGCTCCGTGGTGCCTGGGAGCGCGGCGAACTGAGCGTGGCCTACCAGCCGGTCTATCGCCTTGTCGACAACCGGCTGGTCGGTGCCGAAGCGCTGCTGCGCTGGCATCATCCGGAGCAGGGCATGGTTTCGCCGGCGGTGTTCATCGATGTCGCCGAGCAGAGCGGACTGATCGAAAGCATCGGTCCGCAGGTGCTGCGCGTGGCCTGCCGCGATGCGAAGCGATGGCATGATGAATTCACCACGCAGGAGCCGCTGTTCGTGTCGGTCAACGTGTCGCCGCGCCAGCTGCGAAGCGCCGAACTGCCCGGCCTGGTCGAAGCCTGCCTGAAGGAAACCGGCCTGCCGGCATCGCAACTGCACGTGGAACTGACCGAAACCGCGGTGATCGGCGACGAGTTCCATGCCAGCACGCTGTTGTCGCGACTGCGCAGCATCGGCGTCAAGGTGTGGCTGGACGACTTCGGCACCGGCTTCTCCGGCCTGAGCCACCTGCGCCGCGTGCCGGTCGATGGCGTCAAGATCGACCGCAGTTTCATCGCGGACGTGCTGCGCGATCCCGACGACCTTGCCCTGACCACCGCGATCATCGCGATGGCGCATTCACTCGGCATCACCGTCGTCGCCGAAGGCGTGGAGAAGGAAGGTCAGTACGCGATCCTGCGCGAACGCGGTTGCGACCTGGCGCAGGGCTACTGGCTCGGACATCCGTCGAGTGCACAGGATTTCGCGAGGTTGCTGATCTGATCCGCTGCTTCTTCTGGTGAAAGCAAAGCGGTTTCGACACGGATCAAAGCGAACAAGAACGGATCGAGCTCCCGTCAGCTCAGAACAGGCCGTCCAGCCAGCGCGTCACCATCGCGACGATGTTGCCGGACAGCATGCCGAAGGTGACGATCTCGAAGATGCCGAGCGCCCAGGCGACCAGCATCAGTGCGCCGTCGCGTTCCAGCAAGGCCAGTGCATACAGCAGCAGCAGCGCGCCGAAGATGTAGTTGGTGAAGGGGATCGGCAGCGACAGCAGTACCCCCAGCAGCACCAGCAGCAGGCCGGTGAACAGGGTCGCGGCGGGGTGATCGAGCACGATGGTCAGGCGTGGCTTGACCAGGTGTTCGAGTCGTCCCAGCCACGGCGAGATGCGCTGGTTGAAACGCACCAGTAGTCGCCGATGCGGGCCGCGTTCGGCCAGGAAGCCGGGCAGCCATGGCTTGCGCAGCAGGAACAGAAGCTGCATGCCGACCAGCATCACCAGCGGCCCGCTCAGTGCGCCGGCCAGCCCGGGGATCGGGATGAAGGCGGGCAGGGTTGCCACCATCAGCAGCATGCCGAAAGTGCTGCGGCCGAGGCCGGCGAGCACGTCGCGAAGCTTCAGCACTTCTTCCGGATCGCCGATCGCCAGTGCGTCGAGCAACGCGCGCGTGCCGGGTTCGCGCGGCTTGGCGTGCGGGTTGTCGCGGTCAGCCGTCATCATCGTCGCTGTCCGGCTCAGCCAGCTGCGTCAGCAGCAATTTGTCCACGCGCGGGCCGTCGAGGTCGACCACCTCGATGCGCCAGCCGCTCCACGCGAAATGTTCGCCGACGTGCGGGATGCGGCCGAAGCGTGCGATCGTCATGCCGGCGGCGGTGTGGTAGTCGTGTTCTTCCTCGTCGGGCAGCCTGGCGCCGCCGAACAGTTCGCGCAGTTCGTCGATCGGCAGCGCGCCGTCGACCAGCAGCGATCCGTCCTCGCGCACGATCACCATTGCCTCGTCGTCGCCGCTGTCGTGCGACTGCAGGCGGCCGAGGATCGCGCCCATCAGGTCGCTGACGGTGACCATGCCCTGGATGTCGCCGTACTCGTCGACCACCAGCGCCAGCGACTGCTGCTCTTCGCGGAAGATCTCCAGCAGCTTCATCGCATGCGTGGATTCGGACACGAACAGCGGCGGGCGCAGTTCGTCGAAAAGCTCGGGCGCGGTCTGGTCGAGGCGGTCCAGCAGGGATTTCACCTCGAGAATGCCGAGCACTTCCTGGTCGCTGCCGCGATACACGGGGTAGCGCGAGAACGGCGTGTCGCGCATGGTCGCCAGGTTTTCCTCGAAGGGCGCCGCGGCATCGAGCCAGCTGATGCGCATGCGCGGCGTCATCAGGCTTTCGGCGGTGCGATCGCCCAACCGAAGCACGCGGTTCATCATGTTGCGCTCGTGCGCGTCGATCACGCCCTGCTCGTGGCTCTCGCTCACCAGCAGCCGGATTTCCTCTTCGGTGATGGCGTTGCGGGCGTCGTCCTTGATGCCGAGCAGGCGCAGCACCAGCCGGTTGATCGCGCCGAGCGCGAACACGACCGGCTTGGCGCCGCGCGCCAGCATGTCCAGCGGGATCGCCACGCCGCTGGCGATGCCTTCGGCGTTGGTCAGCGCCAGGCGCTTGGGGATCAGTTCGCCGAAGATGACCTGGCCTGCGGTGATCAGCACGATGGCGGTGGTGATTCCGATCGTGCGCGCGTATTTCTGCGCGGCCGGGAACACGCCGTCGATCCAGTCGGCGATCATCAGCCCGATCGCGTCGCCGCCGAACACGCCGGCGAGGATGCCGATCAGGGTGATGCCGATCTGCACGGTCGACAGCAGGTCGTCCGGCTGTTCGGCCAGCGCCAGCGCCTTGCGCGCACCGCGGCTGGGATGGGCGGGATCTTCCGCCATCTGCCGGAGGCGCAGCTTGCGCGAGGTCATCAACGCCATCTCGGACATCGCGAAGAAGCCGTTGAGGGCGATCAGGGCGACGACGATCAATAGCTCCAGCACGCGGGGCCTTCGTTCGACTTGGGGGCAGGGAGGACGACGGGAAGGCGCACCGCGACAAGGTCGGTGGCGGGCGCGGGCAGGGGCGTAGGGTCGTCGTCCATAGGTTGCGCCGAGGGCGCCGGGAGCATGATAACAGGGGCGGAGGAAGCCCTTGGCGCGGGCCATGCCGCAAGACAGTAATGCCGCAACCGTCATGATGCCGTCATAATCGCGCCTTCGATCAGACCTCAAGCCATCGGCGAGGCCCCGCGATGTTTTCTTTGCAGACCATATTCGGCTCCGGCAAGCAGTTCTTCACCCTGTTCGACGAGGCGGCCCAGGCCGCCTACGACAGCACCCGGGCCCTGCACGCGATGATGAAGGCGACCGATCGTCAGCCGGCGCTGGATGCCTTCAAGCTGGCCCGCCAGCGCGAGCGCGTGGCCTCGGACAAGATCAGCCAGGCGCTGGTCGACAGCTTCATGACCCCGTTCGAGCGCGAGGACATCGAGGCTCTGGGCTCGGCGCTGTACAAGATCCCCAAGCAGGTCGAGAAGTTCGCCGACCGCTACTCGCTGGCGACGCGCCACCTGGAAGGCATCGATTTCGCGCCACGCGCAGCGATGCTCGAGCAGGCCGCGGGCGTGGTGGTGGAGATGGTGGCCGAACTGCGCAAGATGAACATCGATCGCATGACCGCGCTCAACGACCGCCTGCGTGCGATCGAGAACGAGGCCGACCGGCTGATGCTGGAACTGTATCGCGACATCTACTCCGGGCGCCTGGACAACCTGCAGATGTTCCTGCTCAAGGAGTTCTTCGAGATCCTGGAAAAAGCGATCGACCGTTGCCGCGAGGCCGGCGTGGTCGCCTACCAGATCGTGCTGAAGAACAGCTGAGGACGCGTCGCGATGTTATCCCTCGTGCTGGTGGTGATCCTGGCGGCGCTCGTCTTCGAGTTCATCAACGGTTTCCACGACACCGCCAACTCCATCGCCACGGTCGTCGCGACCAAGGTGTTGACACCCGGCCAGGCGGTGATGCTGGCGGCGATCATGAACCTGATCGGGGCGCTGACCGGCACCGCGGTGGCCAAGACCATCGCCTCGGGCCTGATCGACACGGACGTGGTCAACGTCACGTCGCAGGTGATCCTGTGCGCGCTCGGTGGCGGCATCATCTGGAACCTCATCACCTGGTGGAAAGGGTTGCCGTCGTCGTCGTCACACGCGCTGATCGGCGGCCTGTGCGGTGCGGCGCTGGCCGCCGCGCACAATGACTGGGCGGCGCTGATCTGGTCGGAACCGGTCGGCAACTGGGCCAAGAACAAGGGCCTGCTGTGGAAGGTGCTGCTGCCGATGATCACCTCGCCGATCGCCGGCTTCATCCTCGGCGTGCTGGTGATGCTGCTGCTGTGGGCGATCATCGCGGCGATGGTGCGTGCCGGCGGCGTGCTCGCGCGGCTGGCGCGGCCACGCTGGGTCAACGCCTTCTTCGGCAAGGCGCAGCTGGCATCGGCGGCGTACATGGGTTATGCGCACGGCCACAACGATGCGCAGAAGACGATGGGCATCATCGCGCTGGCGCTGTTCGGCGCCGAAGCGAGCGGGGCGCTGGACAATCTGCCGACGTGGCTCGGATTCCTGCATCCGGGCGCGGCCGGCGAACAGGACATCGCCACCTGGATCGTGCTGACCTGCGCCGTGGTCATGGCGCTGGGCACGGCGGCCGGCGGCTGGAAGATCATCAAGACGCTCGGCCACAAGATGGTCAAGCTGCATCCGATCCATGGTTTCGCCGCGGAAACGAGTTCGGCCACGATCCTGACGCTGGCCGCGCACTTCGGCATGCCGGTATCGACCACGCACAGCATCTCGACCGCGATCATGGGCGTGGGCTTCGCCAAGAATCCGCGCGCGCTGAAGCTGGGCGTGATCGAGCGCATCGTGTGGGCATGGATACTGACGATCCCCGCCGCCGGCGGCATCGCCTACGGAATCTTGAAGCTGCTCCAGGCGATGGGCTGGGCGTAAGGCGGGCTCAAGCCCGCCGCAAAGGATTCGCCGCTTCGGAATTTCAAGGCTCGTTGTGTGATACCCGCGTTCGATGCGATTCGAAGGTGCGCGGTGCAGGCTTGAGCCCGCCCGGCGTCCGTCCTACAGCAGATCGCCGCCAGCCGACAGCGCATGCTCGATGCGATCACCCATGCCGCCGATCTCCAGTACCAGGCGATCGACTTCGGCCGGCGACAGCGCGTCGTAGGGACGGTTCTCGCACAGCTGCAGGTACGGCACGCCGTCGAGATCGCCGATCGCCAGGTAGCCGACGCGGCTTTCCCAGTTGAACGCCAGCGCGCGGCGCGCATCGACGCCGGTGATCGGCGCGATGGTGGTGGCCACGCGCAGGTAGCTGCGACCATCGTCGTCGTGCAGTTCCGACAGGAAGATCGACTGGTGGCGGCGACCGTTGTCCAGCGACAGCTCGACGCAGACCACGTACGGCTCCTGCATGGTCAGGCGGAAGGCGGAGGCGGCGAGGTGGCTGCGGATCTGCTCGAAATTCTGCATCGTCGGTAGATTACGCCGTTGAGGGATGCCGCTATGCTAATCCGCGATGGGTGAACTGTCTGCCGCCGACCGGATCCTGGCTGCAATCCGCGCGATTCCGCGCGGTCAGGTCGCCGGTTATGGCGAAGTCGCGCGCCGCGCCGGCTTGCCCGGGCGCGCGCGGATGGTGGCGCGGCTGCTCAGCGAGAATCCGGATCCGCGCCTGCCCTGGCATCGCGTGCTGCGTTCCGACGGCCACATCGCCTTCCCCGAGGGCTCGAAGGGCCGCGCCGAGCAGACGCGGCGGTTGCGCGCGGAAGGCGTTTGGGTCGAGAACGGACGCGTGCGCGGCATCAAGGCCGCAGCCACGATCGACGAACAGATCTGGGGCATGCCGCCGGATTGAAATGGACATGCGAGCTGCGCACTACGCTTACTGCGCGCAGGTGCATCGCGCCACAGCAGATCCATGGCGGCCTCGGCCGGGGCGTGCTGCCGTTATGATAGGCGGGCACTGTCAGGAGTCCCCATGTTTTCCAATCTGCCGCCGATCACCAAGGCGTTGATCATTGCCAACGGCCTCGCCTATCTGTTGCAGATGCTGCTCGGCAACGAGACGTTCGCGGCCTTCATGCTGTGGCCGATCGGCGATACCGGCTTCGATGCCTACGCGCCGGAGCAGAGTTTCCTGCCGTGGCAGCTGCTGACCTACGGATTCCTGCACGGCGGATTCGCGCACCTGGCGTTCAACATGCTGGCGTTGCTGATGTTCGGCGCGCCGCTGGAATATACCTGGGGCAACCGCCGCTTCCTGACGTATTACCTGGTGTGCGTGGCCGGCGCGGGCGTGTGCCAGTTGCTGGTGGGTTCGTGGACGGTGGCACAGGGCGGCAATGCGTATCCGACCATCGGTGCCTCCGGCGGCGTGTTCGGACTGCTGCTGGCCTACGGGATGCTGTTTCCGAACCAGCGCGTGATGCTGCTGATCCCGCCGATCCCGATGAAGGCGCGCACGCTGGTCATCGTGTTCGGCGTGCTCGAACTGGTGCTCGGCTTCGGCGGTTGGCAGCCGGGCGTGGCGCACTTCGCGCACCTGGGCGGCATGCTGTTCGGCTGGCTGCTGATCCGCTACTGGCGCGGACAGCCGCCGTTCGGCAAGGGCGGGCCGCGCCGGCCGCGGATCGTGCGTTGACGCGAAGCGCGTTGCAGAGCGGAGCAGGCTCCGTTCTGCAACGCGTCGTCCGACGCTGGGACTTCAGATGAAACCAGGCGGAGCGGGCTCCGCCTGGGCGGCAATCAGCGCCAGAAGGACACCTGTTCCTCGGGCTTCTTCTGCATGTTGGTGGTGGCCTTGCACTGGTAGGCCTCGCCGAAGGCCGGCTGGTTGACCAGCGGGCCATTTGCGCGCCACTGCCCGGGCGCATGCACTTCGGTGGCGACCAGCACTTTCGCGGCATCGGCGCTGTTCTGCTGCGCCCACAGCTGCGCCCAGGCCTTGAAGAATGCCTGCTTGGCGCTTTCCGAAGCCGCGGACGGATCGGTGCTGAAAGCGTCATAGGCCAGTTCGATGCCGGCCAGGTCGGCCGCATTCTCTTCGCTGGTCTGGCGGCCATCGACCTTGACGCCGGTCAGTCCCGGATACGCATAACCGTCGTACTGGAGGGCCAGCTTGCCAGCGCGTTCCTGCCAGGCTGCTTCGTCGGCCGGTGTCCACCAGCTCTTGATGGTGCCGTCGACATCGATCATGCGGCCCTTGTTGTCGACCGCATGGCTGAGCTCGTGCGCCACCAGCGCGCCGTATGTGCCGTAATGCGTGGCCGCATCCCGGCTCATGTCCAGCACCGGCGCCTGCAGCGTCGCCGCGGTGGCGATCAGGCGGTTCTGGGCGATGTCGTAGGCCAACGCGGGATGTTGCGGCAGCACGTCCCAGCGACGATCGGCATTGCCGTGGCCGATGCGCTTCATCTCCTCGCGATGACGCCAGGTGGAAGCGATCAGCATGTTGCTGCCAAAGCTGCCACGCCCCATCGGCTGCACGGTGTAGTCGAGGTCGCGGTTCGGGGTGCCGATCTCGATCTTGAGGTTGTCGAGACGGGCCTTTGCCGCCGCCTTGGCTTCGGCACTCAGCCACGTGCTCTCCGCGACTTGGCGCTCCAGCGTGGCGCGTACCTGTTTCGCGATCTCCTCGGCGCGCGCATCGGTGGCGGCAGGCAGGTAGCGCGCGGCGTACTCGCGGCCCAGCATCGGGCCGGCGGCGGTGTTGATCGCATCCAGCACCTGACGCCAGCGCGGCGCCGGTGTGGTTTCACCTCGCAGCAGCTGTCCGCGGAAGGCGAAATCGGCATCGCGGAACGGCTTGGACAGGTACGGCGCCATCGCATTGCCGACGTGGTAGCGCAGATACGCCTGCCATTGCGCCGGCGGCAGCGAGCCGACCAGCGCATCGAGTTGCGCGAACAACTGCGGATTGGCCATCGACACGGTGTCGTCCTTGACGCCCTGCGCTTCGAGGAACTCGCGCAACTGCAGGCGCTTGTACTGCTTCAGGCCGGACGCCGGTACCGGCGCGTAGTTGGCGCGCGGATCGCGCAGCGCCGTGAGCGGCCGGGACGCCTGTGCGATGCGCGTTTCCAGGTCGATCACCGATTGCACCTGTGCGTCCAGCTGTTCCTTCGGCGTGCCGGTGAGGGTCAGGATGCTCTTGACGTAATCGCGGTAGCGCTCCATCAGCGCCTTGGTATTGGCGTCGCTGCGCGTATAGAACTCGGGATCGGACAGGCCCAGACCGCCCTGGCCGAAGTAACCGATGTGGCGATCGAGCTTGGCCAGATCGACGTCCGGGCTGAAGTTGAACAGTACCGGGATGCCGACCTGGTGCAGCGCGGCGAGCGACGGGGCGATGTCCTTGGCCTTGCGGATGCCGTTGATGCGCGCCAGCAGCGGCGCGATCGAGTTGCTGCCATCGGCTTCTACCGCGGCTTCGTCCAGGCCGCTGGCCCAGAAATCGCCCAGCAGCTTCTGCACGTTGCCCTGGGGCGCGCGCATGGCGCCATCGAGCAGGTCGCGCTGCTGCTGCACGCTGCGCTCGCGCATCTGGCCCAGCGCGCTGACCGAAGCGACATCGGCCGGCAGTGGGTTGGCCTTGAACCAGTCGGCGTTGCTGAAGCCATAGAAATCGCTGCATGCGGTGGCCGCGGCGGCTTTCTTCGGCGCGGCCTTCTTTTTCTTGGCGGCATCGGCATCGGGAGCGGACACCGAAGCGGCGAGGGCGACGATCAGGGCCAGGGCAAGCGGGCGGGCGTTGGGCATTGCGGGTTCCATCGCATTGGGATCGCGCAAGTCTAGCAAGCTGCCCGCGGCCGCGGCCCTGAACGGGGTCGCGGTTTCAGGGAAGGGCAGTCCGATCCTTGTCCCGAACTTTGTCGAAGGGTGGCCGACCGCGAAGCGGGCGGAAGCGCTTTACAACAGCCGCAGACTGGCCAAACCGACCTTTTTAGTTATCTCCCCAAAGCAGGAGCACTAATACAAGCCGGGTTGCAACGACGCAAGTTCCCGACCCTACGGGTCGGCTGTTCCGCCCGCTACCGCGTGCGGGTCACTTTCTTTGCTGGCCCAAAGAAAGTAACCAAAGAAAGGGCCCGAAGCCGGCTTGGCAGGCGTTGCACTTGATGGGTGCTGGTTCGAGGCTGCTTTCGTTGTTGCCGGAGTTCTTGTTCTCGCTTGAAATTTAATTGCTGCGTTTGGTTGTCCTTCGCAGCCTGCCGATTGCTTTGTCTTTGTCTTTGTCTTTGTCTTTGTCTTTGGCTGTTGGCTGTTGGCTGTTGGCTGTTGGCTGTTGGCACGAACTGTCAGCGATCCGAGCTACTCCATAGACCCGAAGGGCGGCGGCCATGGATGGCCGCCGTTTTCCGACCGAGCCAGGAGGGCGAGTCGGAAAATCGCGCGCCACTCCCCAACTGGCCGGATTGACTTGTCGGGGAGGGGCCTTCTCTTTGGTTACTTTCTCTTGGCCCCATCAAGAGAAAGTGACCCGACTGCGGCAGCAGGCGGAAACCCGACCTGCAAGGTCGGCAAATGCGTCGCAACACCAAAGGCAGGAGCAAGTCACTGGATCCCGGCATACGCTGGGATGACGAGCAAGAGCGGCAAGTCGCTGAATCCCTGCCTTCGCGGGGATGACGGCTAGAAAGCAAACAGCAACAGCACCAACGAAGCAGAAGCATCAAAGCACCGAAAGCCGAAGAAGCAAAAATTTCCTGTTTCCTTTCAAATCGGGCGCAGAAACGCGCATCGGCTCGTTGATGCCTGCCAAAGAAAAAAGACCTGCAAAAGAAAAGGCCCGGGCTTGCCGGGCCTTTTCCGCACACATCAATAACCGCTAGCGAAAGCGGATTACCAGATCACCACCTGCTTGTCGCCCTCGCGCACCATCGGCTGTCCCGGCTTGCACGAAAACGCCGCGGCGAAAGCCGGCAGGTTCGACGGCGCACCGATGGCGCGGAACTGCGCCAGCGCGTGCTCGTCGGTGGCCAGGCGGTTCTTCATGTCGTCTTCGGTATGCGAGCGGCGCCACACCGTGGCCCAGCCGTAGAAGAAGCGCTGGTCGCGGGTCATGCCGTCGATCATCGGATCCGGCGTGCCGGCAGTAGCCTTCTTCATCGCGTCGTACGCGGTTGCCAGGCCGCCGAGATCGGCGATGTTCTCGCCCAGCGTATGCATGCCGTCGACCTTCAGGCCGGGAGCGGGCACGTAGCCGTCGAACTGCGCGGCTAGCTTGCCGGTCAGGCCCTTGAAGGCATCGAAGTCGCCCTTGGTCCACCAGCCCGGATCGTCCAGGAACTTGCCGGTCGAGTCGAAGCGGCTGCCCTGGTCGTCGTAACCGTGCGTCATCTCATGGCCGATCACCGCGCCGATGCCGCCGTAGTTGATCGGATCGTCGGCCTTGGCGTCGAAGAACGGCGGCTGCAGGATCGCGGCCGGGAAGGTGAGCTGGTTCTGCTGCGGGTTGTAGGACGCGTTGACCGTCTGCGGCTTCATGCCCCACTCGGTCTTGTCGACCGGCTGGCCGATCTTGCTCAGATCCCACTTGTAGTTGAACTCGTTGGCGGCGAGCACGTTGCCGAGGTAGCTGTCGCGGTTGGTCGACAGGCCGCTCCAGTCGCGCCACTTGTCCGGATAGCCGATGCGCGGGTCGAAGGTCTTCCACTTCTCCAGCGCCTTGGCCTTGGTGTCCGGGCTCATCCAGGCCAGGTTCTCGATGCGCACCTTCAGCGCCTCGCTCATGTTGTCGACCAGCTGCTCCATGCGTTGCTTGGACTCGTCCGGGAAGGCGACCTTCACGTACATCTGGCCGAGCGCTTCGCCAGCCTGGCTGTTGACGGCGCCGAGCACGCGCTTCCAGCGCGGCTTGATCTCTTTCTGGCCGAGCAGCGCCTTGCTGTGGAAGTTGAAGTGTTCCTGCACGAAGTCATCGCTCAGGTAGGGCGATGCGCCATCGACGGTGTGGTAGCGCAGGTAGCTCTGCCATTGCGCGGCCGGCACGTCGGCCAGCATCCTGCTGACTTCCTGGTGGAATTCGGGCATCGCGAATGAGAACATCGCCGGCACGGCGATGCCCTGCGATTCGATGAACTTCGTCCACGGGAAATTGGGTGTCAGCTTGTCGGCGTCGGCCGGCGAGATCGGGTTGTAGTACAGCTTGGTGTCGCGCGACAGTTCCTTGTTGGACTTGGACACTTTCGCCAGGCGCGTTTCGAACGCCATCACGTCCTTGGCCTGGGTAGCCGCATCGGCCGCCGGGATGCCGGACAGTTCCAGCACCCTGGCGATGTGCGCGACGTAGGCATCGCGCTTGTCCTGCTTGTCGGCGTCGGTGTAGTAGGTGGTATCCGGCAGGCCCAGTCCGGACTGCATGGCGAACGCGATGTTGACGCCCGGGTTGTTGAAGTCGGGGCCGGAGCCGAAGCCGAAGATCGTGCTTTCGCCGACGGCGGCGGACTTGCGCAGATACTCGGCGATGCTGGCGGTGTCGGTGAGTGCGGCGATTTCGGCCAGGTCGGCCTTCAGCGGTTCGATGCCGAGCGCATTGATCCGGGCCTCGTCCATGCCAGTGGCGTACAGGTCGCCGACGATCTTCTCGACACCGGTCGCGTTCGCATCGGCCACGGCCTGTTCGGCGAGCTGCTGCTGCACGGCGTTGGAGCGCTCGGCCAGCATTTCGAACGCACCCCAGCTGGAACGGTCGCCCGGGATCGGGTTGGCCGCCAGCCACTTGCTGTTGACGAAGGCGTTGAAGTCGGTGCACGCGTCGACCTTGCTGTCGAGATCGACGGGCTGGAAGCGATTCACCGGCGGCAGCTTGCTTTCATCCAGGGTCAGGGCCTTGGCGTCTGTCGGCTTTGCATCGGCGGCGCCGGCCGCTGGCTGTGCGGGGTCCTGCTTGCAGGCGGCCAGGGCCATGGCGACGGACAGGGACAGCAGCAGGATCTGTGGTTTGTTGACGGTCACGTAAGGCTCTCCGGCCCGATGGGCGCGTGGTGGATTCGGGAGTACGGCCGTGAGGCCGGATTTCGCGCAGGCGGCCCGGCGGGCGGCGCACGGGCGACTCTACGCCGGTCGACAGGGGCGAGCGGGTGTCGAAGGTCATGCCGAAAAGCCGGCCGTAAACAGCGTTACGCGCGGTCGCATGCGTCTCCATTGCGAGTACGCGGCAGGCATCCGGCGGGGACTTCGTGGCCGTCGACTACAGACGCCGCGGTTTGCCGCCAGCGAGCAGGGCCAGCAGCAGGAAGCCGCCGACGATGTTGATGTTCTTCATGAAGTGCAGCAGCTGCGCGCCATGTTCTGTGCCCTGCAGCGTCCAGAACGGGTGCGACAGCAGGGCATCGGCCAGCATCAGCAATGCGGCCAGCGAGGCGGTCAGGCGCAGCTTCCAGCCGATCGCGACCAGCAGGCCCAGCACCAGTTCGACCGCGCTGAAGACCAGCGTGCTGTTGCGGATCGCCGCCCCTTCCGCCGCCATCAGCAGCCGGTAGGCGCCCATCACCACGAAGACGCTGGCCATCAGCAGGCGTGCCAGCAGGATGCCCGGGCCTTCTCTCATGCCGTTCTTCCTCCGTCGTCAGGTGCGGTCGATTGTCGCAAAAGCCTTGTGCCCGTGCCTCGTAACCCCAGGCCAAGCCCGCCTGCAGGTCGGACCGCGCGTCTGCCGATCTTCTGGTGGCGAACGGGTGGCCCATTCAGCTTGTTTCGCGTAGACTCTGCCCCGTTTGCAACGCGGCTGCCTGTTCCTGGTACGCCTGCCGCAGGGTCGAAGGGGAGCAATCCCGGCCACTGCAGCCACTTATCCCGCACGTCTTTCGTCGCGCAGACACGGTCCGGAATGTCCGGAACCGTCAAATCAGTTACTCGCAGCGCGGTTTCTAGGAAGCTTCGAGTAAACGGACCGCCGCCACAGAGCAGGCGGGCCGGAGCCATTCTCGGAGCTATACCCAATGACGTTTGAAACCCTCGGGCTGTCGCCCGCGCTGCTGCGCGCGCTCGCCGAAAACAACTACACCACGCCGACGCCGATCCAGGCTGAAGCCATTCCGCTGGCGCTGGCCGGCCACGACCTGCTCGGCGGCGCGCAGACCGGCACCGGCAAGACCGCCGCGTTCGGCCTGCCGCTGCTGCAGCGCCTATCCAAGGAAACCCCGCCCAACGGCCCGCGCAAGCCGCGCGCGCTGATCCTGACCCCAACACGCGAACTCGCGGTGCAGGTCGCCGACAGCCTCAAGACCTATGGCCGCCACCTGCGCCTCAACGTCACCACCATCTACGGTGGCGCCGGCATGGGCCCGCAGATGGACAACCTGCGTCGCGGCGTCGACATCCTCGTCGCCACGCCGGGTCGCCTGATCGACCACATCGAGCGCGGTACCGCCAAGCTCGACGCGGTCGAGATCCTGGTGCTGGACGAAGCCGACCGCATGCTCGACATGGGCTTCCTGCCCGCGATCAAGCGCATCCTCGGCCGCGTCCCGGCGCAGCGGCAGACGCTGCTGTTCTCGGCGACGTTCGAGGCGCAGATCAAGTCGCTGGCGCTGGAGTTCATGCGCAACCCGCAGCAGGTGCAGGTCGCGGCCAACAACACCATCGCCGAGACCATCGTGCATCGCGCGCACCCGGTCGACGGTTCGCGCAAGCGTGACCTGCTGATCGACATCCTCAGCAAGCGCCACACCGATCAGGTGCTGATCTTCGGCAAGACCAAGCACGGCTGCAATCGCCTTGCCGAGCAGCTGGAAACCGCCGGCCTGAAGGCCGTCGCGATCCACGGCAACAAGAGCCAGGCGCAGCGCCAGAAGGCCCTGAACCTGTTCAAGGCCGGCAAGGCGCGCGTGCTGGTGGCGACCGACGTCGCTGCGCGCGGCCTCGATATCCCCAACCTGCCGCTGGTCATCAACCACGATTTGCCGATGGTGGCCGAGGATTACGTGCACCGCATCGGCCGCACCGGCCGCGCCGGCGCCAGCGGCGAAGCCTTGTCGCTGGTGTCGCCGGAAGAAGGCGGCCTGCTACGCCAGATCCAGCGCATGCTGAAGGTCGACCTGGTGATGGACGTGATCGAAGGCTACGCGCCGAGCAAGCCGATCCGCCTGGATACGCCGATCCCGAAGAATGGTGGCGGCCAGCGCCAGGGCGGACAGCGTCCGCCGACGCGCGCGCCGGGCAAGGCCGCGCATCGTCCGCACGGCAAGCCGGGCGATCGCGGCGCGCATGCGCATGCCGGCCCGAAGCAGCATCGCAGCGGGCAGGGTGCGTATGCGGGAGCACGTCGCGGCACCCGCGCCTGACGGTCCGTGTTGCGCGCTGCCCGGATGACCGGGCAGCGTGGCATCAACAACAAGGAAGCCCCGGTCCTGCGACCGGGGCTTCTGCGTTCATGGCGATGACTTTGCGGAAGTGGAATCCATTCCAGAATCCGACATGGATTATTTTCCTGTCATCCCGAGCGCAGCGAGGGACCTGTTTTTCCTGCGCGATCCGATAAGCAGGTCCCTCGCTGCGCTCGGAATGACAGCAAAGCCAGGCAAGCCTTTCAGGGTTTCCAAAGAGGGAAGCCCAGCCTCGCGATCTCTTTCGATCGTGATGGTGATCTTTGAATTAGGCGTCGCAGGGGCCTCACTGGAGCAGGCACGCGCTCACTTCAAACGATCATTTCGCGCGCGCGGCGCGCACCGGTCGTGGTGCTGCGGTTGATGCGACTGCGCGCGCGTTGCGTTTTACGACGCGTGACGGTGCCGCTTCGCTTGCCGCTGCACCTTCGCGCAACTGCAGGCGCAGGTCGTCCAGGGTCATTGTGATGTGCTGCGCCAACAAGGCGGCGACGCGTTTGGCGTCGCGCGCGAGCCAGGCCTTGAGGATCGCACGATGCTCGCTGTCGGCACGCACGTCGCGGCCTTCGGGTTCCAGGTGCTTGCGCACGTAGCGTTCGGCCAGCACGTGCAGGCGTTCGACCAGTTGCGAGGTGATCTGGCGGCCGCCGGGCTGGACCAGCGAAAGATGAAAGGCGCGGTTGAGTGAAACGATGCCGGGCGTGGCGCCGTGGCCGGCGGCTTCCAGCGAGACCAGTGCGGCCTTGGCGGCATCGCGCTGCGCGTCGTCGGCATCGAGGCTGGCGGCGGCCGCGGCTTCGGGTTCGATCTTCAGGCGCAGCGCGAAGACCTCCTCGGCTTCCGCCGCGGTCAGCGCCGGCACGAAGTAGCCGCGGTTGACGTGTGAAGCCAGCAGGCCGTCCTGCTCGAGCCGGGCCAGCGCCTCGCGCAGCGGGATCTTGCTGATGCCCAGTTCCTCGGCCAGCGCGTCCTGGCGGATCGGCGCGAGCGGCGGGATCCGGGTCGACAGGATCCGTTCGCGGATGACTTCGAAAGCCTGGTCGGACAGCGTCCGGGTGACGATCTTCATGCCGCGAGTCTACCCGGCGCGCAGGTAGGTTGTTCGCATCGTGGTGTAGAAGGCGCGGGCCGCACGACCCTGTTCGCGCGGGCCATGGCTGGAATCGCCCACGCCGCCGAACGGCGCGTGGTAGTCGATGCCGGCGGTCGGCAGGTTGATCATCAGCATGCCGGCACGGGCCTCGTGCTTGAAGGCCTCGGCGTGCTTCAGCGAGCGCGTGCAGAGGCCGGCGGACAGGCCGAAGCGCGATTCGTTGAGCAGCGCCATCGCCGCATCGAACCCATCGACGCGGAACAATCCTGCCACCGGTCCGAAGATCTCGTCGCGCGCGAGCAGGCTGCCGCTGCCGACGCGATCGAACAGGGTCGGCGGAAAGTAGTTGTCGTCCATGTCGGCCTCGGCGCCAAACACGGTGGGCAGTCCTTCGTCACGCACGACGGCGACCTGTTTCGCCACGCGCTGTTTCTGTCGCGATGAGGCGAGGGGGCCGATGTCGGTCTGCTCGAGGCGTGGATCGCCGATCGTGACGTTCTTCATCCGCGACTGCACCCCCGCAACGAATGCGTCGGCGATGGTGTCGTCGACGAGGATGCGCGAAGTCGCCGTGCAGCGTTGCCCGGCGGCGAAGAAGGCACCGTTGACCGCAGATTCGACGGCGATGTCCAGGTCGGCATCGGCCAGCACGACCAGTCCGTTGACACCGCCCATTTCCGTCTGCACGCGCGCGCCGCGCATGGTGACCACGCCACGCACGTGGCGGCCGACGGTTTCCGAGCCGGTGAACGACACCGCATCGATGCGTGGTTCGTTGCAGATCGCCTCGCCGGTAGCGCCGGCGCCGAACACCAGGTTGACGCAGCCCTCCGGCAAGCCCGCGTTGGCGATGATCCGCATCAGCGCCGCGGCCGTGGCCGAGGACACTTCGGACGGTTTCCACACCACCGTGTTGCCGAAGGCGAGTGCGGGCGCGATCTTCCAGGCGGGGATCGCGATCGGGAAGTTCCAGGGCGTGATCAGGCCCGCCACCCCGACCGGTGCATGCATGACTTCGACCATCGCGCCTGCGCGTGTGGATTCGAAACGTTCGCCCGCATTGCGCAACGCCTCGCCTGCGAAGAATTCGAAGATGCGCGCGGCGCGCATCGTTTCGCCGCGGGCGTCGCGCAGTGTCTTGCCGGTCTCGCGTGCGATCAGCAATGACAGTGCCGCGGCATTGGCGGCGATGTCGCGGCCGATTTTCGACAGGGCATCGCTGCGTGCCTCGATCCCCGCCGCGGCGAATGGCGCCAGTGCATTGCGGGCGGCCTGTGCCGCCTGCGCCACCAGCACGGTGCCGGCTTCCGGTATGTGCACGATCAGGTCGTCGGGAGCCGCGGGGTTGCGCTGCTCGTGCGCGACCACGGCAGGAATTGCCTGGCCGGCGACGTGATGAGAGAGGTCGAGGATTTCGGTCATGTCGGTCTTGTCGTGTTGGTGCAGTACGGCTCATGTCACCACGAAGCCGCGCCAGAACGCGTCGGCTTCATCGATCCAGATCTGGTTGAAGCCGGTGGCGATCGCCGAGCCTTCGATCGAAGGTACGATCGCTGCATGTTTGCCGAGCGTGGTCGCGGCTTCGACGCGGCCGGTGAAGCGGCTGCCGATGTAGCTTTCGTGGACGAAGCGGTCGCCCACCTGCAGCCGGCCTTTCGCGGCCAGGTGCGCCATGCGCGCCGAGGTGCCGGTGCCGCAGGGGCTGCGGTCGATCGCGCGCTCTCCGTAGAAGACGGCATTGCGACCGTCGGCGCCGTCGCCTCTCGGTACATCGGCCCAGAGCACGTGGCTGACGCCGCGGATGGTCGGGTCGAGGGGATGTACCGGTTCGAAGATCTCGCGCACCAGACGGCGTACCTGTCCGCTGAGTTCGATGATGCGCGCCGCGCCGAGTGCGTCCAGTCCGGCGTATGGTCCCTGCGGTTCGAGGATGGCGTAGTAGTTGCCGCCGTAGGCGACGTCCACCGTCAACGGCCCGAAGCCCGGCACGTCGATGCGGATGCCTTCGGCGGCGAGATAGCTGGGCACGTTGCGGATGCGCACCGACTGCACGCGCCCGCCTGCCTCGACGTAGTCGGCGTCGATGATGCCGGCCGGCACTTCCACGCGCAGCCGTCCCGGCGTGCGTGGCTCGATCAGGCCGTTTTCCAGACCGAAAGTGAGGATGCCGATGGTGCCGTGGCCGCACATCGGCAGACAGCCGCTGGTCTCGATGAACAGCACGCCGATGTCGCTGTCGTCGCGCGTCGGCGGATACAGGAACCCGCCGGACATCATGTCGTGGCCACGCGGCTCGTACATCAGGCCGGTGCGGATCCAGTCGTAACGGGCGAGGAAATCCTGGCGACGCTCGCTCATCGAGGCACCGGCAAGCAGCGGCGCGCCGCCGCTGACCAGGCGCACCGGATTGCCGGCGGTATGGCCGTCGATGCAGAAGAAGGTATGGCGCATCGCGCGTTCCTCAGGCTGCGGCAGCGACGAGGGTAGGGCGGGTCGCCGCGGCGGTTTCGACCATCTGCACCACCTGCGCCCGCCGCGCGCCGGTCAGTGGCATGCGCGGCATGCGCACGCGCTCGCTGCCGCGGCCCATGATCTGTTCGGCGAGCTTGATCGACTGCACCAGGTCGTGGTCGGCGTCGAGGTGCAGCAGCGGCATGAACCACCGGTAGATCGCCAATGCCGTGGGCAGGTCGCCGCGCTGCAGCGCGTCCCACAGCGCGATGGATTCCTGCGGGAAAGCGCTGGTCAAGCCCGATACCCAGCCCTGCGCGCCCAGCAGCAGTCCTTCCAGGGCGACGTCGTCGAGGCCGGCGAACAGTGCGTAGCGGTCGCCGAAGGCGTTGTGCAGATCGGTGAAGCGGCGCGGATCGGGCGCGCTTTCCTTGATCGCAACCACGTTTGGCACTGCAGCCAGGCCTTCCAGCGTCTTCATGGTCACGCTGACGCGGTACGCCGGCGGGTTGTTGTAGAGCATGACCGGCAGCGCGGTGCTGTTCGCCACGGTGCGGAAGTGCTCCAGCAGTTCGGCTTCCGTAGGCACGTACACCATGGCCGGTAGCACCATCAGGCCCGACGCGCCGAGTCGTTCGACGGCGCGGGCGAAATTGACGGCGCGCGGCGTGGTGAATTCGGAGGTGCCGACGATGATCGGTACCCGTCCGGCCGATGCTTCCACGGCGGCGGCGACCACGGCGAGCTTCTCGTCCGGCTCCAGCGAATTGTTCTCGCCACAGGTCCCGCAGACGATCAGGCCATGGACGCCGTCGCGAACCAGGGCGTCCTGGACGCGCTGGGTGGCGTCGATGTCCACCGCCATGTCCGCGGCGAACTGGGTGGTGACGGCGGGGATGATGCCCGACCAGGTGCATGAACTGGAACCCATGTCTCTCTCCGGTGAAAATTCTGAATATAGTATACGATATATTAAATATCAAATTTCATGCACCAAGTTACCACGGTGTACGAGCGGATAGATCCGGGGAGCGGGCCCTTGCACGTTGGACATGATCCACAGCCGGCACTGGCCGGGTCCGCGCTGGTGATCGGAGGCGGAATCGTCGGCCTGTGCAGCGCGCTGCGACTGCGCCAGCTCGGCCTGCGCACGACGCTGATCGATCCGATGGCACTCCCGTCCGGCGCGTCGTATGGCAACGCGGGACATATCGCGGTGGAGCAGGTCGAGCCGCTGGCATCGTGGGCCACGATCCGGTCGGCGCCGCGGCGCCTGTTCGCGTTCGGCGGCGCGCTCGACGTGCGCGATCCGCTGGCCAGTGCGCCGTGGATGGCGCGTTTCGTCCACGCGGCTTCGCCATCGGGATTCCATGCGGGGCGCGAAGCCCTGCGCGGTTTGCTGGACCGTGCATTGCCCGCGTGGCATGCGCTGGTCGGCGAACTGCAGCGCCCGGACCTGCTGCGCAGCGATGGGCATGTCGTGCTGTGGGAATCCGGCCGTTCCGCGCGGTTGCGGCGCGATGTGTGGATGAGCGCTGACATCGGCAGCGCCAGCGTCCGCGATCTTGACCGTGGCGAGCTGGACGAATTCGCAGGCCTGTTGCGGCAGCGCCCGGCAGGCGGCGTGCGCTTCGCGGGCACGGGCCAGGTCGCCGATCCCACGCGGATGCTGCAAGCCTTGCGTGAAGCGTTCGACCAGGCGGGCGGCGAATCCGTGCAGGGATGCGTGCGCGGCATCGCGGTCGAGGGCGGCAGGGCCGTGGCGATACTCGACGACGGCCAGCGCTTGTCCGCCGATCTCGTGCTGGTGGCGGCCGGCGTCGCATCGGGCGAACTGATGGCATCGATCGGGCCGCGTCCGCCGTTGATCGCCGAACGCGGCTACCACCTGCAGTGGCGGCAGCACGGCTGGCCCGAAGACATGCCGCCGGTGGTGTTCGAGGACCGTTCGATGATCGTCACGCGTTTCGATGGCGGCCTGCGCGCAGCGGGTTTCGTCGAGTTCGCGACTAACGCACGGTTGCCCGCCGATCCACGCAAGTGGGTTGCGTTGCGCAGCCATGTAGACGCACTCGGCCTGCCCACATCGGCGAATGCCGACGAGTGGTTCGGCGCGCGACCGACCTTGCCCGACTATCTGCCCGCGATCGGTCGCAGCATGTGCGCATCCAACCTGCTGTACGCCTTCGGCCACCAGCACCTGGGCCTGACGTTGGCACCAGTCACGTCCGAAATCGTTTCCGCGCTGGCCATCGGCCTGGAGCCGATGGTGTCGCTCGCGCCATTCGACCTGCAGCGATTCCAACGCAGTACAGGAGCACGCAAATGAGCCATGGCATCGGCGGGTCGACCGCGGAACGGGAGCTGTCCGCACTCGCGTATTGGCCGAATCCGGCGTCGCGGATCCAGCCGGAAGAACGTGCATCACGCCTGCAGCGGGCGCGCGGCCTGATGGCGGCACTGGGTGTCGATGCCCTTGTCGTCAACGCCGGTGCCAACCTGCGTTATTTCACCGGACTGCCTTGGGCGGCGAGCGAACGGCTGGTGGCGATGGTGCTGACGCACGGCGGCATGCCGGTGCTGGTGTGCCCCGAGTTCGAGCGCGGTTCGCTCCTGGCGGGCATCGGCATCGACGTGGAAATACACACCTGGCAGGAACACGAGAATCCCCATCGGCTGGTCGTCGACATCCTGCGCGAACGGAACGCAAGGCGCATAGCGCTCGACCCGCAGGCACCGTTCTTCGTCGCCGAAGGCATGCGCCGCGCTCTGGCGACAGATGTGCTGGTCGAAGCCGCGCCGATCACCGACGGCTGCCGCATGCACAAGTCGCCCGCGGAACTGGCACTGATCCAGCAGGCAATGGATATGACGCTGGAAGCGCATCGTCGTGCCGCGTCGATCCTGTCGCCGGGCATCACCACGACGCAGGTGCAGCGCTTCATCGACGAAGCCCACCGCGCGCTGGGCGCCGACGCGGGCAGCACCTTCTGCGCGGTGCAGTTCGGCGAGGCGACGTCGTATCCGCATGGCGTGCCCGGTGAGCAGCGACTGGCGCAGGGCGACGTGGTGCTGATCGATACCGGTTGCCAAGTCGATGGCTACCACTCCGACATCACCCGCACCTATGTTTTCGGCAAGCCGGCCATCGCGCAGGCGGATGCCTGGAAGCTCGAGCGCGAAGCGCAACAGGCGGCATTCGATGCGGTACGGCCGGGCGTGCCGTGCGAGGCGATCGACGCGGCCGCGCGCACCGTGCTGGAACGCGCCGGCTATGGACCCGATTACCAGTTGCCGGGTTTGCCGCATCGCACCGGCCACGGCATCGGCCTGTCGATCCACGAACCCGCCTACCTCGTGCGTGGCGACAAGACACCGCTGGCGCCGGGCATGTGCTTCAGCAACGAACCGATGATCGTGGTGCCGGGGAAATTCGGTATTCGCCTCGAGGACCACTTCCACGTGACCGACCGCGGTGCCGCATGGTTCAGCGCACCGGCAACTTCGCTGACGGCGCCGTTCGGCTGACGGGAAATCACATGCGGATGCACGACGGATCGTAGCGACCCTTCCCAACATCACAAAGGAGTGTGCCAGCCAGAAAACCCACGAATGCCGCAAGCCGCGTCGCGGCTACCCGTCGATGTGCTGCCTTCGGCAGGTGATCGACAGTGGCAATCCGCGACATCCATCCGACCGCCAGCATCGTCCGCCACGCCATCCGATACGCACGACGCGTACGGGCGTTGCTGGCCTGCTGCAAAACAGCCAGGCACGGCGCACGGGGGGCCATGCCGACGACGGTGAACGCCGTCGCATACCAATCAGGAGATGTGTGATGTCAACAGCACCATCGAACAGATTCCGATACGCCCTGGCACTGGGCGTGGCCGGAAGCGCATTGGCCTTCCTCAGTCATGCCAGCCAGTCTGGCGAGAACTTCATTTCGGCACAGGCAAAAAAACTGTTTGCTTCGCCACCGATCGTGGCGGAGGCACAGGTGGTTCCCGATTCGGACCGCAGCGGTGATGCCTCCAGCGCCCGCACTTCAGCACGGCTCGCGGCCGCGCGGCAGGCACGGCACCAGGCGGTACGCAAATCGCCGGCGACCGAGCGCCAGATCTTCGGCGGGCACCAGCAACAGGACCGGATGGATCCGTCCAGACGCATGCCGCAACAGTCTCCGCTGAGCCAATGGGTGGACACTGGCTACGACCATTCCAGTACCCGCCACAACGTGTTGAAGCGGCCGTCGATCGACAGGCAAGCTGCCCGCAATTCCGCCATGGCGGCGGCCACATGCAACACGGCGCAGTTCGGAAATCTGAGCGGCAGCGCGCTTGTGGCGGCGGTGAAGGCTGCGGATACCAGTTGCGTCAACGAACTGTTCGGGGTCAGCGGAACCGCTGCCTACAACACTTTCCGTGAGGCGCAGATGGTGACCATCGCCAATGCGCTGACAACGTCGGCGACGTACTACGACGGCACCAATGCCGACAGTACCCTGCAACTGGTGCTGTTCCTGCGCGCCGGCTACTACGTGCAGTACTACGACAGCAGCGTCGGCAGCTATGGGGCGGCGTTGAAGAATGCGATCCGGCCGGCGCTGGATGCCTTCGCCGGCAACGGCAGCTTCGGCCTGGTCAATGATACCCACGGCGAAACCCTCGCCGAGGTCGTCACCCTGATCGACAGCTCCGCCGAGAACGCGCGCTACCTGTATGTCGTCAAGCGCCTGCTCGCCAATTACAACAGCAGCTACAACAGCTATTTCTGGATGAAGACTGCGGTCAACAACGCCTATACGGTCACCTTCCGCGGTCACCAGAACGCCGATTTCCAGGCGTTGGTGCAGTCGGACCACTCGATTGTCGATTCGCTGTACAACTTCGCCAACACGCACTTCGGCATGCTTGGCGAGGAGGACGATTACCTGGTGTCCAATGCCGGTCGGGAACTGGGGCGCTTCCTCCAGTACTCCGGATCGCTCAAGAGCCTCGCGCAGTCGCGCGCCAAGGCGCTGCTGGATCGTTCATCGGTTTCCGGCGTCACGGCACGGCTGTGGGTGGGCGTGGGCGAGATGGTCGACTACTACGACCAGGCCAACTGCGGCTACTACGACCTGTGCGACTTCGTGGCCCAGGTCCAGGCAGCGGCACTGCCGATCAGCCACACCTGCAGTCCGACCCTGCGTATCCGCGCGCAGGCCATGTCGTCGTCCGAACTCGCCAGCACCTGTTCGATCGTCGCCGGGCAGGAAACCTATTTCCACCAGGCCGTGGCTTCCAACAACACGCCGGTCGCCAACGACAACAATGCCGCGCTGGAAATGGTGGTGTTCGACAGCAGCAGCGACTACGGCACGTATGCCGGCGCGATCTACGGCATCAACACCAACAACGGTGGCATGTACCTGGAAGGCAATCCCGCGGCAGCCGGCAACCAGGCGCGCTTCATCGCCTACGAGGCCGAGTGGCTTCAGCCGGAAAGCTTCGAGATCTGGAACCTCACCCACGAGTACGTGCATTACCTCGATGGCCGCTTCAACATGCATGGCGACTTCACCGCTTCGATCTCGCAGAACACGATCTGGTGGATCGAAGGCTTCGCGGAGTACATGTCGTACTCGTACCGCCAGGTGGCCTACACCGCGGCGCAGAACGAAGCCGCCGCCGGCACCTACGACCTGAGCGAGGTCTACCAGAACGACTACAACAGCGGCCAGACACTGATCTACAACTGGGGCTACCTGGCGGCGCGTTTCATGTTCGAGGAGCGTCGCGGCGACGTGTCGACCATCCTGGGCTACCTGCGCCCGGGCAACTACATGGGCTATGCCAGCTTCATGAATTCGATCGCGACCAGCAATGACGCCGCGTTCAGCGCCTGGTTGCCGTGCGTGGCCGATCCGGAGGGCGCAGGGTGCGGTGGCACGCCGAGCAACCAGCCGCCGGTGGCAGGCTTCGGCTTCACCACCAATGGCCTGACGGCAAGCTTCACCAACACCTCCTCCGATCCGGATGGCAGCATCGCATCGCGTTCGTGGAACTTCGGCGATGGCACCACGTCAACCGCCGCCAATCCGTCGAAGGCCTACGCCGTCGCAGGCACCTACCAGGTGCGGCTGACGGTGACCGACGACGACGGCGCCAGCAGCGCGATCAGCAAGGCGGTGACTGTGGTGGCATCGAACCAGCCGCCGGCGGCTGCGTTCACGTCGGTGGTCAATGGCCTGCTGGCGACGTTCACCGATGGATCTTCCGACCCGGATGGCAGCATCGTCTCGCGTTCGTGGAACTTCGGAGACGGCACGTCGTCGACCGCGACCAATCCGTCGAAGACCTACGCTGCCGCCGGTACCTACACCGTGCAGCTGACCGTGACCGACAACCTCGGCGCCACCCATGCGACCAGCAGGACGATCACCGTCAGCGGTGGCGGGAGCTATCCGGAATGCAGCGGCTTGTATGCCAATGAGCTGGGCAGGAACTGCACGCGCAGCAACCAGTCGGCGACGGGCGGGAACTACGTCTACATGTATGTCTACGTGCCGGCGGGTACCCGCCAGCTGCAGATCACCGTATCAGGCGGTAGCGGCAATGCGAACCTGTACGTGAACACGCTCGGCAACTGGGCGACGCGCAACTCGCACAACTATCGCTCCGTGAATGCCGGCAACAACGAGAGCGTGACCGTCGACTACCCACCGTCGGGCTATGTCTACGTCAGCCTGCATGCGGCCAGCGACTTCAGTGGGGCGCAGATACTGACCCGCTACTGATCGCCGGGATGGGGATCGATGGGGCGGGCGATCGTTGCCCGCCCCTTTTCTTTCCCGGCGCAATAAGCCGAACGCTGGGTCCTGCATAGAAGCACGCGCGGCGATGATGCGGATGTCGAGGCGCCTCAGACCTCGGGCGGATTGGAATCCAGCACCTGTTGCTGCGTGCCGCTGTCGGTACCGGGCAGCACGCTGCCGTCGGTGACCAGCATCGTCACGCCGGGCACCAATAACGGATACACCAGGCTTGCGAACTGCTTCGGCAGGATGATGCGGTTGACCTGTCCGGCGGCCAATGTGGTACCTGCGTCGCTGCGCCCGGGCACATCGATCGCAGTCCAGCGCGGGATGGCCGTGCCGGGCAGGGCCTCGTTGTCGCCTTCGATGCTGCCGTTCTTGACGATCAGCACGCGCGTGCCGAGCGGTACTTCCGGATCGCGGATGTCGATCCGCGCGCGCCCGATCTCGACGCCGTTGCGCAGCACGATCACGCGCCGGTCGGCGCCACTGAGCAGGATCGACAAGGGGCCGGTCGGCGCCAGTTCCGGTCGCCACCGAAAGGGCTCGTTGCTGGTCAATCGCGGCTGGATGCCGTCGGCGCCGCTGTCGGCCTGGATCGGCGTCAATACGCCCGGATGCACCACCTCGCGCGGCGACTTGCCCTCTTCGGAGATGACGACCGTCATGCCCATGTGGGTGGCAACGAACAGCTGTCGTGCGAATTCCGTCGGCAAATGCACGCAGCCATGCGACTCCGGATAGCCGGGCAGGCCACCGGCGTGCAGCGCGATGCCGCCCCAGGTCAGCCGCTGCTGGTAGGGCATGGGTGCGTTGTTGTAGAGGCTGGAGTGGTGGTCCTTGTCCTTCTGCAGGATCGTGAACACGCCGGTCGGCGTTTCGTGCCCCTTCTTGCCGGTGCTGACCGTGCTGACGCCGATCAGCAGGCCGTTGCGGTACACGTAGGCGCGCTGTTCGGTGAGGCTGACGACGACCGCGATCGGGCCAGCGGTCAACTCGTTGCCGTCCCAGATCCATTCGCCCGGCTTCAACTGAGACGGCGGCGTGCCGACCGGACTGGATTGTTTCGCGCCCCAGAACGGTACTGCCAGCGCCGGCAGCGCGAGCAAAGCCAGCAGCAAACCGAGTCCACGTTTCATGTCGCAAGCCCCTCCAGAGGCGAACACAACACATTGCCGTCATTCCGAGGTTCGGATGACAAGGAGAGTCTAGCGTTTACGCATGGTCATTCCTTAATGGCTGGCGCGGCGATGTGGGCGCCGTTGATGCATGCACGCCGCAATTGAGCAGTCGCGAGCGTTCCAGCCAGGCGGGATCGGGATAGTACGAGAACACGAACTGGCCCCGCTTCAGCAGTTCCAGCATTGGTTTGGCGACGGTGGTACGCACCGCGGGACAACCCCAGCTGCGGCCGAGGCGGCCCATCGCCTTGCCGGCGATCGGGTTCACGTACGGTGCACCGTGCATGACGATGGCGCGCGACATGGCGCGATCATTGATACCCGGCTCCAGGCCGTCCATGCGCAGCGAAAAACCGTTGCGGCCGATATAGGTATCGGTGGTGACGAACAATCCCAGGCTGGACTGGTGGCTGCCGTCGCGGTTGGAGAAACGCGTGGCGTAGTTGTCGCCCGAGCCTTGGCCGTGTGCGACGACTTCCTCGTACAGCAACTTGCCGGCGTGGAGGTCGAACACCCACAGCCGTGGCTGCAGCGATGGCCGGCTGTAGTCGATCACGGCCAGGCGTTGCGCATCGGTGGCGACACCACTGGTCTGCGCGCAGTGCACGGCCTGAAGGGCCATGTCGAGCACCTTGGGATCGGCGTCAGGTGCCAGTCGCGAGAGCAGGTTCACTTTCACCGCCGTGCCGGTGGGCATCGTGCTTTTTCGGGCAGGCAACGGCGTGTGGGTGGCATTTGATGGCTGCGGCGATGTCAACGCCAGCGCGGCGGCAAACGGGAGCGAGGCAAGGAATTTCATCGAGGACCGGATCGAAGGCGCAGAACCCGGCAGATATGGGGACGCATTTGGCGCATGAAAAGCACCTGGATTGCGATCGCCGACTGCATTCAGGTTTGTCTAAGGCGTGGGCGCTGGGCCCACACCTGAACGCAGTCTCGACCGATGCGGATCAGCGCGGCAGTTGCAGCGGCGTGCGATAGAAATCGCTGGGCACGCCGATGTCGCGGGCGAAGTACAGCATGTCGCGTTCCCACAATACGGTCGGATGGAATTCGTCGGCGGCGCTGTTGACGCAGGGGCCGAGGTTCTGGGCCACGCCGAATTCGCCATGGCGCAGGCGGCTGACGTAAAGGTCGCCGAAGCCGTGGCCCTGGTCGGGCAATCCGTCGTCGGGCAGATCGAGCCGCGCGAAAAGCAGGGTGCGGCCGTCCGGCGAGATCTCCGGATTGAACTCCCAGCGTCGCGCGGTATTGACCCCGGCGCCGAGTTTTTCGGCGGGACCGAAGCTGCCATCGGATCGGCGCTTGCTGCGCCAGATCTCGACGTCCTCGGTCGGGATCGGCGCCTTGACGCGCGCGAAATACAGATTGCCCCACAGGTCGATGCTCGAATACAGCTCGTCGTAACCGTCGGCGTTGACGTCATGGCCGAGGTGGACCGGATCGCTCCAGCCGTGCAGCGTGCGGCGCACCATCCACAGGTCCATGTCGCCCTTCTCGTGGCCATCGACCGGACGCATCGACGAGAAATACAGGGTCAGGCCGTCGGGCGAAACGAAGGGATCGAAGTCGGAATGCACGCCGGAGAACGAAGCCACCGTCGGCTGCGTCCAGCCGCCGCCGAGCCGCCAGTACGAAGTCTTGATGACCGCCTGCTCGCGCGTCCCCGGCCACCAGCCGACCGATGTCGCCCAGTAGGCACGCAGGCGGGTCGGCGTGAACGTCAATCGCCATTCCCAATGCTCGTCGGTGGAGATCACGCCGGGCGCGAACTTCTCCACCGCGGGACATTGCGGCGCATCGGCGGCGAAAGCAGGAACGGCGGCAAGGCACAGTGCGAGCGCGGACAACAGGCGACGGGTTTTCATGGCGGCCTCCTTGGATTGGCGTCAAATTCGCCGCGCGCCATGCGGCCGGCAAGCACGATGTGACGAACGCATCGCCAGCCGTGACCAACGCCATGCAATGCGGTTGCAACGGCCGCGGTGCACGACTAGCGTGGTGGCATGAAACGGCGTGCCTTGCTGCTACTTGCGGTCTGCGTCTGGTGGACACTGGAAGGGCTGGTCACGACCGGCCAACTGCTGAGCATGCAGGGCGCCGACGGGCAGATTCTGGGCCTGCGGCCGGCGTTGCTGCGCGGACTGGCCTCGGCCTCGTTGTGGGTGCCGTGCACGCTGGCGTTGTTCTGGTGCGTGGCGCGGTATCCAATCGAACGCGATCACCTGTGGCGTTCGCTGCTCGTGTTGATGGCCGCGACCTTGCTGGTGATCCTCGTGCGCGCGCTGGCCGTGGTCGCGTTCAACGACGGGATTGGCTGGTATCGCGAACTGCCGCCTTTCCGCGACGTGCTGCTCACCAGCGTGCTCAATAATCTCTTGATGTCCTGGTTAATCATCGGCATCGGCCACGCGCTGCTGTACGCGCGACGCGCCTATGAGCGGCAGCGACAGGCGGAGCAGTTGCAGGTACGGCTGGCGGAGGCGCGGCTGGAGTCGCTGCGTGCGCAGCTCGATCCGCACTTCCTGTTCAATGCGCTGAATTCGATCGCCGAGATGGTGCATCGTGACGCGATGGCGGCTGACCGCATGCTGGTCGGGCTGGGCGAACTGCTGCGCAGCAGTCTCGATCACCGGCAGACACGACTAGTGCCGCTGCGCGAGGAACTGCGCCTGCTGCGGCATTACCTGGAGATCGAGAAGGCGCGGCTAGGCGAGCGCCTGCAACTGTGCTGGGACATCGATGTCGGCTTGGATGAGGCGCTGGTACCGCCGCTGCTGCTGCAACCGTTGGCCGAGAACGCCATCCACCACGCGATCGCCGGCAAAATCGCGCCCGGATCGCTGCAGGTGCGTGCCTGGCACGATGGCGCATGGCTGCTGCTCGCCGTCCGCGACGACGGCGATGGTGGCGAAAGGACAACACCGTCGCGTGATGGCACCGGTCTGGGCAACCTGCGCGCGCGGCTCGTGGTGCTGTACGGCGACGAACAGTCGCTGCAGTTGCAGGCACTGGACGACGAAGGCACTGAGGCGCTGCTGCGCGTGCCGCTGCAGATGGCTGCGCCGGCGACGAGGCTGGCGGCATGAGCGTCGCGTTGCGTGCGGTGATCGTCGACGACGAGCCGCTGGCGCGCGCGCGGCTGGGCCGGCTGCTCGCACAGGAAGACAGGGTCGAAGTAGTCGGCGTGTTCGCCGATGGCCAGTCCGCTGTCGACGCGCTCGGCACACTCGCCGCGGACGTGGTCTTCCTCGACGTGCGCATGCCGCAGGTCGACGGCTTCGCGGTGCTGGAACGCATCGTCGCGCCGCGGCCGCAGATCGTATTCGTCACGGCGCATGCCGAGCACGCGCTGCACGCGTTCGATGCTCACGCGATCGACTACCTGCTCAAGCCGGTGGCGCCGGACCGCCTTCGCGAATCGGTGGCGCGGGTGCGTTCGCAGTTCGCGGCGCGCATCGCGGCGAGCACGGTCGAAGCGGGTTATCCCGAACGGTTGGCGGTGCTGGACGGTGCGCGCCTGCGCATGGTGCGGGTACGTGACGTGGAATGCGTACTGGCACAGGGCAACTATGTGGAACTGCGGGTCGGCGGCCGCGGCCTGCTGCTGCGCGAGACCATGGCTGGCATCGAGGCGCGGCTGGACCCGCGCCTGTTCCTGCGCATCCACCGCTCGCGCATCGTGCGTATAGACCTGGTCGACCAGGTCGAGCCGCATGGCGCCGGTCAGTACCTGCTGCGCCTGCGCAGCGGATTGCGCATCGCTTCCGGACGCCAGTACCGCCAAGCGCTGCGCCATGCATTGGGAGTGGTCGCGCGCGCCTGAGCGCGCAGGGCTACGACGCTGCCAGCGCCCGCAGTTCCGCGGCGCGCGTGGCGCCCAGGTAGCGATGGATCAGCGCACGTGCCAGGTACAGCAATGGGATCAGTGCGATCGCCGCCAGCATCTTGTACACGTAGTTCAGCGTACCGACTGCCAGAAACAACGAGGTCGGCCAATGCTGCGGGCCGATAACGAAGGCGATGTACAGCACCACGTAGCTGTCGATCAGTTGCGACACCGCGGTCGAGCCGGTGGCGCGCAGCCATGCGTGGCGCTCGCCGGTGGCGCGACGGATGCGGTGGAACACGGCAACGTCGACCAGCTGCCCGATGATGAAGGCGATCAGCGAGCCCCAGATCGTCCACAGGCCCTGGCCGAACACCGCGGCGAACGCCGCCTGGTAATCCGGCACGCCCTGGTCCTTGGCCACGCCCACCCACCACGGCGCCGGCGCCAGGTGGATCGCGATGAACGCGAACGCGAAACCGTAGACGATCAGCGCCGCCGCCAGCCAGCTGATGAAGCGCACGCCGCGGCCGCCGTAATACTCGTTGATCGTGTCGGTCATGATGAACACGATCGGCCACAGCAGCGTGCCGGCGGTGAAGTTCAGCGAGCCGGTCTGGCCGAACAGGTTCCAGTCGAACGGCTGCAGGCCGAGCGTGTCCTCCAGCGCGAAGATCTTGACGCCGATGAATTCGGCCAGCACCACGTTGACGCAGAACAGCGCAGCCAGCAGCAGGAACAGGCGGGTCGCGCGGTCCTCGAGCGGACGCAGGCTCACGGCTGCCGCGCGGCCGGTGCGGCGAACGGGATCGAATCCGGCGACACCGCGCCGCCGGAGATGATGAAGCTCATCGCCTGGTCGACGGTCCAGTCGGTCGGCGTCATCTGTTCCACCGGCACCACTTCGAGATAGCCGGAAGTCGGGTTGGGCGTGGTCGGCACGTACACGGCGGCCAGTTCGCGACCGGTGCCTTCCTCGCGCAGCAGGCGGGTGACGAAGCCGACCGATTTCATCTGCGGATGCGGGAAGTCGATCAGCACCACGCGTTGCACGCCGTCGGGCTTGGTCTGCAGGATGTCGAGCAGCTTGCGCGCGCTGCCGTAGATCGTGCTGGCCAGCGGCACGCGCGCGACCAGCGATTCGAACCAGCGCAGCAGTTGCTGCCCGACCACGCGCCGTGCCAGCCATCCGGCGAGGAGGATCACCAGCAGCGTCGCCAGCAGCGCGATGGCAGTCTGCACCCAGGGATCGTCGAACCAGCCGAGCATCGCCGGGTTCACGTCGGCGATGCGTTGCGACAGTGGTTGCACCCAGGGCTTGCTCAGGTCGCTGAGCAGCACGAACACGAACTTCACCACCACCCAGGTCAGCCAGATCGGCAGCAGCGTCAGCAGTCCGGTCAGGAAATGTCTTTGCAGGCGCTTGCCCGGCGTGGCGGATGTCGACATGCGTGCATTGTAGGCGAGCCGTCGACCGGTCCGCGCCGCGTTCTCATCGCTCAGGGTTCGCGCACCACGCGGAAGCCGACATCGTCGAAGCCGCGGCCCGGATCCAGCGGCCGCATGCCCGAAGCGCCGCGCCAGCTGCGGCCATTCGCCAGTCGCTGGCGACAGCCGTCGCTGCAGTCGGCCAGCCATTCGGCGACTGGACGGTCGCCGCCGGTTGCGAACTGCCTGGCTTCCGCCGCGGTGGGCAGGCGATAGCGGTGGCCGCTGCGCTGGCCGAGCCAGCGCAGGTAGGCGTCGGCATCGTTCCAGGACACGCAGACCACCGGCTGGCTGTCGTCCTGCGCGAAACCGGGCGTCTTCCAGTCGCGCGGCGCCAGCAGGCGCAGCAGCGAGGCGCGTTCGCGGCACAGCGTCGGCGGCCGTTTGCTGGCTGCGGCGAAGCGCGCGTAATCGCTGCGCGACACCTTGTGCCGGCCGACGCCGATGATGCGTCCGCCGCTGCGCATCGGCACCAGTCCGGCGCCGTCGGCCAGTATTTCCTGCCTGCCTTGCCCGACGGCGCGCGCGCGTTGCATCAGCGCCGCGGCGGCGGTCTCGTCCATGACCTGTCCGGCCAGTGCCGCGACGGCGATGGCGGCGTCGCGGTCGTGGCGCTTCGCCGCGGCGTCGATCTGCGCGTCGAGGCGTTGCGCGACGGTGTCGCGCATGCGCCGCAGCGCCGGCGAGTCGGTGCGGCGGATCAACGTCGCGAGCTGGTCGGAACGCTCGATGTAGTCGCGCGCGCGATCGATCTCGCCGTTCTTCATCCGCTGCTGGATCTGTGCGGCCATGGCGTCGATCAGCGCATCGGTCGTTGCCGGCAGACGCGCATGCGCCGGGTCGGTGCGCCAGGCGGAGCGCAGGCTGTCGTAGGCATTGCCGTCCTGCGGAGCGGTCAGGTTCTGCGCACGGATCTGCTGTTCGGCCGCGAGCATCCACGGCTCCGCCGCCGATTCCGGTGGCGGCCGCAGCATCGCGCTGGTCGGATCGGGATGGACGGGAGTGACGACGGTCGCGGGCGAAGTCGAGAGCGTCTGTTCCGTCGACGATTGCGGCGCATTGCCGTCGCTGTCGAAGTGGCGCAGCCCGACGCCGGCCAGCGCCGCGGCGGCCAGTCCGGCGGCGATCCACACGCCGCGCGGCCAGTGCCGGATGCGCGCGGCGCCGTCGCCGATGCGGCGGACCAGCGCGAAGCCTGCCGACTGGCGTCGCCGTTCGATGCGTTGCAGCGCCTCCAGCATCTGCTGCGCGTTGCGGTAGCGCTGGCCGGGCGACTTGGCCATGGCCTTGTCGATCAGGCGCTGCCAGTGGCGCTTGTCGCGCGGCAGCCGCGGGATCGGGTCCTGCACGTGGTGCATCGCCATCGCCAGCGCATCGTCGGCGATGTAGGGCAGGCGTCCGGCCAGCATCTCGTAGGCGAGCACGCCGAGGCTGTACAGGTCGGCGCGGTGGTCGACGTTCTCGCCGCGCGCCTGTTCCGGTGCCATGTAGGCGGTGCTGCCGACGGCCAGCCCGGCCATGGTCACGCGCGGACTGTAGCCATGGCGCAGGGCGATGCCGAAATCGGCCAGCAGCGGCCGGTTGGCCTCGTCGAACAGCACGTTCTCGGCCTTGACGTCGCGATGGATCACGCCGCGCGCGTGCGCGTAGTCCAGCGCCGACAGCAGCGCGCGCAGGATCACGCCGATGCGCGCCTCGTCGCCGGTCAGGTCAAGCTGGCCCAGGTGGCCGCGCGCCAGGTACGGCATCGCGTAGTAGGGCAGGCCGTCGCGGCTGCGACCGACCTCGAAGATACCGACGATATGCGGATGCTCCAGCCGCGCGATCGTGCGGACCTCGTTTTCGAAGCGGCGGCGGCTGACCTCGTCGGCCAGCGCCTCCGGCAGCATCACCTTGACCGCGACCTCGCGGCCCAGCGATGCCTGTTCGGCCAGGTACACGGTCGACATGCCGCCATGGCCGATCGCGCGCAGCACCGTGTAGCCGGCGATCTCCGGCAACTGCTCGGCATGTTCGTTGGCCTGGCCAGGCCGGTCGCTGGACATGGTTCCCCCCGGATTCCATTCGCAGAATACGCCGGAACCGGCGGGGAATTAAGCGACCCTGCGCAGGCCGCATGCGCGATTGATGCCGGATGCATTGCGCAGGCGGTCCCATGGCCATGCCATGCGCCCAGGTACGGCCGGCGGCAACGGTCAGGCGAGGATCGCGCCGAGCTTCTGCAGGATCTCGTTGATCGGCACCGCGACGAACAGCACCGGCACCAACGGCAGCAGCACCGCGAGCATGATCCACAGCAGGTTGTAGCGTGTCATCGGTACGACCGACATGCCCCGCACGGTATTGAAGACGGCCCCGAAATCGGCCAGGGCGGAAGGTTGGGCGGATTCCAGCAGCGAGGTTCCGTCAGTGCTGGTGCCGGTTCCCAGCCAGTGCCGGTCGAAGGCATGCACGCCCAGGTGCCCCAGCACGCTGTACTCCAGGATGCTCCTGCGTTTGAGCACCAGCAGTTTCGGACACATCAGGAACAGCGGCGCGATCGATACCAGGGTCGCGCCGATCGCGTAGCTGAGCAGCAGCAGCTTGAGGCTCTGCAGGGTCGCGCCGAGGTAGAGGATATGGTCGATCACGCTGCCTGCCAGCAGCACGCTGCCGGCGAACGGGAGCACCAGGAAGCGGTACTGGGCGATGGCCAGGAAGCCCAGCCCCGCGGCACCGTCCGGATGCGCGGGATGCAGGTCGAGTTCGATCCGCGACAGGCGCCACAGCAGGTAGCACCACAGACCCAGCCGCCACAGCCAGATCAGCCCGATGAAGCGGAAGATCGGCACCGCGACGACATTCATCCAGATGCCGGCGAAGCCCGTCTGGCGCCAGTCGCTGATTCCCTGCATCACCCCGAAGGACGGTTGTTCGAAGGTCAGCGGCAGCAGCGCGAGCAGCAGGCACAGCGTTTCCGGGAGCTTGGAGTCGCGCAGTTGCACGATCCGGTCGATGGCATGCTCGAAGCGGTCGCGGTTGTTCGCGCTCACCAGCCCCGAGCGCGGGAAATGCGCGATCGATTCGCGCAGCAGGCTGTCCGCGCGCGGCGCGGCGAGGATCAGCAGCGGCACCGCGATCAGGAACCGGGCCAGGACGGCATAGTCGCCGAGCAGCGGCATCACTACCGCGTCCCCGTACAAGGTGCCATCCAGTGCCGTGGCGATCATGATCGGCAGCATTGCGGCGGCGGTCAGCAACAGGGCCACCCATGACGTGGTGCGCCGCCCCGGTCCGATCGCTCCCAGCGAATGCAGCGCGTGGTAGACCAGTCCGCCGCGCATCAGGGAAAAGCTGTCGTTGATCATTCGCGGACTCCCCGGTCCGACAGCCAGGTCAGCGGCCGTCGATGGCCGCATCTTGCGGTCAGCGGCAAACAATAGTCGAGTGCCGGTGATCGGCGCAGCCCGGCAGATGCCGCAGCGCCACGGCCGTCATCTCGCGCTCATCGCCAGGCGCTGCCGACCTGGATGATGACGGTCTGGTCCTCCGGTCCCCATGCGTAGTCGGCACCGACATACAGCCCCATCTGCCTGGCGATCAGGTAACGCAGGCCCAGTCCCTTGCTGACCGCCGTGGAGGCGTCGTCGAAGCTGGCGCGCTCGCCCCAGGCACGGCCGGCGCCGATGAAGCCGATCGTGGCCCAGCGCGGGGTCATGTTCCAACGCAGTTCCGTTTCCAGCACGCCGGTGTGGCTGTCCTGGTAACGCGCCGAAGGCACGCCGCGCAGGTCGATGTAGGGCAGGCGATAGAACGGTACGTCGCCTTCGACGGCGCGCATGTCGACGCGGCCGCCGAGCACCAGCTTCGTGCCCAGTGGCCAATAACCGTAGCCATGGCCGCGATAGCTCTGGAACTTTACATCGCTGCCGATCGCCGGCAGGTAGAAGTTGCCCTCGACCTTGCCGAAGTAACCCAGTGACGGCGTGAACGGGTTGTCGCGAGTGTCGTATTCGAATCCCAGGCCGAGGCCCGAACTGACCTGCTCGAAATCCAGGTCGGTGAAATGCTTGCGGTCTTCCAGTACTTCCAGGCGTGGGTCGATGTCCATGTAGATCCAGGCGAGCGACAGGAACATGTCCTGCTCGCCGATCCGGCGCGACACCCGCTGGAACGAGACCTTGCTTTGCAGGTTGACCGCCACGCTCTGCACCGGAAAGAAGCGGCCGCTGGTATAGAAGTCGAGGTTGAGGTCGGCATCGGCGATACCGCCCGTGTAGCGCCAGCGGTCCTCGTCGAAATGCATCATCGCGCCAGCGCCGTAGCCCTTGCTGCCGTACTCGGTCTTCATGCCGCCGACGCCGAAGATGTTCGGCGTGATCATTTCCTGCTTTCCATCCGGACCGGTGCGTGTCGGCGAGCTGCCCTTGGGCCGGTGGAAGAAGGCGAGCATGACGCCGCCGCCGAAGCCCAGCGCCGGATCGGTGATGATGATCGGCACCGGCAGGAAGCCGCGGTGATGCAGCAGCCAGTTGGACATGTCGAACTTGCCGTCCTGCGGATCGCGGAACAGGCTCGTGTGCGCGCTTTGTCCGGCTGCGCCGACTTCCTGTTCTGTCGGCGGCGCGGCCGCCTGCTCCTGCGCCAGGACGTTGCCGCCGACGCCAAGCAGCAACGAGACCAACGCCAGCGACAGGCAGCGATCCAGGGGCGATCTCTTCTTCGAACGAGGCATTGTCATTCCGGGAAAACCAGCGTAATCGAGAACCGCGCCACCAGCGATTGGTGAACTACGGGCGCTCGAGATTGTAGAAACCGCCCAGACCGAAACTCACCGGCATGTGGCCGACGCGCACCACCTTCGAGACCGTAGCGTCCCACAACACCGCCCATTGGTTGCCGGAACTGGCCATCCGGTTATAAGAGGTCTCGGAAGCAACGAGGTCGACCAACCGTCCGCATGTTGCGGGTGAAGAATGGCTGGAGATTTGTAAGGCTGACGTCATCGCGGTCCTCGTCACCGGTCGCCAACCAGACGTGGGTTGGTCAGCACGCCCATCGTCCACTTTTGTCCGCGGTCTTGTGGATCAGCACGACGTCGGACCCAGCGATCACTTGCCCGTGCGAGGCTGTCATGGCTGGCGGTGTCGAGGATCAGCATCGAACGACTGCCAGCATCATGGACGGTGACCGACACAAGTCCTCCGCTGGATCAGGACGCCTTGATCACCGCAGGTGTCTTCCACTGATCATCGAGCAGTTCCTGCTTCGGCCAGTAGTAGCGCAGGAACATCACGAACGGGCCGTTCGGTGCCGGCAGCCAGTTCGATTCCATGTCCCTGCCCGGCGATTCGGACTGGACGTAGATCGTCAGTCCGCCGTCCGCATCCTTCTTCAGACCCGGCAGCATCGGCGAGTTGATCAGGTAGCGGTCGATCGGGTTCTTCACCAGCAACTGCTGCGGCAGGTTGTACATCGTGACTGACCAGAACGCGTTCACCGGCGGCAATTGTCCCTGTGCGAAGCTCAGCGTGTACTTGCCTTTGCTGCCGTCCAGCGGCTGGCCGTCAGCGTCCTTGTCGAGGATCGGGTACATCGCTTCCTCGCGCGAATTGGCGCCGATGCCGACCTGGGTGCCGGTGGCGCGGGCGACGTAATCGTTCTTCAGGAATTCGCGGTTGCCGAACAGCATGTCGGTCTTGCCGCCGAGCGAGGCGCGCTTGGCGTCGATCCACTTCTGGCCTTCGGCCATGCCTTCGTTCAGCGCGGACTGAAGTTCTGGTGGCAGTTTGCTTGCATCGAATGGTTGACCCGGCACGATGCCGATCCTGGCGAACTGCTCGCGCAACCCGGTCTCGCTCGGATGCGGCGGCTGCGCAAACTGCAGCAGGAATGCAAGCTGGTCGAAGAATTCAGGCGTACGGTCATCGCCGGGCGGCAGTGGCTTGATCCAAGCCACCTCGGGGGCGGCGGCTGGTGGCGGCGTGCCCAGAAACGCCGACAACGATTGCACTTTGTAGCCGTCCTGGATCTTCTTGACGTTGTCCAGATCAGCTGGATTGAACAGTTGGGTGCGGCCGACGACGGTCACCAGATCCGTTTCAGAACGGATGACCTTGTCGATCCCTTCTGGAATCTCGCCCTGCCATTTCGGTCCTGCGATCACGTAGGTGCCGCCACCATTGCCGGTGGTACGGCTACCCATGTAATCGAAGTTGAACGTATAAAGATCCAGCAACTGGAAGACAAAGTAGCGATCCTTCTCCATCTCGGGAATGGTCATGACTACCGGCTCGGCGCGCAGATCAAGCCCGGCGAACGAGTAGGGGGTGTCGGAGTTGGGTGTGACGAAAGCGGTATCGACTGGCGTGAAAACGCGCGCGATATTGAGGATGGAGTTGAAGGGCCCCTGGTACTGCGGGTTGGTCTTGTCGATCGAGAAGGCATGCATTGTCTTGTACTGGTCGACCAGTGGCACGCCATAGACGTAGGCATCAGCGGCGATTGCCTTGGCTTCGGCCGGAGTTGGCTCACCCACCAGCGTGGTGGCCGAAGCCGATCCGCCTTCCGGAGCCTGGGCGGTTTGCGGCGTGGAAGCCGTCGCCACGGTGGAGGCGACGGGAGAGGCGGAAGAGACGTTGTTGTTGATCATTGCGATATCTCCAAGGCGGGGAGGGCGTGGGTCATCGCCCGAAAAGGCGCGGCGCGCATCGGGAGCGCAATCAGTTTGTTTTCTGTAGGCCAGGGCTTTTCCAACTGCGATCCACCACAGCGCCGGCAGGGCTGTAGTTGCGCAGGATCGCGTAGAACGGTCCGTCTGGTGCCGGTAGCCAGTTGCTTTCCTTGTCCTTGCCGGGAGATGCATGCTGCAGATACAGCGTCAGCCCGCCATCAGCGTCCAGCTTCAGGTTCGGCAGCATCGGCGAGTTGATCAAGTAGCGATCGAGCGGATTGTCGACCAGCAGTTTGCTTTTCCCGTCGTACATCGTGATCGACCAGAACGCATGGGTGGGGGGCAACTGGTCCTTGGCGAAGGTCAGCGTGTAGCTGTGCCTGGAGCCATCCAGGGGTTGACCCTGTGCATCGACGAAATAGCTCTGGTAATCGGCTTCGGACCCGGAGTTGCCGTAGATGCCCAGCTTGGCGCCGGCGAAGCGGTAGAGATAGTTGTTTTTCAGGGAATCACGCGATCCGAACATGTCGGCGCTGCTGACTTCATGGGTGTTGATCTTGTTCTTCTGGAACGTTTCCAGCTCCTGGTTGGCATCGGCAATGCCATCCAGCAATGCCTGCCTGGTCTCGGACGACAGCGATGCCTCGTCGAACGGCTTGCCCGGAGCGATGCCGATCTTCGAAAAACGCTCGCGCAGTTCGACTTCACTCGGATGGGTGGGAGTGAACTGCAGCAGGAAGTTCAGGTAGGAAAAGAAGCCCAGTTCGTTGGCGGTCTTCGCATCGTAGTCCGGAAATTCGATGGTCGGGGCCGCGGGCGGTGGCTGTGTGCCCAGGAACGAACTCAACGGCTGCACCTCGTACTGGGCCTGCAGTTCCCGGACGTTGTCGATATCGTCTGGGCGGATCAGCTGGGTGCGATACAGCGCGTAGGCGAACTGCGTCTCCGAGCGCAGCACCTTGTCCACGCCATTGGGCGTCTCACCCTTCCAGTCCGGCCCCGCCACCAGGTATGTACCGACGTTGCCGTGGGTAGTCGCGGCATTGATGTAGGCGAAATTGTGCGTGTACATGTCGATGAGCTGGATCGAGAAGTAACGCTTGGGATCGATCGCCGGTATCGACAGCACCTGCGGCTCGGCGCGCAGATCCAGCCACAGGAAAGAGTATGGCGTGTCGGAGTTGGGTGTGATGATGGCCTTGTCTTCTGGCGTGGCGACATTGGCCACGTTGCCGATCGCATTGAGCGGTGCATGGAAGTCCGGTCCGCCCGGCTGCAGCGCCTGCGCATGCAGAGTCTTGTAGCTTTCCACCATCGGGAAGCCCCAGATATAGGCTTCCCTGGCGATCGCGCGCGTCTCTTCGGCACTGACCGAAGCGGCGTCGTCCGCGGGTTTGGAGGCTGTGTCGGTCGGCTCCGGTGTGCGTTGGCAGCTTGTCAGGAGCAATGCCAGCGCGGCAGCGGCAACAGCGGGGAGATGTCGATTCATGGTGTTACCTCGTCGGCATGACAGTGAGGATGGGATGGGGTGCTTGCGAACCAGCACCGTTTCGTGGGCCGGAAGAAGAGCGAACGTACCGATGTTGGTGACATAGATCAGCTGCGCGCCCGCCATTGCCGCGAATTGCGGATCGCCGTCGATGGCGATCAGTTCGGTGGGATGGGTGCGTACGTGCACCGTCCCACGGCCAGTACCTGCTTCAGCGAATCCGGCGGTGTGGTCAGCTTATCGACCGCCTTGCCGTCGGCACCGGCATGCGTGCCTGTCTTGACCGACATCGCGAAGCGGCCCTCGAGTTGCGTGCCCCGCCAACTATCCAATTGCGGCTGGTAGAGGGTGAGCGCAGTGCCGCCGGAGGTGAACTGTCGCGGAAAGGGGCGCGCACCGACCGCGGCTGGCCCCGCTGCCACTGCTGCCAGGCTGGCCAGGTACATCGCCCAGAACCCGAACGTTTTCAAGCGACGCCGGCGCCACTTTTCCATGTCCATTTCCCCTGGAACTAATTCCTCGTGATGTGCATGCGCGTGCAACGTGCGGCGGCGAACATGAGGCGATGCAGCGGCTGCGGAACCGCAGGGCGCAATGCCGACAACAGTGATGATGGCGGTGTCGCTGAAATGTGAATTTCACCAATAATTCACGGCTCGATATGCGATTAATGGCCGCCTGCGTCGAGCGATTGGCGTTCAGGTCAACGTGCCGTGAACGCAGTACCGGGGTCGAACGACCCACAGGCGGGATTCGGTATGGATGCGTTCTTGGAAATGATGCATCGCTTCTGGTCCGACCTCATCGCGAGGTCCGACGGACCAATGACGTTCCGGTTTTTCCTGCAACCGATCATGGCGTTCCTGATGGCCCTGCGTGATGGCATCAAGGACGCCAAGACAGGCCGCACGCCTTATTTCTGGACGATTGCCCATAGCGATACAGCCGGTCGCCGTGCGGCCTGGCGCGAAGGCTTCAGCGCCGTGGCGCGGATACTGGTGCTCGGCGTGATCATGGACGTGATCTACCAATACAAGATGTATTCGCAGGGCCGGCAGGAATTCCCGTTCTATCCGAGCGAAGCATTGGTGATCGTGCTGCTGCTGGCGTTCGTGCCGTACCTGCTGTTGCGTGGACCGGTGGCGCGCGTCGCGAAATGGTGGCTCGGCCGCAAGCAGAAAACGAACTGAGTTGAGGAGCCCGTCTGGTGATGGAAAAGAACGACAAGTTGCCCGATCGTCCCGAACGCCTCGCAGAGCCTGCCACGCCACTTCCTGTCAGGCCACCGCACACCGAAGTCACGCCGGTGCCGCCGATTCCCCAGCCCGACCACGCCGACGAGGACGCCGCGACGATCTATTCGGCGTATCGCACTGGCTTGTCGAACCACCGCACCGGCCTGTCCGAACACAGGACCTCACTGTCGGAATTCCGCACCGACCTGTCGACCCACCGCACTGGTTTGTCCGAATACCGCACCGACCTGTCGAAACACCGCACCGACCTGTCCGATCACCGGACAGAGCTGTCCGAGCAGCGCACGCAGATGTCCACCGGCCGCACCGAGATGTCGATGCGGCGCACCGGCATGTCGTTCCAGCGTACGCGCCTGAGCGCGGAGCGCACGCTGATGTCGATCGTGCGCACGTCGCTGTCGCTGATCGGCTTCGGTTTCACCATCTTCCAGTTCTTCGCGCACCTGAAATCATCCAGCCTGCTGGCCGAAGGCAGCCATGCACCGCGCAATTTCGGCATCGCGCTGGTGGCGCTGGGCATCTTCATGCTCACGCTGGGCATCGTGTATCACATCAATTTCATGGTCGGCCTGCGCAAGGAACGTACCGCCATGACCAAGGACAAGTTCATCCACGGCGAAAGCGCCTACCCGGTTTCGCTGACCCTCATCACCGCGACGTTGTTGTGGGTGCTTGGCCTGCTGGCGATCGCCAGCATGGCATTCAACGCCGGAACGCTGGGCTAGTCCCGGCATCCGGAGACGAAATCAACCTGACAAAGCCGCAGCAAGCCATTCCGTCACGTTCGCAGTGACGAAATATCCCTCCTACCCTGAGCGAAGCAGGAGCAACAGATGGCAACGGCAAAAACGAAGGCAAAAGCCGCCCCACCCCCGAAACCCTCGAAGGCAAAAGCAGGCAGCCAGCGACCGAACATCCTTGTCATCTGGGGGGACGACATCGGCATCGCCAATCTCAGCTGCTATACGCATGGCCTGATGGGTTACCAAACCCCGAATATCGACCGCATTGCCCGGGAAGGCGTGCTGTTCACCGACAGCTATGGAGAGCAGAGTTGCACCGCCGGTCGATCGTCGTTCATCACCGGCCAGAGCGTGCACCGTACCGGCCTGTCCAAAGTGGGCATCCCTGGGGCGCCGCAGGGCATGGTCGATTCGATCGTCACCATCGCCTCGCTGCTGAAAGACCAGGGCTACGCGACCGGACAGTTCGGCAAGAACCACCTCGGCGACCTCAACAAGCACCTGCCGACGCTGCACGGGTTCGACGAGTTCTTCGGCAACCTCTACCACCTCAACGCCGAGGAAGAGCCGGAGATGTACGGCTACCCGAAGGATCCGCGCTACCGCGAACAGTTCGGGCCACGCGGCGTGATCCACAGCTGGGCCACCGACAAGGACGACAAGACGACGCATCCGCGCTGGGGCAAGGTCGGCAAGCAGAAGATAGAGGACACCGGCCCGCTGACCGCGAAGCGCATGGAAACCTGCGACGACGAGTTCGTTGCCGCCGCGACCGATTTCATCAAGCGCCAGGACAAGGCCGGCAAGCCGTTCTTCGTATGGCTCAACACCACCCACATGCATGCTTTCACCCATACCAAGAAGAAGAGCCTCGGACAGGCGGGCCCGCACCAGTCGCCGTACCACGACACGATGGTCGACCACGACAAGAACGTCGGCCAGATGCTCGACCTGCTCGACGCAATGGGCCTGGCCGAGGACACGATCGTCGTCTACTCGACCGACAACGGCCCGCACATGAACACCTGGCCCGATGGCGGCATGACACCGTTCCGCAGCGAGAAGAACACCAACTGGGAGGGCGCGTTCCGCATTCCGGAAATGGTGCGCTGGCCAGGCAGGATTCCCGCCGGCGTGATTTCCAACGAGATCATTCAGCACCATGACTGGTTGCCGACCCTGCTGGCCGCGGCCGGCGACACGACCTGCATGGACCGCCTCAAGAAGGGCACCACCGTCAACGGTCGCAAGTACAAGAACCACATCGACGGCTTCAACTTCCTGCCGTACCTGACCGGCCAGGAGAAGGAAGGACCGCGCAAATGGTTCTTCTACTTCAGCGACGACGGCGACCTGCTCGGCATCCGCTGGATGAACTGGAAGATCGTGTTCAGGGAACAGCGTTGCCGCGGCACCTTGCAGGTGTGGGCGGAACCGTTCACGACGCTGCGCGTGCCCAAGATATTCAACCTGCGCACCGATCCTTACGAACGTGCGGACCAGACCTCGAACACGTACTGGGACTGGATGTTCCACAACGCATTCTGGGTCTACGGCGCGCAGGCGGCGGCGGCGAAGTTCCTGGAGACGTTCGTGGAATTTCCGCCGGCGCAACTGCCTGGTTCTTTCACCATCGAGCAGGCGAAGCAGAAGATGGAGCAGGTCCACGGTTCCAGTTGAGCATGGCAGCCGGGCGGCATTCCTGCGCCCGGCTTTTTCGCAGACACAGGAGTCATCATGACGGAAGCGTTGCCTTCCTGGAACACCGGCACGACGAAATCGGCCATCCTCGATTTCGTCGCGCGCACGACGAAAGAGGGCGGCCCGGACTTCGTGCCGCCCGCCGGACGGATCGCCGTGTTCGACAACGACGGCACGCTCTGGTGCGAGAAGCCGTTTCCGATCCAGGCCGGTTTCCTGTTCGGGAAGATCGCCGAGCAGGTCAAGGCCGATCCGTCGCTTGCCGAGAAACAGCCATGGAAGGCGGTGGCGGAAGGCAACCACGCATGGCTGGGTGACGCCATCACCAAGCATTACGATGGTGACGACAGCGACCTGAAGCTGATGGCGGCGGGCCTGCTGTCGGCCTATGCCGGCGACGACGTAGAGGATTTCGCGGCGAAAGCCGATGCCTTCCTGCGCAACTCGCACAATTCGGCACTCAGGCGCCCCAACCTGAAGACCGCTTACGCACCCATGCGCGAGCTACTGCAGTACCTGGAAGACAATGGCTTCACCAGCTTCATCGTCTCCGGTGGCGGACGCGATTTCATGCGGCCGGTGACGCGCGAGCTCTACGGCATCCCGCCCGACCGTGTGGTCGGCACCACGGTCGCGCTCGAGTACCGGGAGACCGACGGACGCATCGCGCTGCAACATTCCGAAAAGCTCGAATTGTTCAACGACGGTCCGGCCAAGGTGGTGCAGATCTGGGGGAGGATCGGCGCGCGCCCGGTCTTCGTCGCGGGCAACTCCAACGGTGACCTGCAGATGATGCAGTTCGCCACGCAGGGCGTTGGCCCCTCGTTGGCGCTGCTGGTGAACCACGATGACGAAGCACGTGAAATCGCCTACACCGCCGGTGCCGAGAAGGTGCTGGCCGAGGCGCGTGCGCAGGGCTGGATCGTGGCCAGCGTCAAGGACGACTGGGCGCAGGTTTTCGTCGATTGACGATGCGCGATGCAGGCGCGCGTAGTATGGGAACACTTCATGATACCGGGCAGATATCGATGAACAGGGAGGCGCCAATACAGGTCGCACCGGAGAACATGGTCCATATTCCCGGCGGCGACTTCATGATGGGTTCCAACGATCACTATCCCGAGGAGAAGCCCGCGCACAAGGTCAGCGTCGGCGCCTTCTGGATGGATCGGCATGTGGTCACCAACCGCGATTTCGCACGTTTCGTCGCCGCCACCGGGCACGTCACGCTCGCCGAGAAGCCGGCCGATGCCGCGGACTATCCCGGTGCCGATCCGGCGATGCTGGCACCTTCCTCGGTGGTGTTCGTGGCGCCGCCGGGTCGGGTCGACCTGCGCAACCACTACAACTGGTGGCACTACGTGCAGGGTGCCGACTGGCGCCATCCGCGTGGTCCCGACACCTCGATCGACGGAATGGACGACCATCCGGTGGTGCACGTCGCCTATGAAGATGCCGAGGCGTATGCGGCCTGGGCCGGCAAGGCGTTGCCGACCGAAGCGGAATGGGAGTTCGCCGCGCGCGGCGGGCTGGCAGGCGCCGAGTTCAGCTGGGGTGACGAGCTCAATCCGGAAGGACGCTGGATGGCCAATACCTGGCAGGGCGAATTCCCCTGGCAGAACCTGCAGGAAGATGGCCATCAATGGACGGCGCCGGTTGGTTCGTTTCCCGCAAATGGCTATGGACTGCACGACATGGCCGGCAATGTCTGGGAGTGGACTACCGACTGGTATCAGGACCACAGCCAGATCCAGCAGCACTCGTGCTGCACGCTGGAGAATCCGCGCGGCGGCACGGCCGAGACCAGTCACGATCCGCGCAACCCGCAGGTGAAGATTCCACGGCGCGTCATGAAGGGCGGTTCGCACCTGTGCGCACCGAACTATTGCCGGCGCTATCGCCCCGCCGCGCGCATGGCGCAGCCGATCGATACCTCCACCTGCCATCTCGGTTTCAGGTGCATCGTGCGGTTGTAGGAACGGCTGCAAAAGAGGCGGGACGATAAAACAGGCGAGGGGGGTGCGGGAGTTGGTCCCGCGATCGCCACCGACATGCAGGAGGGAGGCTACCCATGAAAGAGTGGCTGATTGCCGTTACCGAACCGACCATCGTCATCATCGACATGATGGCCTACCTCATCGTCGTCATCGGCACCGTGCAGGCCTTCGTGGCCGGCATGCACCTGGTGATCACGCGTGACCGTTCCGGAAGGGACAGGCGCCAGGTCTGGCTGACTTACGCGCGTTGGCTGGTGGCGGCCCTGACTTTCCAGCTGGCGGCCGACATCATCGAATCCTCGATTGCGCCGAGCTGGGAAAGCATCGCGCAACTGGGAGCGGTCGCCGTGATCCGGACATTCCTCAACTACTTCCTCGATCGTGACCTCGCCGAGGTCCGCGAACGCCAGCATCCCGAAGCGGCTTCGGAACGGACCGGGTGAGGAGCCGATTGGCTTGCGACCTGGGGCGAGCCGATCTCGAATCGCGGTCCGGGCGCCGACAATAGTTGTCGCCGACGGTCCGTTTCCACTTCTGATTTCACGGGAAACAACCATCCCGGGTTGTATGAGTGCTGCCCGACGGACGCTCCCTTAGCGGACGTCGGCTCACGGAACCACCGGCGCGGCGCCTTGCGCGGACCCACCGCCGTCGAGCTTCTCCGGTTCGCGCCTGTCAGGAGAAACAGCATGCTTGTCGACAAGAGATGGACAAGGATGGCGCTTGCGGGCATGGCACTGTCCCTGGGCCTGCCGCTGGCCGCGCAGACCCCGGGGACGGGCACGGCGCCTGCCGAGGCAGCGGTCACGCAGGCTGCGCCGCTCGCGATCGATCCGGCGGCGCTCGCCGCGCTGGACAAGATGGGCGCCGCATTGCGTGCCATGCAGCAGTTCACCGTGACCTCGGACACCAGCCGAGAAATCGTGCTGGAAACCGGGCAGAAGGTGCAACTGGACGGCGAGGTCACCTACAAGGTCAAGCAGCCCAACCAGTTCTTTGCCGACGTCAAGAGCGACCGGCGCCAGCGGCAGTTCTTCTACGACGGCAAGGACCTGACCATCTATTCGCCGCGGTTGAAGTACTACACCACGCTCGATGGCGTCGATTCCTCGTTGCGTGAGATGGTGCTGCGTGCATCCGAGAACTACGGCATCGAATTGCCGCTCACGGACCTGTTCCTCTGGGGCACGGAATACGCGCCCAACGATGCGATCAGGGGTGCCATCCATGTCGGCCCCGGCACGATCGACGGCGAGCGCATCGACCAGTACGCGTTCCGCCAGGAAGGCGTCGACTGGCAGGTGTGGATCTCGCAGGCCAGTTCGCTGCCGCGCAAGCTGGTGATCACCACTCTCGACGATCCGGCACGCCCGCAGTACGTCGCACGCCTGGACTGGGATTCACGCAGCGCGGTGCCGGCTTCGACCTTCGCATTCACGCCGCCGCAGGGCGCGGCCAAGATCGAATTCGTGCCGGTCGAAGTCGCCGTCGTGGAGGAGAACTGAAATGAGCGCCATCTCCCGCAAATCCAGAATGCTCGTGGCCGCCTTGGCCGTCGCCGGCTTTGGCCTGGTGCTGGCCGTGCCCGATGCCGACGCGCAACGTCGCGGCGGCGGTGGCCATGCCGCGGCCCGTGGCGGCGGCCATGCCGGTGGCGCACGCGCCAGCGCTCGTACCAGCGTCAACCGGCCCGCGCCGAGCCGTAATGCGCAGCATGCCGGTGGCGCCAACGTCGACCTGTCCAATGTCAATCGCGATCATGCCGCCAACGTCAACCGCGACGTCAATCGCAACACCAGCATCAACCGCGACACCAATATCAACCGCAACGTCAACGTCGATGTCCATGGCGACTATCACGACGACCACTGGAACGATTGGGACGACCATCCGTTCGCGACCGCGGCGGCAGTGACCGCCGGCGTTGCGGTGACCTCTGCAGTGATCGGCTCGATCGTCTATTCGGTCCCGCCCAGCTGCAGCACGGTGATCGTCAACGGCATCAGCTATTCGCAATGCGGCAACACCTGGTACCAGCCGCAATACGTCGGCAGCAACGTCCAGTACATCGTGGTGAATCCACCGCAATGATGCTTCGGATTGTGTAACGCGACTCTGGCCACACCAGATTCCGGTGTGGTCGGAATGAACGACGAACGACGGCGGAGACGGCAATGCGAAAATGGCAATCGATATGGGTAACCGGTGCGGTGAGCCTGGCGTTGCTGCTTGGCGCCTGCAGACAGGCGCAGGCACCCGCGGATACCACGCAGGCACCGGCGCCGGCAACAGCGGACGCGACATCGGCGACCACGGCGCCGACGGCCACGCCGGGCGCAGACCCGTTGCCATCGTGGCGTGACGGCAAGAACAAGCAGGACATTCTCGCCTTCGTGAAGGCCGCGACCACCGAAGGCGGGCCGGGCTTCATTCCGCCGGAGGCACGCGTGGCCACGTTCGACAATGACGGCACGCTATGGGCCGAGCAGCCGATCGTGCAGTTGCAGTTCGTGCTGCAGCGCGTTGCCGAACTTGCCAAGCAGAAGCCGGAACTGGCGAAGGATCCGGCGGTCAAGGCCGTGCTCGACCAGAACCTGGACTTCTTCAGGGACAAGGACGGCGAGAAACATCTGATGAAACTGCTGGCGCTGACTTCGACGGGCCTGTCGCCGGCAGATTTCGAAGCGGCGGTGAAGGCCTTCTTCGCGGAGGCAAAGCATCCCAAGTTGAACGTGCCTTACAAGCAGACTACCTACAAGCCGATGGTGGAACTTCTGCAGTACCTGCGCGCCAACGGTTTCCAGACCTGGATACTCAGCGGCGGCGGCATCGATTTCATGCGGCCGATCGCCGAATCGTTCTACGGTATTCCGCCGCAGCAGGTGATCGGTTCGACTGGCGAATACGACGTCAAGCTTCAGGACGGCAAGCTGGCGATCAACAAGGCCGCGAAGGTCGCGCTGATCAACGATCACGAAGGCAAGGTCGCCGGCATCCTCACCCATATCGGCAAGGTGCCGGTATTCGCCGCCGGAAACGAGCGCAGCGCCGGCGACATCGCCCAGTTGACCTATTCGCAGACTTCGCCCTATCCCTCGTTCCAGCTCATGGTCAACCACGACGACGGCGAGCGCGAGTTCGCCTACGACGAGAAGGACGGCGCGTCGCTGGCCGCTGCCAAGGCCAACAACTGGCATGTGGTCAGCATCCGTGACGACTGGGTGGAGGTATATGCCGGACCTTGAGTTCCGCCGAACTGCCGTTTCCAGGCGATGTCGCAGGATGGCGTCGCCATGTACCTTCATCCACCACGCAGGAGAGATGCGCTCATGAAACGCCTGGCCTTGTTGATGCTTCCGCTCTTGCTCAGCGCCTGCGCGAGTACGCCCACCACCACCACCGACGTGTCGCCCAGCGCCGATTTTTCCAACTATCGCAGCTACAGCTGGCTGGCCAAGCCGGACGTCAACAATCCGCTGGCGCAGCAGCGTATCGTCGACGGCATCAACGCGCAGCTGCGCGCCAAGGGCTGGACGGAGTCCGCCGACGGCGATGTCGCCGTGGCCGCGCACGTGGCCACCAGCCAGAAGCAGACCCTGGATACTTTCTACAGCGGCGGCATGTACGGTGGTTGGGGCTGGCGCGGTGGCATGGGCATGGGCACGTCGACCACGCGGGTCCACACCTACGACGTCGGCACGCTGGTCGTCGACATGTTCGACGCCAAGACCAAGCAGGGCATCTGGCGCGGCACGGCCAGCGGCACCGTGCCGGATTCGCCGGAGAAGGCCAATGCCGCGATCGATGCCGGCATCGCCAAGATGTTCGCGGAATTCCCGCCAGGCAGCGCGCCTGCCGGCAACTGATTCCTGCGGCGCTGCACTCGTAGCGCACCTTGCATCACGACGACGGCGGCCCGAGGGCCGCCGTTCATTTTTTCTTGCGGCGCACGTATACCTGCTTGCGCAGCCGCGCCACGACATCGCCCGAGGCGTCGACCACTTCGGTGTCGAACCAGCGCAGGTACTTGTCGCCATTGGCGGTGGCCTGGCGGATCTCGTCGAGCCGGGCCTCGTCGAGATGGAATTCCGCGGCGACCGTGCCGCGGCCGGGCTTGACGAATTCGATCTCCGCGGCCTTGTCCCAGACGATGTAATCGCGGCCCATGCTTTCCTTGACCATGATCATCCAGAATGGATCGGTCATCGCGAACAGGCTGCCGCCGAAATGGGTACCGACGTAGTTGCGGTTCCAGGGGCGCATGCGCAGCTCGACGCGGGCATGGCGCCAGTCGTCGTCGATGCGTACCACGCGGATGCCGGAAAACAGGAACGGGGGCCACAGGTTCAAGGCGTGGCGCAGCGTGGATGCCTTCAAGACAACTCCTGGACCATGCCTGGTCGCAATTTGCGCAAGCCCGCAGCGCTAGACCAGCAGCAGCGACGACATGCGGCGGCGGTAGCGGCCGACCAGGTCTTCGTCGTCGATCACGCGGAAGGCATCGATCAAGGCCTTCTTCGGCAGCGCGTCGTCGAAGTTGCGGTCGCGGCGCAGCATCTCGAGGAACTGTTCGAGCCCCGCTTCGGCGCGACCGGCGACGATGTGATGCACGCCGAGCAGGTGGCGTGCGCGCAGGTCGTCGGGGTTCGCCGCGATGGCCGCTTCGAGCACCTCGCTCGGTGGCGCATCCTTCAGCAGCCCCGCGAAGCCGAGCCGTGCGCGCGCCTTCACTGCGCGGTCGTCGGTGGACAGGTTGGCCGGCAGGGCCTCGAGCAGCTGTTCGGCCTCGTGCGCGCCGCCGGTCTGCAGCAGCGCCAGGGCCAGGTCGAGCTTGAGTTCGGACTTGTCGGGTTCGGCCTCGATCGCCTTGCGCAGGCGCATCACTTCGGCGTGCGGGTCGAGCGGCGCGGCCGGCGTGTCGTCGACGGCTTCCTCGTTGGCTGCTGCCGGCACGATGCCGTGATGGGTGAGGAACTCGCGCACTTGGCCTTCCGGCAATGCGCCCTGGAAGGCATCGACCAGCTTGCCGTCCTTGACCAGAAACACGGTCGGGATCGAACGGATCTGGAACGCGGCTGCGATCTGCTGTTCCTTCTCCGTATCGACCTTGGCCAGCACGAAGGCGCCGTTGTAGTCGGCCGCCAGCTTTTCCAGCACCGGGCCGAGCGTCTTGCACGGACCGCACCAGTCGGCCCAGAAGTCAACCAGCACCGGCACCTGCAGCGACTGCTGCAGGACATCGGTCTCGAAGCGGTCGGTGGTGGCGTCGAAGACGTACGGGGCGGGAGAGGGGACGGACATGGAGGAATCCTGGGGAGGCGTTTTGCCTGACATTGTGCCAGTCGCGCCCGAATCCAACTCCGATGCGGCGGAATCGACCTCGACGGCAGGACGGGCAGATCGCGCCTTTCAGGCTCGTCCGGCAGGCGATCCGTGCCTGGCGCGTGCAGCAGGCAGGCGGGCGCGGTCCCGGCATCGGCATCCGCACGCAGGTACATTCAGCATTCGACGAAGTCTTCCATCAAGGAGCAGGGCATGAATCGTTCGAGCGTGTTGGCCTGGCTGGCGATGCTGTCGTTCGTGGTCGCTGTGACCGGGTTCGGGCTTGCGCTGGACGATTACGCGCAGTTGCGCGATCCGGTCGCGCTGCTGGGCGCGCGCGGCATGCCGCATGCATGGGTGTTCAACCTGCTGGGCTTCGTGCTGCCCGGATTGCTGGTGGCGATCGTTGGCATTCGCCTGCGTCGGGAGTTGCCCGCGGCCAGCGCCTGGCCGGCGCGGATCGGCGCGCAGCTGTGCGTGCTGGCGGCGCTGGCGTTCGCGGCACAGGGACTGGTATCGCTGGACGCATCCGACCTGGACGCATCGCGCACCCGCCTGCATGCGCTGCTGGCGATGCTGTGGTGGCTGGCATTCGTGCCAGGCGCGCTGCTGCTGGCGTTGGGCCTGCGACAGGTACCAGGCCGCCGCGCGCTGGCATGGGTCGGCGTGCTGGTGGCGTTGGCGCTGCTGTGGTTCGTCGCATCGCCGTGGCAGCCCTTGTCGAACGCGGTCGCGCAGCGCATCGCATTCGTGGCCTGGCTCGGCTGGGCGGTCGTGGCCGCGCGCCGGCCGGGGTGAGCCTTGCGTTCCGGCGTCAGCCGTAGCGCAGCTTCATGGCCAGGATGGTGCCGGACAGTGCCAGGGTGATGATGTTGGCGACGATCATCGACCACGACTGCAGGAAAATGCCGTACGCCAGCCAGAACGCGACGCCGACGGTGAAGGCCAGGTACATGCCCAGCGAGATGCTGCGCGTATCGCGGCTGCGCAGGGTCTTGATCGCCTGCGGCACGAACGCGATCGTGGTCAGCGCGGCGGCGACGTAGCCGGTCCATTCCAGAGTCATGCGATCTCCCGCCATGGAGGAGTTGCCCGCATGGTAGCCCGGGTGCGCTGCACTTACCCGGGCTACGCTTGCTACGTTTACGGTTGCTTGTAGACCACGCCATCCTTCATCACGAAGTCGACCGCCATCACGTTGCCGATGTCGGCGACCGGATCGCCGGGGACGGCGATGATGTCGGCGCGCTTGCCGGCCGCGATCTCGCCCTGGTCGTCGACGCCGAGCACTTCGGCAGCGCGGATCGTCGCCGCCTGCAGCGCGGTGGCCGCGGGCATGCCGGCTTCGACCATATAGATGAATTCGCGCGCGTTGTCGCCGTGCGGGCCGACGCCCATGTCGGTGCCGAAGGCGATCTTCACTCCCGACCTATAGGCTTTCGCGGCTGTGTCCTGGATCTGCGCACCGATCCGCGCCGCCTTCGGCCGTACGATCTCCGGGAAGTAACCATCGACCTTGGCCTTGTCGGCGACGAAGCGGCCGGCATAGATGGTCGGCACGTACCAGGTGCCTTTCTGCTTCATCAACGACATCACCTCGTCGCTCATGTAGGTGCCGTGTTCGATGCTGGTCACGCCACCCAGCACCGCGCGCTTCATGCCTTCGGTGCCATGCGCGTGCGCGGCGACCTTGTAGCCGTAGTCGTTGGCGGTGTCGACGATGGCCCTGACCTCGTCGACGGTGAACTGCGGCGCATCGCCGGACTTCGCATACGACAGCACGCCGCCGGTGGCGGTGATCTTGATCACGTCGCTGCCGTCCTTGTAGCGCTGGCGCACGGCCTGGCGTGCGTCGTCGATGGAATTGATCACGCCCTCGGTCGGTCCGGGCGGGCCGAGCAGGTGCGACAGTTCGGAGTTGTAGCCGTTGGTGGGATCGGCATGGCCGCCGGTGGTGGCGATCGACTTGCCGGCGGCGAAGATGCGCGGGCCGCGTACCAGCCCCTGGTTGATCGCGTCGCGCAGGTGCGGGGCCACGTCGCCGCCGAGGTCGCGCACGCTGGTGAAGCCGGCCAGCAGGGTTTTCTCGGCATAACCGACGCTGCGATAGGCGAAGTCGATGTCGTCGAGGCGGAAGCCTTCCGAGTAGCTCTGCGGACTGGATTGCCCGCCCAGGTGCACGTGCAGGTCGGTCCAGCCGGGCAGGCAGGTGCGACCGGCGAGCACGGTCGACCCGGTGCCTTCGGCCAGCTTGGCGCGGCCGGGCAGGACGTCCACGATCTTGCCGTCGCGGACCAGCACCGTGTGCTCGCCCAGCACGCGGCCGCTGCGGCTGTCGAACAGGCGCTCGCAGTGCAGGGCCTGCGTCGCAGCCGTCGCGGAGGTGGCGGCGCCGACGTCGGCGTGGGGCACTGCAGCCAGGCAGGCCAGCAGCGCGGCATTGGTTCGATTCATCGTTTTTCCCCGGTGTCGATGTCGAGCATAGCCTGAAGAATGGCGGGGTTTTGTGCGCTGCGGTAGGCTTGTCGGCCCACTTTCGCCGATGTTCGCCGTGTCCGACGCGCCTGCCCCGCAAGATTCCCCGCAAGATCCGGCCGGCTACCAGCCCGCCGCCGTCGAACGCGCCGCCCAGCAGTACTGGTCGCAGACCCGCGCCTACGAGGTCCGGGAGGACGCCGGCAAGCCCAAGTTCTTCTGCCTGTCGATGCTGCCGTACCCGTCCGGCGCGCTGCACATGGGCCACGTGCGCAACTACACGATCGGCGACGTGATCAGCCGCTACCAGCGCATGACCGGCAAGAATGTGCTGCAGCCGATGGGCTGGGACGCCTTCGGCCTGCCGGCCGAGAACGCCGCGATCAAGAACCGCACCGCGCCGGCCAAGTGGACGTACGCCAACATCGCGCACATGCGCGAGCAGCTCAAGACCATGGGCTACGCGATCGACTGGACGCGCGAGTTCGCGACCTGCTCGCCGGATTATTACGTGCACGAGCAGCGCATGTTCGTGCGTCTGCTGAAGAAGGGCATGGCGTACCGCAGGAACAGCGTCGTCAACTGGGATCCGGTCGACCAGACCGTGCTAGCCAACGAGCAGGTGATCGACGGCCGCGGCTGGCGCAGCGGCGCGGTGGTCGAGAAGCGCGAGATCCCGCAGTGGTTCCTGAAGATCACCGACTACGCGCAGCAGCTGCTCGACGGCCTGGATGCGTTGCCGGGCTGGCCGGATTCGGTCAAGACGATGCAGCGCAACTGGATCGGCCGCAGCGAAGGCCTGGAATTCGCTTTCGACGTGGAAGGCGGCAATGAGCGGCTGAGCGTGTACACCACGCGTCCGGACACGTTGATGGGCGTGACCTTCGTGTCGGTCGCGGCCGAGCATCCGCTGGCGCAGCAAGCCGCGGCGAACAATCCCGAGCTGGCCGCGTTCATCGCCGACCTGAAGAAGGGTGGCGTGTCCGAGGCGGAGCTGGAGACCCAGGTCAAGCGCGGCATGGACACCGGTCTGCGCGCGATCCATCCGGTCAGCGGCGACGCGCTGCCGATCTACGTCGCCAACTTCGTGCTGATGGGCTACGGCACCGGCGCGGTGATGGCGGTGCCGGCGCACGACCAGCGCGACTGGGAATTCGCGCAGGCCTATCGCCTGCCGATCCGCATGGTGATCGCGCCGGATGAAGTGCGCGATGCATTGGCCGAGATCGCGTCGCATGTCGCCAATCGCGACGACGCGATGCGCAGCGCGCTTGGCGAGCGCGGCGCGATCGACGTCTACGACACCGGCGCCGCCGTGCAGGTGGTCGAGGCCTTCGAGCGTCGCATCGCCGAGGAGAGCGCCTATACCGAGCGCGGCTGGCTGGTGAACTCCGGCGAGTTCAGCGGCATGGATTTCGACCAGGCTTTCGACGCGCTCGCCGCGCGCTTCGAAAAAGAGGGGCGTGGCACGCGTCGCGTCAACTACCGCCTGCGCGACTGGGGCGTGTCGCGACAGCGCTATTGGGGTTGTCCGATCCCGGTGATCTATTGCCCCGATTGCGACGCAGTGCCGGTGCCGGAAGAACAGTTGCCGGTGCTGCTGCCGGAAGACGTCGCCGACGCTTTCGCCAAGGGCGCGGTGCAGTCGCCGCTCAAGTCCGATCCCGCGTGGCGCAGGACCACCTGCCCGCAATGCGGCGGCCCGGCCGAACGCGAGACCGACACCTTCGACACCTTCATGGAGTCGAGCTGGTACTACGCGCGCTACACCTCGCCCGGCGCGACCGACATGGTCGATGGCCGCGCCAACCACTGGTTGCCGGTGGACCAGTACATCGGTGGCATCGAGCACGCGATCCTGCACCTGATGTACTTCCGCTTCTACCACAAGCTGCTGCGCGACCAGGGCCTGGTCGACAGCGACGAACCGGCGATCAACCTGCTGACCCAGGGCATGGTGATCGCGGAGACTTTCTATCGCGAATCGGAAACCGGGCATCGCGAATGGTTCAATCCCGCCGAGGTCGAAGCCGTCCGCGACGAACGCGGCCGGATCGTCGGCGCGACACTGAGAAGCGACGGCTTGCCGGTTGCGATCGGTGGCACCGAGAAGATGTCCAAGTCCAAGAACAACGGCGTCGACCCGCAGTCGATGGTCGACAAGTTCGGCGCCGACACGGTGCGCCTGTTCTCGATGTTCGCCGCGCCGCCCGAACAGTCGCTGGAATGGAACGAGGCAGGCGTGGAAGGCATGTCGCGCTTCCTGCGGCGCCTGTGGGCGCAGGTCGATCGGCATGCCGGCGAGGGCGCGACGGTTGCGCTCGACGCCACGGCATTGACGCCGCCACAGAAGACGCTGCGCCGCCAGTTGCACGAGGCCATCCAGAAGGTCGGCGACGACTTCGGCCGCCGCCACAGCTTCAACACCGCCATCGCTGCGGTGATGGAACTGCTGAATCATGTCTCCAAGGCCGAGGACGCCAGCGCGAATGGCCGCGCGCTGCGCCAGGAAGCGCTGGAATCGATCGTGCTGTTGCTCAACCCGATCACGCCACACGCCAGCCATGCGTTGTGGCAGCGGCTGGGCCACGCCGAGACGCTGCTGGAGGACGTGTCGTTCCCGCAGGCCGATCCGGCCGCGCTGGAACGCGACGCGCTCACGCTGGCGGTGCAGGTCAACGGCAAGCTGCGTGGCACGATCGAGGTCGCCGTCGACACGCCGCGCGAATCCATCGAGGCGCAGGCGCTGGCCGAATCCAACGTCGCCCGTTTCCTCGAAGGCCAGTCGGTGCGCAAGGTGATCGTGGTGCCCGGCAAGGTCGTCAACATCGTGGCGTCGTGAACGGCCATGCGCCTGAAGCGATGTTCAGTGGGCCGCGGCCTGCGCTATTGATGCGCGCGCTGGCCTCGTCCAGACTGGCGCCATGATCCGAGCCCCTCATGCCGCCCTGCTCGCGGTGCTGGCACTGGCCCTGACCGGTTGCGGTTTCCACCTGCGCAACGCGTTGACCTTGCCCGAGGATCTCGGGCCGGTGCGGGTGGTGTCGGCCGATCCCTACAGTCCGCTGGGCGTGTCGCTGGCGCAGGCGCTTTCGCGGATCGGCGCCACGCCTGCGTCGGAGGAAGCGGTCGATGACGTGGCGACGCTCGAGGTGATCTCGGAGCGTTGGGGCAGTCGGCCGATCAGCATCGACCAGTTCGGCCGCGCGCAGGAATTCTCGCTGCGTTACGCGGTTGTGTTCGCGTTGCGCAAGGCCGACGGTTCCGACGTGCTGCCACGGCAGACCATCGAACTGTCGCGCGATTACGTGTCCTCTCCCACCAACCCCACCGGTGCGGAAAGCGAACAGGAACTGCTGGCACGCGAAATGCGCCGCGAGATGGTTGCGCAGATCCTGCGCCGCATCGACGCGGCCGAGCAGAAGCCCGGGGCCTGACATGGAACTGACCCCGGAACGGCTGGCGACGCAGCTCGCGGCCGAACCGTTGCGGTCGGCCTACCTGATCGCCGGCCCCGAACCCCTGCGCGTACTCGAAGCCGCCGACGCGCTGCGCGCGCAGGCCCGCACGCAGGGTTACGCCGAACGCGAGGTGTTCGAGGCCGAAGGCAACCAGCGCGAGCCCGACTGGGATGCGCTGCACGCCAGCCTGTCCTCGCCGAGCCTGTTCAGTGCACGTCGCCTGATCGAACTGCGCCTGCCGACCGGCAAGCCGGGCAAGCAGGGCGCGGAACTGATCGCTGCGTTCTGCGCGGATCCGGCGCCGGATGTCGCGCTGGCGGTCATCGCAGGCGAGTGGAGCAAGTCCCACGCAGGCAAGTGGAGCGAAGCGATCGGTCGCATCGGCCACATCGTCGTCGCGTGGGCGGTCAAGCCGCACGAGCTGCCCGACTGGATCGAACGGCGCCTGCGCGCACGCGGTCTGCGTGCCGATCGCGATGCGGTGCAGAACCTGTGCGACCGCGTCGAAGGCAACCTGCTGGCGGCGGCGCAGGAGATCGACAAGCTGGCACTGCTCAGCGACGGCCAGACCATCGATGCCGCGCGCATGGAGGCACTGGTCGCCGACGCCGCGCGCTACGACGTGTTCCGCCTGGTCGACGCCGCGCTCAACGGGCAGGCGATGCAGGTGTCGCGCATGCTGGCCGGGCTTCGCGCGGAAGGCGAGGCGGTGCCGGCATTGCTCGGCATGGTGACGATGGAACTGCAACGCGCCGCGGCGCTGGCGCGCGTGCAGGCACGCGGCGGCAACCTGATGTCCGAATTCAAGGCGCAGCGCATCTGGGATTCGAAGCAGGCGCTGTACAAGCGCGCGCTGCAACGCCACGCGGCGCCTCGCTGGGAGCGCTTCGTGGTCGCCGCCGGCCGCGTCGACCGCATCGCCAAGGGACGCGCCGCCGGCGACGCCTGGCAGGCGCTGGAGCGGTTGCTTCTGGCCGTCGCCGAGCCCCGTGCATTGCCGTTGCTGGTATGACGCCGCCGCTGCTCGTCCTGTACGGCGGCACCTTCGACCCCGTCCACAACGGGCATCTCGCCATCGCCCGCCACGCGCGCGACGCGCTGCATGCCGAAGTGCACCTGATGCCGGCCGCCGATCCGCCGCACAAGGGCCCGACCCATGCCGATGCGGAGCAGCGTGCGGCGATGCTGGCGCTGGCGATCGGCGATGCGCCGGGCCTGCAGGTCGATCGCCGCGAGCTGCAGCGCGAAGGTCCGTCCTACACCATCGACACCTTGCGCGAATTGCGTGCGGACATCGGCGACAAGGCGCCGGTCGCGTTGCTGGTCGGCGCCGACAGTTTCATCGGCCTGCCGGGCTGGAAGTCGTGGCGCGAACTGTTCGAACAGGCGCACCTGGTGGTCGCCGCACGGCCGGGCAACGGCATCCGCGCGCAGTTGCCGGCCGAACTCGCGGCCGTCGCCGAAAACCGCTGGATCGAAGATCCCGTGCAGCTGCACGCAGGACCCGCAGGCTGCATCCTGCGCCTGCAGCAGCCACTGCACCCGGAGTCGGCCAGCGACATCCGCCGCCGCATCCGCGACGGCGAGCCGTGGCAGGAGCAGGTGGCGCCCGCCGTGGCCGCGTACATCGTGCGCAACGGCCTGTACGCAGGCCTGGCCGTCACATCCGGTCCGTTATAATCGGCCGCAATCCTCGAGAGCCGAATCCCCCTTGACCAGCCCCGCCCAAGTCATCAAGACCCGCCTGCCCAACCCGCCGCCGCCCGTTCCCGTTCTGCTCGAGCAGGTGCATTCCGCCCTCGAGGATATCAAGGCCCGCGATACCGTCGAGATCGATGTCCGCGACAAGACCAGCGTCTGCGATTACATGGTCATCGCCTCGGGCACCTCCACGCGCCACGTCAAGTCGATCGCCGACGAAGTCATACGCTTCGCCAAGAAGCTCGACGTGCAGCCGCTCGGCGTCGAAGGCGAGCGCGAAGCCGAATGGGTGCTGGTCGACCTCGGTGACGTGGTGGTGCACGTGATGCTGCCGCGCGTGCGCGAGTTTTATGCGCTGGAACGTTTGTGGACCGTCGGCGACCAGCCGCCGGAAACCGGCGCCGAAGACCGCCTTTGAGCCATTCGTAACGCGGAGCAGTTTCCCGCTCCACGCAGCCACTGCAGACCAACGGCGCCTTCCGGCGCCGTTGGTCGTTCTGCAATAGCGGCGACGCTTACAGCGGACCGTGCAGCCACGGCCCGGTGATGGCCAGGGTGATGCCCGGCGACTGGATGTTCACGAACAGCGTGCGTCCGTCCGGCGCCCAGCACGCGCCGCAGAACTCGCTGCCGCGGTAATCGCCTTCGGAGATCGTCTTGTCGGCGTTCTCGATCTGGCTCGAGGTCAGTTCGACATTGTTCTTGCACAGGTAGAAGGATTCGCCATGGCGGGTGAGGCCGATCATGCGCGCCCCCGGGCCGTACTCGTCGGGACTCTCGCCGCCGTCCTCGCACAGCACCACGCCGCCGCGCGGGCTGACCGTGATGTTGTCGGGATTGTGCGCGGCCAGTTGGTCGCCGCTGACGAACAGCGCGTGCAGGCGCTGGCGGGCGAGATCGAGCACCCACACCGAACCGTTGCCACGACCCTTGCGTCCCTGGCCGTCGACGCCGGTGCTGGTGTCGACGATGAACATCTTGCCGTGGCTGTACCAGATGCCTTCGCCGCGGCTCATGCGCAGCGCGCCTTCGCTCCAGCCCTGCGCGAACGGGCCGCTGAGGGTCTCGCCGCTGGAGATGTCCGGGAAGCCGCCCGGCGCCACGATCGCGCCGAGGTCCGGATCGGCGATGTCGACCCAGTCCAGCGCGTATTCGGTGCCGATCGTGGCCACGGTGAGGTCGGCATTGGGCCTGCCGCGCACGCGTGCGGCCTGCAGCCGGCCACCGTTCTCGAGCGAACCGTTGCGGCCGCGCCGGTCGTCGGGGATGAAGCGGTACAGGCCGGACTTGTTGCGGTCGTCCTCGGTCAGATAGACGATGCCGGTGCGCGGATCGACCGCGACGGCTTCATGGCTGAAGCGGCCCAGCCCGACCAGCGGACGGCCGGTGGTGCGCTCGGCGCGCGGGTCGACCTCGAACACGTAGCCGTGCTTCTTGCCGGTGCTGGATACCTGGTCGGTCTTGATTTCCTCGCAGCTCAGCCAGGTGCCCCACGGCGTCAGGCCGCCGGCACAGTTGACCAGGGTGCCGCCGAGGCTGGCCTCGGTCTCCAGCCATTCGCCCTTGCGCCAGCGCAGCGTGGTGGTGCCGCCGCCTGCCACCTGGCCGCCGCCGATATCGCCAGTGTCGTACATGCCCGGTGCCAGGATCGGCGTGCCGCCGCCGACTTCGTGGTTGCGGATCAGCACCAGTTCCGGGCCGTGGCCGTGGCGATGGTGGTGGCGATCATGGCGGAGGTCGCGATCGTGGTCGTGGCCATGGCCGCGAACGCGCTGCATCACCGCCATGCCGTCATGGCGATCGGGGCCGGGGCGGCCGTCGACCATCGGGTCGCCGCTCCAGCTGAAGGACTTGTAGCTGAAACCCGGCGGCAACTGCAGCAGCGGCAGGCCGGTGCTCTGGTCGGCGACGGGGGCGAGCGCGCCATAGGGACTGGGAATGGGCGTGGTCCGCGTCGGATCGCCGGCGGCGGCGAGCGCCTGGCGCGTGTACAACGCACCAAGACTGCCGATGGCGCCCACGGCCATCGCCGCGGCGCTGCCCTTGAGTACCTGGCGGCGGGAGTGATCGACTGCTTGCATGTGCAACTCCTGCTTGCTGGGGGAGTCCCTGACACTAGGCAGCCGCCATAACCGGAATATGACAATGCGGTGTCGATGCCGGGAAGCGCGACCCACTGCCCGCATGCGCCGGTCGAATCGCTAACATGCGGCGATGAAAGCAAGACTGATCGCCGTCGGCGAGCGCGCGCCGACGTGGGTGGCGCAGGGCTTCGCCGAATACCAGAAGCGGCTGTCGCACTGGCTGCCGTTCGAACTGGTGGAGATCGAGCCGGGCCTGCGCGGCAAGGGTCGCGATGCCGCACGCGCGATGCAGGACGAAGGCGGGCGCGTGCTGGCCGCGCTGCCGAAGAACACGCAGGTGGTCGCCCTCGATGGTCGCGGCAAGGCGCATACGTCGGAACAGCTCGCGCAGCGGCTGGAGCATTGGCGTGGACTGGGCCGCGACCTCGCCTTCCTGATCGGCGGCCCGGAAGGGCATGCCGCGGACGTGCTGTCGCGTGCCGACGAAAGCTGGTCGCTGGGACCGCTGACCCTGCCGCACATGCTGGTGCGATTGCTGGTCGCCGAGCAGCTGTACCGCGCCGCGGCGCTGCTGGCGAACCATCCCTACCATCGGGCCTGATCGCGGGCCCTGATCGCTGGATTTAAACGTGGCGGCGAGACGTGTCGGCGCCGGGCGCGTTGCGTTTCCGGTGCCGGAAAGGGCGGCTGGCCCGCGGCGACAGGGTGCGTGATTGCGTCCCTTGGCGCTCGAAGTGGCTCACGCGACGCTTTTTTCGCTTCCGTCGTCGCGTTCGATCTCGTCCTCATACTGGGAAAGCGCCACGCGTGGCGCTTTTTTCGCCACCGGCGACACTTCCGGGGTCGTCGCCGGCACTGGAAGTGCCGCGCGTGCCACTTTCCCCGTCCGGCCCGTGACGAATTTCCGGCTCGCGCGGCGCAAAAAGTGCCGGACGTGGCCCTGCGAGCGGCATGATCGGCACTTTTCAGGCCTGCGTCGGCACTTTTCCGGCCTCGGCAGCCGCAGAAAGGGCCGTGCCCGGCGCTTTTCGTGCCGCGGTTGGCCCGTCATCCGCCTCTGCTGCGGTGCCCCGGGCCAGCGACGAGGTCAGGCGGGCCAACCGTCGGGCGTGGAACCACGCGATCCCCGCGTCGAGCCTTCAATCAAGCCGACCCTGCTTCGCAGTCGGCTTGATCGAGGCGTTGGCAGTTCGTGCGGTCCTGCTCAGCGCTTCAGCGTGAAATCCACCGGCACCAGGCCGACCGCCTGCACCGCGCGCCCGTCCTTCATCGCCGGCCGGAAGCGCCAGCGCTTGAGAACCTGCTGGCGCGCCGCGACGTCGAGATCGCGATGGCCGCTGCTTTGTGCCACCACGACATCGATCGGGCGCCCGTCGACATCCACCGTCACCTGCAGCATGACCACGCCCTGCAGTCCTTGGCGCAGCGCATCGCGCGGATAGGTGGGTGCGGGCGCCTCGTCGTATTCGAGGCGCATCGCGGCTACCGGGCCGGGCCCGGTGATGTCGGGCGCGACTGGGCCTGCGTCTTCCGTCGGAACGAAGGCCTCCGTGCCCAGGTCGCTGACGATCGGCGCGTCCACCGGCACGACGTCCGGCCGTGGCTGCAGGGCGGGGGCCTGCGTCCGTGGCGGCGTCCTGACGACGGGCACCTCGATGGGCGGCAATGGCGGTGGCGGTATCACGTCCTTCGGCCAGGTCAGCACGGGCCGGATCACGTCCGTCTCCTCGATCGCCGGCGGTGCCGCGACGGGTGCGAGCAATACCAGCAGGGCCACCGCGTGCACCGCGATCGCGGTGCTGGTCGCGGCAATGCGCAAGGGATTGGGTGCGTCTTCGGCACCGGTGTCGGACAGCGAAAAGCGGAAGCCGCGGTGTTGCGAAAGGACCATGACCCACCTCCAAGGTTATCGCCTGCGTGATTGCCAACGCACCGACGGAGGAAGCGGGGTTGAAACCGTCGCCCCTGACCGGCGCGCTACCCGACTGCGATTCCAAATTGCGCCGCAGGCGTGTGCAGGACAGGTGACGGGGTCGATGTGCGGCGTGCGTTCCTGACGAACGGCGATCTGCGCGCAGCGTGCGCTGCGCGCACGATCGGACTTGCGTCCGCGGCGCAAAGGCATCAAAAAAGTACAAGTGCAACGACGCAGCGGCGCATGCTGCGAGGCAGGCGAAGCGCGCCTGCGCTCAACCGGCGTCTTTCGGCTTTCCGTCTTCTTCCGGATCGCGCTGCAGGTCGCGCTCGTCCGGATGCGGCGGCGGCGGGCGTTTCGCCGGCGTGCGCGCATCCTCGCGGTCGCGTGGCTGCGGTTCCGCATAGCCCGGGTTGTGCCCGGGCCTGGGATCCGGCGACGGCGGACGGGTCTTGTCGTCGCGACGCTTCATCTCAGCGTCCCAGCTCGTACACCACGTCCAGCGTGATCGACAGCGTGGTCTCGCCCGGCGACACCGAGGTGTCCGCCGCGTAGCCGGCCTTCTCCGCGCGCGCCATCGCCATCATCGGCACTGGCCGCGGGAAGCCGCCGCTGTTCTCGGAGATGCTGACCACGCGGCGCACCTTCAGTCCCATCGTCTTGGCGTACATCTCGGCGCGCGCCTGCGCCTTTTCCAGCGCCGCGCGACGCGCCTCGTCGTAGGCTTCCTCGGGCTTGTCGACTTCGAAGCTGGGGCCGTTGACCTGGTTGGCGCCCTGCGCGACCAGCGTGTCGAGCACCTGGCCGAGCTTGGCGATGTCGCGCACCTTCAGGCTGACCGTGTTGCTGGCCTGGTAGCCGGTGATCGCCGGCGCCTGGTTCTCGACGTACTTGTACTGCGGGCTGACGCTGATGCCGCTGGTCTGCACGTCGCGCTCGGCGATGCCGGCGGCCTTGATCGCGGCGACCACCTTGGCCATCTGCTCGGCGTTCTGGCGCATCGCTGCATTGGCATCGGCCGCCTGCGTGACCACGCCGGCGGAGATCGTGGCCACGTCCGGGACGCGCCTGGATTCGGCCTGGGCCGAAACGGAGAGCAGGGTGCCGTCGGTGGGGATCGCATAGCCGCCCGGAGCGGCGGTCTGGGCACAGGCGGAGGTCATCAACAGGCTCGTGGCAAGGGCGGAGGCAAGCAGCAACGGACGCAAAGCGGCAAAACGCATGGAGGTCTCCTCGGGGATGTGTGACAGGTTGTTCGGATTGCAGTTAACGGCCCGTGAGCCGGGTCGGGGTTAAGCGCGCGGCGGGCTTGGCCGCGGTGGCGCGGGTTATTCTTCCCCGGATGCTTTATCTCGCCTCGAAATCCCCCCGACGCTCGGAACTGCTGGCCCGCCTGGGCCTGGATTTCGGCCTGCTCGACATCGACATTCCCGAGCACCGTGGCCCCGGCGAAGCGCCCGAGGATTACGTGCGCCGCGTCGCCCGCGAGAAGGCCGGCGCCGGCCTGCTGCGCGTGGTCGCCGTGGCGAATGCCGTCGTGCTCGGCGGCGACACCGAAGTGGTGCTGGACGACGAGGTCTTCGGCAAGCCGCGCGATGCCGCCGACGCGGCGGCGATGCTGCGGCGCCTGTCGGGACGCAGCCACCGCGTGCTGTCCGCGCTGTCGCTGGTGTCGGCCGGCCGCGAGGCGCAGTCGCTGTCGTTGTCGGAGGTGACCTTCGCCACGCTCGACGAGGACGACATCGCCGCCTACCTGGCCGGCGACGAATGGCAGGGCCGCGCCGGTGCGTACTCCATCCAGGGCCGCGCGCAGGCCTTCGTCGCGCACCTGTCCGGCAGCTACTCCGGCGTGATGGGCCTACCGCTGTACGAGACGGCGCAGCTGCTGCGGCAGTTCGGGATCAAAGGCAGGGTCGACGGCCAGGGCGTTGGACGGCGCGATGTCGTCCAGCCCCCAGCCCCCAGCTCCCAGTCCCCGGCACACTCGCCATGACCGAAGAGATCCTGGTCAACGTCACCCCGCGCGAGACCCGCGTCGCCGTGGTCGAGAACGGCATGCTGCAGGAACTGCACATCGAGCGCGGCTGGCGCCGCGGCGTGGTCGGCAACATCTACAAGGGCCGCGTGCAGCGGGTGATGCCCGGCATGCAGGCCGCGTTCGTCGAGATCGGACTGGATCGCGCTGCGTTCCTGCATGCCAACGACATCGTGCGGCCGGTGCCGGTCAACCATGGCGAGGGCGCCGACGAAGCACCGCTGCCGCCGGCATTGCCCAGGCCGATCACCGAACTGGTGCGCGAAGGCCAGGAAGTGATCGTGCAGGTGGTCAAGGATCCGATCGGCAGCAAGGGCGCGCGCCTGACCACGCAGCTCAGCATTCCGTCGCGCTATCTCGTACTGCTGCCGCAGTCGCGCGTGGTCGGCGTGTCGGCGCGGATCGAGGACGAGGCCGAGCGTGCGCGACTGAAGACGCTGGTGTCCGAACTGGCCGGGTTCGCGCGGCCGTCTGAAGCGGCGGTATTGGAAAGCATCGGCATCGCTCCGCTGGCTGACGCCACGGTCGCCGACCTGGTGCGCGAAGCGACGCCGGCAACCACGAAGCGTGGTGCCGAACAAGGCTACATCGTGCGCACCAATGCGGAGGGCCAGCCGGCCGAGGCACTGGCGGAGGACATCGCCTACCTGAGCCGCGCCTGGGCATTGGTCGAACAGCGTTCGCGCGATGCGCGCGTCGGCGCGGCCGTGTACGAGGATCTCAACCTGCCGATGCGCGCGGTGCGCGACCTGATCCGGCGCGACGTGGAGAAGGTGAAGGTCGATTCGCGCGAGACCTGCGACAAGCTGCGCGAGTTCGCCGCGCAGTACATGCCGGGCCTGGCCGAGAAGATCGAGCACTACGGCGGCGCGCGTCCGATCTTCGACATGTACGGCGTCGAGGACGAGCTGCAGCACGCGCTGGAAAAACAGGTGCCGCTGAAGTCCGGCGGCTACCTGGTGATCGACCAGACCGAGGCGATGACCACGGTCGACGTCAACACCGGTTCGTTCCTGGGCCAGCGCAATCTCGAGGAAACGGTGTACCGCACCAACCTCGAGGCCGCGCAGGCGGTGGCGCGGCAACTGCGCCTGCGCAACCTCGGCGGCATCATCATCATCGACTTCATCGACATGGTCGACGTCGAGCATCGCCGCCAGGTGCTGCGCACGCTGGAGAAGTCGCTGGTCAAGGACCACGCCAAGACCACCGTCTACGACTTCTCGCCGCTGGGCCTGGTCGAGATGACGCGCAAGCGCACCGTCGAAAGCCTGGAGCGGCAGCTGTGCGAGCCGTGCCACGAATGCGGCGGGCGCGGCATGCTCAAGACCAGCGAGACGGTGACCTACGAGATCTTCCGCGAGATCACCCGCGCCGTGCGCCAGTTCGAGGCCGCGCGCCTGCTGGTGATCGCGTCGCCGAAAGTGGTCGCGCGCATCACCGACGAGGAATCGGCGGCCGTCGCCGAACTCGAGGAGTTCCTCGGCAAGTCGATCCGCTTCCAGCCGGACGAGCAGTACCTGCAGGAGCAGTTCGATGTCGTGCTGCTTTGAGGCCGGGATTCGTGATTGGGGATTCGTGATTCGTAGAAGCACGTCCTTCCCAATCACCAATTACCAATCACCAATCACGGCAAAGCGCGGAGCACCACGCTGATGCGCTGGCGCCTTCACCTGCGCTCGCTGCATCGGGGCTTCTGGTACACGCTTGCCATCGTGCTGGTGCTGATGGCGCTGGTGGCTGGCGTGACCAGCCAGCTGTTGCCGCTGGCCGAGCGCCATCCCGACAGGATCGCCGCGTGGTTGAGCGAGCGCGCGCAGCGGCCGGTGACGTTCGACCACGTCGAAACGCAGTGGACGCGACGCGGACCGCTGTTGCGGCTGGATGGACTGCGCATCGGCGAGGGCAATGAGGCCTTGCCGATCGGCACCGCGGAAATCCTGGTCGCGCAATACGCAGGCCTGCTGCCGGGTCGCTCCTTCACCGAGCTGCGCGTGCGTGGCCTGCATCTCACCCTCGAGCGCGCCGACGACGGACGCTGGTCGATACGCGGCCTGCCCGGGCAGCGACCCGGCAGCGATCCGCTGCGGGCGCTGGAAAAGCTCGGCGAACTGCAGGTGATTGACGCCAGCCTCGCGCTGGTGGCGCCTTCGCTGGGCATCGATGCGCGCGTGCCCGACATCGACCTGCGCGTGCGCGTGGACGGCAGCCGCGTACGTGCCGGCGCGCGTGCGCGGATGCGCGACGATGCCGCGCCGCTGGATGCGGCGATCGATTTCGACAGCGAATCCGGCGACGGCCGCATCTATCTCGCTGCCCGGCAGGCCGACCTGGCGGTGTGGTCGCCGATGCTGCGTTTTGCCGGTGTTTCCGTCGATGGCGGCAAGGGCCGCGGCGAGGCCTGGGCCGAACTGCGCGGACATCGTTTCATGACCGTGACGGTCGACGCGGCGATCGAGCAGTTGGCACTGCATGGCGCCACGACATCGGATATGCCGACGCCGCCGCGCGTGACATTCCAGCATCTGCAGACGCGCGCGCGCTGGCGGATCGCCGAGGGTGGATGGCGCTTCGATGCGCCGCGCCTGCGCATCGGCAGCGGCAACAGCGAGCAGTCGCTCGATGGCCTGGTGCTGGCCGGCGGGCAGCGTTATGCCGTGCTGGCCGACCGCGTGCAGGTCGCGCCGCTGCTGTCGGTGATCGCCCTGAGCGACCGGCTCGATGCGGGCCTGCGGCGTTGGCTGCTGGCGGCGAAACCGGTGGCGGGCCTGGATGGTGTCGAGATCGCCGGCGTTCGTGGTGGCGCGATGCGTGCGCAGGGACGGATCACGGCGCTGGGCTTCGCGCCGGTGGGCAACGCGCCGGGCCTGAGTCGCCTGTCCGGCGATTTCGTCGGCGACAGCGACGGTTTCGCGCTGCGCCTGGATCCGCAATCGGGCTTCGTGTTCGACTGGCCGCGTGGATTCGGCGTGCCGCATCCGGCAAGCCTGCGCGGCACGGTGGCCGGTTGGCGCGAAGGCGACGGCTGGCGCATCGGCAGCGGTGACCTGTACGCGCGCGGGACCGATTTCGGCGTGCGCATGCGTGGCGGCTTGTGGTTCCAGGGCGACGGTACGCGGCCGTGGATCGACATCGCCGCGCAGCTGGACGAATCGCCGGTGGCTGCGGCCAAGGGTTTCTGGGTGAAACACAGGATGTCGCCGGCAACGGTGAACTGGCTCGACGCCGCACTCGTCGGCGGCCATGTGCGCAATGGTCGCGCGGTGGTGTCGGGCGATCTCGACGATTGGCCCTTCCGCGACCGCGACGGCCTGTTCCAGGCCGACGCCGACCTCGCCAATGCCACGTTGAAATTCCAGCCCGACTGGCCGGCGGCCGAGTCGCTCGATGGCAGGCTCAGCTTCGTCGCCGACGGCTTCACGGTCGAAGGCAAGGCTTCCATCGCCGGTGTCGGCATCGACAAGCTGCAGGCCGGCATTCCGCGCTTCGGCAAGGCCGAGCTGTCGGTGCAGGCCGATGGTGCGGGCGACGCCTCCAAACTGCTGGCCCTGCTGCGGCAAAGTCCGTTGCGCGAGGAGCATGGCGAGACGCTCGACAGCGTCGCGGCCAGCGGACCGGCCCAGCTCACGTTCGGACTGTGGCTGCCGCTGCATCGCGAGGCCAAGGGCGACAAGAAGGTCGAAGGCACGGTCGAACTGGCCGGCGCGAAACTGTCGGACAAGCGCTGGCAACTGGCGTTCGACGACGTGCGCGGCCGCGTACGTTATGGCCATGGCGGCTTCGATGCAGAGCGGCTGCAGGTGATGCAGGAAGGACAGCCCGGCAGGCTGTCGCTGCGCGCCGGCGATTTCGTGCGCGATGCGCGCCAGGCGTTCGAAGCGGAACTGCAGTCGAGCATGACCAGCAAGGCGCTGCTTGATCGCGCCAGCCAGCTGGCCTGGCTCAAGCCCTGGCTCGACGGCCGTTCGCAGTGGACGGCAGCGGTGACGATCCCGCGCGCCGCCAAGGGCCAGGCTGCGGAGCCAAGCCGGCTGCAATTGCGTTCCGACCTCGTCGGTACCGCGCTCGATCTGCCGGCACCGTTGTCCAAGGCCGCTGGCGTGCCGTTGGCCACGACGATCGACGCCGCGTTGCCGCTGGACAGCGGCGAGGTCAAGGTGTCGCTGGGCAAGCGGCTGGCCCTGCGTTCGCGCAGCAGCGGCGACCGCACCGGTGTGCGGATCTCGCTGGGCACGGGTACGGTCGCGGAACCACCGCCGGCATCGGGCCTGATCGTCGGCGGGCGCGCGACCACGCTGGATGCGATCGACTGGTTGTCGCTGGCGCACGGTGCCGGCGGCGAAGGCGCGGGGCTGAAGCTGCAGCAGGTCGATGTGGTCGCCGACCAGCTGAAACTGTTCGGCTCCTCGTTCGCGGACACGCGCCTGCGGGCCGCGCCGGAAGCGGGCGCCACCCGCATCCGCGTCGATGGCCCGGCGCTTGCCGGCAGCCTGTCGGTACCGGATACGCAGGGCGCACCGGTCAGCGGCAGCTTCGAACGCGTGCACTGGCGCTTCGCCAGGCCGCGTATCGCGCCCAAGGCCGACGCCGAAGTCGTGGCGGCTGCGCGCGCGGACGACGTCGACCCGGCCAAGGTGCCGGCGCTGTCGATCGACATCGCCGATTTGCGTCTCAACGATGGCGTGTTCGGCACGGCGAAGCTACGTACCCGGCCGGTCGCCAACGGCATGCGCATCGAACAGCTGCAGACGCATTCGCCGAAGCAGCGCATCGACCTGGAAGGCGAATGGCTCGGCCAGGGCGCGGCCGCCCGCACGCGGCTGGGCGTGACCGTCGACAGCAGTGATGTCGGCGCATTGCTGGCCGGCGCGGGATTCGGCCAGCAGGTCGATGGTGGCAAGGGCAGGATCCGCTTCGATGCGCAGTGGCCGGGCGCGCCGTCGGCGTTCAAGCTCGGTGCGCTGCAGGGCAGGCTGACACTGTCCGCCAGCGACGGCCGCCTGCTGGAAGTGGAGCCCGGTGCCGGCCGCGTGCTCGGCCTGTTGAGCCTGACCCAGTTGCCGCGCCGCCTGATGCTCGATTTCAGCGACTTCTTCTCCAAGGGTTTCGCCTTCAACGAAATCGCCGGCAACATCGAGTTCGGCGAAGGCCATGCGCGCAGCGACGACCTGGTGATCGACGGCCCGGCCGCGGAGATCCGCATCCGCGGCGGCGCCGATCTGCGCGCGCAGCGCTTCGACCAGACCATCGAGGTGCTGCCGCGTACCGGCAACCTGCTGACCGTGGCCGGCGCCCTGGCCGGCGGGCCGGTGGGCGCGGCGATCGGCGCGGCCGCGAATGCCGTGCTGAACAAGCCACTGGGCCAGATGTCGGCCAAGACCTATCGCGTCACCGGCCCGTGGAAGGAACCGAAAGTCGAGGTGATCGGCCGCGAGCAGGGCCTGTCGCGCGTGCAGCGCCCATCGTCAGGTTGATTCGATGGCGGCAAGCCCGCATGTTGTGTCCTGACGCGTTTTTTTTAAGCCGCATGTTTGAGTTTTGCGCCTGCTTTTAAGCCGCCATTCCCGCCGCGCTCATCCTGAGCCTGTCGAAGGACGCGGGAATGACGGCCAGAAGCGTGGTCGCTCATCGCTAATTTCTGGAACTCTCGAATGACCCAAGCCCTGACCATCGCCGAATCCCGTTTGCTGCTGCCCGCCGGCCTCGACAGCCAGGGCCTGGATCGCGCCTTCGGCACGCTGCTCGGACCGGGCATCGACTTCGGCGACCTGTATTTCCAGCACGCGCGCCGCGAAAGCTGGAGCGTGGAGGACGGCATCGTCAAGGACGGGGCGCATTCGATCGAGCAGGGCGTCGGCGTGCGCGCGATCAGCGGCGAGAAAACCGGCTTCGCCTATTCCGACGACATCAATTCGCAGGCGCTGCTGTCGGCGGCGCATTCGGCGCGTGCGATCGCCCGCGACGGCAACGAACATCCGGCGCATGCGCTGGTGCGCGGTCAGCACCGCGAGTTGTATGCGCCGCAGGATCCGATCGACGTGCTCGACAACGCCGAGAAAGTGGAAGCACTGCGCCGCGTCGACAAGCTGCTGCGCGCCGCCGATCCGCGCGTGCAGCAGGTGATGGTCAGCCTGTCCGGCGGCGTCGACACGATCCTGGTCGCGCGCAGCGACGGCGTGATGGCCGGCGATGTGCGGCCGCTGGTACGCCTGAACATCCAGGTGATCGTCGAACAGGACGGGCGCCGCGAGTCCGGCTTCTCCGGCTATGGCGGCCGTTATTCGTATGCGGAACTGCTGGCCGATGGCAAGCCGGAAAAATTCGCGCGCGAAGCCCTGCGGCAGGCATTGGTCAACCTCGAAGCCATCGACGCACCGGCTGGCGTGATGCCGGTGGTGCTCGGTTCCGGCTGGCCCGGCGTGTTGTTGCACGAAGCGGTCGGCCACGGACTGGAAGGCGACTTCAACCGCAAGGGCACGTCGACCTACGCCGGCCGCATGGGCCAGCGCGTGGCATCGCCGGGCGTCACCATCGTCGACGACGGCACGCTGCCGGGACGCCGTGGCTCGTTGAACATCGACGACGAAGGCACGCCGACGCAGTGCAATACGCTGATCGAGGACGGCGTGCTGGTGGGTTACATGCAGGACACGCTCAACGCGCGCCTGATGGGCGTCGCGCCGACCGGCAACGGCCGCCGCGAATCGTTCGCGCACCTGGTGATGCCGCGCATGACCAACACCTACATGCTGGCCGGTCAGCACGATCCGGAAGAAATGATCCGTTCGGTGAAGAAGGGCCTGTACGCGGTCAACTTCGGCGGCGGGCAGGTCGACATCACCAGCGGCAAGTACGTGTTCTCGGCGACCGAGGCCTACCTGATCGAGGACGGCAGGATCACCGCGCCGGTGAAGGGCGCCACGCTGATTGGCAACGGTCCGGAAACGATGCAGAAGGTGAAGATGATCGGCCACGACCTGGCGCTGGACGAAGGCGTCGGCGTCTGCGGCAAGGACGGCCAGAGCGTGCCGGTGGGCGTGGGCCAGCCGTCGCTGCTGATCGAAGGGCTGACGGTGGGCGGTACGGCGTGAAAGGCCGGGAATCGGGAATCGGGAATGGAGAATCGGAAGAGCGGGGCGTCGTTCGTCGCGGCTTACTCGCCGTCCTCGATTCCCGATTCCCGATTCTCCATTCCCGACCCTTCGAACAAGTCGCGCAACTCGCGGAACAGTTCGCGATAGCTGTGTGGCGGCTTGTTCTTCGCCCGTTCCTCCCCGGCGTTGCGGATCAGCTGCCGCAGGCGCTGGCGGTCCGCATCGGGATGGTCGGTGAGAAGTTCGGCCAGCGCGCTGTCGCCTTCGGCGAGCAGGCGTTCGCGCCAGGCTTCGGCGCGATGCAGGATCGCGGTCTCGCGACGAGAAGCTTCGCCGCCGGCATCCAGCGCATCGCGGATTGCGTCCAGCGTGTCATCGTCCTCGCGACGCATCTGTTTGGCGAGGAACGCCAGCTGTCGTTTGCGTGCGATCGGCGAGGTGATGCGTTGCGTCTCGGCGATATGCGGGCGCAGACCGTCCGGGATCGGCAGCTTGTCCAGCTGGCCCGGGCTCAGCGCCACCAGCTGCTGGCCCAGCGCCAGCACGTCCAGTGCCGAGCGCCGTTGCTGGCTGCGGCTGGGGCCGAGGAATTCGCCGCTGTCTTCGTCGCGTCCGCGCATGAATCACCATCGTCATTCGAAGCGTAGCGAGGAACCTGTTTGTTCGTCGGCCACGGTAAAAACAGGTCCCTCGGCCCTCGGCTTCGGGATGAAAGAGCATATCGAGCAGAAAGGATAAGCCATTGAACGCAGTCATTACCCAAATCCAGGACGACAGCCAAGTCCGCCTCGACGCGCTGGCGGCGCTGTCGCAGCGCCTGCTGGAGCGTTGTCGCGCCAATGGCGCAAGCCAGGCCGAAGTCAGTTGCAGCGAGGAACGCGGGCTCAACGTCAACGTGCGCATGGGCGAAGTCGAGACGGTCGAATCCACGCGCGACCGCGGCATCGGCGTCACCGTCTACTTCGGCCAGCGCAAGGGCAGCGCCAGCACCGCCGACCTGCGCGAGGAGAGTCTGGAGTCGACCGTGGTACAGGCCTGCGCGATCGCCCGTTACACGGAGGACGATCCCGCGTCCGGCCTGGCCGATGCCGAATTGATGGCGCGCGAGCAGCGCGATTTCGACACCTGGCATCCGTGGGCGCTGGAAGCCGACCAAGCGATCGATCTGGCCCTGGTCTGCGAGGCGGCCGGTCGCGATGCCGATCCGCGCATCGGCAATTCCGATGGTGCGTCGGTCGGTAGCGGCGAGAGCCTCAGCGTGTACGCCAATTCGCATGGCTTCATCGGCCGCGACCGCGACACGCAGCACAGCATCGGCTGTGCGCTGATCGCCGGCCAGGGCGAGGCCATGCAGCGCGACGGCTGGTACAGCACCGCGCTGTCCGCGGACGGGCTGGAACCAGCGGCGGCGATCGGACGTCGCGCCGCGGAACGCGCCGTGGCACGACTGGCGCCGCGCCAGATCCCCACCGGCGCATACCCGGTACTGTTTTCGGCGGAAATCGCGCGCTCGCTGGTCGGCCATCTGCTGGGCGCGGTGTCGGGCGGAGCCTTGTATCGGCGCGCGAGCTTCCTGCTCGACAGCGTCGGCACGGCGTTGTTCCCCGCGTGGCTGTCGATCGAGGAGCAGCCGTTCCTGATGCGTGGCTTCCGCTCCTCTTCATACGACGCCGAAGGCGTGGCCACGCGCGAGTCGGCGCTGGTAAATGACGGAGTGCTGCAGCGTTACGTGCTGGGCTCGTATTCGGCGCGCAAGCTCGGCCTGCAGACGACCGCCAACGCCGGCGGCGTGCACAACCTGGCGGTGTCGGCCAATGCCGGCGGGTTCGAGGAGATGCTGCGCGGCATGGGACGCGGACTGCTGGTGACCGAACTGATGGGGCAGGGCGTCAACAATGTCACCGGCGATTATTCGCGCGGTGCGGCTGGTTTCTGGGTCGAGGACGGCGCCATCGCCTATCCGGTCGACGGCATCACCATTGCAGGCAATCTCAGGGCGATGTTCGCCGGCATCGAAGCGGTCGGCAGCGACGTCGATCCGCGCTCGCACATCCGCACCGGTTCGATCCTGGTCGGGCGGATGACAGTTGCCGGCACCGATTGACGTATTCTGCTCAAAGGGCCTGCGCATCGCGGGCCTGGCCATCCAGTCAATAGGGAAGCGAGCATGAGCGATTTCAACGACGTCTTGACGCCACCGCCAGCGCCTGCAGGAACACCGGGCGCCGAGGAGCGCCAGTGGGCCATGTTCGCGCATCTGTCGGCGCTGGCCGGCGGGCTGGTCACTTCGGCCATCGGCGGCTGGGGTTTTTTCCTCGGTCCATTGATCATCTGGCTGGTGAAGAAGGACACCATGCCCTTCGTTGCCGACCAGGCCAAGGAAGCGCTCAATTTCAACATCACCGTGTCGGCGATCTTCGTCGTCCTGCTGATCCTGACGGTACTCAGCCTCGGCATCGGCGCGTTGCTGACGGTACCCGTGATGCTGATCGTGGGCCTGGGTGCGCTGGTGCTGATCATCATTGCCGCAGTCAAGGCGAACAATGGCGAGGCTTATCGTTATCCGTTCACGCTGCGATTGGTGAAGTAGGGCCGCGCCTTGTAAGCGTCTCACCTGCACTTTATGGCGGGACTTGCTCCGCTTTTTGCTCTTGCTTAGCCGTCATCCCCGAGAAGGCGGCGACCCAGTGACTTTGCCTTTGCTTTTGAAGGTAGCTCAGCGTTTGCCAACCTTTCAGGTCGGTTTTTCCGCCTGCACCGCAGTCGGGTCACTTTCTCTTGAAGGGGCCAAGAGAAAGTAACCAAAGAGAAGGCCCTTCCTCGACAAATCAATCCGGCGATTTGGGTAGTGGCTCGCGATTTTCCGAGGACCGCAAGGCGCAACGGGAGCTTCGTCGGGGAAGACCCTTTTCTTTGGTTACTTTCTTTTGGGTCAGCAAAAGAAAGTGACCCGCACGCGCAGCGGGCGGAAGCTCTGCCCGAAGGGATGCATATTCATTGCAACCTCCAAAAAGGCGACAGCAAAGTCGCTGGATGACCAGCCATTCGGCCGTTGAAAGCCCCGCCTGCGCGGGGATGACAGCGGGAAGCAAGAGCCCAGGGCCTTGCCCCGCGGGTAGGTCGAAAGTTCACTTGCGCGTATCGCGCCAGGCCCCAATATCGGGTTGTACCGGAGTGGTTCCGGCGGGAGTCGACCATGGAAAACGACGTACAGACCCTCAGCCCCAGCCTGAGCGACCGCCAGTGGGCGGCAGGTGCGCATGTCACGGCGCTGGTGCTGGCGCTGATCACCAGCTGGTTTGCCGGGATCGCGGGAACGCTTGGCGCGCTCGGCGTGTGGATGCTGGTGCGCGACAAGTCCCCGTTTGCCGCCGAGCACGCCAAGGAGGCGCTCAACTTCAACCTCAGCATGTTCCTCTACGCGGCCATTGCCGTGGTCGTGGTGATCTTCACCCTGGGCATCGGCATCATCGTCGCGTTGCCGGTATGGCTGGTGCTGGGACTGGTGTGGCTGGTGTGCAGCCTGATCGCCGCGTTCAAGGCCTACGACGGGCAGAGCTATCGTTATCCGCTGACGATCCGCCTGTTCCGCTGACGGACGCCGGATGCGGGCGGCACCGCCGTCCGCGTCCATTGCCTCCCACTGTCATTGCCGGTCGGTATAACCGGCCAAGGCGCGGTTGCCGTTGCGGTCGATCTGGTCGAGCCGGTCGTCCAGCGCCGGATGCGTCTTGTACAACTGCGTCAGGCGCGACGACCTGTCGCCGAGCGCGGTCATCTTCTGCAGCACCGAGTACAACGCCAGCGGGTTGTAGCCGGAGCGGGCGAGGTAGACCTGCGCGGCCTCGTCGGAACGGTATTCGGCGCCGCGATCGAGGCCGGTCAGCATGATCGCCGCACCGTTCTTCCCGACGTAGTCCATGGCATAGCTGCCGGCAACGCCGCCGCCGACATCGACCTGGCCGCGCACGATATCCGTGCCGGCGGAAGTCAGTTCCTGCTTGCGGATCACGTTGTAGTGGTCGCGCTGCACGATGTGGCTGATCTCGTGGCCGAGCACCGCGGCCAGCTCCGCGTCGCCGTCGAGCAACTGGTACAGGCCGCGGGTGACCAGCACGTAGCCGCCGGGCGCGGCAAATGCGTTAATGTCGGTCGAGTCGATCACGCCGAAAGTCCACGGCAGCTCCGGGCGGCTGCTGTGCGTGGCGACCCAGCGTCCGATCGTGTTGACGCGACGCTGCGCGGCATCGTCCTGCCACAGCGGGCGGGCGCCGAGAATGCGTGCGGCCAGCTCCGGTCCCAGCGCCAGCTCCTCGTCGGATTGTTCGGCTTCCGATTTGGTGGCGCTCTTGCTGGCGACATCGATCACCGTGCCGGCATTGCCGGTCAGGCCGCCGAAACGCGACAACAGGCTGCGCGCGGCGGCAAGTCCACCGCGCTTTTCGGCCTGGGTCATGCCATTGCCGGCGTCTTTCGATGCCGGCTGGGCTTCGCCCGCATACGGCACCTGGGTATCGACCAGCCCTTGGCCTCGCGCGTACTGCGCGGCGTCGGTGGGCGTGACGCGGTACGACTCCATCCGCGCCAGCTGCGCTCGGTTGGGATAAGCGGTGCGCAGTTCGTTCTGGTCGAGGCCGCGCACGCCGGCGGTTTCGCTGGCGCGCCCGGCACCTGACTTGCCCGCGAACTGGATGCCGCTGCCGCTGCTGTCGACGCCCGCGTAGGCCACGCGCACGTCGTTGACGCGGACGTAGCCGGGTTTGCCGGCATCGAGCGTGAGCTGGTACCAGAGGCCCTGCTGCGAGGCGATCCTGACGGCGTCGTTGCGACTGAGCGTGGCCAAACGCGGCGTGTCGAAATCGGGACCGCTGTGCACGTCGACGCGAGGCTTGCTGACCACGGCCGGTATGTCCGTGGCCTGGCCGGCGGCCATCGTGATCCCGCAGCAGGCGAACAGCATCAGGACGTAGCGCATGGCGGCTCCCCGGTGGATCCAGCATCTGTTCTGAAGAACGTATTCGACGCAGACAGCGGCCATTCCGCCGGATCGTTGAGGTCCTGTCCGAGCAGTTCGCGCAGGCGCAGACGCTCGCCGCGCTGGCTGTCGTCGCGACCGTCGTCGATGGCGGCGGCGACCACGCAGACCCGCACGCTGCCGTCGGTATCCAGGCGATCGTCCTGGTCGTTGAGATGCTGGTACAGCGCATCCAGGTCGCGTTGTGCGATCGCGTGCGCGTCGGCCTGGTCGCTGCCTTTCCAGACCAGCACCATCAGGTCGTCGAGGATGTCGTGCAGCCAGCTCTTGCGCTCGACCACGCCCTCGATCATCACCGCATCGCAGCCGGCGTAGAGGAAGCGCCGCAGCCGTCGCCGGTATTCGCGGCGCCGACGCTTGGCGGCCTTGGCGTCGAGCGCAGGATCGGGCACGAAGCGCAGCCGCGCCATCGCCAGCCAGGGATGCCGGTTGGCGTCGTATTCGACCCGGTAGTCCGCGTTGCCGATCGCGCGTCCGCGCTGTATTCCCGCGTACATGCGGCACAGGCCGAAGCACAGGCTGACGAAGGCGAGGCTGGCGAAGATGTCGAAGAAGAACGCGAAGAACGTCAGCCCCACGAATGCGGCCAGCAACAGCAGCAGGTTGGTGGCGACGAACACCGAGTCGACATCCTCGTGCGGTTCGCCGCGCCAGAACGCGAACGCGGTCAGCAGCACCAGCGCACCGGCCAGCAGGTACTTCAGCCAGGTCGGCGGCATGCGGATCGCGCTGCCGGCGACCAGTGCCTCGGTGGCTTCGGCGAGTACCTCCACGCCCGGCATCACCGGATCGACCGGCGTCGGCTTGGCATCGTTGAGCCCGGAGGCGGTGTACCCCACCAGTGCGACCTTGCCGCGCAGCGCAGGCATCTTGCTGCCGGCGTCGCGACAGATCGCGCTGCCGCCTTCCAGCAGGTCGGCGGCACTGACATGTGGCAGGCGACTGTCGCGGCGCCAGTTGGGACGCACGCTCGCGGCCGGTGGCTGTCGCACGTGCGCGCCTGCGGCAATCGCCAGTTGCAGCGGCAGCGAAGCCAGCGCCCAGTCGCCGACATCCTCGCGCAGCGGAATGTCGCGCAGCACGCCGTCCTCGTTGCGGGTGACGTTGACCAGCGCGCTGTGGCGGGCCAGGTGTTTGCCGTAGGGCAGCTGCATCGCGACCTGCGGATTGTCGCGCGGTGGCCGCACCACCGCGAAGGCGCCGGGCGCATCGACCATGTGCAGCAGCGCGCCTTCGTCGTAGTCGCGATGCAGGCGGATGGATGCGAACATGAAGCGGCTGGCGCCGCCTTCGGCCATCGCATCGAGTGTGGCGTCGCCCTGCGGATCGTCCGGCGACGGATCGACGAACAGCACGTCGTAACCGACCGCGCCGATGCCGCCGCGATCCAGCGCATCGAGCAGGTCGGCATGGCGTTGCCGGTTCCAGGGCCAACCACCTTCGCCGCGCGACCGGAAATGGGCGATCGAGCATTCGTCGATTTCCACCACCACGACACGGCCCGATGGTGCCGGCTGCCACGGCCGCCAGCGCACGACCTTGTCGAAGATCGCGTCCTCGACCGCGCCCAGCGAACGCTCGTGGCTCCAGTCCCAGGCCAGCCATCCGACCGCTGCGCAGGCCAGCAGCGGATAGAAGACGAATTTCAGGCGCAGCGTGAGCCGCGACAGCGGTCGGCGATAAGCGCGCTCCACCCGCGACCAGTTGTCCATGAAGACGATCGCCGACCTGGCCATGGCGGCGTCGATCCAGATCAGCAGCAAATGGCGAACCCGCTTCACCCTCGATCCCCTTCGCGCGATTCGTGCCCGATGCACGACAAACGCGGAAAGCGGGGAGAATCTGCCAAGGGCTGGAAGCCGCTCCGATGACAGCCGCTCGCGCGACCACTCACACAGGAAATCCTGCGTTGTTCAGGCGCCTTTAGTGACTGCGCTCGATCACTTTGCGTGCCAGCGCCGCCAATGCAGCGGTGCGTTCGCCAAACGGCGTCAGCGCCGCCGCCATTTCGTCCGCCAGCGCCTGCAGCCGCGCACGCGAGCCATCGATGCCGAGCTGGGCGGGGAAGGTGGCCTTGGCCTGCGCGGCATCCTTGCCGGCGGTCTTGCCCAGCGTGGCGCTGTCGCCTTCCACGTCGAGCAGGTCGTCGCGGATCTGGAAGGCCAGGCCCAGTGCATCGGCATAGCGGTCCAGTTGTGCGCGCTGGCTGTCGTTCGCGCCGGCCGCGATCGCGCCCAGGCGCACCGATGCGCGCAGCAGCGTACCGGTCTTCATCGCGTGCAGGCGCTCCAGCCCGGACAGCGACAACGCATCTCCGCCGGTGGCGTCGATATCCAGCGCCTGTCCGCCGCACATGCCGCGCGTGCCGGACGCGACGGCCAGTTCGCGCAGCAATGCGACGCGCACGTCGTCGGCGAACGGTGACCCGGCGAGCAGTTCGAACGCGAGCGACTGCAGCGCGTCGCCGGCGAGGATCGCGGTGGCTTCGTCGAACGCCACGTGCACGGTCGGTTTGCCGCGGCGCAGGGCGTCGTCGTCCATCGCCGGGAGGTCGTCATGGATCAGCGAATAGACGTGGATCAGCTCGACCGCCGCCGCCGGCGCGTCGAGCGCGGCGGCTTCGGCGCCGAATGCGGTGCCGGTGGCATACGCCAATAGCGGGCGGATGCGCTTGCCGCCGTCGAGCGCGGCGTGGCGCATCGCGGCGTGCAGCCGTTGAGGCGCTTCGGAAGCGGCGGGCAGTGCGCGTTCCAGCGCGGTTTCGAGCCGTGCGCGCCAGACGGCGAAGTCGGGCTCAGGCATCCGGCTGGAATGGTTCAGCCGAAGCCGGGTCGGTTGGATCGCTGAGCAGGCGCACGCGCAACTCCGCCTGTTCCAGCGCCTGCTGGCAGCGACGATAGAGGCCGACGCCGCGTTCGTACGCGGCCAGCGATTCCTCCAGGCTCATTTCGCCGTGCTCCATCTTCTCGACCAGTTGTTCGAGCGCATCGAGCGAGTGCTCGAAATCGGCGACGGGAGAGGTTTCGGTGGCGGGTTTGCGGGGCATGGGCAGAGAGTTTAAGCCATAGCGCCGGCCGGATAGGAATGGCCCGGGCTCATTTGTACTGCGCGGCTTGCAGCGTCGCCTGTGTGATGCGATGCCACCCGGCCGGACAATCTCCGTTCTACGCCGTCGGCGCGCTGGCGGGAGCCCACACCAGCCGTGCACCACGCGCACGCAGCCAGGCATCGAAGACTGCCGAATACAGCAGGTCTCCCGCGGCCAGCAAGGTGTCATGGCTTGACAGCAGCGGCAACCGCGTGCGTTCCCACGGCGGCACGCCCAGATCCTGCAGCGCGTGTTTCAGCGCATGCGTGTGGCCACGGCCGGGCAGGACGATGCGCTCACCGCCCTCGCGTGCATGCACGCGTACGGGCTCGTCGAAACCCGCGGTGCCTTCCAGCGTCAGCTCGCCTCCATCAGGGAGAGCCAGCGGTGCGCGGCCGTCCCATCCGCTGGTCCAATCCTTCGGCAGCGGTTCGCGTCGCCAGTCCGCATGCAGGATGTCGCGCCAACGGCGCACCACGGCGCCGGACCAGGCGAACGCGGCGTCGCTATCGGGTGCGGCGGCGAGCAGGTCGTGCTCGATGCGCGCGACGCCTTGTGCGGGCAGCGGTGGCAGCGCGAGTGTTTCGATCCAGCGGCGCAGCACGCGCGCGCGTCGCGGCCTCGGCAATGCCTGCAGTCGGTCGACATCGAGCGCATTCGGATCGACGCTGCGAACTCCCGCGAGTGCATGCGCATCCTCGTCGGCGAGCAGCGTCGCGGCTTCCGCGCACAATGCCGCGCTCACGGCGAACGCGGCATCGGCCTGCGGCCAGCGTTCACGCAGCAGCGGCAGCACGCGATGGCGCAGGAAATTGCGATCCAGGGACGGGTCGGCGTTGGTGGGGTCGTCGATCCAGCGCAGTCCGTGCGCCTGCGCGTACTCCAGCAATGCCGTGCGCGGATGATCGAGCAGAGGGCGCCACAAGCGGCCACGTCCGAAAGTTCGACGGCGTCGCATCGCACCGAGGCCGTCGGCGCCGGAAGCACGCAGCGCGCGCAACAGGAAAGTCTCCGCCTGGTCGTCGCGGTGGTGCGCCAGGACCAGCACTTGATCCGTACCGAGTTCGGCCTCGAACGCACCGTGGCGTGCATGCCGCGCCGCTGCCTCGATGCCCGTGCCGCTGTCGCGATCGACTTCGACGCGCGCGATCCGCAGCGACACGTCGAGCGCATCGCACAGCACTTGGCAGTGCATGGACCACGCATCGGCCTGCGCGTGCAGGCCGTGGTGAACGTGCAGGGCACGCAAGCCGCGTGCGCGTGCCGTCGGCAGCGCCGCCAGCGCATGCAGCAGCACGCAGGAATCCAGGCCGCCGCTGAGCGCCACGATCAATCCGCCTCCGCCGCACTGGCGAAGGTCGGAGTCGGAAACAGGCGCGGCAACCGTCATGGCGACATCGTAGCGTGCGCTGCGCGTACGACCGCCGTATCGGACTCTTGGGAGTCGTTTCGCGCGCTGCGCACGCTACGGCGATCAGGCGGCTTCGTAGGCGCCGTAGCTGCGAAGGCGCTGGTAGCGCCGTTGCAGCAATTCCTCGGTGGGCATCTGTTCCAGTGCATCCAGTTCGTTGAGCAGCACGGCTTTCAGCCGCGTTGCCATCTGTCGGGGATTGCGGTGCGCGCCGCCGATCGGTTCGCGGATCACCTTGTCGACCAGCCCCAGGTCGTGCAGGCGCCGGGCGGTCAGGCCGAGCTGTTCGGCGGCGTCCTTGGCCTTGTCCGCGGTCTTCCACAGGATCGAGGCGCAGCCTTCCGGCGTGATCACCGAATAGGTGCTGTATTCCAGCATCAGCGTGCGGTCGCCGACGCCGATCGCCAGCGCGCCGCCGCTGCCGCCTTCGCCGATCACGGTGCAGATGATCGGGGTCCTGAGCTCGGCCATCTCCAGCAGGTTGCGCGCGATCGCCTCGGACTGGCCGCGTTCCTCGGCATCGATGCCCGGCCAGGCGCCGGCGGTGTCGATGAAGGTCAGCAGTGGCAGCCGGAAGCGCTCTGCGAGCTTCATCAGGCGCAGCGCCTTCCGGTAGCCCTCGGGCTTGGGCATGCCGAAATTGCGTCGGACCTTGGCCTTGGTGTCGCGGCCCTTCTCGTGGCCGATCACCACCACGCTGCGGCCCTCGATGCGGGCGAGGCCGCCGACGATGGCGTTGTCGTTGGAAAAGGCGCGGTCGCCGGCCAGTTCCTGGAATTCGTCGCAGATCACCCGCAGGTAGTCCAGCGTGTAGGGACGGGCGGGATGGCGCGCCAGCTGCGACACCTGCCACGGGGTCAGGTCGCGGAAGATCTGGGCGGTACGCAGCCGCAGCTTGTCCTGCAGGGCGTGCACTTCGGCGTCGACATTGACGGCGGGGCCGGTGCTGGCGTGCCGCATTTCCTGGATCTTGGCTTCCAGGTCGGCGATCGGCTGTTCGAAGTCGAGATAGTTCGGATTCATCGGTATCGGCAGGTCCCGCGGTCGGGACACAAGGGCGGCAGGATACCCGGCTTGCCGGTCGAAGGCGAAATGCGCGCTCTCCGCGGGCCGGAAACGGCGCCGTGCCGCCGTCTGCCGCGATCGTTAAGGGAGGTCGAACATTGCCGCCCGGATTCGCAATGGATCGCGGCGACAGCGGCCCCTACAGTCGGGCAATCGCTTCGGTACGGAGATGTCCATGCACAGGATGACCAGCGTCATCGCCGGGTTGCTGCTGTCGACCGCCGCCGCCGCGGAGCACGAGCCGGACCTCGCCGACCCGCGGGAGCCGGTGCCGTTCCTGTTGCCGGAGGCGGCCCGCCCACGGACCTCGCGGATCTTGCCACCAGCGCCTGCCACGGGCTCGCCGCGCGACCAGGCCGACCGCCAGGTATTCCGCGCCACGCGCGCGTTGCAGGGCACGCCGCGCTGGCGACTGGCCATCCGCGACGTGCCGATGGGCGTTCCACAGATGCTGCAGACCTTCAGCTGCGCCGCCGGAGTGAACCTCACCGAAGTCAAGACGCCGATGCTCGCCGGCCTGCTCACCCGCGTGTCCGCCGATGCCGAGCGCGCGATCGAGCCGGCCAAGGCGGCCAACCGTCGCCAGCGGCCGCTGTTGGCCGACGCCGGAGCGACCTGCCAGCCACGCGAAGAACTGCTGCACAGCTACGACTACCCCTCCGGGCATGCGACGTGGGGGTGGACGATCGGCATGATCCTGGCCGAGCTGGTGCCCGGCCGCTCCACCGAACTGCTCACCCGTGCGCGGGTCTATGCCGAAAGCCGCGTGGTTTGCGGCGCGCACAACGCCAGTGCGATCGATGCCGGCGCGATCAATGCCGGGGCGCTGGTCGCGGCGCTGCACGCCTCGCCGGATTTCCGTGCGGCGATGGAGGCGGCACGCCACGAGATCGCCGCCGCGCGCGATGCGGGAAAAGCGGCGCCGGATTCCGCGACCTGTGCCGCGGAGGCCGCGGCCATCGAAACTCCGTATGGGCAGGCGTTGTAGAGCGGAGCAAGCTTCGCTCTACAAAGGTGGTGGGCTCAGTGGGCCCACGGTCGCGACATGGTCAGCTTGACCGTGCGCACGCCAGGCTGCTCGCGCAATGCCGAAGGCAGGTCGGCATCGACGCGGACGCCCTGGCTGCCATTGAGGTCGAGCGTGCCGGCGGCACCGTCGCGCAGCAGGTCGAAGCGGATCGGGGTCGTGCCGGGACGGTGGCGCGCCAGCAGCGCGTCGATGCGTTCGAACGCACCCGGCACGCGCAGGTCCAGGCGCAACGACAGCCGTTGCGAGACCTGCGGGCAGATCTGCTGAAAGTCCCAGCAGCGGCGCGCGCGCAGCGAGAAACCGCCGCTGAATTCGTCCTCGCGCAATCCACCTTCGATCACCAGGATGCGGTCGCGGGTCAGCAGCTGCGCGAACTCGACATAGGTTTCGGCGAAGAACGCGCACTCCAGCCGGCCACGGCCGTCGTCGATCTGCACGAAGGCCTGGCTGTCGCCCTTCTTGCGCATCCCGACCACCTGGCCGGCGATCACCACGGCTTTTTCCGGACGCCAGCCACGTCGTTCCTCGTCCGGGCGTTCGCTCCAGATGCGATCCAGATCGCCGAGGTCGTGGCCGACCAGTGCGCGCAGTTCGTCGCGGTACGGATCCAGCGGATGTCCGCTGAGATAGTGCCCGAGCGTGTCGCGTTCACCGTTGAGCTTCTGCGTCAGCGGCCAGTCCTCGACGTTCGCCAGCACCACGTCGATATGCGGCTCGGCACCGCCGCCGCCGAACAGCGACACCTGCCCGGCATCGCGCTCGCGCGCGAGCTGTTCGCTGGCCTTGAGTACTTCCGGCAGCTGCAGCATCAGCGAGGCGCGGTTGCTGCCGAGTGCATCGAGTGCGCCGGAATGCACCAGCGCCTCCAGCACGCGCCGGTTCAACTTGGTCGAATCGATGCGCTTGCAGAAGTCGAACAGGTCGCTGAATACGCCGCCTCGCAGGCGCTCCTGCGCGATCGCCTCGCAGGCGCCGCGGCCGACGCCCTTCACTGCGCCCAGGCCATAGCGCACCGTGCGCTCGTCGAGGGCGACGAACATGTAGTCGGACGCGTTGACGTCCGGCGGCAGCACTTCGAGTTTCAGCGCACGCGCCTCGTCGAGGAAGCCGACCACCTTGTCGGTATTGTCCATGTCCGACGACAGCACCGCGGCCATGAATTCGGCCGGGTAGTGCGTCTTCAGCCATGCGGTCTGGTAGGCGACCAGCGCGTACGCGGCCGAGTGCGACTTGTTGAAACCGTACTCGGCGAATTTCTCCATCAGGTCGAAGATCTGCGTCGCCCGTCGTGGATCGACGCCGCGCTCGGCCGCGCCGGCTTCGAACTTGGCGCGCTCCTTCGCCATTTCCTCGGCTTTCTTCTTGCCCATCGCGCGGCGCAGCAGGTCGGCGCCGCCCAGCGAATAGCCGGCCAGCACCTGCGCGATCTGCATCACCTGTTCCTGGTACACGATCACGCCGTAAGTCGGCGACAGCACCGGTTCCAGCAGCGGATGCGGGTAGCTGACTTCGGCGTTGCCGTGCTTGCGATCGACCCAGTCGCGGTCCATGCCCGAACCCAGCGGGCCGGGCCGGAACAATGCCGCCAGCGCGATGATGTCCTCGAACCGGTCCGGTCGCGCGCGCTTGACCAGTTCGCGCATGCCGCGTGATTCGAACTGGAACACCGCGACCGTTTCGCCGCGCGCGAACAGTTCGTACGACTTCGCGTCGTCCAGCGGCAGCGTCGAGATGTCCAGCAGCGTCTCGCCCGCGGCCGCGCGGCGCGCGTTGATCGCCTTCACCGCCCAGTCGATGATGGTCAGCGTGCGCAGGCCGAGGAAGTCGAACTTGACCAGGCCGATCGCTTCCACGTCGTCCTTGTCGAACTGCGTCACCGGGCTGCGGCCCAGCCCATTACCGTCGTGTTCGGCGAACAGCGGGCAGAACTCCGACAGCGGCGCCGGCGCGATCACCACGCCGCCGGCGTGCTTGCCGGCATTGCGGGTCAGGTCTTCGAGCTGCAGCGCCAGGTCGATCAGGTCGCGGACATCGTCCTCGCTGTTGTAGCGCTCGATCAGTTCGCTCGACACCAGGTTCGCGTCTGACTGCGATTTCTTCGAGCGGCCCAGCGCGTCTTCCAGCGAAATGCCCAGCGTCAGCGGAATGAGTTTCGCGATGCCGTCGACGAAGCCGTACGGATAGCCGAGCACGCGCCCGGCATCGCGCACCACCGCCTTGGCCGCCATCGTGCCGTAGGTGATGATCTGGCTGACGCGGTCGCGGCCGTACTTCGCGGCGACGTAGTCGATCACCTCGTCGCGGCGGTCCATGCAGAAGTCGATGTCGAAGTCCGGCATCGACACGCGTTCCGGATTGAGGAATCGCTCGAACAGCAGGTCGTACGGGATCGGGTCGAGGTCGGTGATGCCCAGCGCCCACGCCACCAGCGAACCGGCACCTGAGCCACGCCCGGGCCCGACCGGGATGTCGTGCTGCTTGGCCCAGTTGATGAAGTCGGCGACGATCAGGAAGTAACCGGGAAACCCCATCTTGATGGTGACGTCCAGTTCCAGTTCCAGTCGCGCGTCGTAGTCCGCCCGCGTCTTGCCTTCGGCCAGCGGCGCTTTTTCCAGACGCCGCGCCAGGCCATCGCGCGCCTGCGCGCGCATCCAGGTTTCCAGCGTGTGCTCGTCGGGCACCGGGAACGCAGGCAGGTAGTACGTGCCCAGGCTCAGTTCGAAGTTGCAGCGCCGCGCCAGGTCGATGGTGTTGTCGATCGCATCCGGCACGTCGGCGAACAGCGCCGCCATTTCCCCGCTCGATTTCAGATACTGCTCGCGGCTGTAGTCGCGCGGACGCTTGGGGTCCTCGAGCACGCGCCCGGAGGCGATGCATACGCGCGCTTCGTGCGCGTCGAAGCCTTCGGCGTCGAGGAAGCGCGCGTCGTTGCTGGCGACGACGGGAATGCCGCGCGCGGCCGCCGCATGCAGCGCGAAATCGTTGAACGCGGCTTCGCCGTCGAGCCCGCAGCGGGTCAGTTCCAGATGCAGGCGGTCGGGAAACAGGCGCTGCGCATCGGCCAGCCACTGTTCGGCGTGGTCGTGCTTGCGCGCAGCCACCAGCCGGCCAGCCTGGCTGTGGCGCCCGGCCAGCGCGAACAGGCCGGCGCATTCGTCCTGCTGCAGCCAGTCCGGGCGCAGCACGACACCGTCGGTGCGGTGGCCTTCCAGCCAGGCGCGGCTGAGCAGGCGCGACAGGGCCAGATATCCGGTGCGATCACGACATAACAGGGTCAGCCGCCACGGCGCTTCGTCGCCCTCGGCGACGGTGACATCGGCGCCGGCAATGGGCTTGACGCCGGCGGCCTCGGCGGCCTTGTAGAACTTGACCAGCGCGAACAGGTTGTTGCGATCGGTGATCGCCACCGCCGGCTGACCCAGCGCAGCGCAACGCTCGACGAGTTCCGGCACGCGGATCGTCGAATCGGCGAGTGAGTACTCGCTGTGCAGGTGCAGGTGGGCGAAGCGTGCGGACATCGTCGGGCCGGCGGATCAACCGGCAGGTTAGGCCGCGCGGCCGGTACGGACAAGGCTTGACAGACAGACAGGCGGGCGGGGATCGGCGATGGAACTGGAAGATTGCAGGTTGTGTAGCCGGACAGGAGCGAGCCCCGCCCGCGCGCGCCATCGTCCCGAGCGCAGCGAGGAACCTGCTCACGCGATCGAGGCAGGTCCCTCGCAGCGCCCGGGATGGCGGCAAGAGCGAGCTTGCAGCCCTCGGCGCCGCCCGCCGGTCAGCCGACCCGGAACCGCAGCGTCTGCGGCCTGTCGTGCATGTGCAGGCCGTCGTTGGCGCGCATCTGCTGGTGCAGCATCGCGATGGCCGCCAGCCGGTCGCGGATCCAGTAGGCGCGTTGCTGCGCGCCATCGCCGTCGGGGTGCCATGCGCGTCGATACAGCATGAAATCGCGGTACTCCTCGGCTTCGTCGGCGACCGCGGGCCAAGCGAGTTCCAGCAGCAGCACGTCGTCGAGCCGGCCGAGCAGCGGGATCGCGTCGGGTATCAGGTCCTGCGGCTGGTCGAGATAGGCCAGCAGCTGGCGTACGCGGCGGCAGTCGCTGTCGGCGCAGTCCCAGTCGGGGTCGTCGATCATCATGCGCAGTTCCTCGATGCGCAACAGGCGCTCGTCGAGGACATCGCGTGCTTCGTCCTGCGGCAACGACAGCAGCCAGCCCGCGAGCTGCGACAGCCGCGCGGCATCCACGCGTTCAGCATCGGGGTTGATGTCGTGCAGCAGGGCATCGAAGGTCGCGACCTGGTCGGCGTCGATGCTCAGGCAGCCCAGCGCGTGGCTGCGCGGGTCGATGCTCTGCGGCGCGGGCAGCGGATGATCGGTCGGATAAGTGTGTTGCGAGCGCATCGCGCACCTCCCGTGTTCCGGCCTGCGGGGGGAGATCAGTCGCGGTGGCGGCCGGCACTCGCGCGACATCTTTTGTTGGATGTGCGACGAGAGTGACCGGTTGCACGTGCTTTGTCGCGGGGAGGAAGTCGGGGTGACATCCTGCCTAGTGGATGTGCGCATCGGCGCAATCGTTGGCATCCGACATGCAACACGGCAGCCGTTGCGCAAACGGCTGCCGTGCAATGGAAACGCAATGCAACGTGATGGATGGAATGTGCCGCGGCGTGATGCATGAAACAGCACCATTGCCGCCACGCTTAATGGATGCGAAACGCGATCGGCGGCGACATCGACAGATAACTGTTCTGCCCGCGTTGCGCGACGTGTTCGCGCCAGGCCTGTTCAGCGATGCGTGCTTCCTGCCAGGTCTGCCGGTCGTAGCGGACTTCGTGCGGACGCACGCCGAGCAGCATCGCTTCTTCGGCGCGCAGGCGGCGGAAGTCGAGATAGTTCTCCAGGTCGAGGCGGATCGACGGCCAGGCCAGGTCGACCAGCACTGCATCGTCGAGGTGGCCGATCACCGGCACTGCGTCCGGGATCAGGCTGTCCTGGTTGGCCGCATAACCGGCGACCAGGGCGATGCGCCGCTGCTGCACCGCGTCGAGTTCCCAGTCACGCTCGGCGGCCATGGCGCGCATGGCCGCCAGGCAGCGCAGGCGCAGGCGGATGCAGGGCGCGTCGCGCATGCCGTCGAACTGGTGCGCCAGGGTGCGTGCGGCCGAGGCGATGGCGTCGACGTCGGGTACGGGCTGGTCGGGTTGCAGCGCACCGGCGACTTCACGGAAATGGCGCAGCGCGCCATTGGCCAGTTCGAGATTGCCGAGGCGGTGCCGGCGACGCGGACCGTTGGCCGTATTCGTGTCCAGCGGCAGGGGCAGGGTGGCGAGATTGAGGTTCATGACGTGCTCCGGAAAGGGTGGGGCGCGACGATTTCGCGCAGATCCAGAGTCCCCCCGCGGCAACGGCAATGCTTGAGGGAAGCTGGTCGAAGCCGTGAGGGAGTCATGAGGCGGACCGGTTTTTTGCAGTTCCCCCGTTCAGGCAGGCAGGAATACTTCCTCTCATGTGACCCCTTGCCGGGAGCTGCGCGATGACAGCGGCGGAGGCATGGATCTACCGGTTCGGCGACATCGAGGTCGAGCCGTCCGCGCACCGCATCACCCGTGCCGGCGTCGACCTGGGCGTCGAGCCGAAGGCCTATGCGGTGCTGGTGGCGCTGCTGGAGGACCACGGCAAGGCGCTGCAGCGCGACGTGCTGCTGGATCGGGTATGGGGCCATCGCCACGTCACCCCGGGCGTGCTGAACCGCGTCGTCGCGCAGTTGCGCAAGGCGCTTGGCGACGAGGCCGAGCATCCGCGCTACATCCAGACCCTGCATAGTCTGGGCTATCGTTTCATTGCCGAAGTCGAACGGGTGCCGGTCGCGGCGCCGGACGAACCGATCGAGCCTGCGGTGGCCGCGGTGGCGACGCCCCTTGTCGTGGAAGAGGCGCGGGAACCAGTGTCCGCGCGCGCGCTGCCGTCGAGGCGGACGCGGGCCATCGGGATTGCCGCCGTACTGGTCGTCGCCGCGCTTGCCATCGCCGGCCTGCACAAGCGACAGGCCGAACTGCGTCCCGCTGCGGCATCGATTGCGGTGCTGCCCTTCACCAACCTCAGCAGCCAGCGCAATGAAGACTATTTCGCCGAAGGCCTGGCGGAGGAAATGTACGACGCGCTCGCCGGTGTGCAGGGGCTCAAGGTGGCGTCGCGACTGTCGTCATCGGCGATCGGCGACCAGCGCGCCGACGCCAAGGCGCTGGGCAAGCGGCTTGGCGTGGCCACGGTGCTCGATGCCAGCGTGCGCCGCGAAGGCCAGCGCGTGCGGATCAACGCGCATCTGTCCGATACCCGCACCGGCTACACGCTGTGGAGCGACAGCTACGACCGCGAACTGTCGGATGTGTTCGCAACGCAGAGCGAGATCGCCGAGGAAGTGGTCAAGTCGCTGCTGGGCGCATTGCCGGACCAGCACGGATCATTGTCGAAGAGGCTGGCGCCGACACGCGACATCAAGGCCTACGACGCCTACCTGAAAGGGCTGGAAAAGTTGCGTGGTCCCGGCGATGTCCGCAATTCCGAGCACGCCATTTCCTTCTTCAACCAGGCGCTGGCGGCCGACGGCAGTTTTGCACGCGCGCAGGCGGGCGTCTGTCGCGCAGAACTGCGCCGCTTCGAGTTGATGATGGATTCGGCGGCCTACGGTCGCGCGCAGGAAGCCTGCATGCGCGCTTCCGAGATGGATCCCGACATGCGCGAGGTGAGCCTGGCCTTCGGCGACCTGCATCGTGTGCGTGGCGAGTTCGGCAAGGCCGTCGAGTACTACGCCAAGGCGCAGGATGATCCACGCCTGCGGCCGGCGGTCCTGCTCGGGCTCGCGACGGCGCATGCGGCGCAAGGGCGCAGGGAACTGGCCGATGGCTACTTCGAACAGGCGCGTGCGCTGCGCCCGGGCGATCCTGCGATCCATCGCGCGATCGGCCACCAGAAGTACCGCGATGGTGATCTGCCCGATGCGATCGAGGCCTTTCGTGAAGCGATCCGGCTGGCCCCTTCGGACGCCGATCTGTGGGGCAGTCTGGGCGGCCTGTACCTGGCGGCGGGGAACGGCGCGAAGGCCAGCGCGGCCTTCGAAAGGTCCATCGCCACCAAGCCCACCGATGCGGCATTGAGCAACTACGGCACGCTCAAGTACCAGGCCGGCGACTACGCAGCGGCCGTCGAGCTGTTCCGTCGCGCCGCGGCGCTGCAGCCCAAGGACTTCCGCCTGTGGGGAAACCTTGCGGAAGCCCTGCTCGCAAATCCTGCAACGCAGGCGCAGGCGCGCGAACCGCTGCGCCGCGCCGCGGAGATGGCGGAACGCTACATCCAGGTCAAACCCGACCATGCGGAGGTGATGGCGGTGCTGGCGTGGTATCGCGCGAATCTCGGCGATGTCGCCGCGGCGCGCGGCCTGATGGCGCGTGCCGAGGCGCTGGGCACGGAGCGCGGCGAAGTGTCGCTGCGCAATGCACAGACGCTGGCGCTGCTGGGCGAGTCCGACGCTGCCCGCGAGCGACTGGCCTGGGTACGCGAATCGGAAATTCCGCAAAGCCGGATCGCCGCGTCACCGGTACTACGACGCCTGCCCGCAACCGACGCACCAGCGAGCGGCAAACAGAAGTGATCCTTCACCCACTGCCCACAGGGAGGGGGCGATATCCAGGAGAGCGAGATGGCATCGATGAAAATGCAAAGTGCAGCGGTAGCCAGGAAGATCTACTACGTGGACATCAGCTACGCAGCCGACGGGACGCCAATGGCTTCCCCGGCACAACTGGAAGTCCCGTCCGGCGCGAAAGTTGTCTGGAGGGGTCCGGAGAGTGATACGCGACAGTTCAAGATCGACTTTCCCGATTCGAATCCTTCGGGAAATGGCGGCCTCCTCGATGACGAAAGCGCGGGCGTCGACGGCGCCTCGCTCCGGCTGGACTCCAAGCAGACGACGCAGATGAATGCCAGGTCGGTGAGTGTGGTGACAAACTTCAACTATTTCATCGAAGCGCCCAATCCCAATGTGCCGGGAGCGATGATCCGGGCCGATCCGATCATCATCATCCGGCCATAGGCTGTGTTCGCCCCGAGGACGGGTGCGCAGCATCAAACCGGCAGGAGCGCCTGCAGTGGCGGATCGGCCAGCGCCTCGCGCACCGGCGCGAAGCTGCGCCGGTGTTGCGCGCACGGCCCATGCGTGCGGAGGGCCGCCAGGTGCGTGGGCGTCGAATAGCCCTTGTGCCCGTCGAAGCCGTATTCGGGATGGCGATCATGCAGTTCGACCATGAAGCGGTCGCGCGTGACCTTGGCCAGGATCGACGCGGCCATGATCGAGCGGTCGCGTGCATCGCCGCCGATCCACGCTTCGGCCGGGCAGGGCAGTCTCGGCGGCAGATGGTTACCATCGATGCGTGCGACGTGGGCGACATGCGCGACGCCTTCCAGGGCCAGCCGCATGCCCAGCATCGTCGCCTGGAAGATGTTGATGCGATCGATTTCATCGGCATCGACGAATACGACATGCCAGGCCAGCGCGCGTTCGACGATGCGCGCGTAGAGCTGCTCGCGCCGTGACGCATTGAGCTGCTTGGAATCGTCCAGCCCGTTGATGCGCGGCTTGCCGGGATCGAACACGACCGCGGCAACGACGACCGGCCCGGCCAGTGGCCCGCGTCCGGCTTCGTCGATGCCAGCGACCAGAGGCCGGGAATCGGGAATCGGGAATCGGGAATCGGACGAAGTAGGGCTCATGGCTGCTCGATCCCCGATCCCCGATCCCCGATTCCCGGCTGTTCAACAAGTTCCGCGATCGCTGCCGCCGCCTGCGCCGAGGCATTGCGCCGCAGTACCTGGTGCAGTTCGCGGAATCGTGCCGGCAATGCGGCCATCGATGCCGGATTGCGCAGCCAGCTGCAGATCGCCGCGGACAGGTTTTCCGGCGTGCAGTCGTGCTGCATCAGTTCCGGCACCAGTGGCTCGTTGGCCAGCACGTTCGGCAGTGCGTAGTGGTCGACCTTGAGCAGGCCGAAGCCCTTGACGATCGAGTAGGTCAGCGGCGCGATCCGATAGGCCACCACCATCGGCCGCTTGGCGAGCATGCCTTCCAGCGTGGCGGTGCCGGAAGCCAGCAGGATCACGTCGGCGGCCGCCATGACGGTGCGTGCGTTGCCGTCGGTAATGCGCAGCGCCGGTTTCAGTGCGGCGGCATCGGGATGGGATCCGAGTTCGTGTTCGAAGGCCGCGCGCGCGGAGGCGCTGGCCATCGGCGCGATGATGCGCAGGTCCGGCTGCGCGCGCAGCGTCAGCAATGCCGCGGACAGGAAATCATGGCTCAGGCGGTGGATCTCGCCGAGCCGCGAACCCGGCAGCAACGCCAGCATCGGCGTATCCGCAGCCAGCGACAGGGCATGGCGCGCGCCCTGGCGGTCGGGATCGAGTGGCATCGTGTCGGCCAGCGGGTGCCCGACGAAGCGCGCGTCGATGCCGTGGCGGGCGTAGATCGGCGGTTCCATCGGGAACAGGCACAGCACGCGATCGGCGCTGCGCCCGATCTTCTCCGCCCGTTTCTCGCGCCAGGCCCAGACCGAAGGACTGACGTAGTGCACGGTGCGCACGCCGCGCTGCTTGAGCCAGCGTTCCAGGCCCAGGTTGAAGTCGGGTGCATCGATGCCGATGAATGCATCGGGACGCCAGGCCAGCACGCGTTCGCGCACTTCGCGGCGCAGCTTCAACAGGCGCGGCAGGTGCCGAAGGACTTCGGCCAGTCCCATCACCGCCAGTTCCTGCGCGTCGTGCCAGGCGTCGAGACCGGCGGCGCGCATCGCATCGCCGCCGATGCCGGCGAACTGCGCATCGGGAAAGCGTACCCGCAACTGCTCGATCAGGCCTGCGCCGAGCTGGTCGCCGGAGGCTTCACCGGCCACCAGCGCGAAGCGTCTGTTGCGGGGACTAGGGATTGGGGGCTGGGGATTGGGCAAGGTAGGGCGCGGGATCTGGGAAGGCTGGAGCTAGTTTGCCGTTATTCGGCAGGCGGGGCTCGCCAAGGAGCGTTTGAATCCTTCAGGCGTCATCCCGAGCGAAGCGAGGGACCTGCTGTTTGGCTGGCAAAAACAGATCCCTCGCTGCGCTCGGGATGACAACCCTGGGTGGGTGCCGCATGCTCGTCACGAATCACGAATCACGAATCACGAATCACGAATCACGAATCCCAGATCCCAGATCCCAGATCCCTGGCTTCACCGAAACAACGGCCGCTCGCCCTGCTCGATGAATTCGAGGAAAGCCTGCACGTCGTCGCTGTCCTGCGCCAGCTCGGCGAGTTTCGCCTTGGCATCGGCGAGGCTGTCGCCGGACACGTACAGCGCGCGGTAGGCGCGCTTGATCGCGGCGATGCGCTCGGCATCGAAGCCGCGACGCTTCAGGCCCTCGGCATTGATGCCGCGCGGCCGTCCCTGTTCGCTCTGCGCCACCATCACGAACGGCGGCACGTCACCGGAAATCAGCGTGCCCATGCCGATGAAGGCGTGCGCGCCGATGCGGCAGAACTGGTGGGCGCCGGCGAAGCCGCTCAGGATCACCCAGTCGCCGACCTGCACGTGGCCGGCAAGCGTCGCGTTGTTGGAGAACACGCAGTGGTTGCCGATCAGGCAGTCGTGCGCGACATGCGTGTAGGCCAGCAGCCAGTTGTCGTCGCCGATCCGGGTCACGCCGCCGCCGTCGCCGGTGCCGCGGTTGAGGGTGACGAATTCGCGGATCGTGTTGCGGTCGCCGATCACCAGTTCGACGCGCTCGCCGCGGAATTTCTTGTCCTGCGGATCGCCACCGATGGCGACGTGGCTGGCGACCTGGTTGTCGCGGCCGATCCGGGTCGGGCCGAGCACGCTGCAGTGCGAGCCGATGCGCGTGCCGTCGCCGATTTCCACTTCGGCGCCGATCAGCGTGAACGCACCGATGGCGACATCGCGCCCGATGCGCGCGCTCGGATCGATTACCGCGCTGGGATGGATCATCGCGCCGGCCGGAAGCGGGCCGGCCATGTCAGCCCTTGACCTCGGCGCAGAGGATTTCAGCGCATGCGGCCTGTTCGCCATCGACGCGCGCAACGCCCTGGTAGATGGCCATGTTGCGGATCGTGCGCTTGAGCGTGACGTCCAGTTCCAGGCGATCGCCCGGCACGACCATCCGGGTGAACTTGGCGTTGTCGATCTTCACCAGGTAGAACAGCTTGCCTTCAGCACTGTCGCCATTGGACAGCTGCGTCAGCAGGCCACCGGCCTGCGCCAGCGCCTCGATCACCAGCACGCCTGGCATCACCGGGTGGCCGGGGAAATGGCCCTGGAAGAACGGCTCGTTGATGGTCACGCTCTTGTAGGCCAGCACGCGCTTGTGCGGATCGAGTTCGACCACGCGGTCGACCAGCAGGAACGGGTAACGGTGCGGAATCAGCTTCTGGATGCCGACGACGTCCAGCGGCAGGGTGGGGGTGGCGCTCATCCTTTTTCCTTGTTGCGTGCCTGGACCTGCCGGGCGATCGAGTCGAGTTGCTTGTAGCGCGCGGCATTCCTGCGCCAGCTGCGGTTGTCCATCAGTGGCGTGCCGGACGAATATTCACCGGGTTCGCGGATCGAATGCGTGACCAGGCTCATCGCGGTGATCATCACCCGGTCGCAGACCTCCAGATGGCCGAGTATGCCGGCGCCGCCGCCGACCAGGCAGTAGCGGCCGATGGTGGCGCTGCCGGCCACGGCCGAGCAGCCAGCCATGGCCGTGTGCGCGCCGATGCGCACGTTGTGGCCGACCTGGATCTGGTTGTCCAGGCGCACGTCCTCTTCCAGCACGGTGTCGTCGATGGCGCCGCGGTCGATGGTGGTGTTGGCACCGATCTCGCAGTCGTCGCCGACATCGACGCCGCCCAGCTGCGGCACCTTCATCCAGCGGCCGTGTTCCATCGCCAGGCCGAAGCCGTCGGCACCCAGCACCGCACCCGGATGCACCAGCACGCGCTGGCCCAGGCGCACGCGCACCACCAGCGTCACGCGCGCGACCAGCTCGCAACCTTCGCCGACGTGGCAGTCCTCGCCGATCACGCAGCCCGGGCCGATGACCGCGCCGGCGGCAATCGTGCTGCGTGCGCCGATCGACACGAATGGACCGATCGATGCCGAGGGGTCGACGGCCGCAGTGGGATCGATGCAGGCGCTTGGATGAATGCCGGGCGCCGGCGTGCTGCGTGTCTCGAACAGCGAGGCGATCTTGACGAACGCGGCATAAGGATCGTCCGCGATAAGTGCGGTGACCGGGCTGCTGGCGGCATCGGCTTCGCGCAGTACCACCGCTGCGGCCGGCGTAGTGGCCAGCATCGAGCGGTAGCGTGGATTGGCCAGGAAGGCCAGCTTGTGGGTGCCGCCATTGGCGAGCGTGGCCACGCCGTCGATGCGTACGTCGGCGTCGCCCTGCACGCGCAGGGCGAAGCGTTCGGCCAGTTCGGCGACGGTAAAGCTGTTCATGCGTTCCACAAACGGGTGGGGCCGGAAGTCTGGTGCTCAGCGATGATCGAAAACAGGCGCGGACAGCGCGTCCATCCTGCAACGATCACACCCGGTGCGATCATGTGCCGGTTACAGGCCACCGGAGAACGTGAACTGCAGGCGCTCGGTCTCGTCGCCCGGGAAGCCGGTGACGGGGTCGGCGTCCTTGCTGCGCAGCGGATAGGCGTAGCTGATCGAGATAGGCCCCATCGGCGAACGCCACAGCAGCGCCACGCCGGTGGAGGCGCGCAGCTCGCTGGCGTCGAAGCTGTCCACGTCGCGGTACACGTTGCCGAAGTCCAGGAACGCGGAAATACGCGCCGCGTTGGTGTCGAACAGGCGCGGGAAATACATCTCCAGCGAGCCCACGGTCTTGACCGCGCCACCGATCGGCTGCGGATAGCCCGAATAGGGGCTGGAGGCGCGCGGGCCCAGGGTGTTGTCGACGTAGCCGCGCACGCGCCCGCCGGAACTGACGCCGCCGGCGTAGAAGTTCTCGAAGAACGGCAGCCCGGTGGCGGTCACCACGCGTCCGTCCGACAACGTGCGCACGAAGTCGCTGCCGTAGCTGTCGCCGTAACCCAGGTTGAGGCGGGTATTGAGGATCAGCGATGGGCTCAGCGGCCAGAACTTGGAGATGTCGTATTCGACCTTGAAGTATTCGACCGTCGAGCCGGGCAGCGTGGTTTCCAGCGTGACCCGCTGCGCGGTGCCCGAGCTGGGGAAGATCGCGTTGTTGCGCGTGTCGCGCGCGAAACCGAGTTGCCCGCGCCAGGCGTGGAAGGTGCGATTGCCGACCGCATTGATGTAGTCGATGATCTCGGTCGGCGTGGCCAGCGACGGGTTGATCTGGTTGGTGTCGATGCCGAACAGCGCCGAGACGGTGTCGTACTCGGTGATCGGCAGGCCCATCACCACCTGCGCGGCGCCGCTGTCGGACGAGTACTGCGCGACGTTGAAGTCGGAGTAGTCGAACTCGCGCCACCACAGGTTGTAGCCCAGCGACATGCCGTTGTCGCTGAAGTACGGGTTGAGGAACGAGAAGTCGTAGCGCTGCTGGTAGGAGCTGCGCTGCGCCGCGATCGATACGCGGTTGCCGTTGCCGAGGAAGTTGTTCTCGACCAGCTGGATCGAGGTGGTGATGCCGCTGAGCTGCGAGTAGCCGACGCCGAACAGGAAGCTGCCCGAGGTGGTTTCCTTGACGTTGACCACCACGTCGACCTGGTCGCTGCTGCCGGGCACTTCCGGGGTCTCGATGTCGACCGTCTCGAAGTAGCCGAGCTGCTGCAGGCGGATCTTGGAGCGGTCGACGGCGGCCTGCGAGTACCAGCTGCCTTCGAACTGGCGCATCTGTCGGCGCAGCACTTCGTCAGCGGTACGGGTGTTGCCCTTGAACACGATGCGGCGCACGTTGACGCGCGGGCCGGGCACGATCTGCATGTCGATGGCGACGGTGCGGTTCTCGCGATCGACGTCCGGCACCGGATTGACCTGCGCGAACGCGTAGCCGATGTTGCCGAGTACCGCGGTGATCGCTTCGGTGCTGGCCTGCAGCACGCGCCGCGAGAAGATCTGGCCGGGCTTGACGAACACCATCTTGTCGATCTGCTCGCGCGGCAGCACGGTGTCGCCGCTGACCGTGACGGTGGAGATCTTGTACTGCTCGCCTTCGGTGATGCCGGCGGTGACGAACATGTCGCGCTTGTCGGGGCTGATCGATACCTGTGCCGAGTCGCGGCTGAAATCGACGTAGCCGCGGTCCAGGTACCACTGGTCGAGCTTCTCGAAGTCGCCGTCGAGCTTCTCGCGTGAATACTGGTCGTCGCGCTTGTACCAGCTCAGCCAGTTGGTGGTGCCCGACTCCCAGCTGTCGCGGATGTCTTCCTCGGCGAACTTCTCGTTGCCGATCAGGTTGATGTGGCGGATCTTGGCGGCCTTGCCTTCCTTGATCGCCACGGTCACGTCGACGCGGTTGCGGTCCAGCTGGCTGACGGTGGGCGTGACTTCGACGTTGTACTTGCCGCGGTTGTTGTACTGGCGGACCAGTTCCTTGGTGACGCCGTCCAGGTCCATGCGGTCGAAGGTCTCGCCCTCGGCCAGGCCGATGTCCTTCAGGCCCTTCATCAGGTCCTCGGTCTTGATGTCCTTGTTGCCGGTGAAGGTCAGCTTGTTGATCGCAGGACGCTCGACCACGGTCACCACCAGGATGCTGTCCTGGCGGTCCAGGCGCACGTCCTCGAAGAAGCCGGTCTTGTACAGCGCGCGGATCGCCGCGGCGGTACGGGCCTGGTCGACGGTGTCGCCGCGCTCGATCGGCAGGTAGGTGAACACGGTGCCGGCCGAGATACGCTGCAGGCCATCGATGCGGATGTCGCTGACGGTGAATGCGTCCGCGGCTTGCGGCAGCGGGGCTATCTGCGTGGCTGCGGCGTCCGGCGTCGGCGCGAACTGCGCCCAGGCGGGCGCGGTCAGCGCCGAGGTGAGGGCGAGGGCAAGCAGGCGGCGAGTGGGGCTTCGCGTCATCATTACGTCCGTCAAGGGGATCGAAGGGCCGGATGGCCAGTGCAACGGCGGTGTATCGCGGTATCAACGCGGATAACGGCCATCAGCGCACCAGACCCAGAATGTCATTGTAGAACGCCAGCCCCATCAGGCTGGCCAGAAGGGCCAGACCGACGTACTGGCCGGCGGCCATGGCGCGTTCGCTGAGCGGACTGCCCTTGACCAACTCTATAAGGTAATACAGCAGGTGCCCGCCGTCCAAAACCGGGATCGGCAACAGGTTGATGATGGCCAGACTGAGCGACAACAGGGCCAGAAAGTTCAAAAACCAGGCCACGCCGAGTTGCGCCGAGGCGTTGGCGTAGCGGGCGATGGTGATCGGGCCGGATACGTTCTCGACCGAGGCGCTGCCGCCGAACATGCGGCCGATCATCGCGAAAGAGTCGGTGGCCAGCCGCCAGGTCTCGCTGAACGCGGCCGGTATCGCCGTGAGCGGGCCGAACTGCAGGCGGGCGTCGTAGGCCGGTATCTGCTGGATCGCGGGCGGGGCCACGCCGAGCGCCCAGTAGGCCTTGCCGTCCGGATCGTTGCGCCGTTGCGGTTTCAGTTCGAGCGCCAGGCGCTCGCCGTCGCGCAGTACTTCGACCATCGCCACGCCGCCCTGGTCGCCCAGTCGCTGGATCAGCGGCCGGATGTCGTCGAATGCGGTGATCGGCATGCCGTCGATGGCGGTGAGGCGATCGCCTTCGGCCAGCACGCCATAGGCCGGTGAACCGGGCTGGATTTCGCCGACCACCGGTGGCGTCAGCCGATGTCGCGGGGTCAGGCCGGCCAGCTGCACCGCCCGCGGTTCGTCGAACCCGGCCGGCAGCTTCGACAGATCGAGCTTGCGCGTGTGCCGGTCGCCGTCGGCAGCGCGCACCTGCACTGCGATCTCGTCTCGATCCAGCGCCGCGGTGGTCAATGCCAGCGCCGCTTCGCTCCAGGTCGGCGTGTCGCGATCACCGACCTTGAGCAGCGTGTCGCCGACGCGGAAACCGGACTGCGCGGCGATGCCATCGACATGGCCCAGCGTCGGTGCGAAGTCGGGACGACCGATCACGAACATCGCCCACAGCAGCAGCACGCACAGCAGCAGGTTGGCGATCGGGCCGGCGGCGACGATCGCGATCCGCTGCCATACGGTCTTGCGGTTGAACGCGCGCGACGCATCTGCGGGCGCGACATCGCCCTCGCGCTCGTCGAGCATCTTGACGTAGCCGCCGAGCGGGATCGCCGCGATCATGTATTCGGTGTCGTCGTGGCCACGGCGCGACCACAGCGCCTTGCCGAAGCCGACCGAGAAACGCAGCACCTTGACGTCGCAACGCCGGGCCACCCAGAAATGACCGAATTCGTGGAAGGTCACCAGCACGCCGATGCTGACGATCAACCACCAAACCGAGCCCAGCAAGTCGCTCATGCGTCGATCGTCATTGTCGCCGCGACCTGCGACGCCAGCTGCCGTGCATTCGCGTCGGCGGCCAGCAGCGTTTCCAGAGTGTCGGCAGCTTGGGGAGGGAGCGTGGCGAGGACTTCCTCGACCAGCGCAGGTATCGCTAGGAAACCCACCTGGCCCTGAAGAAACGCTGAAACAGCGATTTCGTTGGCCGCGTTGAGGATGGCCGGCGCGGTGCCGCCGGCCTGCAATGCGCGAAACGCCAGCGCCAGGCAGGGAAAGGCGTCGAGGTCCGGAGGCTCGAAATCCAGGCGGCCCTGCGCCAGCAGGTCGAGCCGGCCGACGCCGGATTCGATGCGTTGCGGCCAGCCCAGCCCGACCGCCAGCGCGGTACGCATGTCCGGCAGGCCGAGCTGCGCCAGGGTCGAGCCGTCGACGAACTCGACCAGCGAATGCACCAGGCTCTGCGGATGCACCAGTACCTCGATGCGTTCGGCCGGCATGCCGAACAGATGATGCGCCTCGATCACTTCCAGGCCCTTGTTCATCAGCGTGGCGGAATCGACCGAGATCTTCGGCCCCATCGACCAGCGCGGATGCGCGATCGCCTGTGCCGGCGTGACCGTGGCCAGCGCCGCGCGCGTCCAGCCGCGGAACGGGCCGCCGGAAGCGGTGAGCACGATCCGCCGCAGTGCATTGCGATCTTCCCTGTCCGGCAGGCACTGGAAGATCGCATTGTGTTCGCTGTCGATCGGGATGATGCGTGCGCCGGAATCGCGCGCGGCAGCCATCAGCAGCTCGCCTGCCAGTACCAGCGATTCCTTGTTGGCCAGCAGCAGGTGCTTGCCGGCGCGCGCCGCGGCCAGGGTCGAGGACAGGCCGGCCGCGCCGACGATCGCCGCGACCACCGTATCGCAGGCATCGCCGGCGGCCAGCGCATCGAGTGCTTCGGACCCGGCATGGGCCTGCGTATCCAGTCCGGCCGCGTGCAGGCCGTCGCGCAGCGCCGCGTAACAAGACGCGTCGGCGATCACCGCGTGCAACGGGCGATGCCGCACGCACAATGCAAGCAGCGCGTCGGTATTGCAGCCGGCAGCAAGCACGGTCGCACGCAGGCGATCCGGATGCCGTGCGATCACGTCCAGCGCCGAGCCGCCGATCGAACCGGTGGCACCCAGCACGGCGACATTGCGCGTGGACGTGCTCATCGCGGCTTCTTGGTCGCGCGCGCGGATGACGGCAGGATCAGGCTGCTTTCGGCGGCGGCGCAGTCGTTGCAGGTTTCGGCAGCTGCGGGACCGGCAATGATCGGGGAATCGTACGCAGGCATCGGTTGACTCAGAAACCGAGCCAGGCTTTCCCGAGGGCGAACACCGGCAGCGCCGCGAGTACGCCGTCGATGCGGTCGAGGATGCCGCCGTGGCCGGGAATCACGTTGCCTGAATCCTTGACGCCGACATGGCGCTTGAGCAGGCTTTCGTACAGGTCCCCGATCACCGATGCACCGACGGTCAGCAACGCGACCGCGGCCACCAGCGGCAGCTGGCCGGTGTCGGCGCCGGCGAACATTCCGCCGAGCACGCCGACCGCAATGCCGGCGACGAGGCCGCCAAGCAGGCCTTCGACCGTCTTGTTGGGACTGATCCGCGGACTGAGCTTGTGCTTGCCGAACCGGCGACCGACGAAATACGCGCCGCTGTCGGCGACCCAGACGATCACCAGTGCCACCAGCAGCCAGCGATGGCCGTTCGGCTGCGCGGCGTGGATCAGCGCCAGCGCGCACCAGGCCGGCACCACCGCCAGTGTGCCGGCGGCCAGCTTGAACATGCGTGCGTGGGTGTCGTGGTCGGAGGCGAACGCATAATGCTTCAGCCACATCGCCGCCAGCAGCCACCAGATCACGCCCACCACGGTCGCCAGCTGGAACAGCACCAGCGAACCTCCGCTCGACGAGCGCGAGGCCCAGACCAGCGCCACCATCAGCAACAGATTGACCAGCAACAGCACGGTACGCGACAGGGTGTCGTCGATCTCGGCCAGGCGAAACCATTCCCACAGCCCTGCCAGGAACACCACCGCCGTCAACGCCACCAGCCACGGCGTCGGCAGCAGCAGGATCGCCGCGATCGCCAGCGGGGTCATGATCAGCGCGGCGAGGGTACGGACTTTGGTCATGCGGCGCTCGGGTTGGTGGAAGGGGCCAACTGCGCCCCGGTCAACCCGAAACGGCGCTCGCGCCGGGCGTAATCGTCCAGGGCGCGACGCAGTGTCGCTGCATCCAGCTCGGGCCACAACGTTTCGGTAAACCACAATTCGGTGTAGGCCAGCTGCCAAAGCAGGAAGTTGCTGATGCGGTGGTCGCCGCCGGTACGGATGAACAGGTCCGGTGCCGGCAGATCGGCCAGCGCCATGTGCGTAGCCATCGCGTTCTCGTCGATGTCCTGCACGCGCAGCTTGCCGTCGACGACGTCCCGGGCCAGTGCGCGTGCGGCAGCGGCGATGTCCTGGCGGCCGCCGTAACTGGCAGCGATCGACAGTGTCAGCCGGCGGTTGTCGCGGGTCTGCATTTCCGCCGCGTCCATCTTGTCGCGCAGGGCCTGGGCGAAGCGCTCGCGCTCGCCGATGAAGCGGATGCGGACGCCGCGGCGGTCGAGCTCCTCGACCTCGCGTTCCAGCGCGTTGAGGAACAGCTTCATCAGCGCGCCGACTTCTTCCTCGGGCCGGCCCCAGTTCTCGCTGGAGAACGCGAACAGGGTCAGCGCTTCGATGCCCTGTTCAAGGCAGAAATCGATGCACAGGTTCACGGCCCGTGCGCCTGCGCGGTGGCCGATCATGCGCGGCCGCTTGCGGCGCTCCGCCCAGCGGCCATTGCCGTCCATGATCACGGCGAGGTGGGCCGGCACGTGATTCGTGATTCGTGATTCGTGATTCGCAGAAGCAGGAGGCTGCGAGTCCGGGTTGTCAGAAGATGGCATGGGGTCTTTGCTTTAACGAATCACCAATCACGAATCCCGAATCACGGCTCTCGTCAAACCGCCATCAATTCCTGTTCCTTGGCCTTGACCACTTCATCGACGTCCTTGATCGCCTTGTCGGTCAGCTTCTGGATCTCGTCCTCGCTGCGGCGCTCGTCGTCCTCGGTGATCTTCTTGTCCTTGAGCAGGTCCTTGACCTGCTGGTTGGCGTCGCGGCGGATGTTGCGGATCGCGATCTTGGCGTTCTCGCCCTCGCCGTGCACGTGCTTGGACAGCTCCTTGCGGCGCTCTTCGGTCAGTGCCGGCAGGTTGATGCGGATCACGGTGCCGGCGGTGTTTGGCGTGAGGCCGAGGTCGGAGGCCAGGATGGCTTTTTCGACCGGTCCGACCATCTGCTTCTCCCAGGGGGTGATGGTCAGCGAGCGCGCATCGGTGACGGAGACGCTGGCGACCTGGGTCAGTGGCATGTCGGAGCCGTAGTAATTGACTTTCAGGTGGTCGACCAGCGCGGTCGAGGCGCGGCCGGTGCGAACCTTGGTCAGGTCGTGGCGCAGGGCCTCGACGCTCTTGGCCATGCGGGCCTGCGTGTCTTTCTTGATGTCGTTGATCATGCCGGCTCCATCGCAGTGGCTTAATCACTGGATTATAGGCGATGAGGCTGGCGACCCCGTGGGTCGCGGGGCTGGGATCTGGAAGCAGCCGATGTGCATTTGCTTTTTCCAGCCCCCAGATCCCGGATCCCAGCCCTTCAATGCGCGTGCGGTGCGCGATCGTGCAGGTCGTGTTCGCAACCCTGGCCGTGCTCGATCTGCAGGGTCGGGTGATTGATGCCGAAGCGGTGGTCGAGGGCGTGGTTGAGCCGGTCGATGAAGCCATCGTGGTCGCCATCGTCCGGACGCACCAGGTGTGCGGTCATGGCGATCTCGCCTGCACCCAGCGACCAGATGTGCACGTGGTGGACCGCGCTGACGCCAGGCTGTTCGGCCAGGAAAGCGCGCACTTCGGCCTGTTCGATGCTGCGCGGCACGGCATCCATCACGGCATTGAACGCGTCGCGCAACAGGCCGAACGCACCGGCGGCGACCACGGCGCCGACCAGCAATGCGGTCAGCGGATCCAGCCAGGTCCATCCCATCGCCAGCATGCCGATGCCGGCAAGCACGGCCGCCAGCGACACCGCGGCATCGGCGATCAGATGCAGGAAGGCGCCGCGGCGATTGAGGTCGTGGGCGTGGCCATCGCGCACCAGCCAGGCGGCGCCGAGATTGACCAGGATGCCGATCGCCGCAACCACGATCACCGGCAACGCGGGAATCTGCGGCGGTGCATCGAAGCGGCGCACCGCCTCCCAGCTCAGCGCGCCGGCGAAGGCGACCAGCAACAGCGCATTGGCCAGCGGCGACAGCAGCGTGGCGCGACGCCAGCCGTAGGTGTGGCGTGGCGTCGGTGACCGTTTTGCGAGCACCGCAGCGCCCCATGCCAGTCCCAGGCCCAGCACGTCGCCGAAGTTGTGCAGCGCATCGGACAGCAGCGCCAGCGAGTTGGTGGCGAAGCCGTAGCCGGCTTCCAGCACCGTGTAGGCCAGGTTGATCAGCGTGACCGTGGCGAAGGCACGGGTACTGGAACCATGGGAATGATCGTGCGAGTGCATGCGGCGATCGTGCCATGGCGTAGTCGCGGACACTATTTCATCGTGCCGCGGCGCAGGCTGCGTTCCACGAAACCGCGGTCAGTCGCGGCCCTGCACCAGGGTGCCGATGTTCTCGCCACGCAGCACGCGCAGCAGCACGCCTGGCTGGCCCATGTCGAAGATGCGCAGCGGCAAATCGCTGTCGCGGCACAGTGCGAAGGCGGCGGTGTCCATCACGTTGAGGTCGCGCGAGATCACCTGATCGTAGGTCAGGCTGTCGAAGCGCTTCGCCCCCGGATTCTTTTTCGGATCGGAATCGTAGACGCCGTCGACCTTGGTCGCCTTCAACAGCAGGTCGGCGCCGATCTCGATCGCGCGCAGCGCGGCGCCGGAATCGGTGGTGAAGAACGGATTGCCGGTGCCGGCCGCGAAAATCGCGATGCGGCCTTTCTCAAGGTGGCGGATCGCGCGACGGCGGATGTAATCCTCGCAGACGTCGTTGATCTTGATCGCGCTCATCACGCGCGCGCGCGCGCCGCGTTTTTCCAGCGCATCCTGCATGGCCAGTGCGTTGATGACCGTGGCGAGCATGCCCATGTGGTCGCCGGTGACGCGGTCCATGCCGGCGGCGGCCAGGCCCGCACCGCGGAAGATGTTGCCGCCGCCGATCACCAGCGCGATTTCGGCACCGGCCTGCTGGGCCTCGATCACCTCGGTCGCCAGCCGGCCGATCATGGCCGGGTCGATGCCGTAATCCGCGTCGCCCATCAAGGCTTCGCCGGAAAGTTTCAGTACGACACGGCGATACACGAGCTGGGACATGAGCGACTCCGGGCAGGAAAACGCGGCAATTGTAGCGTGCGCTGCACGCGCGACGGCTGCAGCGGAGCGTGCCGGCAACAAAAAACCCGCGATCGCTCGCGGGTTCCTGTTACTGCGTTGAGGCGTTGGCTCAGGCCAGGCCGGCCTGCTTCATCACTTCGGCCGCGAAGTCGTCTTCCTTCTTCTCGATGCCTTCGCCGACCGCCAGACGCACGAAGTTCAGTACTTCGGCACCGCCGGCGGCCTTGAGCGCGGCCTCGACGGTCTGGTTGGTGTCCAGTACGTAGGGCTGGCCGGTCAGGGTGATCTCGCTGATGGTCTTCGACACCTTGCCGGCGATCATCTTCTCCAGGATCTCGGCCGGCTTGCCGGAATCCTTGACCTGGGCCAGCGCGATTTCCTTTTCGCGGGCGACGAAATCGGCCGGGACGTGCGCAGGCGAGATATGCGGTGGGTTCATCGCCGCGATGTGCATCGCCAGGCCGCGGGCCAGTTCGGCGTTGCCGCCCTTGACCTCGACCAGCACGCCGATGCGGCCGCCATGCACGTAGGCGCCGATGGTGTTGGCGCTGTCCATGCGTGCCATGCGGCGCACCTGCAGGTTCTCGCCGACCTTGGCGATCAGCGCGGTGCGGGCGGCGTCGACGGTTTCGCCGGAAGCCAGTGCCGTTGCCTTCAGCGCCTCGACGTCGCTGGCATTCAGCGCGGCCTGGGCGACGGCTTCGGTGTAGGCCAGGAAGTTGGCGTCCTTGGCGACGAAGTCGGTTTCGGAATTGATCTCGACCAGCACGGCCTTGCCGTCGGCCTGGGCCATGGCGATGCGGCCTTCGGCGGCAACGCGGTCGGCCTTCTTGTCGGCCTTGGCCAGGCCGGTCTTGCGCAGCCAGTCGGCGGCGGCTTCGATGTCGCCGTTGTTCTCGGTGAGCGCCTTCTTGCACTCCATCATGCCGGCGCCGGTGCGCTCGCGCAGTTCCTTGACCAGGGATGCGGTGATTTCTGCCATGGGGTTACCTCGGTATTCTCGAAAGATGTTCGTCATCCCGGCGAAAGCCGGGATCCAGGCCTTTGACTTTGCAAAGCCAAAAACGAAAGTCGCTGGGTTCCCGCCTTCGCGGGAATGACGGCTAGGAGCAGCCGCGCACTATGGCGCGGCCGCGTGACGCAGGAATTACTCGGCAGCCTTGGCTTCGACCGCCTCGTTCCCGGCGACTTCGGCTTCGGCGCTAGCCGGGGCCTCGTCGGCAGCGGCGTCGGACTTCGGCGCAGCGTCCTTCCGGGCCGGGGCAGTCTTCTTGGCCGGGGCGCCGCGGCCGCGCGGACCGCGCTTGTCGGCGACCGGGTTGCCTTCGGCGTCGAGCTCGACGAACTCGTCTTCGCGCACGCCGGCGGCCGGCGCGGCGGCCTTGCCTTCCAGCACGGCGTCGGCGGCGGCGCGGGCGTACAGCTGCACGGCGCGGATGGCGTCGTCGTTGCCCGGGATGGCGTAATCGACCAGGGCCGGGTCGTAGTTGGTGTCGACCACCGCGATCACCGGGATGCCGAGCTTCTTGGCTTCCTTGATGGCGATGTCTTCATGGCCGATGTCGATCACGAACAGCGCATCGGGCAGGCGGTTCATTTCCTTGATACCACCCAGCGAGGCTTCCAGCTTGTCGCGCTCGCGGCGCAGGCCCAGCACTTCGTGCTTGACCAGCTTCTGGAAGGTGCCGTCGGTTTCGCCGGCTTCCAGTTCCTTCAGGCGCGAGACCGAAGCCTTCACGGTGCGGAAGTTGGTCAGCGTGCCGCCCAGCCAGCGCTGGGTCATGTACGGCATGCCGCAGCGGGTGGCTTCTTCCTTGATCGAGTCGCGCGCGCTGCGCTTGGTGCCGACGAACAGCACGGTGCCGCGCTTCTGCGCGATCGCCGAAATGAAGTTCATCGCGTCGACGAACAGCGGCAGCGTCTTCTCGAGGTTGATGATGTGGATCTTGCCGCGGGCGCCGAAGATGTACGGGCCCATCTTGGGATTCCAGTAGCGGGTCTGGTGGCCGAAATGGACGCCGGCTTCCAGCATCTGGCGCATGGTGATCTGGGACATTGCTGATGACTCCGAAGGGGGGAACCGGCCGTCCTGCGACAGGCTCTGGATGAGCGTCATGTCGCGGGGCGCTCGTCCGCCTGGGCGGACGAAAGGTTCCGGGGTTGGGCCTCCCTGCTGCCTCCGTGGCCAGATCGCCTGCCGGCGGAACCTCGGTTCCAGCGGCCAGCGACACCCCGGCACGGGGCATTGCAGCAGGTGTGTATTCGCCGGTGTCGCCCGACGTGGGCGGATTGGCCGACCTGGGTCGACAAAGTCGGCGGATTATAGCGGCTGCGGCGTGTCGGCGGCAAATCGGGACAGAGCGGAAACAAGGACTCCGCCTGCGAAAGGCGCGGGAGCAGGCCTAAGGGTGGCTTCCGCCGCTCAGGATGCGGCCGATGCGCGCTTCATCAGCCTTCAGAAGGTGATCGTGGTAATGGTCCTGCCCCCGCTCGGAGGGCCGCCGGCGACAGGAGTGAGGCTGACTTCAGTGGAGGCAGGGCTTGGGTCTGGCGGCGAATGCGAAGAAATCCGGAAGGGGGCGCCCCGGGAGCAGGCCACCCGCGTCGATGCGATGCGCTCGCCGGCTTGGTCTCGCAGGCTGTGGATGGTGCAGCTGGGGACAATGCGGATGCCGATCTGCAGGGAGGTGCTCTTGCTGTCGGCGTATGCCCCCGTGACCAGGCAGGGCAGGGTCATCGCCAGGACCAGTTTGCGCAGGCGCATCGCTAGCTCCCTGCCGAGCGGTAATTCGGCAGAATTTCCTTGCTATCGGCGCGCCGGCGGAAAAGTTGAGGCCGGATCGCGCGGTCCGTGCACGTTAGGTACGGCGCTGTGAACGCCCTGTGTCAGGAAGGCGACGGAATGCCGTCTCCCCTTGCTCAGTAGGTCACGATCACCGTGATGGTGTCGCTGTAGGTGCCGGCCCGGGTCAGGGGCTGATTGGTGATCCGGCCATACACGGTGAGCGCCTGGGAGCTGCCCATGCCCGTACCCGCGGCCGTGTCGACGTTGAGCGTGGAGCCCCAGCGATCCCAACCCGGGCTGCGGTTCAGCTCATAGGCAACGTACTGGCCACCCGATCCGGCCAGGCGCCGGGTCGTGCCGCTGGCGTTGATGCCGTTGGTCAGGCCGACCTGCCAGGCGGTACGCCGGGTGCAGGTCAGGCGGATGGTCGAGGTCTTCTCGATCAGGCCGGTGCTGGCGGCCAGGATGCTGCCGAAATCCAGGTCGCCAGCCGTGTCGATCACGCATTTGTCGGGGACGTTGGCGATGGCGGTGAAGCCGAAGGTATTCGGGGTGCCCTGGATGCCGCCTGTTTCACAGGTGGCCGGATCGCTCTGGGAAAGGAGCTCCCTGTAGCGATACCGCAGGGTCGTGTCGCTGAAAGTCGAGCTGTAATTGCCGGCCGCCAAGCTGGTTTGCGGGGGGACGCGTCCGTACAGGTTGAACGTGCCGCTGGTGGAGCCGGACGCGCCGAGGAAGCCTGTGAGCGGGTATTCGACATACAGCTCCAGATAGGTTGGATTGGCCGGACTGTTGCCCAGCACCTGGGTGCGAGCCGGGTCGCGGTACAACTGGACGTTCATTGATTCGTTGAAGCCGTTCGCCAGGCGACGCGAAGCGATGGTGCTGCCGTTGACCGAGCCGGGACCGACCGCCAGGCACATCCGTACCCGGGCCTCGCCGAGCAGTGAGGCCTGGGTGCTGGTGTTGCATTGGTAGGTGACGGTTGCCTGCACATCAGTATTGCCGGCCGTGTTGACCATGCCGAAGTTCCAGCCGCTCATCGTGGCCGTGCAGGTGGTGGACGCCCACGCGGACGGTGCGAAGGCCAACGCGGCGCAGGCGAGGACGGCCAACGCGAGGATGTGGCGCAACCGGTTCATGGCTGTTTCTCCGGGGTGCAGGTCAGCGGGCCGATGCGCGGAATCGCGTCCGGTACCGCCGGGTAATCGAAATGGATCCGGCAGCGACCCTGGGTCGTGGTCACTTCCATCGTGTTCCGTGTTTCCAGGGTGTCGAGATAGGTCTCTCCGTCGTAGCCGACGAGCGCCTGCTGGGCTGATCCGCCAATCAATTGCACGCGGCTGCCCAGCGGCAGGGGTTGGCCGGCGTGGTCTTGCAGGACCAGCAGCGCCGCGCGCACGCGCTCCACGTCGAAACGCACCGCGGTGCCGGCGCGGTCGGTCGGCGTGGCATTCATCTCGACCTTGCCCAGGCGCATGTTGGCCGGCAGGTCCATCGGGTCGATCGCCAGCAGGTTGCGCTGCCAGGCGTTGAGCGGCGTGACCAGCAGCAATCCCTTTTCGTTGGTGACGCCGATCGGCCGGTTTTCCAGCTTCACCGGCACGCCGCCCACGCCGGAAGTCGACACCACCGCGAACGCATCTGAAATGCTGCGCGCGGCGAATACCTGGTACTCCATCAATACCAGGCTGCCGCTGCCGCTGGCGTAGCTATAGGTGTTGCCGCCGGAATTGCCGAGGCCGCCATACAACTGTGCGTGCCTGCCGAGCCAGCCCAGTTCGGCCAGGCCGCCCGTATCGCCCTCGCCGTGGTCGGCGCGCAGCCGCCAGCCGAAGCCGCCATCGCCCGGCACCGCCTTGGTCAGGTCGATCGACGCGACATCGCGATTGCCATTGCGCTGGCCCGACACGTTGAGCATGCGGCCAGAATCCAGGCTCAGGCTAAAGCCGAGGAAGAAGCTGCGATCGTCGTTGTCGTCGAGATTCTGGTTGTAGTTGAAGCTCAACGACCAGCGGCCGCCGAAACTGTGCGACCAGTAGGCACTGCCGTAACGGTCGTCCTCTTCTTCCAGCTGCTGCAGGCGCGCATAGCTGACGCCGAAGCTGCCGAGCCTGTCGGAGTTCCAGCCGGCCAGGCCGCGTTCGCTGATGCGTGCCGGTTCGAAGCCGTAGGACGAGGCGATGTCGCGGTAGTCGCCATGGGTACGGCGGCTGTCGATCGAGAAGGTGAAGCGAGAGTTGGTCCAGTTGTACGCCAGTCCGGCCTGTTCGCCGGTGCGGCCGTGCTGTTCGCTATGAGCGTAGCTGGCGCCGATCACGCCGGCGGCGCCGAGCGACCACAGCGCGCCGACGCCGGCGTTGGCCAGCGTGTCGCTGCCTTCGGCATGGGCTTCCACGGTCAGGCGATCGCTGATGCCGCGGCGGTAGTCCGCGCTGCCGACCGGCCGATCGGCATAGGAGAAGGAACGCACGCCGTAGTCCTCGCGCACCATCCCCATCACCACGGACCAGTCCGACAGGCCTGCGCTCAGCAGGTTCGGGGTCGAGTAGAACGGCACGTTGACCGTGCGCACCGCGCCGAAGGCGTCGCGGATCACCAGTTGCGCATTGCCGGCGCCGTTGATGGACGGCTGCGAGTTGATCCGGAACGGTCCGACCGGCACCTCGCCGGCGTACTGCCTGATGCCGTTGATGTACAACTCCACTTCCGACGGCACCACGACTTCGCCGGCGAACATCGGCAGTGGCGAGGTGGTGCGATAGGGCTGCAGGCTGAAATCGCGACCGAAGCGCACGCCACCCAGTCGCACCGCGCGGGTCCAGCCGAGGTTGCCGGTGTAGGTGTCGCCGACGACGAGCGTGGTCATCCGGTCCTGGAACGACCATTGCCAGCTGCTGTCCAGCCGCACCGTGTCGCCGCGCCAGTCGCCGCCATCGAAACGGTAGGTGCGCGAGACCAGGCTGGTGCTCAGGACCCCGGCGTTGCCGCCGAAGGCACGCAGTTCCAGGTAACCGGTGGCGTTGTCCGACACCTGGTCGTGGTTGCCGAACAGGTTGTAGTTGAGCAGCAGGCCGGGCGAATTGCTGGCCGGCGGCGCGGCAACGCCTGCCGTGCCGAGCATCGTCGCCTCCAGCGAAAGCAGGGCCAGCGGCGCGTCGATCGCGACTTTCTGCATGGCCACGTCGTAGGCGATACGCACACCCGACAGGGTCCGCAGGTCCACCAGATCTGCAGGCTGGTCGGCAGGCAGCGCGAAACCGAGCTGGCGCAGCGTGTCCGGCGCAGCCCACAGTCCGCCCTCGCGTTGCACGAACGGCAACACCTTGCCGGTGTCCTGCTGGTTGAGCCGGACATCGAGGAACAGCGGTACTTCGACGCTGGTCGCGATCCCCGGGCCGGCGGCCGGCGGCTCGAGCGCCCAGGCGGTCGCCGGCAGGCAGCCGGCGACCAGCAGGGCCTCAGCGACCGGCGGAATCCAGCGCAAGGGTCTGCTCTTCCTGCTCACCATTGATCCTTGCGACGAAATGGCCACCGGCGGTGATCGCCGTGTCGGTCGGCAACTCCCAGCGCATGGTCTGGCCAGGCAGGACATAGCCCACCAGCCCGGCCAACACCGCCTTGCGGGCGCCGGTGGCGTCAACCCAGGTCAGGTCGGCGATCTGTGCGTGCTGGCTGCCGCTATTGCCGGCCACCAGCGAGACCTGCGAGCCGTTCCGCTCCAGGCGGGTGTCGAGTTCGTATTTCAGTGGTGTATCCCCGGCCGGCAGCACGAACACCGGCACGGAGTAGCGCAGCAGGAACTGCAGGCCGCTGGCCTCTGGCTCGTCCGCGCCGGGCAACTCGTCGACGAGCACCCGATAGGCCACTTCCGCTCCCTGCGGCGGCGCGCCGGTGCGGATGACGCGGATCAGCTGCCGTTGTCCGGCGAGCAGTTCGATCATCGGCGGGCTCACCGCGACGTCGTTCGTGGCTTCGAGCTTTTCCTCGCCGTTGTCCTGGGTCCAGCGATAGATGCGGGTCTGGGCGCGCAGGCCTTTCTTTTCGTCGGTGTTGGTCAGCCACAGCGCGCCGGCGTTCTGCTTCTCGGTCAGCGTGACCGCGGTCGGTGCCACCTGCAGGCTCGCAGCGGATGCGGGTAAGGCAATGCCAGTGCTGACCACGACGATGGCAAGCAGCAGGGCAGGAAAGAGGGAGGTTTTCATCGCGGCGGCCTCATCGAATGGTCAATAGGTGATCGTGGCCGTGACGGTGTCGCTGTAGGCACCGCCTTCGGCAGTGCTCAGCGTAGTCTGGCCCGCCACCGCGATGGTCTGTTCGGAGGCATGGTTGGTCGCGCTGAACACGCAACTGCCGCCGCTGCCATCTCCCCATTGCGCCGGATTCCACGACCCGCACTGGCCGAGCGTGCCGCTATGGAGCTGGTAGCTGATGGTCTGGCCGCTGGTGTTGCGCATCTTGCGGTCGGTCACGGTGCCATGCAGGCCGCCGTCGAGCCGGATCGTGTAGGGCGTGTGCAGCGTGCAGCGCACCACCAGCGAGCCGCTGGCGGTGTAGGTCTGGTGCGAGCCGCTGGGCGTGATCGTGCCGAAATCCACGTCCGCGCCCTTGTCCAGGGTGCAGACGTTGCCTACCTCCAGCTTCACCTGGAACGTGGCCCGCACTTCCGCCGCCCGCAACGGAGCCGGCAAGCCGGCAGCGAGCAGCGCCGCCGCGAACAGCCATGCGGTGGAAAAGCGGATCACGGGGAGGGATCTCCGGGGGAGGCGGTGGCCGGACACGGCATTCACCGTGGCCGGCAGGCAGGACGGACGCAGCTGCCGCGGCGACGGCTCAGTAGGTGACCGTGGCCTTGATGGTGTCGGTGTAGGTGGCGACCGGCTCAGTACCGGTCAGCGTGGCGCGCGCGCTCACCGTGAAAGTCTGGTCCAGCGTGCTGCCGCCGAAGCCGGTGCCGGTGCCCGTGACGGCACCCACGCCGGACGTGGCCGTGCCCCACACGGTGTTGAAGCTGTCGCTGTAGAGCTGATAGGCGATGGTGTCGGTACCGGTGGTGCTCTTCATCTTGCGCGCGTTGACGTTGCTGGCGCCGTTGATGCCGGCATCGAGCTGCAGGCTGAACGGCAGCGACTTGGTGCACTGGACCTTGAGGGTGCCGGTCTTGTCGGTGGTACCCGGCGTCGCATCGGAGCTGTCGAAGTTGATGTTCGACGCGCTGATGAACTTGCACGAGCCGGTGACGTTGATGTTGACGGTGAAGTTCGTGTCCTTGCTGGCGGCGAAGGCCGGAGCCGCAACACCAGCGGCGATCAAAGCGGTGACGATGAGGGTCGACTTGAAACGAATCATTGGTGGCTCCGGTGGCTTGGCATCTTCGATTGACCGGCGTGATCGCCGGATTGCTGGTGGTCAAAGCAGGATGCGTGCCAAGAACTTGGCAGAGGCTGGATCCGCAAGAACAGGCCTGTAAACGCTTACGAATAACTTGTTCTTAACGAAATATTTAAATTTTCGTCACATTTTACGTGACGCTCATTCCAGATTTGACGCACCGGGTCAGATTCCGGTTTGCGCTCCCACCGCGTCGACGCTGGTTCCGGACGGCGGGCGGGAAGGGAGGCAATGTCTATGCCAGGCGAGGTCGGAGGATCGTCGCGGGCCTGGTCGGAGTGAGCCGGTTGCACCGGTTACCCGCACGGATGATCGCCAGGAAAAGTACGGCCATCGCGGCCGGAGCGCAGACAGGCCCGGCTCTCCAGGCATCGCTCAATCCGCGGACGACGTGCGGCCTTGCTGCCCTCATCTGCAAGCGGATGCGTGTGTATTGCCCGCCTACGGGCACCGTTTTACCGCCACGCGCTTCGTGGCCGGCTGGATTCAGGCGATAATCCACGCATGGGCATGACCATCAAAACCCCCGAAGACATCGAGAGGATGCGCGTCGCCGGCCGCCTGGCCGCCGAAGTGCTCGAGATCCTGGTGCCGCACGTCAAACCCGGCGTGGCCACCGAAGAGCTCGACCGCATCGCGCACGACCACATCGTCAACGTGCAGCAGGCGGTGCCTGCCAACGTCGGTTATCGCGGCTTTCCCAAGACCGTGTGCACGTCGGTCAACAACGTGATCTGCCACGGTATTCCCAGTGAATCCAAGGTCCTGAAGGACGGCGACATCGTCAACATCGACGTCACCGTGATCAAGGACGGCTGGCACGGCGACACCAGCCGCATGTACTACGCCGGCACGCCGTCGGTGATGGCCAAGCGGCTGGTCGACACCACCTACGACGCGATGTGGCGCGGCATCCGCGTGGTGAGGCCGGGCGCGACGCTGGGCGATGTCGGCGCCGCGATCCAGGCGCTGGCCGAATCCGAGCGTTTCAGCGTGGTGCGCGAGTACTGCGGCCATGGCATCGGTCGCGTCTACCATGAAGATCCGCAGGTGCTGCACTACGGCCGGCCGGGCGAAGGCCTGGTGCTGCAGAAGGGCATGACCTTCACCATCGAGCCGATGATCAACGAAGGCACGCGTCACACCAAGGTGCTGCCCGACGGCTGGACCGTGGTCACCAAGGACCGCAAGTTGTCGGCGCAGTGGGAGCACACCATCGCCGTCACCGACGACGGCTACGACGTGCTGACTCTGCTGCCAGGCGACGCTGCCCGCCCGTGAACCATCCGGTTGCCGCAGGTCCGGTCGCCGCCCCGCTGGACGCGGCGGACGATGCCGCCTGGGCGAGCGCGGCGCGCACGACGCTGGCCCAGGCCGACGAACGCCTCGCCAGGCGCTTCGATCGCGGCGACGACATCGACCGCCTGCTGGCGTTGCGCGCACGCGCGGTCGATCACCTGCTGAAGGCGGCCTGGTCGCGTTGCATCCCGGTCGACGCGCCGCTGGCGTTGTTCGCGGTCGGTGGCTACGGCCGTGGCGAACTGTTCCCGCATTCGGACATCGACGTGCTGGTGCTGGCCGACCATCGCGCGCAGCAGGCCAGCCACGAAGCTTTGGCGCGCCTGTTCGCAATGCTGTGGGACGCCGGCCTGCATGCCAGCCATGCAGTGCGCTCCACGACGCAATGCACCGAAGCCGCCGCCGACATCACCGTGCTGACGGCGATGATCGAGGCGCGTCCACTGGTGGCCGACGACCACGCCCAGGCGGCGCTGGCCGATGCGATCGCCGCGACCCGCGTCTGGCCTGCGCGCGAGTACTTCATCGCCAAGGGCGAGGAGCAGCGCGCCCGCCATGCGCGTTTCGGCGACACTTCCGACAACCTGGAACCCAACCTCAAGGACGGTCCCGGCGGCCTGCGTGACCTGCACACGCTGGGATGGATGGCGCAGCGCAGTTTCGGCGTGCGCGAACTGCAGCCGCTGATCGGCCTCGGCCATCTCGGCAGTGACGAAGCCGCAGCGCTGGAACGCGAGCGCCGCGCGCTGCAACGCCTGCGCTACGGCCTGCACCTCGTCGCAGGCCGCGCCGAGGAACGGCTGCGCTTCGACTACCAGAAGATGCTTGCCGAACGCCTTGGCTTCGCCGACGACGCGCAGAACCTCGGCGTCGAGCAGATGATGCAGGGTTTCTACCGCAGCGCCGCGCTCGTGCGCCGCATCAACGACCGCCTGCTGCAGCGTTTCGAGGAGCAGTTCGACGGCGCCGCCGTGCCGGAACCGCTCGATGCACGCTTCGAACTGCGCCGCGGTTACCTGGCCGCGCGCAGCGATGACTGGCCGCACGACGACATCGCCGAAGTATTCGCCTTGTTCGCGATGTGGGCCGCGCAGCCGCGGGTGCGCGGTCTGCATTCGCACACCGCACGCGCGCTGGCCGAGGCGTTGCCCGCATTGCCGGCATACGACGCGGCGACACCGGTGTCGCGCGAGGATTTCATGGCGCTGCTGCGCGGACCGCAACCGGTCGCCACGCTGGAGCGCATGGCCCGGCTCGGCGTGCTCGGTCGCTGGCTGCCGGCGTTCGCGCAGGTGTCCGGGCGCATGCAGTTCGACCTGTTCCATGTCTACACGGTCGACCAGCACACGCTCGCCGTGCTGCGCAACCTGGCCGCGTTCGCCTCCGACACGCCGGACGAACGCTTCGCGATGGCGCATGAAGTGTGGCCGCGCCTGCGCAAGCCGGAACTGCTGCTGCTTGCCGGCCTGTTCCATGACATCGCCAAGGGCCGTGGCGGTGATCATTCCGAACTCGGTGCGGTCGACGCGCGTGCGTTCTGCACGGCGCACGGCCTGGGCGAGGCTGACACCGGATTGATCGCATGGCTGGTGGAAAAGCACCTGCTGATGTCGGTCACCGCGCAGAAGCAGGACATCGCCGATCCGGAGGTGATCCATCGCTTCGCGACGATCGTCGCCGACCGCGTGCGGCTGGATCACCTGTACCTGCTGACCTGTGCCGACATCGCCGGTACTTCGCCGAAGCTCTGGAATGCTTGGAAGGACCGGCTGCTCGCCGATCTCTACACGGCGACGCGGCTGGCACTGCGCCGCGGGCTGGAACATCCGGTCGCGGCGGCCGAGCGCATCGCCGAGAACCGCAGTGCGGCGACCGCGCTGCTGGCAGAGCAGGGCATCGACGCCGCCGAGAGCGCGGCCCTGTTCGCACGCATGCCGGCCGAGAGTTTCCTGCGCGCGCGCGCCGAACCGCTGGCCTGGCAGGCGGCTGCGTTGCGCGACACCAGGCCGGGCAGCACCGTCGTGCGCGTGCGCGAACTGGCCGGGCATGCCGGTGCGTTCGAGGTGTTCGTGCATTCGCCCGATCGCGATGGCCTGTTCGCCTCGATCGTGATCACGCTCGACCGCCTGCTCGGCCTGGCGATCCAGCAGGCGCGCGCGCTCGATGGGCCCAACGGCACGATCTTCGACAGTTTCGAAGTGGTCAACGCCGACCCGCGCTACGCGCCGGGCGCCGCGCAGATCGAACGCAGCCTGGCCGCCGCGCTGTCCGGTCCGCTGGAAAGCATCCGGCCGTCGCGGCGGACGCAGCCGCGGCACCTGCGCCATTTCCGGATCGCGCCGCAGGTGGCCTTCGACCGCAGTCCCGATGGGCGCCACAGCGTGCTCAGCGTGGTCTGCACCGATCGCCCGGGCCTGCTCGCCGACCTCGCGCACGTGCTGCGCGCGCAACGCCTGCGCGTGCACGATGCGCGCATCGCGACCTTCGGCGAGCGCGCCGAAGACGTGTTCATCATCGGCGACGCCAGCGACCAGGCGCTCGACGACACCCAGCAACAGGCCCTGCGCGACGCGCTGCTGGCCCGCATCGACGGAGAAAATGCAGGATGACCGCACGCAAGGCCACCCGGAAGAAGGCCCCGCAAGGCCCTGGCATCGACGAACTGAAGTTCATGATCGACAGCGCCTGGGAGCGGCGCACGACGCTGACGCCGGAAGAACTGGAAGGTTCGACGCGGCCGGCGGTGGAGCGGGTGATCGACGGTCTGGAAAGCGGCGAGTTCCGCGTCGCCGAACCCGACGGCAAGGGCGGCTGGACCGTCAACGAATGGCTGAAGAAGGCGGTGTTGCTGTATTTCCGCGTGCAGGACATGGAGGTGATGGAGTCCTACCCTGCATCGTTCTGGGACAAGATTCCGATGCGCTTTGGCGAGTTTGACGAAGCCGCGTTCCGCAAGCTCGGCGTGCGCGTGGTGCCGGGCACCATCGCGCGTCGCGGCAGCCATTTCGGCAAGGACGTGGTGCTGATGCCGAGCTTCATCAACATCGGCGCGCACGTCGGCGCCGGCACCATGGTCGACACCTGGGCCACGGTTGGTTCCTGCGCGCAGGTCGGCAAGCATTGCCACATCTCGGGCGGCGCCGGCATCGGCGGCGTGCTGGAACCACTGCAGGCCAGTCCGACCATCATCGAGGACCACTGCTTCATCGGCGCGCGTTCGGAAGTGGTCGAGGGCGTGGTGGTCGGCCACCACAGCGTGATCGGGATGGGCGTGTTCATCGGCCAGTCGACGCGCATCTACAACCGCGCCACCGGCGAGATCAGCTACGGTTTCGTGCCACCGGGCAGCGTGGTGGTGTCCGGTTCGCTGCCGTCCAAGGACGGATCGCACTCGCTGTACTGCGCGGTGATCGTCAAGCAGGTCGACGCGAAGACGCGCGCCAAGACATCGATCAACGACCTGCTGCGCGGACTGGCGGATTGAGGCGGAAACGATAGATGACCACTCTTTACGGCCTCTCCAACTGCGACACCTGCAGGAAAGCGCGCAAGTGGCTCGACCGCTTCGGCATCGCGCACGACTTCGTCGACTACCGCGACAACCGGCAGCCCGCGGAAACGCTGTCGGAGTGGGCACGGCAGGCGGGCGGCTGGGATGCGTTGGTCAACAAGTCCTCGACCACCTGGCGCACGCTCGCACCGAATCGCAGGACGCCAGATTCCGATGCGGAATGGAAGCTGCTGCTGAAGGAGTATCCGCAGCTGATCCGCCGCCCCGTGGTCGTCACCGACGACGGCGCTGTCACACAGGGCTTCAGCGACAACGGCTTCAAGCAGCGTTTCGGCGTCGGCAAGTGAACTGCACGCCTCCCGCACCGGAATCCGTCATTCCCCACTATTCCTGGGATGACAGGAAGGACCTCTGGTCATGACCGAAGTCGTCGCGCTGGCCAAGGAACTGATCCTGCGCCCGTCGGTCACGCCCGATGACGCCGGCTGCCAGATGTTGATCGCGAAGCGCCTGCAGCGCGCAGGCTTTGCCTGCGAACACCTGCGCTTCGGCGAGGTCGACAACCTCTGGGCCACGCACGGCAGCGGCGCGCCCGTGCTCGTCCTCCTTGGCCACACCGATGTCGTGCCGCCCGGCCCGCGCGAGGCCTGGAACAGCGATCCGTTCGTGCCCGAGATACGCGATGGCATGTTGTACGGGCGCGGCGCCGCCGACATGAAAGGCAGCGTCGCCGCCTTCGTGGTCGCGCTGGAACGCTTCGTGGCCGCGCATCCCCGGCACTCCGGCACCGTGGCGCTGTTGCTGACCTCGGACGAGGAAGGCGAGGCCATCGACGGCGTGCGCCGTGTCGCCGACACCTTCCGCACGCGCGGGCAGAAGATCGACTGGTGCATCACCGGCGAGCCGTCGTCGACCGCGAAACTGGGCGATCTTCTGCGCGTCGGCCGCCGCGGCACGTTGTCGGCGACGCTCACCGTCAAGGGTATCCAGGGCCACGTCGCCTATCCGGAAAAAGCGCGCAATCCGGTGCACCAGGCCATGCCGGCGCTGACCGAACTCGTCGCGCATCGCTGGGACGACGGCTACGAATCGTTTCCGCCGACCAGCCTGCAGGTCAGCAACGTGCATGCCGGTACCGGCGCCAACAACGTGATCCCGGGCGAACTGCAGGTGCTGTTCAACCTGCGTTACAACCCGCACTGGCAGGCCGAGCAGCTGGAACGGCAATGCGAGTCCGTGCTGCGCGCGCACGCGCTGGAATACACGATCCACTGGCATCGCGGCGGCGAGCCGTTCCATACCCCCGAAGGTCCGCTGCGCAGCGCGGCACGTGAAGTGCTGACACGCCTTGCCGGCGCGGTCCCGCAGGAAAGCACCAGCGGCGGTACGTCGGACGCGCGCTTCATCGCGCCGCTGGGTGCGCAGTGCGTCGAGATCGGTCCGGTCAACGCCAGCATCCACAAGGTCGACGAACATGTCGCGGTGGCCGACCTGGAAGCGTTGCCGGACCTTTATCAGGCCCTGATCGAGCGCCTGCTGCCGTAAGCCTCGCCCCCGGATCCACGGCATGAGGATGGCGTGCGCCACTTTGGCCGGCTCCGCGCCCGGCCTGCGTTGAACAGGAAACAGGGCTTGCCAGCCCGCCGGAAAACAGGTTACGTTCCAGCCATGCCCTGCCAGTCGACCTTCGCCAACCGCAATTCGAATCGCCGCAACAATGCGCGCGCGAATAATCGTGCGCGACCGCTGCGGGTCTGCGACTAGGCAAGGCGAACCACACCAAGCCCAACGTCCAAAACCCGCGCCGCAAGCGCGGGTTTTTTGTTGTACGGGATCTGCGACAACCCTTCAAACCAACCGGAGCTTCAACATGTGTTCGATCCTGGGCATTTTCGGCCTGCAAGCAGGCGACGACGTCGGCGCACTGCGGCGGCAAGCGCTGGAACTGTCGCAACGGCAGCGTCACCGCGGTCCCGACTGGAGCGGCGTGTACGTGGACGAAGGCGCGGTGCTGGTGCATGAGCGCCTGGCCATCGTCGATCCCGCCGGTGGTTCGCAGCCCTTGCGTTCCGCCGATGGCGAACTGGTGCTTGCGGTCAATGGCGAGATCTACAACCACCGCGAACTGAAGAAGGAATTGACGCAGCCCTATGCCTTCCAGACGGGCTCCGACTGCGAGGTGATCAACGCCCTGTACCGTGAGGATGAACCGGCTTCCTTCCTCAACCGTCTCAACGGCATCTTCGCCTTCGCGTTGTGGGACAAGCCGCGGCAGCGCACGATCATCGCCCGCGATCCGATGGGCGTATGCCCGCTGTACTGGGGTCATGACCGCGAAGGTCGCCTGTGCGTGGCATCGGAGATGAAGGCGTTGGCTCCGATCTGCGCAGACGTGGCGCAGTTCCCGCCGGGTCACTGGTACGACAGTGACAGTGGCCAGTTGCAGAAGTACTACATCAAGCCGTGGCGCGATTACGACGCCACGCAGGGCGTGCAGGTCTCGCCACAGGAACTGCGCGATGCATTCGAGCGCGCCGTGCACCGTCAGCTGATGACCGACGTGCCCTATGGCGTGCTGCTGTCCGGCGGGCTGGATTCGTCGCTGGTCGCGGCCTGCGCCGCACGCTTCGCGCGCAAACGTGTCGAGGAGGACGATGTCTCCGAAGCCTGGTGGCCACGCCTGCATTCGTTCGCGATCGGCCTGGAAGGCTCGCCCGACCTGGCCGCTGCCGAAGTCGCGGCAGAGGCACTGGGCACCGTGCACCACGGCTTCAAATACAGCTTCGAGGAAGGCCTCGATGCGTTGCCGGAAGTGATCCGCCACATCGAAACCTACGACGTCACCACCATCCGCGCCTCGACCCCGATGTACCTGCTGGCGCGGCGGATCAAGGCGATGGGCGTGAAGATGGTGCTGTCCGGCGAAGGTTCCGACGAGATCTTCGGCGGCTATCTCTATTTCCACAAGGCGCCGAACGCGCGCGAATTCCACGAGGAACTGGTGCGCAAACTGGATGCGCTCCACAACTACGACTGCCTGCGCGCCAACAAGTCGATGATGGCCTGGGGCGTCGAGCCGCGCGTACCGTTCCTGGATGTCGAGTTCCTCGACGTCGCGATGCGGATGGATGCGCAGGCGAAGATGGTCGGCAAAGGCGCGGCCGATGGAAACGGTGCCGGGAAAAGGCGCATCGAGAAATCAGTGCTGCGCGAGGCGTTCGAAGGCTATCTGCCCGATTCGATCCTGTGGCGGCAAAAGGAACAATTCAGTGACGGCGTCGGTTACGGCTGGATCGACGGCCTGAAGGCGCATGCGGAAAAGCAGGTCAGCGACCGCGAACTCGCCGCCGCCGACAAGCGCTTCCCGATCAATCCTCCGCAGACCAAGGAGGCGTATTACTACCGCAGCCTGTTCGAGCAGGCATTCCCGGGGCAGGCATGCGCCGAGACCGTGCCAGGCGGCAAGTCGATCGCCTGTTCGTCGCCAGCGGCGATCGCCTGGGATACGAGCTTTGCTGCCGCGGCCGATCCGTCGGGCCGCGCGATTGCAGGCGTCCATAATGCGGCGCTCTGAATCGCATTCGATCGTCAATCCGAGCTTCACCCTGTCATCCCAACCAGCCTGTCATCCCGAGTCTCAGGAGGGATCTGCTTTCGCTCAGGCATACACAAGCAGATCCCTCACTTCGTTCGGAATGACAAAGTGTGGGGCGCGACGAAAACCGTCCACTAGAGCGCAATAACCAAGGGTATTGCGCCGTATCGCCTACGGAACGAAATCGAATCCGGCGCATTACGCCTCCGGCTAATGCGCCCTACGATTCAGCCCTTGCGCTGCAATGCATACACCACCGTTGACAGGGCGGTGACGCCCTCTTCGACGAAGGCCGGCTGCTGGGCGAGGATGTCGCGGCGTTCCAGCCGTTCGACAGTCCAGTCCCGCGCATAGAGGCTGCGGACTTCATCCTCGTCGACGTCGAATGGAGGCCCTTCCTTTTCCGGCTGCGGGTATTCGAGGGTGATCAGCAGGCCGCGACAACCGGCAGGCAGTCGTGCATGCAGTTCTTGGACGTAGCGTTGGCGCAGTGCCGGCGGCAAGGCGATCAGCGCAGCCCGGTCGAAAACGGCGCTGCAGTCGGCCAGCATGGCTTCATCGAGGGCGAAGGCGTCGCCGTGGACGAGTTCGATGTCGCCGGCGCGGTAGTGGGTGCCGTATCGGCTGGCGCCTGTCTGCGGCTGCAGCCGGTGTTCGGCGAAGAACTGCTCGATGGCCAGTTGCGAGAGTTCGACGCCGAGCACGCGATAGCCCTGCGCGGCCAGCCAGACCATGTCCAGCGACTTTCCGGCCAGTGGCACGAATACCCGGCTGCCTGGCGCGATGCGCAGCGACGGCCAGTGCTTGAGCAGCAGTGGCGTCGGTTTGTCCTGGTGGAAGCCGATGCGGTTCTCGCGCCAGCGCTGGTGCCAGAAATCAGCTTCCATCATTGATCTCCGCTATTCGACCGCCAGGCCGTCGACCTTCTGCCAGCCTCGCGGCAGCAGCCCGCCACGTGAGGCGCGCGCGCCGACGTAGGCGTCGAGGTCCTTGAACGACAGCGACATGGTCCGTGCGCCGGATTTCACCGACAACGTGCCACCCGGCGCGACCACCGCGATGGCGACCACGCGTTCGGTGCCACGCTTGGCTTTCGGGATCTCGATGATCTTGTTGCCTTTGCCCTTGTCGAGTTCGGGCAGTTCCGACACCGGGAACACTAGCAGGTGGCCGGCGCTGGTGACCGCGACGATGCGGTCGCTGTCGACATTGCCGACTGCGGCCGGTTGCACCACCGTGGCGCCTGGCGACAGCGACAGCATCGCCTTGCCGGCCTTCTGCCGGCCGGTCAGGTTCTCGAAGCGGGTTACGAAGCCGTAGCCGTGCGAGGACGCCAGCACGAAACGGGTCTCGTTGTCGCCGCTGGCCAGCGCCTGGAACGACATGCCGGCAGCCGGCGAGAAACGCCCGGTCAACGGCTCGCCGTTGCCGCGCGCCGACGGCAATGTGTGTGCCAGCGTCGAATAACTGCGGCCTGCGGAATCCAGGAACGCGACCTGCTGCGTGCTGCGCCCCTTCACAGCCGCCAGCAGTGTGTCGCCTTCGCGATAGGACAACGAAGCGGCATCGACATCGTGACCCTTGGCGGCGCGGATCCAGCCTTTCTCGCTCAGCACGATCGTCATCGGCTCGCTGGCGACCAGTTCCGTCTCGGCCAGTGCCTGTGCGGCCTCGCGCGCGACCAGTGGCGAACGACGGGCATCACCGAATTTCTTCGCGTCGGCCAGCAGTTCGTCCTTGATCAGCTTTTTCAGCTTGGCCTTGGAGGCGAGGATGGACGATAGCTTTTCGCGTTCGGCCGCCAGCTCGTCCTGCTCGCCGCGGATCTTCATTTCCTCCAGACGCGCGAGCTGCTTCAGCTTGGTGTCGAGGATGTAGTCGGCCTGGTCCTCGCTCAGCTGGAAGCGTGCGATCAACGCGGCCTTCGGCTCGTCCTCGCTGCGGATGATTCGGATCACCTCGTCGAGGTTGAGGAACGCGACCAGCAGGCCTTCCAGCAGGTGCAGGCGACGCTCGACCTTTTCCAGGCGATGGTTGAGGCGCCGGGTCACGGTTTCGCCGCGGAACACCAGCCATTCGGAGAGGATCATGCGCAGGTTCTTGACCTGCGGGCGGCCATCCAGGCCGATGATGTTCAGGTTGACGCGATAGCTCTTTTCCAGGTCCGTGGTCGCGAACAGGTGTCCCATCAACTGCTCGGCATCGACACGGTTGGAACGCGGGATCAGCACCACACGTACCGGATTGGCATGGTCGGACTCGTCGCGGATGTCTTCCAGCCACGGCAGCTTCTTGGCGCGCATCTGCGCAGCGATCTGCTCGATCACCTTCGATGGCGACACCTGGTAGGGCAGCGCAGTGACGACGATGTTCGCGTTTTCCCGAGTAAATGTGGCGCGCGCACGCACGCTGCCATTGCCGGTTTCGTACATCGCCAGCAGGTCGCGCGCGGGGGTGATGATCTCGGCGGTGGTCGGATAGTCGGGGCCGCGCACGTGTTCGCACAGGTCGCGCACGCTGGCGTCGGGATCGTCGAGCAGGCGTACGCAGGCGCTGACGATCTCGTTGAGGTTGTGCGGCGGCACGTCGGTGGCCATGCCGACGGCGATGCCGGTGGTGCCGTTGAGCAGCAGGTGCGGCAGGCGCGCCGGCATCCAGGTCGGTTCTTCCAGCGTGCCGTCGAAATTCGGTGTCCAGTCGACCGTGCCCTGGCCGAGTTCGCCAAGAAGCACCTCGGCGATCGGGGTCAGCTTGGACTCGGTATAGCGCATTGCCGCGAACGACTTCGGGTCATCCGACGAACCGAAGTTGCCCTGGCCTTCGATCAACGGATAGCGGTACGAGAATGGCTGTGCCATCAGCACCAGCGCTTCGTAGCAGGCGCTGTCGCCATGCGGGTGGTACTTGCCAATCACGTCGCCGACGGTACGCGCGGACTTCTTCGGCTTGGCGGCGGCATTGAGGCCCAGCTCGCTCATCGAGTAGATGATGCGGCGCTGCACCGGCTTCAGCCCGTCGCCGATGAAGGGCAGGGCGCGGTCGAGCACCACGTACATCGAATAGTCGAGATAGGCGCGCTCGGCGTATTCGCGCAGCGGGATCTGCTCGAAGCCGTGGAAGACGGCGCGTACGGGGTCGGTCATGCGGGAAATCACGAAGTAGAGAAAGCCTCGCAATTATGCGGGGCGGGGTACGCGCTGGACAGCCCGCATGGTCTGTCGTTGCCGTTGCCGCTTCCGTTGTACAGGTTGTGCTGTCCCTGGCAACGAAATCGCCCGCTGTTGCATCCAAGTCGATTCCGGGGTCGCCATTGCGGCCGGCCTCGCCAGTCAGGGAGTGGCGTATGCATTGGTTCTGGTGTGTGGTCGGGTTGGTCGCCTCCTCGTTGGCGCAAGCCTCCGGCCCCGAAGCGATCCATCCGTTGGAGCCCTATCGAAAAACCGTCGCATTGCGTGCGCAGGTCGGCGGTCATCCGGGCTTGTTCACCTTCGACACGGCCGGCGGCATCACCCTGATCTCGCCCGATCTTGCGAGAAAGATCGATTGCCGTCCGTGGGGGCGCTTGAGTGGCCATCGGATGATGGGCAACCGCCTGGACATGCCCCGTTGCGACGCGGTCACGTTGCGTCTGGGATCGCAGGATCTCCGGCTGCCGGTCATCGGTGTGCTCGATATCGCTCCACTCATCGCCAAGGATGCCGCACCCGTGGACGGTTCCATCGCGCTGGATGCGTTCGCCGGCAAGACGATCACGATCGACTTTCCGGCGATGCGCCTGATCGTCGAATCACCCGAAAGCCTGCGCGAGCGCATCGCGGGTGCGGAATCCCTGCCCGTACGCCTGTCCCGGGAGCTGCAGGGGCGTGCGCTGGCGGCATCGATCGGCGTGCCGGGTAGCCGGGGCATGACCTGGATGGAACTGGATTCGGGCAACGGCGGCACGATCCTGGTTGCCCAGCCTTATGCGAAGCAGTTCGGACTGGATCCGGGAGAAAAAGGCCCGCAGCAGGTGGACTTCCGCGTTTCGACAGGATTGCGGGCAAAGGGCATGGCGTTCACCCCGGACATGATCCTGGACGGCAACCTGGGGATGCCGTTCCTGCGCGACAAAGTCGTGACGCTGGATCTGTCGGCCGGCAGGCTCTGGATATCCCAGGTGGACAGCGATCCTTGAGCCGTGTCATGCCGCAAAGCCAACACGATCATCGCGATGCAAGGACGCCGGAAACGAAAAACCCCCGCTTGCGCGAGGGTCTTTGTTGTACCTGGTGCCCGGGAGAGGACTCGAACCTCCACGAAGTTGCCCCCGCTAGCACCTGAAGCTAGTGCGTCTACCAATTCCGCCACCCGGGCAGGGTGCAGGGCGCGTATGTTGCGTTGCGAGAAGATCGTTGTCAACGCGGTCGATGTAGACAGTGGCCTTCGCCGGGGCCGTGTAACATCTTCGCGATGGCAAAAACTCCCAGCAAGCGCGGCTCCGGCCGCGGCAAGACCAGTTCCGGCAAAACGGGCGCCGGCAAGCCCGGCGCCGGCCCGGCCCGTTCCGGCAAGGCCGGTGGTGGCCGGACGGCTACGGCCGCGAAGGGCACGAAGTCGGCGGGGCAGCGTCCGCCCTGGATGCCGGAACCGCCGGCCCGTTCCGGCGCCGGTCGACCGCCCGCGTCAGGACAGCGAGCCGGCTCCACGCCTGGGGTTTTCAGCGATCCGCAGGCGGCGCGTGAGGCCGGCCGATACGAGAATCCCATCGCCAGCCGCGAGGCGATCCTGCAACTGCTTGCCGCCGCCGATGGCCCGCTGTCGGCTGATGCGCTGGCCGAACAGCTGCAGCTGACCGCAGCGGATCGTTTCGACGCCCTCGGCAAGCGCCTGGCCGCGATGGTCCGCGACGGCCAGCTGCTGCAGAACCGCAAGGGCGCCTACGTTCCGGCGCAGCGCATGGACCTGATCGCCGGCACTGTGATCGCCAATCCCGACGGCTTCGGCTTCCTGCGTCCGGACAGCGGCGCCGGCGACGACCTGTTCCTGCCGCCGTTCGAGATGCGCAAGGCCATGCACGGCGACCGCGTGCTGGCCAGCGTCACCGGCATGGACCGGCGCGGCCGTCGCGAAGGCGCGATCGTCGAGGTGCTGGAGCGCCGGCTCAACCGGCTGATCGGCCGCTTCACGCTGGAGTCGGGCATCAGCTACGTGGTGCCGGACGACCGCCGCATCCAGCGCAACGTGCAGATCCCGTCGGATGCGCGGCTGGACGCCCGGCACGGGCAGTTGGTGGTGTGCGAGATCGTGCAGCCGGCCGACTCGCACCGTCCGCCGATCGGACGCGTGCTGGCCGTGCTCGGCGACAAGCTGACCGCATCGCTGGCGGTCGAGGCGGCGATCCACGGCCACGAGATTCCGCACGAATTCCCGCCGGAAGTGCTGGCTCAGGCGGTCGCGGTACCGCTGCAGGTCGATGCTGCCACTGCGGCGGCGCGCGTGGACCTGCGCGCGTTGCCGCTGGTCACCATCGATGGCGAGGATGCCAAGGATTTCGACGACGCCGTCTACTGCGAAACCAATCGCGAAGGCTTCCGGCTGATCGTAGCGATCGCCGACGTCTCGCATTACGTCCGTCCCGGCACGCCCCTCGACGACGAGGCGCAGAAGCGCGCGACCTCGGTCTACTTCCCCGGCTTCGTCGTGCCGATGCTGCCGGAGACGCTGTCCAACGGCATCTGCTCGCTGAATCCGAAAGTCGACCGGCTGTGCTTCGTCTGCGACATGCAGATCGACCGCCATGGCGAGATCACGCGCTCGAAGTTCTACGAGGCGGTGATGAACTCGCATGCGCGCCTGACCTACACGCAGGTGTGGAACGCGGTCGGCGAGGGCGTGCCCGACCAGGATCGGGAGCAGGCAGTGGCCTTCATCGGCGCACAGCTGCCGCAGGTGCAGCGTCTGCACCAGTTGTACGGGATCCTCGACAAGGCGCGGCAGAAACGCGGCGCGATCGAATTCGAAAGCTCGGAAGTGCGTTTCGTGCTCGGACCGCAGGGCGAGGTGACGCAGGCGGGCATGCTCCAGCGCAACGATGCGCACAAGCTGATCGAGGAATGCATGATCGCGGCGAACGTGCAGGCCGCGAAATATCTGCTGGAACAAGGCATCCCTGCACCCTATCGCGACCATGACCGGCCGCCGGAAGCCAAGTACGCCGACCTGGAGGAATTCCTCAAGGAATTCAAGCTGCGCCTGCCGCCATGGTCCAAGGTGCAGCCCAAGGATTTCCGCACATTGCTGGAGAAGATCCGAGAGCGGCCGGATGCGGCGCTGCTGGAATCGGTGATCCTGCGCAGCCAATCGCTTGCGGTGTACGCGCCCGACAACATCGGCCACTTCGGCCTGGCGCTGGAGGCGTACGCGCATTTCACTTCGCCGATCCGGCGCTATCCGGACCTGCTAGTGCACCGTGCGATCAAGCACGCGCTGGCCGGCGGCAAGCCGGCGACGTACCAGTATTCGGGCAGCGCGATGGCGGCGTTGTCGCTGCAGTGCTCGGAACGATCGCGCCGCGCCGACGAGGCCCAGCGCGAGGTCGACGAGCGCTATCGCGCCGCGTGGATGGAACAGCACGTCGGCAGCGAATTCGACGGTACGATTAGCGGTGTGACCAGCTTCGGCCTGTTCGTCGAACTGGACGACTCCAAGGTCAACGGCCTGATCCATGTCACCCAGTTGCCGAACGACTACTACCACTTCGATCCGATCCGCAAGACACTGAGCGGCGAGCGCGCCGGTCGCGTGTTCCGGCTCGGCGACCGCGTTCGCATCGTGGTGCTGAAGGCCAGCCTCGAGGAACGCAAGATCGATTTCCGCCTGGCCGAGGAGTCGCGCGGAGAGAAACCACTGCCGCCACGCGGGCAGCCGGCGAAGCGGGCCAAGAAGAAGTACTGATGCGGCGATTCGTGATTGGTGGTGGGTGATTCGACAGAGGGCCCACCTGCCACGATCCATCCTCCCGCTTCCACCGATCGCCAATCACTAATCACCAATCTCGAATCACGAATGAGCAAACAGAACCAATGGATCGCTGGCATCAACGCGGTCGCCGCGGCGGTGGAGCATGACGCCGACAACGTCCGCGAAGTGCTGGTCGAGGCGGGCGGCAGGAATTCGCGCCTGACCGAAATCGAGGAGAACGCGCGGCGCAAGGGCATCGACGTGCGCCGCGTCGCGCAGCAGGCGCTGGATGGCGTGACCGGTGGACTGCGCCACCAGGGCGTGGTTGCGCGTTATGCCGCGGCCAGGACCTGGAGCGAGGACGAGTTGCCGGCGCTGGTCGAAGCGGCCCAGGGCAAAGCGCTGATTCTGGTTCTCGACGGCGTGCAGGATCCGCACAACCTCGGCGCCTGCCTGCGTAGCGCCGCGGCCGCCGGCGCTACGGCGGTGGTGATCCCGAAGGACAAGGCGGTGCAGGTCAACGCCACCGTGCGCAAGACTTCCGCCGGCGCGGCCGACAGCGTGCTGGTGATCCGTGCGACCAACCTCGCACGCTGCCTGCGCGACCTGCAGCAGCTCGGTGTGTGGATCTACGGACTGGCGGGCGAGGCGACTGCCTCGCTGTATTCGATCGACCTGCGCGGCAACGTCGCGCTGGTGCTCGGTGGCGAAGCAGATGGCTTGCGTCGGCTGACGCGCGAGCATTGCGACCAGCTGGTCACGATCCCGATGCCCGGCGCCGATGGCGGGCAGGGCGTGGAAAGCCTTAACGTATCAGTGGCGACCGGCGTCACCCTGTTCGAAGCGGTGCGGCAGCGTACGTCCTGAGCCGCGGAGGGAGGTTGCATGAACCTGCAATGGTATGACTGGGTCGGCATCCTGGGCACGTTGCTGGTGTTGCTCGCCTATTTCCTGCTACAGGCGGAAAAGCTGCGCGGCAACGGCCTGCTGTACCAGCTGTTGAACCTGTTCGGAGCGGTCGGCGTGCTCGCTTCGCTGTACAACAAGTTCAACCTGGCGGTGTGCCTGCTGATGGTGGCGTGGATCGTGATCACCGTGTACGGCCTGGTGCGCACGGTGAAGGGCAAAGGCGTGCCAAAGACGCCAGGAATGTAGCGTGCGCTGTGCGCACGATCGGGCCGTTCGTGCGCATCGCACGCTACGGCATGCTTTGACCCAGGTATTCCTTGCGGACGGCGTGCATGTCGCGCCATCGGGGACCACGGGTTCCTTCGCAAACGCCGGTTACATGCCGGTCAAATTCCATCGCTACCGGTGTGAGAGCATGCCCGCCGTCAGGAAGCGGGGACGACCCCGCCGCTCCATCTCAAACGGGGACGGCCCCATCGAATGGAGAGATTCCATGCCCTGGATCATCCTCGTGCTCGCCGGCCTGTTCGAGATCGGATGGGCGATCGGCCTGAAATATACCGATGGTTTCACCCGCCTTTGGCCAACCGTTGGCACCGTCGCGGCGATGACGATCAGCCTCGGCCTGCTCGGCGTGGCGATGAAATCGCTGCCGGTGGGCACGGCCTATGCGGTATGGGTCGGCGTCGGTGCGGTCGGCACCGCAATACTGGGCATCGTGCTGCTGGGTGAGCCGTCCAACCCGGGCCGCCTGATCAGCCTCGGACTGATCGTGGCGGGCATCATCGGCCTGAAGTTGGCTACGCATTGATTGCGTGCAGGTGACTGCAGCGCATTTCGTTTGTAAAGCGTGACTTGTCGCGCAGCTGTCGAGGGCCACGTAAAGTCGTGGTGCAGCACCGCGGAGTGCTCGATCAGCCGCTGTTCGGCAGGCGTTCCTGCGGCGATGTTGCTGCCGGCGCCGGCCAGCTGTTGGCGATCCTGCAGAACACCTGCGCGGTGCGCTCGGCGTCGTAGACCGCCGAGTGCGCCTCGTCGCTGTTCCAGGTATAGCCGGCCGCCTGCACCGCGCGTGCGAGCACGGTCTGGCCGTAGGCGATGCCGGCCAGCGTGACCGTGTCGAACACGCTGAACGGATGGAACGGATTGCGCTTGTGACCGCTGCGCGCGACCGCGGCGTTGAGGAAGTTCAGGTCGAAATGCGCGTTGTGTCCGACCAGGATCGCGCGCTGGCAGCCATGCCGGCGCACCGCCTCGCGCACCGGCGCGAATACGATGTCCAATGCATCGCGTTCCGGCTTGGCGTCGCGAAACGGATGGTCGATGTCGATGCCGGTCACTTCCAGCGATTTCGGATCGATTTCGGTGCCGGGCGCAGGCATCACGTGCGCGCCGGTGGTGGCGCCGCAGACATAGCGGCCGGCTTCGTCGAGTTCGATCGGCACCACGGCGATCTCGAGAAGCGCGTGGCGATTCCAGTCGAAGCCTCCGGTTTCCACGTCCACCACTACCGGCAGGTAGCCGCGGAAACGCTCGGACATCTTGCGGAAGCGGGAAGTGGGATCGGCTTGCGTCATCCGACAAGCCTAGCAGAGGTTGGCGCTGCGTCCGGCGTCGCTGGGGCGCGCAAGTGTATCCGTTACCGCGATTGCGTGCCGATCAGCGTGCCTTCGCAGCGCAGTTGCTCCAGCATCCGCAGGCCGTCGGCCAGGAAGGCGTCGATGTCCGTGGCGCCGGCTTCCTGTGCCAGTCGCATCAACGCTTCCCGTCCGCTTCGTCCGTCGCTTTCGTCCAGCAGTGCGAGCAGGCGGTATACCAGCGGCGAGATTTCTGCGAAATGCACGTCGCCCTGGTCATCGCGTCGCACCAGCAGCAAGGTCGGGTTTTCCGGAGCGACAGCGGGGCGATGGTCGGGGCCGATGCGCTGCACCGGCCAGCGATAGCCCATGATCCATGCCTGCGGCGATATCAGTGGCCGACCTTGCAGCAGGTCGCCTAGCGGATCGTGCGGCGGCAGGGTCTCGTCGGAAATCTGCAGCGCCAGTTCGACCCATTCGTAATGCGCCAGTTCGGCCAGCCACGGCGGATCGCTGTGGTCGGCCTGCAGCCGTTCGTCGAGGAAACGGATGAGTTCGCGTCCGATTTCGGTAAACAATGGCGTGCGGCAACGGTGGTCTACCAGGAAAGCTCGGACCAGCGCATGCCAGTCCGCATCGCCGAGGGTCTTGCGGATCACCGGAAAATTGCCGGCCAGCAGGCTTTCGATGTTGTTGTAGAACAGTTCGCGATAGACTGCTAGGCGACGCTCCTCGATCCTCGGTGGCGGCAGGTTCCCTTGCGGATCGCGTACATGCCGCGCCAGCGCGAACTGCTGCTCACGCAGCGATGCGGCCGGCTCAGCCATGATGCAGCGCCGCCGCCGGCGTGCGCGCGGCATGCTGCAGTCCGCGGATCCGTTCGATCTCCGCCAGCAGCACGGACAGCGGCGGGAAATTGAAATCGCGTTCCAGCAGGGTCGGGCGCACGCCGTGCATGCGATAGGCTTCGGCCAGCAGTTGCCAGACATCGTCCTTCACTGCCGCGCCATGGGTATCGACCTTCAGGTCCTCGGCTTCGTCGTAGTGGCCGGCGATGTGGTAACTGGCGATCCGTCGTGACGGCATGCGCGCGAGGAAGGCCACGGCGTCGTAGCCATGATTGATGCTGTTGACGAAGATGTTGTTGACGTCCAGCAGCAGGTCGCAGTCGGCTTCGTCCAGCACGGCGGCGATGAAATCGACCTCGGCCATGGCCTGGTACGGCGCGGCGTAATAGGAGACGTTCTCGACCGCGATGCGGCGCCCGAGCACATCCTGCACGCGGCGGATCCGGGCGGCGACGTGGTGGACGGCCTCGTCGGTGAACGGGATCGGCAACAGGTCGTACAACTGGCCGTCATCGGCGCAGTAACTCAGATGTTCGCTATAGAGGACGACCTGGTGCTGCTCCAGGAAACGACGCAACCGTTGCAGCAAGGTGTCGTCCAGCGGCTCCACGCCGCCGAGCGACAACGACAGGCCGTGGCAGGTCAGCGGATGTTGCGAACTCAATTTTGCGAACGCGTCGCCGAGCCGGCCGCCGACGCCGATCCAGTTTTCCGGCGCGCACTCGAGGAAATCGATCGCGCCGGCATCCGCAGACTGCAACGCGCCCATCAGGGCGCGTCGCAATCCCAGGCCTGCGCTGTTATCGGCAAGCGTCACGGGGTCTTACATGCCTCCGCCGCACTTGCCCTCGCCGCACTTGCCTTCACCGGCTTTCTTGTCGCCGCCACAGCTGCCTTCCTTGTGGGCCTTGCTCTCGGTGGCGTCGATGAAGCCGTCGCTGTTGGCATCGGCCTTGGTGAACTTGGCCGCGTCGGCCTTGTCGGTGTGCTTGGCATCGAACTCCGCGCGCGAGACCTTGCCATCCTTGTCGGTATCCATGACAGCGACGCCACAGCTGCCTTCCTTGGTCTTGTCGGCGGTGGCCGCGGCAGCGGCGTCCTGCGCGCCGAGCAGGTAACCCTGCGCCAGCGGCTGCACGGCGAAAGCCGAACCGGACAGGACCAGTCCGCCGGCAAGTGCGGTACCGAGGGCGATGGCGACGGGTTTCTTGTGGTTGGACATCGGGTATTGCCTCCCTTGATGGCGGACGGGCCGCGTGATTGCGTGGACGTGATCAGACCATGCACGGCGCACGCTAGCCAGTGGCGGGTTAAGCCAGCATGAGCGGAAGGACGCGGCCATTCATCGAGGTGGATGGTTACGCGTAGGCGGGCCCCGGCCCGCCACAATGATTCGGCAATAACGGATCGGGTTCGGTAGCGATTCCAGGATGGGATCCTGGTCGCATCCGATCCGGCGGGCCTGGGCCCGCCCTACGCCGCTGTGGGTCAGGCGACGGTATTGGTGTCGTCGCGCTTCTCGCGCGGCGGCAGGGTCAGGCTCTCGCCGTGGGCGCGAAACCAGATGTTCTCGGCGATGTTGGTGGCGTGGTCGCCGATGCGCTCGAGGTTCTTGGCCATGAACAGCAGGTGCGTGCAGGGCGTGATCGCGCGCGCGTCCTCCATCATGTAGGTCAGCAGTTCACGGAACAGGCCGGTGTACTGCGCATCCAGTTCGGCATCGCGCGCCCGTACGCGCTGCGCCGCCTCGACATCCATCACCCGGTAAGCGGCCAGCACGTCGCGCAGCTGCTGCACCGCCAGCGCGCCCAGCGCACGCAGGCCCAGTGTATGCGGGATCGGCGGCGACAGGTTGAGTGCCATCGAACGCTTGGCGACGTTGGCCGCGTAATCGCCGATGCGCTCGATGTCCGACGCGATCCGCAGCGCCGCCAGGATCACCCGCAGGTCGCTGGCCATCGGCCCGCGCAGCGACAGTCGCATCACGTCGTGGCTGATCTCCTGCTCGAGTGCGTCGATGGCTTCGTCGTTGGCGATGATCCGCTCGGCGGCCTTGTCGTCGCGGCGCTCGACCACGTCCAGCGCGGCTTCCAGTTGCGCGACGGACATCTCGCCCATGCGCAGGATCTCGTTGTGCAGCCGCTGCTGCTCTTCGTCGTAGCTTTTCACGATGTGGTCGTGGGGCTGGGTCATTTTAGGGCCGTTATTCGTGATTGGTGATTGGTGATTCGTAAAGGCCGGGGTGGGAAGGAACCTGGTTCTTCGCTCTTCCAATCACGAATCGCGAATCACCAATCACATGATTCGGCATCAGCCGAATCGACCCGTGATGTAATCCTCGGTCTGCTGCTTCGAAGGATTCGAGAAGATCGTCTCGGTCGTGTCGTGCTCGATCAGGTCGCCCAGGTACATGAAGGCGGTGAAGTCGGACACGCGCGCGGCCTGCTGCATGTTGTGGGTCACGATCAGGATGGTGTAGTGCTGCTTGAGTTCCTCCACCAGCTGCTCGATGCGGCTGGTGGAGATCGGGTCCAGCGCCGAGGTCGGCTCGTCCAGCAACAGCACTTCGGGACGCAGCGCGACGGCGCGGGCAATGCACAGGCGCTGCTGCTGGCCGCCGGACAGGCCGAGCGCGCTCTGGCCCATCTTGTCCTTGACCTCGTCCCACAACGCCGCCTGGCGCAGTGCATGTTCGACACGGTTGTCCATGTCCGGCTTCGACATCTTCTCGTGGTGACGGATGGCGTAGGCGATGTTCTCGTAGATCGTCATCGGGAACGGCACCGGCTTCTGGAACACCATGCCGACCTTGCTGCGCAACCGGTTCATCGGGTACTTCGGCGACAGGATGTTCTCGCCGTCCAGCAGCACCTCGCCGCTGGCGACCTGCTTGGGGTACAGCGCGTAGATGCGGTTGAAGATGCGCAGCAGCGTCGACTTGCCGCAACCGGACGGGCCGATCAGCGCGGTCACGCGCTTTTCCGGCACTTCCAGGTCGATCGACTTCAGCGCATGGAACCGGTCGTAGTGGAAGTCGAGCCCGCGCGCCGCGATCTTGACCGGCGAGACGGCACCGGCCTCGCGTTGCGGCGTGGCCAGGGCGATGCGTTGCGGGACATCGGCGGTGCGGAGATCGTTCATGGAGTGGGTGTTCCGGTCAGGTTTGCAGGCCGCGTTGTCGAGTGTTGGCGTGAGCATGTCGGATCCATGTGTCAGTCGTTGGCGACGCGGTTGCGCAACAGGATCGCGCGCGCCGCCAGGCTGACCAGCAACACGAACAAGGTCAGCACCAGCGCACCGGCCCAGGCCAGCGTCTGCCATGATTCATAGGGGCTGCCGGCGAACTGGTTCATCACCACCGGCACGCTGGCCATCGGCTGCAGGATGTTGGCGTTCCAGTACTGGTTGCCGAATGCGGTGAACAGCAGCGGCGCGGTCTCGCCACTGATCCGGGCCAGCGCCAGCAGCACGCCGGTGACGATGCCGGCGGAGGCGCTGCGGTACAGCACCTGCACGATCACCTTCCACTGCGGCACGCCCAGCGACAGTGCCGCTTCGCGCATCTGTGCCGGCACCAGCCGCAGCATCTCGTCGGTGGTGCGCACCACTACCGGCAGCACGATGAAGGCAAGCGCGATCGCACCGGCCAGCGCCGAGAAGTTGCCACCGGTCTGCATCACCAGCAGCGTGTACACGAACAGGCCGAGCACGATCGACGGTGCCGACAGCAGGATGTCGTTGACGAAGCGCACCACGTTGCCGGCCTTGCGTGCGTTGCCGTACTCGGCCAGCCAGGTGCCCGCGGCGATGCCCAGCGGCGTGCCGATCAAAATCGCCAGTGCGCACATCACGGCGCTGCCGAAGAAGGCATTGAGCAGGCCACCTTCCTCCATCGGCGGCGGCGTCATCTGCGTGAACAGCGCCCAGTCGATGCCGCTGATGCCCTTGGCGATCAACGTCCACAGAATCCAGGCGAGGAAGCACAGGCCGAACACGGCGGCCACGCAGGACATGACCAGCGCGAAGCCGTTGAGCAGTTTGCGGCGGCGGTACAGGCGGTCGGCGACGGCATGGGCGTCCATCAGTTGCCCTCCCGGCGCGAGAGTTGCGACAGCATGAAGCGGGCGATGGCCAGTACCACGAACGTGACGATGAACAGCACGAAGCCCAGCAGCAGCAGCGCAGAGCGGTAGGTTTCGGTGGCCTCGCCGAAGTCGTTGGCGATCAGCGCGGCGATGGTCGTTCCCGGCTCCAGCAGCGACGGCGACAGTCGCACGCTGTTGCCGACCACGAAGGCGACGGCCATGGTTTCGCCGAGCGCGCGGCCGAGGCCGAGGAAGATGCCGCCGATCACCGCCGAGCGCGTATACGGCAGCACGATGTCCCAGCTGACTTCCCAGCGCGTCGAGCCAAGCGCGTAGGCCGACTCCTTGAGTCGGGTCGGCACGGTCAGGAACACTTCCCGCATCACCGAGGAGATGAACGGGATCACCATGATCGCCAGCACGAAACCGGCGGTGAGGATGCCGATGCCCAGTGGTGGACCCTGGAAGACGATGCCGATGAACGGCAGCGTGCCGAGATGGTCGTTGATCCACGGCGTGACGTACTCCGTCATCACCGGCACCAGCACGAACAGGCCCCACATACCGTAGATGATCGAGGGGATGCCGGCGAGCAGTTCGATCGCGGTACCGACCGGGCCGCGCAGCCAGCGCGGCGCGACTTCGGTCAGGAACAACGCGATTCCGAAGCTGATCGGCACGGCGATCAGCATCGCGATCAGCGAGGTGACGATGGTGCCGTAGATTGGCGCGAGCGCGCCGTACTTGTTCTCCACCGGATTCCATTCCGACGAGAAGAAGAAATCCAGGCCCTGGCTGGCGAGGACTTCGCGCCCGCCCCACAGCATCGACAATGCGGCGCCGGTGAGCGCAACCAGCACGAACACCACGGTAGCGGCGAGCGCATAACGGAACAGCCGGTCGGCACGGGCATCGCGCAGGTCGCGGCCGGTGGGGGCGATGGTGACGGGCAGGGCGGTAGCGTTCATGTCGGTTTTTTCAGGCCGTCATTTCCAGCGAAGCCGGAATCCAGGTGCGGGTGTTGCATCGAAGAGCAAACTGGATCCCTGCTCGCTCATCCTGAGCTTGTCGAAGGACGCAGGGATGACGCGGCGGCAAAGGCCTTTCGTGTAGCGAAAGGCGCCGCCGCGTCACTTGAATTCAGCCGCCCAGTAGGCCTCGACCTGCTTGACCAGTTCCGCCGGCAGCGGCACGTAATCCAGCGACTGTGCCTGCGGTTGGCCGTTCTCCAGCGCCCACTTGAAGAAGGTGCGCGTGTCCTGCGAGCGTTGCGCATCCTTTGGCTGCTTGTGCATCAGGATGAAATTGGTCGCGGTGATCGGCCATGCGTCCGCGCCCTGCGCGTTGGTGATGACCAGGTTGAAGTCCTGGGCGTTGGTCCAGTCGGCCGTCGCAGCAGCGGCCTGGAACGATTCGGCATTCGGCTGCACCCAGTTGCCAGCGGCATTCTGCAGCGACACATAGGCCATCTTGTTCTGCAGCGCGTAGGCCAGCTCGACGTAGCCGATCGAGCCCTTGATCTGCTTCACGTACGAGGCCACGCCTTCGTTGCCCTTGCCGCCGACGCCGCCGGGCCACTGCACCGAAGTGCCTTCGCCGACCTTGCCCTTCCAGTCGGCGTTGACCTTGGACAGGTAGTTGGAAAAGTTGAACGTGGTGCCGGAGCCGTCGGAACGGTGCACGATGTTGATCTTCCCGGCCGGCAGCGCCACGCCCGGATTCACCGCGGCGATGGCCGGGTCGTTCCAGTGGCTGATCTTGCCCAGGAAGATATCGCCGAGCAGGGCGCCGGTGAGGCGCAGCTTGCCGGGCTCGATGCCTTCGACATTGACCACCGGCACCACGCCGCCGATCGCGGACGGGAACTGGCCCAGCCCGGCCGCGGCGAGTTCCTCGCTCGACAGCGGTTTGTCACTGGAGCCGAAATCGACGGTGCCGGCCTTGATCTGCGCGATGCCGCCGCCGGAACCGATCGACTGGTAATTGACCTTGTTGCCGGTCTGCTGGTTGTAGTCGGCCGACCACTTCGACAGCAGCGGATAGATGAAGGTCGCACCGGCGCCGGTGATGGTGGCTGCCTTGCGGTCGCCGGCTGGCGCAGCGTCGGTGGCGGCGGTGCTGCTACTGGTCGACGCGGGCGCGTTGTCGCCGCCCTTGCAGGCCGCGACCAGCATGCTGGTCGACAGGGCCAGAACGGCGAGGCGGATGGGGGTGGCATTCATGCGCGAGCTCCGAGGTGCTTGCCGACAAGCCTGCCGGCGGGACCTCGCCATGAAATGATGTTTTTGTTACATGCGTATGACAGCGGTCATTGACCAGGAACGCCGGGACCCGTGCGACGGCCGTGTTCATCGATCACCACTTCGCCGTCTTCCTTGGCAAACGGCCGCGTGACCGGCAGCAGGATGTCCAACACCCGTTCCGAAGGCCGGCACAGGCGCACGCCCAGCGGCGTGGCGACGAACGGCCGCTGGATCAACACCGGCGCGGCCACCATCGCATCGAGCAGCTGCTCATCACTGAGGTCCGGATCGTCCAGGCCCAGTTCCAAGTAGGGCGCTTCCTTCTGGCGGATCGCCTCGCGCACGCCGAGGCCGGACTGGCGGATCAGTTCGGCCAGTTCTTCCTTCGTGGGTGGCGTCCGCAGGTATTCGATCACACGCGGCTCGACGCCGGCGTGGCGGATCAGCGCCAGCGTGTTGCGCGAGGTGCCGCAGGCGGGGTTGTGATAGATCGCGGTGTTCATTGGATTTCCATTGTCGGCACGTTGAACGTCATGCACGCAATGTTGTCCGCTCGTGGCGATCCGTGCAATGACAACCTCCGCCGTCGCCTGGATCAAGTCGTGTTCGACAGCGTCATGATGCAGCTCACGCGCGGACGGGTGCGGCATATTCCAGCTCCAAGGCGCAAAAAAAAGCGCGAGCCGAAGCCCGCGCAAGTAGGGAGGGAATACCGCTTCAAAACGAGGATCAGTAATTCATGTTCTGCGCCCAGTAGGCTTCGATCTGCTGCACCAGCTCGTCGGGCAGCGGAACGTAGTCCAGGGCCTTGGCCTGGGCATCGCCATTGGCGTAGACCCACTTGAAGAATTCCTTGGCGCTCTTCGCACCGGCCGCGTTCTTGGGCTGCTTGTACATCAGGATGAAGTTGGTGGCGGTGATCGGCCATGACTTCTCGCCCGGCGCGTTGGTCATCACCAGGTAGAAATCCTGGGCGCCGGCCCAGTCGGCGCTGGCGGCGGCGGCCTGGAAGGTCTCGTCGCTTGGCAGCACGAAGTTGCCGTCGGCGTTCTTCAGGCGCGCATACGCCATCTTGTTCTGCAGTGCGTACGACAGCTCGACGTAGCCGATGCCGCCCTTGATCTGCTTGACGTAGGCGGCGACGCCTTCGTTGCCCTTGCCGCCGATGCCGGTCGGCCACTTGACCGACGTGCCTTCGCCGACTTCGGACTTCCACTCTTCGCTGACCTTGGACAGGTAGTTGACGAAGTTGAAGGTGGTGCCGGAGCCGTCGGAACGATGCACGACGGTGATCTTGCTGTCGGGTAGCTGCACGCCGCCGTTGAGCGCGACGATCGCCGGATCGTTCCACTTCTTGATCTTGCCGAGGAAGATGTTGGCCAGCGTGTCGCCGTCCAGCTTCAGCGCGCCGGACGCGACGCCCGGCACGTTGATCACCGGCACCACGCCGCCGATCACCGACGGAAACTGCGCCAGGCCGTGCTTGGCGAGGTCTTCGGGCTTCAGCGGTGCGTCGGACGAGCCGAAATCGACCGTCGCGGCCTTGATCTGGGCGATGCCGCCGCCGGAACCGATCGACTGGTAGTTGACCTGCTTGCCGTTGGCCTTGGCGTAGTCGGCCGACCACTTGGTCATGACCGGGTATACGAACGAGGCGCCGGCGCCGGTGACATCGGCGGCGTGGACGTTGCCTGCGAAGACGGTCGCGAGCGCGATGGCGGCGACGCGGTATTTGATCGGGTTGAACACGGGTTTGGCTCCTGGAAGGAAAGATGCGGGTCCAGCCCGCCCCATGCGCATTGCATAACGATTGCGTGACAGGGCCGAGTCGGTTCGATGGCAAACAGATGACAGGCGCTGTTCGGCGCGCTGCGCATGGACGCATGGAAAAAAGAAAGGCGCGACTCGCGTCGCGCCTTCCTGCCCAATCCACGACGGGGGTGTGGATGCTTACCAGAAGAACTGCAGGCGAGCCTCGAGGATGTGCGGGTTGTCGTCGACCACGCGGTTGAAGGTCCTGTTGTTGTTGGCCGGATCTTCGGAGGTATTGCCGCTGGTGGTCTTGATGAAGCGCGAGCTGCTCACGTTGACGTAGTTCAGCGAGACCTTGAAGTTGGAGCGCCAGTAGTAGTTCACGCCCAGGGTATAGGTATCCATGTCGCCGCCGAGCACGCCGTTGACCTTGGGGGCCGTCGACGGCGGAACCGGTGCGATCACGGCACCGTCATTGAGGTCGATGTTGTCGTAGCGCAGGCCGACCTGCCACATGCCCTTGGCGGTATCGTCCGGCAGGCCGGTGGTCGGCACGCCGGCCTTGTAGCCCCAGGTCTCGCCAGTGATGTTCCAGACGCCGCTGATGTAGCCGCCGCTGCCGGTGAAGTCGGTGTTGCCGGCGCGGTAACGGTCGGCGTTGCTGCGCATGTACTCGCCCTGCACCTTGAACGGGCCATGGATCCACAGGCCTTCGATGCCGGTGGTGGCCTGGCGGTCGACGTCGGCCAGCGTGCCGGTATCGACCAGGCGGATCAGCGCCAGATCGGCATCCGGTCGCGCGCGCAGGCGGATCGTGTCGGCATCGGTGTCCAGGCTCGCGTAGGACAGGCCGATGTGGAAGACGTTGCCCTTTTCATTGATCGGCGCCCAGTAGCCGCGGATGCCGTAACCACTGCCGTGGGCGAGGTTGCGGGTCAGTTCGCGGCCGAAGGCGCTGACAGTCACGCCCCAGTCCGAATCACCGTAGCCGTAGGCAACGCCGAGCCGGCGTGCGACGGCAAAGGTGTTGGTGATCGCGGCCTTGGAGATGAAGTCGTTGTTCTTGGTCGATGACAGTTCTTCCATGCTGTTCGGCTGCTTGTACTGGCCGACCTGGAAGAAGTGGTTGGAATTGCCACCGATCTTGTACTTGATGTTGGCGTCGAGGTACTTGTCAGCCTTGGCGTCGTAGCCCAGCACCCATTCGAAATTGCCCGGGCCCTTGCCCTTGAGGATCAGCTCCGCGCGACGCAGCTCGAACTCGCTGTTGTCGCCATTGCCGCCGTTGCCTTCGGCTGCGCCGGCGTTGAGGTCGGCGAAATCGTTGCTGTACCAGTTGCCGTCTGCCTGGACCAGGCCTTCGAAGCTGACTTCGGAGCCGCCAATCACGTCGATCGTGATCTCGGCGTGCGCGGCAGGTGCGGCAAGCGCCGCCAGCAGTGCGAGGGTCAGGGTGCTTGGGGTGGGTTTCATCGTATGGCCCTTCGGGCGTGTGGAGAGTCGCCGCGCAGGTTAGGGCGTGAATATTTCGTTGCGATGACAGTCGCTGCGGTTTCCCGTCGCAGCGTCACACCGCGCGCAGGCGAAGGTGCCCGCTTTGCCTGTCGGCGTCATGACAGGCGGATGACGATTCAATCCGTGGTCTTGTCGGGATACCGGCACAGGTCGCGGATGACGCAGCGCGGGCAGTCGGGCTTGCGTGCCTTGCAGACGTAGCGGCCGTGCAGGATCAGCCAGTGATGCGCGTTCTGGCGGAACTCCGCTGGTACGACCTTGAGCAGGCGGTCCTCGACTTCGCGAACGTTGCGGCCAGGCGCCAGGCCGGTGCGATTGGACACTCGGAAGATATGCGTGTCGACCGCGATGGTCGGCTCGCCGAACGCGGTGTTGAGCACGACGTTGGCGGTCTTGCGGCCGACGCCGGGCAGCGCTTCCAGCGCCTCGCGGTCATGCGGGACTTCACCGTCGTGGCGATCCAGCAACAGCCGGCTCATGGCGATCACGTTCGCGGCCTTGGCGTTGAACAGGCCGATGGTGGCGATGTGGCGCTTCAGCTTTTCCTCGCCCAGCGCCAGCATCGCTGCCGGCGTATTGGCGATCGGGAACAGCCGCCGCGTCGCCTTGTTGACGCCGACATCGGTAGCCTGCGCCGACAGGATCACCGCGACCAGCAGTTCGTAGGGTGTGCGGTATTCCAGCTCCGTCGTCGGTTCGGGATCGAGTTCGGACAGGCGCACGAACATCTCGTGGACCTCGGCGGCCGACAAGGTCCTGCTGCGTCGCTTCGATCCGATTGGAATCGACGTCCTGATTACCTCGCGGCCGCCGGCTGCGGGCTTGGCTGCCACCTTGCGCTTCATGCCGTGCCGTTTCCCGCTGCCTTGGCCTTGGCGCGGGCGAGTGCGGCCGCCGCGGCCGTTGGCAATGCCGGGGTCGCCGCCGCACTTGCCGGTGCCGCGGCCAATCGCCGCGCCTGCAGTGCGTCGGCGCGGCGTTGCAGGCGTGCCTGCCGCGCGCGGTAACGATCGCGTGCCGCCAATGCATCCTGTCGCGCTGCACGTGCCTGTTGCAGATGCGTACGACATGTCGGGCCGCATTGCGCGCACGTCGAAGTGCCCAGCAACCCGAGTTCGATGGCCCGGTCCAGGTCGTCATCGGCCAGGGCGGTGACGATGGCATGCGCGACCGCGCCTCGCGGGTCGTCGCAGCCGCAACGTGAGCATGCCGTTGTTGTCATCCTGCTTTCCATCGCGTCATCCGAAAACTTCTTCCCGCCTCACCGGAACGACAGGAAGGAGGGAATGCCGCCAAGACTCAAATGCCCTTGAACTCCGGCTTGCGCTTCTCGAGAAACGCAGTCGTGCCTTCGCGCATGTCCTGGCTGGAGAAGATCAGGCCGAACTGCGCGGACTCGTACTCCAGTCCTTCCTCAATGCCGCATTCGGCGCCGACGTTGACGCAGTCGATCATGCCGCGCAGCGCCAGCGGCGCTGCGTTGGCCAGTTGTCCGGCGAGCTTCATCGTCTCGGCTTCCAGGTCCGCCGCAGGCACCACGCGGTTGACGATGCCCAATTGCAATGCGCGAGCGGCATCGATCGGAGCGCCGGTCAGGCACAGCTCCAGCGTGGCCGCGCGTCCGGCCAGGCGCAGCAGGCGCTGGCTGCCGCCGAAGCCCGGGATCAGGCCGAGGTTGATTTCCGGTTGCCCGACTTTCACGTGGTCGGCGGCGATGCGCAGGTGACAGCACATCGCCAGTTCCAGGCCACCGCCGAGCGCGAAACCGTTGACCATGGCGATCACCGGCTTCGGCATCTTCTCCACGCGTCGCATCATGCGCTGGCCGCGCAGCGAGAAGTCGCGGCCTTCGACCGCGCTCAGTGCCGACATCTCGGCGATGTCGGCGCCGGCGACGAAGGCCTTCGGTCCGGCGCCGGTCAGCACCACGACGCGTATGGCCGGGTCCTGCGCGGCCGCGTCGAAGGCGGCGTGCAGCGCGTCGAGCGTGGCCGCATTGAGCGCGTTCAACTTGTCGGGACGGTTCACGGTGACCACGCGCACGGCGCCGCGGTCGGCCAGGATCAGCGGGGATTCGGACATGCTTGGACTCGGATGAAGGGCGGAAAAGGGGCTGGGACGGGCCTCCGTGGAACTTCGCCGCCGGGGCAAGGTCACAGGGCTGCCGTCAGTGGCGGTTAAGCCGCCGCGCCGGTATCCTACCCCGTTCCAATCGGGGCGGTTTTCTCCGCCCCGCGCCATTTACGGCCCCTATCTGGAGGTATCGCTGCATGAAGTTGCGTTTGTTAGCCGCCGCGTTTGCGGCCCTGATCCTGACAGCCGGTGCCGCCAGCGCCCAGGACACGACGTCCGAGAAAGGCAAGTTGAGCTATTACTTCGGCTATGACTTCGGTCGCAGCCTCGCCGAGTCCGGCGAGCCGATCGACGTCAACACGCTGACCAAAGCCGTGCAGGATGGCTTCGCCAAGAAGCAGCCGGCCGTGGCCATCGAGCAGCTGCGTCCGGCCGTGGAAGCCTTCCAGAAGCGCCAGCAGGCCAAGGCCGCGCAGGCCAAGGCCGCGTTCGACAAGGACGCGGCCGCCAACAAGACCAAGAGCGACCAGTTCCTGGCCCAGAACAAGGCCAAGGCCGGCGTGAAGGCGTTGCCGAGTGGCGTGCAGTACCGCGTGATCGAAAACGGCACCGGCGCCAAGCCGACCACGGCCAGCACCGTCGCGCTCGAAGTGGCCGGCCCGTTCCCCTTCGGCCAGCGTCCGACCGATCCGAACCAGGGCAAGCCGCAGACCGTGCCCAGCGTCAAGCTGAGCGAAGTCGACATGCAGGCCATGCGCGAAGTGCTGCAGCAGATGCCGGCTGGCTCCAAGTGGGAAGTCGTGCTGCCGCCGGAGAAGGCGTTCGGCGCCGATCCGCGTACCGGTTTCCCGCCCAACGTGGCGGTGGCCTTCGAAGTCAAGCTCGTCAGCGTCAAGTGACGCAATGGCGCGCTCGCGCATAGCGCGAGCGCCTTTGCCATTGCGTCATCCCGGCGCAAGCCGGGATCCAATGCTTCAAGCGTTACACGCTCGCGCATAGCGCGAGCGGCTTTGCCGAAACGTCATCCCGGCGTTCTTCGACAGGCTCAGGATGAGCGAGCCGGGATCCAGTTCGAAAAACCATGCTTCACGTTACGCCGGCTGATGCCGGCGTAACTTTTTCTGCTCCTTGCACCAAGGTTCGATGACGATCAAAACGATGGATGCCACATTCCGCGCCGTGCTCAGCCCCTGCACCGGGGTCTGCAGCATCGACGAACACGGCCTGTGCTTCGGTTGCCATCGCACGCTTGACGAAATCGTACGCTGGGCGACGATGGGCGATGACGAGCGCCTGCGTCTGATGGAGACGGTGCTGCCCGGCCGCGAGTCGCGCAGTCCGGGTAGTCCATGACGGTTCGCATCGACGCCGCTCGCCTGCGCAGGGCGCTGCATCCTCTGGACACGGCACCGGCGGGGCGGGGCTGGAACAGCGACGAGCTTGCGGACCTGCTGCCGCCGGATGCCGCATCGGTCGAGGCGGCGGTGCTGATCGGCCTGATACCGCGCGCCGACGGCCTTGCGGTGGTGCTGACCCGACGTACCGAAGCGCTGCGCCAGCATGCGGGCCAGGTCAGTTTTCCGGGTGGACGCATCGAGCCCGGCGACGCGGATCCGGTCGCCGCCGCCTTGCGCGAAGCGCACGAGGAAATCGGCCTGCGCATCGAACAGGCGACGCCGTGGGGTTATCTGGATCCGTTGTCGACCATCACCGGCTATCGGGTGTTGCCGGTGGTGGCCGGGCTGGATCCTGACTTCATCGCGATACCGGACCCGGGCGAGGTCGCCGATGTGTTCGAAGTGCCGCTCGACTATCTGATGACGCCTGCCAACCTCGCGGGCATCGACGTCGAATATCGCGGCCGTCCGCGCCGCGTACTCGAATACCTCGGCTACGAACAAGCGCCCGAACAACGCATCTGGGGCGCGACCGCGTCGATCCTTTACAACCTGCGCCAGCGACTGGAGGAAGTGCCATGACCGGATGGACCACGCTGGTCTCCGCGGAGACGCTGGCGGATGCGCTGTATCGCGAGGACCTGGTGGTCGTCGATTGCCGTTTCTCGCTGGCCGATACCGCGTCAGGCGAGCGCGCGTATGCCCGCTCGCACCTGCCGGGCGCGGTATACGCGCATCTGGATCGCGATCTGTCCGATCATCGCAAGCAGGACGCGGGGCGCCATCCCTGGCCGGAGGCCGCGGACTTCACCGTACGGCTGGGCAGCTGGGGTATTTCACCGCGGACACAGGTTGTTGCCTACGATGACGGCGATGGCGCGCATGCGGCGCGCTTGTGGTTTCTGCTTCGCAGCCTGGGGCATGAGCGCGTCGCCGTACTCGACGGCGGCTGGGCGCGCTGGCAGCAGTTGGGATTACCGACGCAGGTGGAGATTCCGACGCCCCGGCACGACCGTTACGACGCGGCATTCGATGCGACGCGGTTGCTGGATGCGCTGCAGGTCCAGTCGCACCTGGAGCGCGGCGGCCTGCTGCTCGATGCCCGGTCGGCCGAGCGGTTCCGTGGCGAGGTCGAGCCGATCGACCGTGTTGCCGGGCATGTGCCCGGCGCGCGCAATCGCCCCTACGCATTGAACCTTGCGGAAGGCCGCTTCAAGTCTTCGCAACAGCTATCGAGCGAATTCCGCGAGTTGCTGCAGGGACATGCGCCGGACGAGGTCGTCGCCATGTGCGGCTCCGGCGTCACCGCCTGCCACCACCTGCTCGCGATGGCGCACGCCGGATTGCCGGGCGCGAAGCTGTTCACCGGTTCGTGGAGCGGCTGGATCAGCGATCCGGCGCGTCCGGTCGCTGCCGGCGACCGTTAATCACGCGCAACCGCCTGCCTTCACGATCCGCTCTGTCGATGCGGGATGTCGCAGCAGCGCGTCGCCGGTACGCGCTGGGCGTATCTGCAACACGCCACCGCAGTTCGGGCATCGGCCATGCAGGGTGCCTGCGTTGCAGTCGCTGCAGAAGGTACATTCGAAGGAACAGATGAACGCATCGCCTGCTTCGGCCGCGATGTCGCGGCCACAACATTCGCAACAGGGGCGCATCTGCAGCATCGTCATTTGCCAAGCCGTGCAACGAGTGCGTGCAGACCCGCCTGCGTATCCGGCTCGTTCCAGGCATCGATGAAGCGATCGAGCTGGATGTTTTCCGGCCGCAACGCATCAACCATATCGGCCCGCGCCAATGCGCGTGTGGTCAGCATCGGCTTGCGCGGCAGCTGCAGCAGCGCCTCGAGCCAGGCGCGCGCGCGGGCCGCGACCTGTTCTGGATCAGCCAGCTCGTCGACCAGGCCCAGCGCCAGCGCGCGTTCGGCATCGACCAGTTCGCCGGCCACCAGCAGACGTTCGGCGCGATAGGGGCCGATCACGCGTCGCATCAGGCGCTGGATGCCCTCCGGTGCGACCAGTCCGACTTGGGTCTCATTGAGGCCGATGCGGAACGGCCGCGCGGCATCCTCGCTGCGCGCCATCACCCGGTAATCGCAGCACAGCGCCAGCACGCAGCCGCCGGCCGGCGCGTGGCCCGCGATCGCTGCAACCACCGGCACGGGGCACTGCGCGAGCGCCAGCGCGGCGTCGAAGAAGCTCTTCCAGGCCGCCTTCAGCGCGGCGCCATCCGGCAATGCGAGCAGATGCGGCACGTCGAGCCCGGCCGAAAACACCTTCGGCCCGCCGCTCAGTAACAATCCGTCGACGCCGTCGGCGACCGCATCGTCGACGGCGCTGTGCAGGGCATCGCAGAGCGTGGGGTTCAGCGCGTTCACCGGTGGTCGCGCCAGGCGGAGTTCGCGGATCCGACCGTGGGCGGTGGTTTCGTGATCGATGCGGTCAATGAGTGCGGTCATGGTTCATGGCGTAATGAAGGCAGGCCGTTATCATAGGCGCATGTCGAAGACCGCCCATGCCCTGTTCGTGCTGCTGGCCGCGTTGTGCGGGCCAGTGGCTGCCCGTGACTGCGCGCCGCAGGTACGCGATGCGTGGATCCGCCTGGTTCCCGGCGGCATGCCGATGCATGCCGGCTTCGGCCGCATCGAGAACCGCTGCCCGGATCCGGTCAGCGTCGTGTCGGCGAGCAGTCCGGCCTATGGCAGCGTCGAACTGCACGAAACGCGCGTCGTCGACGGCGTCAGCCGCATGCGCGCGGTTCCGGAATTGCGCATCGCAGCCGATGGCACGGCCACGCTGCAGCCCGGCGGCCTGCACCTGATGCTGATGCAGCCGCATGCGGCCTTGAAGGCCGGCGACAAGGTCACGCTGGCGTTCACGCTGGCCGATGGCCGCAAGCTGCCGGCCGAATTCGAAGTCCGCAACCCCGCCGCCCCGTAGGGCCGAACCAGTTCCGCCACATGGTGTTTCCGGAGATGGTCGATCACCGGAAGCTTCATGGTTGGCGCAACTGATCTGCAGGTGCGCGGCTGAAGCCGCTACCGGGCGCCGCTACACGGATGAAGAAGCGCGACGCACCGGTTCCGGCAGCGGCGTCGGCCGCCCGCTGGCGCGATCGATCCACACCATCACCACATGGCCGTCCGCATACAGGACCCTGCCGTCCTCGCTGGCGATGCGATGGCCGAGCGTCACGCTGGTCGTGCCGACGCGTTCGGCGAACAGTTCGACGATCACGCTGGACGGATAGGGGATCGGTTGCCGGTAGTTCATCTGCACTGCCGCCAGCAGCGGAGCGAAGGCGTCGGTCACCCATTCCTCGCCCAGCGAATCGAACCAGCGGATCCGCGCTTCCTCCAGATAGGTGAGGAAGTTGGAATTGTTGACGTGGTTGAACGCATCCAGGTCGCGCCAGCGCAGCGCGATCGGCATGCGAAACAACGCTTTTTCGTTGTCCAGGCTCATGCCGCGGATTTCCTGCGTGCCGGCTTGCTGTCCATGCCCAGCGTCTTGGCCAGGAACTGGCCGGTATAGGATTGCGGCATCATCGCCAATTCCTCCGGCGTGCCCTGGGCAATGATCTCGCCGCCGCGATGGCCGCCTTCCGGGCCCAGGTCGATCACCCAGTCGGCGGTCTTGATCACGTCGAGGTTGTGCTCGATCACCACGATGGTGTTGCCGTCGTCGCGCAGCTTGTGCAGTACCGCCAGCAGATGCTCGATGTCGTGGAAATGCAGGCCGGTGGTCGGCTCGTCGAGGATGTATAGCGTGCGGCCGGTATCGCGCCGCGACAGTTCCTTCGACAGCTTGACGCGCTGCGCCTCGCCGCCGGACAGCGTGGTCGCCGGCTGACCGAGCTTGATGTAGCTCAGGCCGACGTCGAGCAGCGTCTCCAGCTTGCGCGCGATGCTCGGCACCGGCTCGAACAGTTTCAACGCATCCTCGACCGTCATCTCCAGCACGTCGTGGATGCTGAAGCCTTTGTAGAGGATTTCCAGCGTCTCGCGGTTGTAGCGCTTGCCATGGCAGACGTCGCAGGGCACGTACACGTCGGGCAGGAAGTGCATTTCCACTTTGATCAGGCCGTCGCCCTGGCAGGCTTCGCAGCGGCCGCCGCGCACGTTGAAGCTGAAGCGGCCCGGCGAATAGCCGCGCGCGCGCGATTCCGGCACCTGCGCGAACAGTTCGCGCAACGGCGTGAACAGGCCGGTGTAGGTGGCCGGATTGGAACGTGGCGTGCGGCCGATCGGCGACTGGTCGATATCGACGACCTTGTCGAACAGATCCAGGCCTTTCACTTCGCGATGCGCCGCGGGCTTGTGCGACGCACCGTTGATTTCGTTGGCGGCCAGCGCATACAGCGTATCGTTGATCAGCGTCGACTTGCCGGAGCCGGACACGCCGGTGATCGCGGTGAACAGGCCGGCCGGGATCTCGACGTCGACATTCTTGAGGTTGTTGCCGCTGGCGCCCTGCAGCTTCAGCATCATCTTGCGGTTCGCCTTGTGCCGCTGCTTCGGTACCTCGATGCGCTTCTTGCCGCTGAGATACTGGCCGGTCAGCGAACGCGGCGCCTTCAGCACGTCGGCGTACGAACCCTGCGCGACGATCTCGCCGCCGTGCACGCCGGCACCGGGACCGATGTCGACGATGTGGTCGGCCAGGCGGATCGCGTCCTCATCGTGCTCGACCACGATCACGGTGTTGCCGAGGTCGCGCAGGCGCGTCAGCGTGCCGAGCAGGCGCTCGTTGTCGCGCTGGTGCAGGCCGATCGACGGTTCGTCGAGCACGTACATCACGCCGACCAGGCCGGCGCCGATCTGCGAGGCCAGGCGGATGCGCTGTGCCTCGCCGCCGGACAGCGTGTCCGCCTTGCGTTCCAGTGTGAGGTAATCGAGACCGACATCGACCAGGAAGCTGAGCCGTTCGCGGATTTCCTTGACGATCTTCACCGCGATCTCGCCACGCCAACCGGGCAGGGCGAGTCCGCCGAAGAAGGCCAGCGCTTCGTCGATCGGCAGCACCACGATGTCGGGCAGCGGCTTGTCGGCGACGAAGACGTTGCGCGCCGACTTGTTCAGGCGCGCGCCGCCGCACTCGACGCAGGGGCGGTCGCTGATGTACTTGGCCAGTTCCTCGCGCACCGCGGAGGATTCGGTTTCGCGATAGCGCCGCTCCAGGTTCGGCAGGATGCCCTCGAACTTGTGCTTGCGCTGGGTGCGGCCGCCGGAGTCGGTGATGTAGCTGAAAGTAACCACTTCCTTGCCGCTGCCGTACAGCACGGCCTGCTGCGAGTCCTGCGACAGTTCCTGCCATGGCGTGTCGACGCTGAAGCGGAAGTGCTTGGCCAGCGACTGGATCAGCTGGAAGTAGTAGGCATTGCGCCGGTCCCAGCCGCGCACCGCACCGGCGGCCAGCGACAGTTCCGGGTGCACGACCACGCGCGCCGGATCGAAGAACTGGCTCACGCCCAGGCCGTCGCAGCTGGGGCAGGCGCCGACCGGGGAATTGAACGAGAACAGACGCGGCTCGAGCTCGGGCAGCGAGTAATCGCAGACCGGGCAGCTGTATTTGGACGAGAACAGCAGCGGCGCATGCTTGTCGTCGTCCAGCGATTGCACCGTGGCCATGCCGTCGCCGAGCTTGAGCGCGGTCTCGAACGATTCGGTCAGGCGCTGCTTGATGTCGTCGCGCACCTTGAAGCGGTCGATCACCGCTTCGATGGTGTGCTTCTGGCGCAGCGCCAGCGTCGGCAGCGCATCCATTTCGTACAGTACGCCGTCCACGCGCACGCGCACGTAGCCCTGCGCGCGCAGCTGTTCGAAGATCTGCGCATGCTCGCCCTTGCGCTCGCGCACCACCGGCGCCAGCAGCATCCAGCGCTGCTCGGCGGTCTTCGGGTCGTTGCCCAGCGCCAGCACCTGATCGACCATCTGGCTGACGGTCTGCGCTTCCAGCGGATATCCGTGGTCGGGGCAGCGCGGCAAACCGACGCGTGCGTACAGCAGGCGCAGGTAGTCGTAGATCTCGGTGATCGTGCCGACGGTCGAGCGCGGGTTGTGCGAGGTCGATTTCTGTTCGATCGAGATCGCCGGGCTCAGACCCTCGATGTGGTCGACGTCGGGCTTCTCCATCACGCTCAGGAACTGGCGCGCGTAGGCCGACAGCGACTCGACGTAGCGGCGCTGGCCCTCGGCGTAGATCGTGTCGAACGCCAGCGAGGACTTGCCCGAGCCGGACAGGCCGGTGATCACGATCAGGCGATCGCGGGGCAGGTCCAGGTCGAGGTTCTTCAGGTTGTGGGTACGGGCTCCGCGGATGCGGATGGTGTCCATCGCCATCGAAGGGTCCAGCAAGTAGGTAAAGCCCCGAGGCGGGGCTTGCGCAGGGATGCGCGGACAACAGGGGAGCGTAACGAGCCAACGATTTGGGGGCAAATCGCCGGATTGCCAGCCTGCCACCGGCCCGTCTCATGCCTTGCGACCGGGGTTTGCCTCGAGTGGACTGGACCCCGCGTCGAGGCGCTATTCCCGGGTCAAGAAGGCTGTCGCCCTCGCGGGGCCTGAACCCGGGTCCGGAGAGGCGGCCGGTTGACGCTAACTCCATGAATCCCCTACAATTCCGCTTCTGTCCGCCCTCGATGGCGGGCAGCGACCACAATAACTACAGAGGAAGTCTGGTCATGTACGCAGTTCTAGTCACCGGCGGTAAGCAGTACCGCGTGATGAAGGGCGAGACGATTCGCGTCGAGAAGCTCGAAGCCGAAGCCGGCAAGGAGATCACGTTCGACAACGTGCTCATGCTCGGCGATGGCGAGGGCGTCACTCTCGGCGACGCGCTCAAGGGCGCCACCGTTTCGGCCACCGTGAAGTCCCACGGCCGTGCCGACAAGGTGCGCATCGTCAAGTTCCGCCGCCGCAAGCACCATCGCAAGCAGATGGGCCACCGGCAGCATTACACCGAAATCGAGATCACCGGCATCGCCGGTGGCGACAAGAAGTAAGGAGAAGCCGCCATGGCACATAAAAAGGGCGTAGGTTCCAGCCGCAACGGTCGCGACTCCAACCCCAAGTACTTGGGCGTGAAGATGTTCGGCGGCCAGGCCATCGATGCAGGCAACATCATCGTGCGCCAGCGCGGTACCCAGTTCCATCCGGGCACCAACGTCGGTCTCGGTCGCGACCACACGCTGTTCGCGCTGGTCGACGGCAAGGTCGAGTTCTCGATCAAGGGCCCGAAGAAGCGGCGCACCGTCAGCGTGGTCGCCGGCGAGTAAGATTCGCCTGCGCTGCGACAAAGCCCCGCCGCGTGCGGGGCTTTTTGTTTGGAAGAAGTGATTCGTTATTCGTTATTCGCAAAAGCTGAAGTGTGCGGAACACTCATCGCTAGAATCGCGACAGGCTTACCGTTGCTTCCTCCAATCACCAATAACGAATCACCAATCACGGCATTCCCATGAAACTAGTCGACGAAGCCGAAATACAAGTCATCGCAGGCAACGGCGGCAACGGCTGCATCGGTTTCCGTCGCGAGAAGTTCATCCCGCTGGGCGGTCCGGATGGCGGCGATGGCGGCGATGGCGGCAGCGTCTGGCTGGTCGCCGACGAGAACCTCAACACCCTGGTCGACTTCCGCCACCAGAAGGTTTTCCGCGCCCAGCGCGGCGAAAACGGCATGGGCCAGCAGCGCTATGGCAAGGCCGGCGACGACATCGTGATCCGCGTGCCGGTCGGCACTGCGATCACCAATGTCGGTACCGATGAACTGATCGGCGACCTGACCGAGCACGGCCATCGCCTGCTGGTGGCCAAGGGCGGCAAGGGCGGCCTCGGCAACATGCATTTCAAGAGCTCGATCAACCGTTCGCCGCGTCGCGCCACGTCGGGCGAGGAGGGCGAGCAGCGCGAGCTGATGCTGGAACTGAAGCTGCTGGCCGACGTCGGCCTGCTCGGCTTTCCCAACGCCGGCAAGAGCACGCTGATCCGCGCGGTGTCGGCGGCGACGCCCAAGGTCGCGGACTATCCGTTCACCACGCTGTATCCGAACCTTGGCGTGGTCAGCGTCGAGCCGGGACGCAGCTTCGTGATCGCCGACATTCCCGGCCTGATCGAAGGCGCGGCCGAGGGCGCCGGGCTGGGTGCGCTGTTCCTGCGCCACATCCAGCGCACGCGCCTGTTGCTGCACTTGGTCGAGATCGAGCCGCTGGACGGCGGCGATGCGGTCGACCAGGTGCGTGCGATCGAACGCGAACTGGCCCGTTTCGATGCCGACCTGATGCGCAAGCCGCGCTGGCTGCTGCTCAACAAGGCCGACCTGCTGCCGGCCGAGGATGCCCGGGCCCATGCCGAGCGCATCGTCGCGGCACTGGACTGGCAGCAGCCGTGGTTCGTGATCTCCGGGCTGGCCCACGAAGGCACGCGCGCGGTGATGCTGCAGGTGCAGGCGTTCCTCGATCAGCTGAACCAGGCCGAGGCCGAAGCGCGTGATGCCGCCGATGGCGCCTGAGCGCGTTGCCGGTCCCAAGGTCCGTTATTCGGCGCGCAGGGGATCCGAGGGGCCTGCCCACGGTGCTTCCCATGGGATCCGTAGCTCGCGGTGCGGGGCAAGCTTCGCTCCGCAGGGCCGTCTTGGGCGCAGGCCGCAGGCAACAAAAAACCCGGCCGGAGCCGGGTTTTTCGCTATCGCTGCGACCGCGCCTGGTTCAGGCGGCCTTGAGCGCCTTGATGCGGGCGGTCAGGCGGCTCTTGTGGCGGGCAGCCTTGTTCTTGTGGATCAGACCGCGGGCCGCGAAGCGATCCAGGATCGGCTGGGCGGTGGCGAACGCGGCCTGGGCGCCGGCGGCGTCGTTGGCTTCGAGCGACTTCAGCACTTTCTTGACAGCGGTGCGCAGCATCGAACGCTGGCTCGTGTTGCGCAGGTTGCGCACGACGGCCTGCTTGGCGCGCTTCTTGGCGGACTTGATATTGGCCACGATGGGATCCTGGAAACTGGGGTAGAAGGAACTGGGGTGAAATCGCTGTCTGGGACAAACGAGCCAGAAATTATGGGGGATTCAGGGGCTTGCGTCAACCGCGGATTGCCGGTAAAGGGCTGGCGATGAACGCCCCGGATCCCGCCACCGCGCCACGCCGCGCCGGCCTGCTGCGCTCCACCGCCGTGTTCAGCGCGATGACCTTGCTGTCGCGCATCGCCGGCTTCGTCCGCGACATGGTCCAGGCGACCCAGTTCGGCACCGGCGGGGCGATGAGCGCGTTCATCGTTGCCTACCGCATTCCGAATTTCCTGCGCCGGGTGTTCGCCGAAGGCTCGATGTCGATGGCCTTCGTGCCGGTCCTGAACGAGATCAGGGAGCGCGGCGACAAGGCCGCTCTGAAGGAGTTCGTTGACCACATGGCCGGCGCACTGTGTGCGGTGGTGCTGGTGATCTGCGCGCTGGGCGTGCTGCTGGCGCCGCTGGTGGCCGGCCTGTTCACGCCGGGCTGGGCCCTGGCCGAGCCGGAGAAATTCGGCTGGACCACCCAGATGCTGCGGATCACTTTCCCGTATCTGCTGTTCATCTCGATGATGGCCTTGGCGGCGTCGATCCTGAACAGCTTCGGCCGTTTCGCGCTGCCGGCCTTCACGCCCGTGCTGCACAACCTGACCCTGATCGCGGCGATGTTCTGGCTGGCGCCGAAGTTCCATCCGCAGCCGTTCGGCCTGGCCTGGGGTGTGCTGATCGCCGGCGCGCTGCAGCTGCTGCTGCTGTGGCCAGCACTGGGGCGGCTGGGCCTGCGCCCGCGGTTGCGATGGGGCTTCCGCCATCCCGACGTACGCAAGGTCGGCAAGCTGATGCTGCCGACCCTGTTCTCGTCCTCGGTCGCGCAGGTCAACCTGCTGGTCGGCACCGCCTTCGCCTCGCTGCTGGTCGATGGCAGCCAGGACTGGCTGTATTACTCCGACCGGCTGGTCGAATTTCCGCTCGGACTGTTCGGCGTCGCGCTTGGCACGGTGATCCTGCCGCACCTGTCGCGCCGTCATGCGGCCGAGGACGGCGCCGGCTACAACCAGTCGCTGGACTGGGGCCTGCGCATGGCGCTGCTGGCGGGAGTGCCGGCCGGGCTGGGCCTGCTGCTGCTGGCCGATCCGATCACCGCCACCGTCTACAACTACGGCAAGTTCACCGTGCACGACACCCACATGGCGGCGATCAGCCTGACCGCGATGAGCATCGGCATTCCGGCGTTCATGCTCAGCAAGGTGCTGTCGCCCGCGTTCTTCGCTCGCCAGGACACGAAGACGCCGATGCGCGCGGCGATCCTGACCGTGATCGCCAACGTGCTGCTGACTCTGGCACTGACCACGCCGCTGTGGATCAACAGTACGCCCGGTGCGCACGGCGGTATCGCGCTGGCGACGGCGTTGGCCGGCATCTTCAACGCATGGCTGTTGTGGCGTTACCTGCGCCGTGCCGGCCTGCACCAGCCGCAGCCGGGTTGGGGCCGCTTCGGCCTGCGGCTGCTGCTGGCCTGCGTAGTGATGAGCGCCGTGGTGCTGGCACTGCGCTACTGGATCGGCGCCTGGTCCGATATCCACGGCGTGCTGCCCCGCGTGCTGTGGCTGCTGCTGGTGATCGGCTCCGGCGCCGCCGCCTATGGCGTCGTGCTGCTGGCGCTGGGACTGCGGATGCGGGATCTGCGGCATTGAGCGGCCTGCGTTAGCGGCACCGCTATACTCATGCCGATCCCGCCGCAAAGGCCTGGCCATTCATGGCCGGGCTTCCAGAAAGGGCAGGATCTTCCTGCGCCCGGTCGCACAAGGGCAGAGCTTTCAACCAGAGAATCCATGAGCAGGCTGTTCCGTGACGTCGACGGCGGGTCCTTGTATCCGCAAGCGCAAGGGAGCGTGGTCTGCATCGGTGCCTTCGACGGCCTGCACCTGGGCCATCGCGCGCTGGTGCGCCATGCCGTGGCGCGTGCCCGCGATCTCGGCCTGCCCGCGGTCGCCTTGAGCTTCGAACCGTTGCCGCGCGAATTTTTCGCCGCCGGCGACAGGCCGCCGCGACTGATGTTGCCGCGTGCCAAGGTGGAAGGCCTGCGCGCGCTCGGCGCCGATGGTGTTGGCCTGCTGCGCTTCAACGCGCGACTGGCGGCGATGGGCGCCGGGGATTTCGTTCGCAATGTGCTGGTCGACCGGCTGGCCGCACGCGAAGTCTGGGTAGGTCCCGAATTCCGCTTCGGCAACAAGCGCGGCGGCGACCTCGCACTGTTGCGCGAACTGGGCGCGGCTTACGGTTTCGAAGCCGGCGAGATCGCGCCGGTGCTGCTCGACAGCGAACGCGTCTCCAGCACGCGCATCCGCCACGCGCTCGGCAGTGGCGACTTCGATCTGGCCGAACGCCTGCTCGGCCGTCCGTACACGATTTCCGGGCACGTGGTGCACGGCAGGCAACTCGGCCGCACGCTCGGCTATCCGACCGCCAACCTGCGTTTCGGCGGCAAGACACCGGCGTTTTCCGGCATCCATGCGACCTGGGTGCATGGCGTCGCGACTTCGCCGCTGGCGGCGGTGTCCAGCTTCGGCACGCGCCCGACCGTGGATGGCGTCGAGCCGCTGCTGGAAGCTCACCTGTTCGATTTCGACGGCGATCTCTACGGACGCCGCATCGAAATCGAATTCGTCGCCAGGCTGCGCGACGAGGACAAATTCCCTGATCTGCCGACGCTGGTCGCGCAGATGCATCAAGATGCGGCGCAGGCCCGCGCCATCCTTCAACGACAAGCAAAGCAGCAGGTCTACGCGTGACCGCAGACTCAAAAGACAACGCCGACGGCAACCGCTACAAGGCGACCATCCACCTGCCGGCCACGGACTTCCCGATGCGCGGCGACCTGCCCAAACGCGAGCCGCAGACGCTTGCTCGATGGCAGTCGCAAGACCTGTATGCCCGCATCCGCGAGCAGGTGTCCGCGCGCCCCGACAAGTTCGTGTTCCATGACGGCCCGCCGTACGCCAATGGTGCGATCCACATCGGCCATGCGGTCAACAAGGTGCTCAAGGACATCGTGGTCAAGTCGAAACTGCTCAGCGGTTTCGATGCGCCGTTCGTGCCTGGCTGGGACTGCCACGGGTTGCCGATCGAACACGCGGTCGAGAAGAAATACGGCAAGGTCGGCGACAAGCTCGACGCGGCCGCGTTCCGCGCCAGGTGCCGCGAATACGCCGCCGAACAGATCGACGTGCAGCGCAACGGCTTCAAGCGCCTGGGTGTGGTCGCCGACTGGGACAACCCGTATCGCACCATGGAGTTCTGCTACGAGGCGGACATGCTGCGCGCGCTGGCGAAGATCGTCGAACGCGGACATGTCGCGCGCGGTTTCAAGCCGGTGCACTGGTGCTTCGACTGCCAGTCGGCACTGGCCGAGGCGGAAATCGAATACCAGGACAAGCAGTCGCCAGCGGTGGACATCGCCTACGTCGCCAGGCAGCCGCAGACGCTGGCGTCGGCGTTCGGCGTCACGCTGCAGCCGGGCATCGAACTGGCGCTGCCGATCTGGACCACCACGCCATGGACGATACCGGCAAGCCTCGCGGTCACGCTCGGCGCGGAACTGGATTACGTGCTGGTCGAAGGGCCGCCCCGCGCCGGCAACAGGCAGTGGCTGGTGCTGGCCGAAGCACTGGCACAGAAAGCACTGGCGCGTTACGGCGTCGACGAGGTCGTCGTGCATGGCCGCGCCAAGGGTGCCGACCTCGAGGGCCAGCACCTGCATCATCCGTTCTACGCCGAGCGCGACGTGCCGGTACTGCTCGGCGAACACGTTTCGGCCGAGGAGGGCACCGGTGCCGTGCATACCGCGCCTGGCCATGGGCAGGAGGACTTCGCGGTCAGCCAGCGCTACGGACTGGTCGAAAAATACTCGGCCGCGCAGCTCAATCCGATCGATGCACGCGGCGTGTACCTGCCATCGACGCCGCCCGCCGGCGATGTCGTTCTGGCCGGCATGCATCTGTGGAAAGCCAACGACGCGATCATCGACGTGCTGCGCGCCAACGGGCTGCTGCTGGCGCACGCCACCATCACGCACAGCTACCCGCATTGCTGGCGGCACAAGACACCGGTCGTGTTCCGTGCCACGCCGCAGTGGTTCATCTCGATGGAGCAGGCGAACCTGCGCCGCGACGCGCTTGCCGCGATCGGCAAGGTCGGCTGGGTACCGGATTGGGGTGAGGCGCGCATCTACGGCATGGTCGAGGGTCGCCCGGACTGGACGATCTCGCGCCAGCGCTACTGGGGCGTGCCGATCGCACTGTTCTTCGATCGCGAGAGTGGCGAGCCGCATCCGGATTCGCCGGCGCTGATGCGCAAGGTCGCCGACCGCGTCGAGCGTGACGGCGTCGATGCCTGGTATGCGCTCGATGCGAATGAACTGCTCGGCGACGATGCCGCGCGCTACGAAAAAGTCACCGACATCCTCGATGTCTGGTTCGACTCCGGCGTCACCCATGAGTGCGTTCTGGCACAGCGTCCACAGGATGGGTTGCACAAGCCGGCCGACCTCTACCTGGAAGGTTCCGACCAGCATCGTGGCTGGTTCCAGTCTTCGTTGCTGACCGGCGTGGCCATCGATGGCGTAGCACCTTACCGGCAGGTACTCACCCATGGTTTCGCGGTCGACGCCGACGGACGCAAGATGTCCAAGTCGCTGGGCAACGTGGTCGATCCGCACAAGGTGATCGACGCCATGGGCGCCGACGTGCTGCGCCTGTGGATCGCCGGCACCGACTACCGCAACGAGATGTCGGTGTCCGACGAGATCCTCAAGCGCAGTGGCGACGCTTACCGCCGCATCCGCAACACCGCGCGCTTCCTGCTCGGCAACCTGCATGGCTTCGACCCGCAGCAGCACCTGCGACCGCTCGACGACATGGTGGCGCTGGATCGGTGGATCGTGCATCGCGCCTGGCAGTTGCAGCAGCAGATCGCGGACGCTTACGCACGCTACGATTTCGCGGAGATCGTGCAGGCGCTGTCCAACTTCTGCAGCGTCGATCTCGGCTCGCTTTATCTCGATGTGACCAAGGATCGCCTGTACACGATGGGCGAGGATTCGCGCGGTCGCCGTTCGGCGCAAAGCGCGATGTATCGTATCGCCGAGGCCTTCGTGCGCTGGATCGCGCCGATCCTCGGCTTCACCGCCGACGAGATGTGGCAGTACCTGCCGGCGACGACCGAGCAGGGCAAGCGTGGCGACAACGTGCTGTTCGCGACCTGGTATGAAGGCCTGGCGCCGCTGGAAAGCGATGCCGCGCTCGCGGATCACGATTTCGAACGCCTGCTCGCATTGCGCGAAATGGTGGCCAAGGTGCTGGAGCCGATGCGCGCCAGTGGCGCCATCGGCGCCGCGTTGCAGGCGGAAATCCAGTTGCGCTGCGGCGTCGCCTACCAGAACGCGCTGGCGCCGATCGTCGACGAATTGCGCTTTCTGCTGATCAGTGGCGATGTTTCGGTGATCGCCGACGACAACCTCAAGGAACTGGTGGTCGAGGCCAGCGTGACCGAAAAGCCCAAGTGCGTGCGTTGCTGGCACCATCGCGCCGATGTCGGCACGGTCGCAGAGCACCCGCAACTGTGCGTGCGCTGCGTCTCCAACATCGAAGGTCCGGGCGAGGATCGTCGCTGGTTCTGACGGGCATTGCCCCTTCCCGCTGGGGAAGGGCGCAGAACCAGTTGACGAATTGTCGCGCGTGCCTCGGAACAAACCATAGTATTCCGATCGCTCAGTTTATCGAAAGACGCGGCAAATCCGGACCTGCGCCGGAATGACGAAAAGAGAGTGAACCCTATCCAATGACCACCCATCCAAAACCCAACGCACTGGTCTGGCTGCTGCTGTCGATCGCCATCATCGTGCTGGATCAATTGACCAAGCTGTGGGTACTCAACAGCCTGCCTGAATACACCGCGATCCCGGTGATCGACGGCTTCTGGAACTGGTATCGCACCTACAACACGGGCGCCGCCTTCAGCTTCCTCAGCGAGGCCGGTGGCTGGCAGAAATACTTCTTCGTGATACTGGCCGTGGCGATCAGCGGCCTGCTGGTGTTCTGGCTCTCGCGCACGCCGCGTCGCGACTGTCGCACCGCGCTGCCGTTCGCGCTGGTCATCGGCGGCGCGATTGGCAATGTGCTCGACCGCCTCCAGCACGGCCATGTGGTCGACTTCGTGCAGTGGTACTGGCGCGGTCATTACTGGCCGGCGTTCAACGTCGCCGACGCGGCCGTGGTCGGAGGCGCCATCGGCATCGCCCTGTTCGGCCTGATCGACGGCAGGCGCGCGCGGAAAGCGCGATAATTCGCCCATGGATGTCGTACTTGCCAATCCCCGTGGTTTCTGCGCCGGCGTCGACCGCGCGATCGAGATCGTCAAGCGCGCGCTGGAAACACTCGGCGCGCCGATCTACGTGCGCCACGAGGTGGTGCACAACCGCTTCGTGGTCGAGGACCTGAAGCACCGCGGCGCGATCTTCGTCGAGGAACTCGACGAAGTGCCCGACGGCGCCACCGTCATCTTCAGCGCGCATGGCGTCTCGCAGGCCGTGCGCCTGGAAGCCGACCGCCGCGGCCTGAAAGTGTTCGACGCGACCTGCCCACTGGTGACCAAGGTGCATCTGGAAGTCGCGCGCCAGTGTCGCGCCGGCCGCGACATGGTGCTGATCGGCCACGCCGGCCATCCCGAAGTCGAAGGCACGATGGGGCAATGGAACGCCGAGGCCGGCAGCGGCCGCATCTACCTGGTCGAGGATCTGGACGATGTCGCCGTGCTGCAGGTCGACCAGCCCGAGAACCTGTCCTACACCACCCAGACCACGCTGTCGGTGGACGACACCCGCGGCATCATCGAGGCGCTGCAGGCGCGTTTCCCGGCGATCCAGGGCCCGAAAAACGACGACATCTGCTACGCCACCCAGAACCGTCAGGACGCCGTGCGCGAACTGGCCCAGCACTGCGACCTGGTGCTGGTGGTCGGCTCGCCGAACAGTTCCAACTCCAACCGCCTGCGCGAGCTGGCCGAACGCGAAGGCGTCGAGGCCTATCTGATCGACGGCGCCGTGGAAATCGACCCGCACTGGGTCCATGGTCGCCGCCACATCGGCGTCACCGCCGGCGCCTCGGCGCCCGAAGTGCTGGTGCAGGGCGTGCTGGCGCGGCTGCATGAACTGGGCGCGCATTCCGTCCGGGACCTCGACGGTGAGCCCGAGGACATGGTTTTCGCACTGCCCAAGGAATTGCGGCTGCGCCTGGTCGATTGACCCTAAACCCCCGCAAAACCTACAATCCACGCCCCAAGCCGGAATAGCTCAGTTGGTAGAGCGGCGCATTCGTAATGCGTAGGTCGTAGGTTCGATTCCTATTTCCGGCACCACCATCCAAAATCAGGCCCGCCCGTAACTGCCTGATTTTCGCGGGAAACCCCTACAAACAAGGCGAATCCGGTAGATAGCGGCCTTACGCCGTTGCCCGGATTTGACCCAGTTTGCCCGCATGCGCTCCCCAAAATTTCCCCACACAATAGGGGCATGGCGAGCATTCAACGCAACGGGTCGAAGTGGCGGGCGCAGGTCTACGTCCAAGGCGTGCGCGACTCTGACACGTTCCAGACCCGTCAGGAAGCGTCCAGATGGGCGCTGGAGCGCGAGGCGGAGCTATCCGGGCGCAAGCTGCCAGACAAGACCTACGGCGACGCGATGCGCCGCTATGTGCGTGAGGTGACGCCTGATCGGGGCGGGGCGCGCTGGGAGGAAATCCGGCTGACCGCTATGGAGAAATACCCGATAGCCAATCGGCGCATGGAGGCTCTGGTCGGTAACGACTTCGCCGACTGGCGAGACGACCGACTGAAGCAGGTCAAGCCCGGCACAGTTGCCCGCGAGATGAACCTGCTGCGGTCAGTGCTGGAAGTGGCGCGGCGCGACTGGCACTGGATCCGCGTCAACCCGATGAAGGACGTGCGCTGGCCGGAGACACCAAAGGGGAGGGCGCGCCGGCTGTCAGAAACTGAGGTCAATGATTTGGCTGCCGCGCTGGGCGTGGGGGGCAAGCTCAAGGCCGTCACGCAGACCCAGCGGGTCGGCCTGATGTTCCTGTTCGCGCTGGAGACGGCCATGCGCTCTGGCGAGATGGTCGCCATGCGCTGGGAAAACGTCCACACGGCTGCGCGTTACGTGCATCTACCCAAGACCAAGAATGGCGATGCCCGCGACGTGCCGCTGTCAAAGCGGGCGCTGGCAATCCTGAAGGTACTGCCCGAAGGTGATGGGCCGGTGTTTGGCCTGGATGACGCCAGCAGAGATGCCTTGTGGCGCAAGATGCGGCCCGAGAAGCATAGGGCCATCCACTTCCACGACACGCGCGCCGAGGCGATCTGGCGGCTGTCCAAGAAGCTTGACGTGATGCAGCTTGCGCTGGTGATCGGCCACCGCGACCTGAAGAGTCTGATGATCTATTACAACGAGTCGGCCAGCGACATGGCTAGGCGGCTCGGCTGATCCGCCGTTCGTCCTCGGCCCACTGATCCACTTCCGACTTCTTCCACGACTTCTGATTCCCAAGCACCAGCGGCTTCGGGAAGCTAGGCTTGCACGCGATGCGCTCCAAGAAGCCGCGTCGGTTCGGCTCGCCCTTCGGCGTCACCATCCCCAAGTACACCGCGCACGCGTCCGCCGTGAGCCAGCGGTCGCCAGTGACCACGGCGGCAATGATGGCTAGCGTGTTGTCACTCACCGCCCACCCCCAGCGCCTTACGCGCCTTCGCATACTTCCTGCGCAGTCGTTCAGCCGTATTGTCGTCCAGTAGCGCAAGCCGGGACTCGTCGGCGTTGTCCGCTATGTCGGCCAGCTTGACGCGGAGGGCGATGGGATGTGCCCGAACCAATGGGTAGTAGTGTTCGTCCGTCTCCAGTGCCCATCGGGTCAGGGCTATAACTGGCTTAACAAGACGAGCCGGGAAGTCCAAAATGTCTTCCCCGCTGCCGTGGCAGTCCTCCAGAACGTCATGCAGCCAAGCCACCGCCTCGGCCTCGGGATCGTCCGACACCGCAGCAGCCACGCGGGCCACATGCTCGATGTATGGACGGCCCGCCTTGTCCACCTGTCCGGCGTGAGCGCGATAAGCCAGTTCTTTTGCACGGCTGACTAGGTCACTCACCGCTCATCCTCCACAACCAGCCGGACACGGCGGCCCTGCAGTGCAGCCGCTCCGGCTCTGTCGCCACAAATCGCCACAAGCAGCCGAGTGTTGCTGGCGCTGATCTGTACTTCGCAGGCTTTCGCAACCAGCGCACCATGCACCGCCAGCCACGTCCGGCACAGTTCGACGGCTACCTCCGCAGGCAACTCGCAGCGGGAGCCGTGTAGGGCCATTGACAGCGTGGCTTCGATTTCGATGCGGGGAATGGTCATTCGACGCTCCGGTGCTGGTAGAGTCCCGACGTACACGCGGAGGCGTGTTCAGGGGGCGTGCGATGGATTACTGCTTCTATCTGGACTGGAAAAGTTGGTCGCCTGAGGTGTGGGCTGCCCTGGCACAAGCCTTTCTGACGGCGCTGTCCATTCCTACTGCCCTGTACGTTGTCCACGTACAGCATCGACTCGCGTTGAGGCAGCGTGCGAAGTCCGTGGTCATATTGCTGAAGTACGCCATGAACATTGCACTCGCAGCAGAGCGGCTTGCTGACAAGTCTGTGGGCACGTCTTTTTTCGATAGCTATCGCGAAGCAACTGAGGTTCCGCTGCTGAAACAATTGGAGGAGATTCCCGTCTGGGACCTGCCACTGAGTGCGCTTGCGGCACCCGTTCTTGACGCCGTAGCTTACTTTGGCAGGGTCGCCCATAAGATCAGCGACATTAGGGCTGCAGCCTTGAACGGGATCAACGTCCATCCTGACGACGTGGTCGCGTTGAGGCAGGGCTATCGCGTGATCGCGCATGCACATGACACTGCTGCGGTTGCAGTTGAGTCCTTCAGCATCTGGGGTTGGAGAAGGGGCTGACACGATCAGTCTCCGGCAATGTCGTCGCGGGTCTGGCGTAGGCCATCAATGGCGAGCGCCTGCTGTGCGGCGATTGCGGAAAGCTGCGCGTTGGTCATACCGCATCCATCGATGTTCTCGCCGGTATGCGCGTCTATCACCTGTCGCAACAGAGCCTCCGCAGCCTCAGCCCGCGCACTCGCGGCTTCGTAGTCGGTGGCGAGGGCCTCTGTCAGAAGCCTTCGCAATTCGTTGTGTGCGGGCGGGGTTAGATGGTGCAGCCGGATTGCATCTGTTATTGCGTAATGCAGGTCGCGAGCTTTCTCTCGGATCGCCAGAGGAACCTTGTCATCGGTCATTGCTGTTTTCCTCCGCGCGATGAATCCAGTCCTGAGTAGACGCATAACGACGATCATCCTCAGGCCAACGGTTAACCAGCGTTCCGTCCGGTAGTTTGGCGACGGACCAACCATCATAGATTCCTCGAATCTCAATCAGGATCGTGCCATCGGGAAAGTCGCTCATGTCTTATCTCCACGCAGCGCATCGTCCGGCTCATGGCGAGGGGCGGCGAGTTTCGTGTTCGGGTCGCCCTCGAAGATCGGAAGCACTTCGTAATTTCCCTGCAAGCTCATAGCCAGGGATCGGTCGGCCGTCTCGTACAAGTAGTCGCCGGTGCGCCAGCCGATAAGGCGCTTCGGACAATCCGCCCCAGCGGACAGTCGCAGGGCTGTTTCGATGGAGCTAAGAACGACGCTGATGGGAGGATCGTCCGGCTCTGTGCCCGTTAGCTCTCCCATGTCAGGATTAGTGATGTAGTACGAACCGCGTAGCCCATATCGATCATACTCAGCCGCCAGCAACTCGCGGGCACGCTGCTCTAGTGTGTTGGCGGTCATGGGGTTGCTCCGATGCGGCCACCGGCTGCGATGAACTCGGCAGCGGTGACCCTGTAGCCGTCGTAGAACATGACGCCGCTGACCAGCTCAGCGGGCCACACGCCGTTGCATGCGATCACTGCGGAATAGACGCGCCTGTCCATCTCACCCCTCCCCGCCGCGACTATCGCCGCGATGCTGCATCCACGAATTGAAGTCGTCCGAATCCACCCACAGCAGCAGCCCGTACCTCGTCGGCTTTCCGGTTAGCAGGTCAGCCGGCGAGATATTCCCAGCCTCTGTTTCCAGCGTCACCCTTGCCACGCCGCCACTTTTGGTTGTGACGTTCGTCGCGCTCTGGTGGACCACTTGGAACTTGATCTTCTCGTCGCCAAGGAAGTTCACTAGCGACACCATCCCGTTAGGATTAGACACGGCCCACCTCCTGACTATCGCCGCGATGTTGGAGGGCGAGCCCTGCGATGTTGCGCAGTACGGCCGCCTCGCGCTTGTCCTCACCATTGCCACTCAGCTCCAGCAGGCAAGCCGCCGACAGCAGGTTCTCGGTGTAGTGGCGCGGGATGGCGAAGGTGTCCGCCCCCAGCTCACAGGCGGAAGGGTTGGCGGCGTTCACTGCATCCGCGATCTTGCGCATCCTCTGCTCGGAGCCATCGGCCACCGTCTCGCCGTCGATACCGAGCATGTAGTCGCCGTGGCAGCAGGTTTCAGGGTGGCATCCACACGCTGTCTCAAACACGATGGCGCGCTCCCCCTGCACCTGCGCGTCCGGCACAGATTCCCCATCGCTGCCGCGCTGCTTGTCGGTGGTGAATGTGTGCAGCGCCTCAATAAATCCAAGCGCGCACTCTTTGAAATCTTCGCATGCTGCGTCGTCCGACAGTGCCGCGCTCATCCACGGCGCCGCGCTCATCCACGGCCCTAGTTTTTCGCACGCCGCCACCAGCCGCGACACGTCGGCCGGGGATGGGTGGGTGTAGAGAGGGCGTACGCTCAGGCCCTTGGATCGCCACGGCTCGTCGGACCCAACGGTTTGCCAATGGCCGTGAAGTTCGTACTGCCACGCCACCGCCTCCCCGCCATCCGGCCGGGCCTGCGTAGTGGCGCAAAGCATGGGAAGCCAACCGAGCGGCGTCCCCTTTCCCTCGGTGAAGTGGTCGTGCGTCCAGCACCAGCCGGCGAATTGCCAATCGCTATCCGGGTCGCCGTCGCCTGGCCATGCACCGATGGTCGGCACTGGGTCGGTACTGTCCTCGATGGCGTGTTCGGTGAACTTCACCAGCAGGCGAAGCAGTGTGCCGTCGCGCGGCGCAGTTTCCATTGGGCGCCATGACTCGCAACCCGGCAGGGCCTGCGTGTGGGTGGCGATAGGCCAGTCAGGCGGTGTCGTCTCAAACTCTTGTTCTGGCTCTGGTTTTGTTTGGGTGGCGGACAGGACGGCGATTGCCGCCTGGAGGGCGCTAATAGTGCCGAGGTGGTCTTCGGCATCCATCGATCCATCTTCGTACATCATCCGCAGGCTGCGCAGCATTGCGATGTGGCCGCGAACCTCCCCACCGCCCGACACCTGCGGGGTGGCATCGCCCTGCGGCTGGGGGTTGGCGGACAGGTCCGCGCGAACGTACTTGACCTTCGTGTATCCAGCGCCGGCCGTCGTGAATATGCGCTGCCCAAGGCCGCCCATATCGTCGTACAGCTTCGTGTCGCGCAGCATCACGTAGTCGGGCCAATCCCCCTCCTGAGGGGCGGCCTGAAATACTGCGTCGTAGGTGTCAGTCACTGTTGGTCTCCGATGGGGTGATGAAGCCGCCACTGCGCGTATCCACCCACTCGCCGATGTGCTGTCTGAAATCGTAGTCAGTCATTTGTGTCTCCGGGCCGTGTGCGGGTCAGAATCCGGCGACCTACAAACCGGGTCGCCTTCGGTATCGCGTCACGCATGGAGATGCGCCCGAGGGCTCATGCGCCGCGACTGCGGCTGTTATCGGCACCTGCCGCTGGCAGCGCGCTCTAAGCGCGGACCACTGTGTTCTAGAAGGGAATGTCGTCGTCTTGCATTTCGCTGGGCGCCGGCTTCGGCTCCTGGCGCTGACGCTGCGCGCCTTCCGGCTTTCCGCCGATCAAAGAGACTTCCGCAACCCGCAGCGTCAGGTACGTTTTGCCATCGTGTTCGCGCGTGCCGAGTTCGCCAGTAGCGCCCAGCTGCGATCCCTTGGTGATGTACTCCGCGACCTTCTCGCCGCGCTTGCCCCACAGGCTGCAGTCCAGCCACAGGGTTTGCTTCTTGTCGCCGTAACCAGAGTCGACGGCCAGCGACCAACCAGTCACGGGGTCGCCGCCTTGCGTGAAGCGTGTCGCTGCGTCCTTACCGACGCGTCCGATAAATGTGCAGTTGTTCATGCGGCTTGATCCTGTTGTGGGCGGTACTTGGTGAACTCGTCGGTGCGCATGGCTTCGCGCTGCTTGGTGGTGAATGGGCCGCCCTTGGATGGCGCTACCCACAGGCCGCGCATCACGTCCTGCGGAAGTTCGTACCAAGCCTCGGCGGCTGTGTAGAAGTCGCCAGAGTCGATGCCGTTGCGGATCGCGTCTACGGACGCGCTATAGGCTTCCACCAGTTCCGAGCATTTGATTCGGCGTGCCTCTTCGGCAGACGGGCGGGCGTCGGTTTCGTCAGATGACTCCTGTTCGGCCGCGTACCCTGACTCCAGCGAAACTTTCGCCCACAGCTCGTACGCAAGTCCAAACGTAAACGCAGCAGCCATGCACACACCACGGCGGTGCGTGTCGGTAATGTCGCGCGCGGTGATCTTGTCGAAACTGATCGCGGCGTTTCGCGGGTCCATGACGGCCTGCGGAACCTCCGGCGTAGTTCTTCCGTCAAGGTGACGGAAGCGCAGCAGCAGGTAGCCTCCGGCGGGGGCTCGGTGCAGCACGCCGCCGTCCTGCGTCGTTACCAGTTCTGGCATCCAGCCCGGAGCGTGCTTGCGCAACAGGTTCAAAGTGCGCGACCAGTTGATATAGCTCGCCGAAAAGTTGCCTCCCCCGATCTTCTCGACAAGATCGGCAGTAGCAATTCCTGCAAGGTTCGGAAGCTGATCCATTAGAAACCTCGGCTCAATTGTTCGTAGGTGTGTTGCGTGTAGTAGGCCGGATCGACGCCAGCCTGGTCATAAAAACCCCTGCCCCCACCGCATAGGCGGTACCCGTTGGCACATCGAGAGAGGTCCGCCGAATTGGCGGAGGCAGGGGAGGGGGGAAGTGGTGTATTGCTCGAAATTGCGGAACAGTTCGGCCGTCTGTGCGAAGTCATACGTACGACAGCGCGGATCGGGCGGCGGCAGGTTGCGTGGCTTGAATAAGTTGGCAATCACAGTTCGTGACCCTCTTGCTTCGGCCACACCGGAACCGGCATAGGCGGCTGAGGTTGTGGCGGGAACTGCACAGGCGGAGTAGTGCCGGCCATCTGCTCGACGAAATCGCGTTCCAGGCGCTGCAGGAGGTCGTTCATGGCTGCGTCGCCTTGGCGATGGCGGCTTTGGCGGCCTTCTTCGCGGAATTAATCTCTCTCCGGAAGTCAGCGCCTGTCAGGTCGCCTTCCTCAACTTCGATCAGTAGTGAAAGTGAGTCAAACAAATCCGGCGCGGCTGCGATCAGGCGGGCGTTGGCAACTAGCTCTGGCGTACCGTCTCCACATCCCCGGTAATCGTCGTAAACACATGCGTGGTTCGTCTTCCCATCCTTCCAAGGGAAGGGCCCGACCTTGTGACAAAGGCCGCTGGTGGTGCGAACCGTGTCAAGCGTCCACGGCCCCGGCGTATGCCCACTCATGCCGACACCTCATCGGTAGCGCGCTCGCGGGCGCTGGTGTCGCGGAACAAGCCATCGGCCACCATCTGCGCATGTATGCGGGCGGCAATTTCGACCGGCTCGTCTAAGTGGCTCAGCACGCGGGCTTCGTATGCGCCGCGCTCGTCACCGAACACGGCGTTTTCGTACATGTCCATCGCACAGCCGCCCAACAGGATCAGCGCGGCGAATAGCAGGAGGAAGGTGATCATGCGCACCTCCGCACATAGGCCGCTTCACTGGCGTCGTTTAGTTGCGTTTCGCGATCGGCTCGCAGTGAGGCCAGCGCCATGTCGCGCAGCGCGGCGTCCTGCGTGTTTGTCAGCACTTCGAACAGGCGCAGCACGTGCTGCAATTCGCTGGAGCCCATGAGGCGGTCCAGAGGCACGCGGCCCATCGCAGCCCCGGCACGTTCAAGCTCGCCGTAGAACTCGCTCGACTGATTGCCATCGCACCAGCCAGCCGCCTCTTCAACCTTCGCCGGGTCGGCCAGAAACTCTGCAACCTTGGCGTCTACTGCTTCGGCGCACGATTCCTCGGCCTCCAGCCTGCTGTAGTACTCGCGCAGGGACTGGCTGACGGCGCAGGGGAGGGCGTTCATGCCGACACCTCCACAAACTCACCGTATGCATTAAGCGTGTAGGCCGTATCTGGCTTGATTCCGTTGTCGCCGACCTTCGATGCGCGGATATGCACCAGGTTCCAGTTGTCGTCGCGGTACACGCAAACAATGGCGCCGCCCTTGCCCGCCGATGACGAACTGGTGTAGCCGATAGACATTGCTACCGCGCCGATGCCTGAAACACTCGAGGCGCTCCGGTCGCCCGTGGCACTCGAGGCGCTCTGGTAGCCCGTGGCACTCGAGGCGCTC